>NZ_JAHXLB010000009.1:0-82269 GCF_021062735.1 Helicobacter pylori | reverse complement strand
ACCATTTGAGTGGCTTCACCGATCTGATAGCCTACGCTTGTGTAAAAGCCGTCGTCTTCAGCGTGGAGCAAAAACGAGAGAGAGAGAGAGAGAGTAAAAGGGTTTTTTTCATGTTTTCTCCTTTTTAAATTAAATTGGGAATCTTATCACAAGATCTCGTTAATTATAGTATGAATTGGTAAGATTTTTGCACTAATTTGGCATTTTGTTGTTTCAAAAAAAAAAAAAAAAAAGGTTTTTGGGTGTTTTGGAAAAATTCTCAATATTAAAAAGGGTTTAAAATGGGATTTAATAGGGATAAAAATGGGGGTTTTTTAACTTGGTGGGATCGTTTTAGATTTGGCTGCAAGACTCTTAAGGGGGTATTTTGGAATAACATTCCCACTAAACCCCCTAATAACGCTTAAGAAATCACCGCCAAAATCAAGCTTTTTTCATTTTGTGAATGAAGCGCCCAAACGCTAAAGACATTTGGGATTTCTGCTTGGGTGGTTTTAAAGGGGATTTTTATCGTTTTTACCTCTAGCGCTCCATAAAAACCAAGCCAAGATTAAATAAGATTAAATAAGATTAAATAAGATTAAATAAGATTAAATAAGATTAAATAAGATTAAATAAGATTAAATAAGATTAAATAAGATTAAATAAGATTAAATAAGATTAAAGGGGGCATGCCCCCTATTAGCCCTAATCAAACATTTAGTGCTGTTTAAAAGGGCTATCCACGACTTTTTTCCTATCCACAATGTAGGGGATTAAAGCCATGTGGCGGGCTCTTTTGATCGCTACTTCCACCCTTTCTTGCCACTTTTTGCTATTGCCTGTCAATCTCCTTGGCATGATTTTATAGCGCTCTGATAGCGTGTGCTTGAGCATGTCTAAATCTTTATAGTCAATAAAGCTGATTTTAGCTTCAGTGTATTTGCAATAGCGTTTTGAATAGCGTTTTCTTTCCATAATTTCTCCTTAATTTTAACCCTTAAAAGGGGATTTCTTCTTCATCAATATTGATTTCAGGCACGCTGTTTTGATACTTGGACGGCTGTGCTTGTAAATTCTCTTTAGCGTGAGCGTTTTGCGCATAACTTTGGGCTTGGTTAAAAGGATCTTGGCTAGGAGCGTTATAATTAGTAGGATAAGCGTTGTTGAAATTCTCATGCATTACGCTATCTTGCATAGCGTTTGCTTGGGGATTGTCTGACTTTTTATCCATAAATTGTAACGAGTCTGCTGTGATGGTGTGGCGGGAATTTTTTTTGCCCGTTTGATCCATCCAGCTCTCATAAGTCAAACGCCCTTCTATCAAAACGCTTGAACCCTTGCTTAAATACTGGTTAGCGATTTCAGCCGTTCGCCCAAACAAACGCGCATCTATGAAGCACACCTCTTCGCCTAGCGTGCCGTCTTGTTTTTTGAAACGCCTGCTTGTGGCTAAACCTATTGTAGCCGCAGCCGAACCGCTAGGCAAATATTTCAACTCCACATTCCTGGTCAAACGCCCTACCATAATCACTTTATTAAACATGATAAGCCCTTATTCGCTATGAGATCCTACGCTTTCTGCTTCCTCTGTGTGGTTAGAATGCGTGTGTTCGGTTTTTTCGTGTTTTTCTTTGGCGTGCGGTGGCTTTTTATTAGCCCTATCCACTAACGCATGCCACGCTTCCACTTCTTTCTTGCTTTCGTATTTGATCACAATGAAACGCAACACATCTTCATTGATGCGATACAATCGTTCAAGCTCTAAAATCATTGACGGCTCCGCTTTGAAATACGCCACATAATAATAGCCTCTTTTATGCTTTTTGATTTCATAAGCCAAATTACGCATGCCCATATCCAGGCTCGTTTCAATCACGCCGTGGTGCTTAGTGATCACTTCTCTGTAAAACTCAATTTTGGATTTAATCTCTTCTTCTACTAAAGTAGGTTTGAGAATAAACATCGTTTCATAATGCCTCATCCATTCTCCTTGTGGTTGTATAGCCCTTTTTTTACTAAAAAAGAGCAAGGTCTAAAAAACTTTTGATTATACCTTGCTTTCGCTTGTTTTTGGATTAAATTGAGTTTTATTGGAATATTAAAGCTCAAAACCAGTTCATTTTTCAAGGGTTAATGATTTTTTGAATGGGGGTCAAATACAAAAAGCCCAATTCCTTTTGCCCTTGCATGCTTTGAATGTGCCATAACCTAAAAATTTCAAAAACCCTCTTATAGCCGGCTTCTTTCAAACGCAGGGCGTTTTTAGCGTAATTTTCGGCAATTTCTTTAGGAGGAGCGTAGCCTAAAACCTCTTTAGCGTCCATTAAACCGGTCGTTTTAATGTGGGCGAAAAATAAAAAAAGCTGGTAAAAATACCGCTCTAACCCCCTTAAAATATCCGCATCTTTTTTGCCCTCTTTTAACAAATAATCATAAATATCAAGCACGCTTTTTTTCAAAAAAAGCCCTAAAATGAGCTTTTGCAAATCCATATCCCCCGCATTAGAGCTTAATTCTTGAATGTCTTCTAAAGTGATGGGTGCGTTTAAAACCGCTAGCTTGTCTAAATCGTTAAATGAAATGCTTAAATCTTCGTTATTAATTTCAAAAAGAGCGTTTAAAAGATGGCCGCTGATGTCTAAATGTAAAGCATTAGCCCTTTCTTGCAAGAACTTCAAACTCTCCCAAGCTTTAGGGGTAAAAAAGCGTGCGCAAATGGCTTCATCTTTCAAGGGGCTTTTTTGGAAAGATTTAACGATAGCATCGCTAGTGTATTTGTATTTGGTGGTGTCGCTTTTAGCATTATAAAGCCCTATGATAAGCCTGTTATGGCTAGGCCGCTCTAAAGCTTTTAAAAAAAGATTGATATCATTTTCTTTAAATTTCTTATGCAGCGCAAAATCCAGTTTTAAAATGACTAAACTGCTCCCTCCAAATAAAGAATCCTGCTCTAAAAGGGTCGCAATCTGGCTTTTTTCATAATCGCTCGCATAAAAAAGCGAAGTTTCTGTGTCAGGGTTATTGCATTTAAAAAGCGAGCTAATCGTTTGAATGTAATAATGGATAAAAAAATCAAACTCCCCATACAAAAACACCGCTTTAGGGAGTCGTTGTTTTAAATAATGGTCCAAATCTTTACGATACATGCTCTTTGATCCTTTCTGTGATTTCGCCTATAACTTGCCCTAAAATCAAATCCGCATGCGTGATTGTAACGCGCACCTTTTCTAAAGGTTTAAAAACCTTGTTCGTTTTGATTAAAACTTTAAGCCCTATTAATTCTTTTAACCCCACCACCACCCAATCTTTAACCTCTAAAACCACGCCCAAAAACTCTTTTTCTAAAAACTCTAAAGCCAAGCGGGCGAATTTGCGTTTGATGAAATCCCTTTCAATCAAAGCGGCCTTTTTTTGTAAAGCGTTCAATTCAGAACATAATTCAGGCGTTTCTTCTAACAAATACGAACAGCCTTTAGCTTGATGGAATAATAATTCTTTTAAAAGCCTGTGTAAGGCTAGATCGCTGTATCGTCTAATGGGCGAAGTGAAATGCGTATAGCTGGCAAACCCCAAACCAAAATGGCTTTCTTGCATGGGGCTATAAAGGGCTAAATTTTGAGACTTGATGATTAGGCGTGAAACTTCTCTTTCTATACTCTTTTCTTTGGCTATCTTTAAGGCATGCTCTAAAAAAGGAAAAAAGCCCATGTTTTTAGGGCGAACAATCTCATAATCAAAAAGCTTGGCGTAAAGGCGTTTTTGCTGCTCCAAACTTGGCTCTTTATGGGTGCGGTATATCCCCTTATTGTGAAAATGCTCATCTAATAACCTCGCGCTAGACTGGTTGGCTAAGAGCATGGCTTCTTCTATAAGAGTGTGTGCATCGCTTTCTTGTTGCGTTTCAATTTTTTCTATACGCCCTTCTTTATTTAAATACAGCTTGTTTTCAAAGGAATTGAAATTAAACCCCTTTTTTAAACGCTCCTTTTTTAACTTTAAAGCCATCTCTAAAAACCCCAAAAGGCTTTGTTGCAAATCTTTATCTAAAGAGCTTTGATTAGCGCTTAAAAAATGATTGATTTCTTCATAAGTGCAATTAGCCCTAACTTCAATGACGCCTTGAGATAATCGGGCGTTTTTCAAATTATCTAAAGGGATTTCATACACTAAAGCCAGGCGTTTTTCAAACGCTTTTAATGAGCATGCCCCTTGAGACAAACTCAAAGGCAACATGGGATAGACGCTGTTAGGGAAATACACGCTAAAGCCCCTAAGCCTAGCTTCTTTATCCAAACTGGAATGTTTCGGCACAAATTCGCTCACATCAGCAACCGCCACAAACAAAACCCTTTTTTCTTGATCATAAAAAATCGCATCGTCAAAATCTTTAGCGTCTTTGGGGTCAATGGTGATAAAAGGGATGTGAGAATAATTGATCCTGTCTTTAAAATCGCTCTCTTTGAGTTGCGCGTAATGTTGGGCTAAATTCAAACAATCTTTTGAAAAATCCTTAATCCTGTCAAAAAGGCTTAAAGAAAGGTTTTCATCTATTAAAGGGTCTTCTAAAGCCCCTAAAATTTCGCTGATTTCACGCTTTTTAAGATCGATCTTTACCACGCAATGCCTGGGCAATTCTAATAAGGATCTTTGGCTGTGCTTTAAAGAAACAGGTTTTTTAAAAGGCTCTTTAAAAGGGATAGCCACAATCTGGTTTTTTTCTTTAGCCAAGTAAGCTATCATCGTGTCTTGCACATCAAAAAGAGCGGCTTTAAAAAAGGCTATGGGGCGTTTTTTAGAACATTCTATTTGGCATAAAATCAAAGCGTCTGTTTTAAAAGATGGGGGTAAGTTTTTGATTAAAGGATCTTTAGGGTAATTTTTCGCTAAAGAAATGAAAAACGCCTTATTTTCTGCCCATTCAATCCTACCTATATCAAAGCCTTCTTTTAAAAAATAGCACTCCTTGTTGAATCCAACCGCTTCTTTTAAAACGCCCCTTTCTATTAGAGGGGCGAATGGTTTAGGGATCTTTTTAACCCCAAAAAACAGGCTTCTTAAAAACCCTTGCATCAAAAAACACTTCGCATGACTTCAAACGCCTTTGAATAAGGGATTTGAGAAGCACTGAATTTTTCAAAACTTAAAGCAGCTTGATAGATGAGCATGTCTTTCCCATCTTGAAAAGGGGTTTTTAACTCTTTGGCTAAAGACAAAAAGGGCGTTAAAAACTCATACGCCAAATCATAAGCGAGCTTGCCCTCTTTAAAATACCCTTTCAAAACCTCTTTATTCAAAGGCAATTCGTTATTCAAACTCGCTGAAGTGGCGTTAATGATCAAATCAAAAGCGCTTTTAGGAGGCTCCATAAAACAATCACAGCCCAAGCGTTGGAAAAAATCCAATCCCCTAGCAGAGCGGTTTAACACGCTCACTTTCAAGCCTTGTTTTTTCAATTCGCACGCTAGGGCTTTAGCGCTCCCCCCAGAGCCTAAAATCAAAGCGTTTTGATAGTTTTTTTGCTTTAAAGAAAGATAAAACCCTAAAGCGTCGGTATTGTAACCCACAAGCTCATCATTTTCTAAAACAAGCGTATTGACTGCTCCGCATTCAAGCGCGATACCTTTGATCTTATCGCAAATTTGAAACGCCCTTTCTTTAAAGGGTAAGGTTACATTAGCCCCACTCAATCCTAAATGCAAGAACTCGTTTTTGATACGGCTTTCTAAAGGGAGTAATATGGGGTGGTAATGCCCTAAAAACCCTAATTTTTTTTGAAAAGTTAAAAAACAAGCGTTATGGATTAAGGGCGATTTGGAATGCTTAATGGGATTTCCAAAAACCCCAAAAGATTTTAATTTCATTATTCTTTCATTCAGCCTTTTTTAAAAGTTTTAAAAACACATAGCCCTTTGTTTTATTAGAAAATTCAATTTCAGCCCAATCGTTTTGGATTTCTAAAACCTTCACGCTTTTATTTTTTAAAAGCAATCCCAAGATTTTACCTTTTGTGCTAGGAAAAGCACGCACATTCACGCCACTGACTGCGACCTTATACTCTAAAGGTTTTTTTCCCATTAAGGGGGTTGTAGGGGTTTTTTGGTTGTTTTGAACGGGCGAGACGCTGTTTTGTTTAGACTCGTTTTCTTTTTCTTGCTCTTGTTTAATCTCTTGTTTAGTTTCTTTTTCTTGCGTGGCTGTTTCTAAAGGTGGCGCTGTGTCTTTGGTGGGGTTTTCTTCTGTGGCGGTTGTGGTCGTGTTGGCTTCTTCTTGTTTGGGCGAAAGCGTGCTGTTTTGACGCTCTGTCTCGGTTTCTTCTATATTTGGGCTTATTGGAGCGCTGTCTTTTTTCACATAAAAACCAAGTGCAGCATGCACTAAAGCATACAACAACATGAACGCCAAAACCACCAACAAAGGCCGCATAAAAAGTTTTAAAGAAGATTTCATCTCAGTTTTCATTCCTACTCTCAACGCTTTTCAAAATCAATCCTAGGGTCAATCACCACGCAGAGCAAATCGCTTATCAAACTCGCTACCAAACCTAAAAGCGTGAAAATATAAAGTGAACCAAACACGACAGGATAATCCCTACTCACAATGCTTTCATACCCTAAAAGCCCTAACCCATCCAGGCTGAAAACAATCTCTATCAATAAGCTTGAGCTAAAAAACATGCCCAAAAAAGCTTGCGGAAAACCCGCCACCACTAATAAAATCGCATTGCGGAACACATGCACATAAAAAATACGCCCCACTGAACAGCCCTTAGCCTTAGCGCTCAGTACATAAAGCTTGCCCATTTCATCTAAAAAAGAGTTTTTCACTAAAAGCGTAAGGCTTGCAAAACCCCCTAAAGAAATGCAAAGAACGGGCAAGGTGATATGCCATAAATAATCTTTGATTTTGCCTAATGCGCTCAAACTTTCAAAATTATCGCTCACTAGCCTTTTTAAAGGGAACCAATGCCAATAATTCCCTCCAGCAAAAAACACGATCAACACCACCGCAAACAAAAAGGCCGGGATAGCGTTAGCGACAATGATCACCACACTGCTTAGCACGTCTAAAGGCTCGTTATTGCGTTTGGCCTTGAAAATCCCTAAAGGGATAGAAATAAGATAGATCAAAAGCGTGCTAAAAAGCCCTAACGAAATGGATACGGGCAATTTTTCCTTAATCAAATCTATCACTTTAATCTGGCGATAAAAGCTCTCCCCAAAATCAAATTGCAGATATTTTTTGAGCATGAGAAGATAGCGCTCCCCTATGGGCTTGTCAAAACCATAGAGTTTTTTTAAATTTTCTAACAAATCGCTCTCCAACCCTTGAGACGCCCTATACGAACGCTCTTTAACAACGCCTTGAATCTCTTTGGACTGCGTGTTATTGATTTTAGCCATCATCTGCTCTATAGGGCCTCCTGGGGCCGATTGGATCAAAAAGAAATTAATCGTCATGATGGCTAATAAAGTGGGGATAATTAAAAGCAAGCGTTTGAGGATGTAAGCAATCATTGAAGATCCTTTTCTTTTATCCACCACAAATACGGCGAAAATCCATAGCTAGGGCTGATTTCAGGCATGCCAATGTAATTATACGCTGCGATCCTGTAATTAGGCAAATAAAAATGCGGTATCACATAAAACCCCCACAACAGCACCCTATCCATCGCTTGAATGGCAGCTAATTGTTCCTTGTAATCTTTAGCGTTAATGATTTTTTCAATCAAACCATCTACCGCTTTACTAGAGATTCCCGCATAATTTCTTGTGCCTTTTTCTTTCGCGCTCAAAGAGCCAAAATAAAAGCGCTGCTCATTACCCGGGAAAGACGATTGACCAATCACTCCTACAATCATGTCAAAATCATAGCTTTTAATCCGATTGACATACTGGCTTAAATCCACTCTTTGGATTTTCATTTCAATCCCTAACACCCTTAAGTTTTTAGCAAAGGCTAGGGCCAGTCTTTCAAAGGCTGGGCTGTTTAAAAGCAAAGTGAAACTAAACGGCTTGTTATTCTTATCCACCAAACGCATGTTTTTGTAAGAAAAGCCCGCACTTTTTAAAAGGTTTTGAGCGTATTTTAAATTTTCCCTCAAATTATCGCCCAAAACATCAGGCCCATCGGTTCTAGGCACAACATAAGGCTCTTTAAAAACCCTTTCATCTAAACTCTTTTCATAAGGGGCTAACAGAACTTTTTCTTCAGGGCTTGGGAGTGGAGGGGACGCATAAACAGAGTTGCTGAAAAAACTGGTGGTACGCTTGTATTGCGAAAAAAACAAATTTTTATTCGCCCATTCAAAATCAAACGCATAAAATAAGGCTTCACGCACCCTTTTATCCTTAAAAATTTCCCGGCGCGTGTTGAAGAAAAACCCTTGCATGCCGCTTGGCATTTTATGGGCTATGAGGTATTTAGTGATTTTTTTATTATCCATAGCTTTCCCCACATAGCCCCTAGCCCAAATTTTAGCCGTGCTTTCAATGCGCCAATCATACGCCCCGCTTAAAAAAGCCTGTAAAGCGATGGTTTCGTCTTTATAATACTCAAATTTGATCTCATCAAAATTGAATTGCCCCTTTCTGCTAGGCAAATTCCTCGCCCAATAATTAGGGTTTTTTTGGTAGGTGATTTTCTTACCCACATCAAAAGAAGCGATCACATAAGGGCCACTAGAAACAGGAATGAGTAAGGGGTTTTTTTCAAAATAATCCTTTTGAAACGCTTTTTTGGAAAAGATTTGCAACTGCCCTAAAATGAGAGGCAACTCTTTATTTTCAGTGGTTTTGAAAATGAATTTAACATGGTGTTTGTCTAAGATAACCGCCTTTTTAACATCTTGGTAATACTGCCTATAAATAGGCGATCCTAATTTCATGATCGTATCAAAGCTAAACTTCACATCGCTCGCTAAAATGGGAGCGTTATTGCTAAATCTCGCTCTTTTATCTATCGTAAAAATCACATAGCTATTGTCTTTAGCCACTTCTGCGTCTTTAGCGATTAAGGGGTATTCTGCAAAAGGTTCGTCTAAACTTTGCACCATTAAAGTGTCATAAATCAGATCCAAGCCTTCGGCTTTAGTGCCTTTAAGCGCAAAAGGGTTAAGGCTATCAAAAGTCCCTATGGCGTCATTTCTTAAAACACCGCCTTTTCTGGCGTTAGGGTTAGCGTATTCAAAATGCGTGAAATTGTCTTTATATTTAGGCTCTTCGCCCAAGTATAAATAAGGCGTAGCCTTAAGGAAACAAAACACCCCTAACCATAAACTTAAAATTTTCATCTAAATCAACCCCATCAGTTCTTTAGCCTTCTGGTAAGTCGCCCTCGCTAAGGGCCTAGCTTTTTCAGTGCCGCAATTTAAAACGGCTTTCACCTCATCATCGCTGATTTCTTTGTATCTTTCTTGGATAGGTTTTAAAGCCTGGATCATTACTTCAGCTAATTCCTTTTTAAAATCCCCATAGCCTTTATTTTTGAAACGCTCTTCTATCTTTTCTGGGCTTTCATTGCTTAAAAGCATGTAGATATTTAAAAGGTTAAAAATCCCCTCTCTTTTTTCATCAAATGCAATAACGCCCATAGAATCAGTGGCCGCTTTTTTGATTTTTTTTACAACAATGTCCGGCTCATCTAAAAGAAAAATCGCATGGTTAGCCCCTTGATGCGATTTACTCATCTTCACTTTTGGATCATCTAGCCCCATAACCCTTGCCCCCACTTTAGCGATCAAAGGTTCTGGCACTTTAAAGCAATTCCCAAAATCCCTGTTAAATTTTTCTGCAATGTTTCGCGTGAGCTCTAAATGCTGTTTTTGATCTTCGCCCACTGGCACTAAATCGCTTTGGTATAATAAAATATCTGACGCCATCAAAATAGGGTAATTGAAAAGCCCCACATTCACGCTTTTAGGGTTTTTTAAAGACTTGTCTTTGAATTGCGTCATTCGTTGCATTTCCCCCATAGACACCTGGCAATTTAATAGCCACGCTAAAGCCGGGTGCTCATCCACTTCACTTTGAATGAATAACCCCGATTGCTTAGGACTAATCCCGCAAGCTAAAAGCAATTTGACCAGCTCATAGGTTTGGGATTTTAAAAATGCAGGATCTATGGGTAGGGTGATCGCATGCGAATTGACGACGCAAAAAAGGTTTTCATATTCATCTTGCATCTCTACCCAATGCTTGATCGCTCCTAGATAGTTGCCCAAGTGGATTTGTCCGGTAGGTTGGATGCCTGAAAAGACTCGTTTTTTGTGCATGTTGTTTCTCGTTGTTTTAGTTAGTGTTATTGTAACCACCTAATTTTAATATTTTAATTTATCTTGGTTTTTAAGAACGCTTGATCCCAGAAAAGAGTAACACTTCATAGCTCAATTTTTCAAACGCCATGTTTTGAAAAAAATGTTTTTTTTGCTTGAAACTCAGCGTTGAACCCCCCAAAAGACCGCATTTTTTAAGGTAATTCAAGCAATCTTGTTTGCGGTTGAAATAAAGAGCGAAGCGCTTGTTTTCTAATTCTATTTGAAAATTTTTAAAAGCGTTTTTGATTAAGGATTTGAGCGTTTTGAGATCCCTTAAAGGCGAAGGCGTGCCTAAAAACTCATGCACTTCATGCAAACTAAAATCCGTATGGATAGCTAAAGCCACCTCTTGACTAGAAAGAGCGATTTTTTCTAAAACGCTTTTTAAATCCCTTGCCCATTGTAAAGAAGAAGAAGACACAACCAAATCATAATCGCAAAAAACATGTTCTTCAAAATCCGCATGCTCTAAAGAGATTTTTTGAATGTTAATAGATTGCGTGGGGTGTAATTTGAGCATGTTTATGGAATTATCCAAAGCGATAAAGTCTTCAATCACAATATTTTGCCGCTCTAAAGCGTTAAAAACAGCCCCACTCCCTGATCCTAAATCCAAAACTTTAGCGTAATGTTTTTGTTTTAAAAATTGAACAAGATGAATAGCGATTTGTTGCTGGATATGGGCAAAAAGATGGTAAGTTTTGGCATGCTTATTGAATGAATGCTGATTGAATGCAAGCTGATTGAATGAATAAAAAGAGTCCAACACCACCGCCTTTAACGCACCACGCTTGAAATTAAAACTAGATTTTAGTGTATTCTTAGCAAATTTTAGATAAGATCAAGCGTAATTTTTTCTAAATTTTAGGGATTTAAGGAATCAGTGTTTATGACGAGCGCTCTGTTAGGCTTACAAATTGTTTTAGCGGTATTGATTGTGGTGGTGGTTTTGTTGCAAAAAAGTTCTAACATCGGATTAGGGGCTTATAGCGGGAGCAACGATTCTTTATTTGGTGCTAAAGGGCCCGCAAGCTTTATGGCGAAATTGACCATGTTCTTAGGGCTATTATTTGTCATCAACACCATCGCTTTGGGCTATTTTTACAACAAAGAATACGGAAAAAGCATTTTAGATGAAACCAAAACCAACAAAGAGCTTTCGCCCTTAGTCCCTGCCACCGGCACGCTTAACCCTACGCTCAATCCCACATTAAACCCAACGCTCAATCCTTTAGAGCAAGCCCCAACTAATCCTTTAATGCCACAACAAACGCCTAACGAACTCCCTAAAGAGCCAGCCAAAGCACCTTCTGTTGAAAGCCCCAAAAAGAATGAAGAGAACGAAAAAAATGACGCCAAAGAGAATGGTATAAAGGGTGTTGAAAAAACCAAAGAGAACGCCAAAACGCCCCCAACCACCCACCAAAAGCCTAAAACGCATGCAACACAAACCAACGCCCATACCAACCAAAAAAAGGATGAAAAATAATGTTACAAGCCATTTATAACGAAACCAAAGATTTGATGCAAAAAAGCGTTCAAGCTTTAAACAGAGATTTTTCCACTCTAAGGAGCGCGAAAGTTTCAGTCAATATTTTAGATCACATTAAAGTGGATTATTACGGCACGCCCACGGCATTAAATCAAGTCGGCTCCGTGATGAGCTTGGATGCGACCACCCTTCAAATCAGCCCGTGGGAAAAAAACCTGCTCAAAGAAATTGAAAGATCCATTCAAGAAGCCAATATTGGCGTCAATCCTAATAACGACGGCGAAACGATCAAGCTTTTTTTCCCGCCCATGACAACCGATCAAAGAAAACTCATCGCAAAAGACGCCAAAGCGATGGGCGAAAAGGCTAAAGTGGCTGTGAGGAATATCCGCCAAGACGCTAACAACCAAGTGAAAAAATTAGAAAAAGACAAAGAAATCAGCGAAGATGAAAGCAAAAAAGCCCAAGAGCAGATCCAAAAAATCACCGATGAAGCCATTAAAAAAATTGATGAAAGCGTGAAAAACAAAGAAGACGCGATCTTAAAGGTCTAAACCATGGATATTAAGGCATGTTATCAAAACGCTCAAGCGCTATTAGAGGGGCATTTCTTGCTCAGCAGTGGGTTTCATTCCAATTATTATTTGCAATCCGCTAAAGTCTTAGAAGATCCCAAACTAGCCGAACAATTAGCGCTAGAATTAGCCAAACAAATCCAAGAAGCCCATTTGAATATTGAATGCGTGTGCTCGCCTGCCATTGGGGGGATCTTGGCTGGGTATGAGCTTGCAAGGGCTTTGGGCGTGCGTTTTATATTCACTGAAAGGGTGGATAATACCATGACATTAAGGCGTGGTTTTGAAGTCAAAAAAAACGAAAAAATTTTAGTGTGTGAGGACATCATCACTACGGGAAAATCCGCTATGGAATGCGCTAAAGTTTTAGAAGAAAAGGGTGCTCAAATCGTGGCTTTTGGCGCTTTAGCTAATCGGGGTATTTGCAAGCGCACTCATTCTCATTTAAAAGCCCAAGAGGGTGCGTGTTTGCCTAGCCATTTGCCCCTTTTTGCTTTAGAAGATTTTGTTTTTGACATGCACAAGCCTAGCTCTTGCCCTTTATGCGCTAGTAGCGTCGCTATAAAGCCAGGAAGTCGTGGCAACTAAAAAAACCAAAAAAAATAAAACCCCAGAAAAAAAGCAAGCGTTAGAAAGCCCTTTAAAAGGGCTGTATCTCTCTTTACGCTTAAAGGCCTTCATCACCGATATTTTTATGATTTATACCCCCATGCTTTATATAATGACTTATGCGATTTTAGGGAGTGCGAAGGATTTTAGGGAAAACCAGAGCGCGATTTTTTTATGCCTGCTTTTTTACGCCCTAACGCACAGCTTTTTTATCGCTTTTAAATCCCAAAGCCCTGGCATGCGTTACGCTCAGCTTAAATTAGTCAAAAATAATGGCGAAAAAGTGGGCTTTTTTTTAGCGTTGTGGCGCTTTGTCTTGTGGGTGTTGAGCATGGGGTTACTTATAGGGTTTGTTACGCCTTTTATTTTTAAGTTTTTTTTGCATGACAAACTCAGCGGCACTCGTATTGAAATTATCAAGGAGGAAACATGAAAAATTTAGTGATTTTAAGCGGGGCTGGCATTTCAGCAGAAAGCGGGATTAAAACCTTTAGGGACGCTGATGGCTTGTGGGAAGGGCATGACATCATGGAAGTTGCCTCGCCTTATGGCTGGAAAAAGAACCCGCAAAAGGTGTTGGATTTTTATAACCAAAGGCGCCGACAGCTTTTTGAAGTCTATCCTAACAAGGCTCATAAGGCTTTAGCAGAATTGGAAAAACACTATCAAGTTAATATCATCACCCAAAATGTAGACGATTTGCATGAAAGGGCGGGTTCTTCTCGCATTTTGCACTTGCATGGAGAGTTATTGAGCGTTCGCAGCGAAAAAGATCCTAATTTAGTTTATAGGTGGGAAAAGGACTTGAATTTAGGCGACTTGGCCAAGGACAAATCGCAATTACGCCCTGATATTGTGTGGTTTGGCGAAGAGGTGCCTTTGCTTAAAGAAGCGATTTCTTTAGTCAAACAAGCGCATCTTTTAATCATCATTGGCACTTCTTTGCAAGTCTATCCGGCCGCTAGCCTCTACACGCATGCGCATAAAGACGCTCTCATTTATTACATTGACCCTAAAGCTAAAAACGCCCGTTTGCCCCAGAATATCCAATGCATTAATGAAAGCGCGGTGCATGCCATGCAAGATTTAATGCCCAAACTCATAGAAATGGCCTCTTAAGAGATGTTGAAATAATTTTTATTTTTTCAGCTAACGATTAGCAAAAACATGGTTTAATTGCTTCCATCGTTTGCTAAAAGTAATAATTAAAGGAGTCTGAGAGCCTAATGCAACAAGCCACAGAAGCATTGAATCACCCCTATTTTGGCGTTTTTGTTTTGTTGGTATTCACCTTTTGGGTGTTTAACTTAACCTTAAGGATTCAAAGGTTTTTAAGCCGTAAAATGGCTCAAAAAAAGGGCGAAAAGCTCAAGCTCGCTCCCTATGAATGCGGACCTGTGGCTCTCAAGCAGCCTAATAGGGTGTCGCACCATTTCTATATCATGGCCATGCTTTTTATCTTATTTGATGTAGAAATCGTTTTCATGTTTCCTTGGGCGATTGGTTTTAAAAAATTAGGTTTGTTTGGGCTCATTGAAATGCTAGGCTTTGTCTTCTTTTTAGCCATTGGTTTTATTTACGCTTTAAAGCGAAACGCTTTGAGCTGGCAGAAATTAGAGGTGAAATAATGCAACAAGCACCGGTTGTTCTAAGCACTTTGGATAAATTATTGAATTGGGGGCGTTCTAATTCGCTTTGGCCCTTAACTTATGGCTTGGCGTGTTGCGCGATTGAGATGATGGCGACAGGGGGTTCAAGGTTTGATTTTGACCGATTTGGCACGATTTTTAGAGCGAGCCCTAGGCAATCTGATGTGATGATCATCGCTGGCACGCTCACTAAAAAACATGCCGAGTTTATGCGCAGGCTCTATGATCAAATGCCTGAGCCTAAATGGGTGATTTCTATGGGGAGTTGCGCTAACACGGGTGGGATGTTCAACACTTATGCGACCGTTCAAGGAGCGGACAGGATCGTTCCTGTGGATATTTACTTGCCCGGTTGTGCGCCACGCCCAGAAACTTTACAATACGCCCTTATGGTTTTGCAAGATAAGATCAGACGCTCTAAAGCGATCAAACAAGACGCTCCTAAAAGGTTAGTGTGATGGTAAGAAAACAATCCCCCTATGAAGATGTGCAAAAACAATCGCGCCAGCATGACCCCTATAAAATCATAGAACCCACCCCTAAAAAATATTTAGAGGGCAGCGCTTATGAGGTCATTTACAACCACCTTTCTTACAAGCATGAGGTTTTAGACAAATATATAGAAACTAACACGGCGGTGTTTTGGATCAAAAAAGACGATATTTTTTCTGTCGCTACGACTTTAAGGCATTTGGGTTATGAGTGTTTGAGCGAAATGAGCGCGATAGATTTGTGCGCTAAAAAAGGGCATTTTGAATTGTTTTATCAATTCGTGGGCTTTAGCGATAGCTGTAAGAACCGCCGTAGGGTGCGCGTGAAATGCATCCTATTGCCTAATGAGAGCGTGGATTCTTTGAGTTTTTTATACCGCTCAGCTAATTGGAGCGAGAGGGAAGCGTATGATTTGCTTGGTATTGTGTTTGACAAACACCCCTATTTGAAACGCCTTATCATGCCGCATGATTGGGTAGGCCACCCCTTGTTGCGCTCTTACCCGCTCAAAGGCGATGAATTCGCTCAATGGTATGAAGTGGATAAAATTTTTGGCAAAGAATACCGAGAAGTGGTGGGTAAAGAGCAGAGAGACAGCGCGAGAGTGGATGAAAAAGACACTTTCAATTTTGCAAAAATTGGCTATGAGCAGGGCAAGGGTGAAGAATTAAAAGAAGTAGAAGAAAAGCATGCGTTTAAGAAAATCCCTTTTGTCAAAGATTTGCACAAAATCGCCCCCACTATCTTAAAAAAGAGGCTATAAAATGGCTCAAAATTTCACGAAACTCAACCCTCAGTTTGAAAACATCATTTTTGAACATGACGACAACCAAATGATTTTAAACTTTGGCCCTCAACACCCCAGTAGCCATGGGCAATTGCGCTTGATTTTGGAATTAGAGGGCGAAAAAATCATTAAGGCTACCCCTGAAATTGGCTACTTGCATAGAGGCTGTGAAAAGTTAGGCGAAAACATGACCTATAACGAATACATGCCCACTACCGACAGATTGGATTACACTTCTTCTACCAGCAATAATTACGCTTACGCTTATGCGGTAGAGACCTTGCTCAATTTAGAAATCCCACGCCGAGCGCAAGTGATCCGCACGATTTTACTAGAGCTTAACCGCATGATTTCACACATCTTTTTTATCAGCGTGCATGCTTTAGATGTGGGGGCGATGAGCGTGTTTTTGTATGCATTTAAAACGAGGGAATACGGCTTGGATTTGATGGAGGATTATTGCGGGGCCAGGCTCACGCATAACGCTATAAGGATTGGGGGCGTGCCTTTAGATTTACCCCCTAATTGGTTAGAAGGCTTAAGAAAATTTTTAGGCGAAATGAGGGAATGCAAAAAACTCATTCAAGGCTTATTGGATAAAAATCGCATTTGGCGGATGCGCTTGGAAAATGTGGGCGTTGTAACGCCAAAAATGGCACAAAGTTGGGGCATGAGCGGTATCATGTTAAGAGGGACTGGGATCGCTTATGATATTAGAAAAGAAGAGCCTTATGAGCTTTATAAAGAGCTTGATTTTGATGTGCCGGTGGGCAATTATGGCGATAGTTATGATCGGTATTGTTTGTATATGTTAGAAATTGATGAAAGCATTCGCATCATTGAACAACTCATTCCCATGTATGCTAAAACCGATACGCCTATCATGGCTCAAAACCCGCATTATATTTCCGCCCCTAAAGAAGATATAATGACGCAAAACTACGCCTTGATGCAGCATTTTGTTTTAGTGGCTCAAGGCATGCGCCCGCCCGTTGGGGAAGTGTATGCCCCCACAGAAAGCCCCAAAGGGGAATTAGGGTTTTTTATCCATTCAGAGGGCGAGCCGTATCCTCATAGACTAAAAATCAGAGCCCCTAGCTTTTATCACATTGGGGCTTTAAGCGACATTTTAGTGGGGCAATATTTAGCGGATGCAGTAACCGTGATTGGCTCAACCAATGCGGTGTTTGGCGAGGTGGATAGATGAAACGCTTTGATTTACGCCCCTTAAAAGCGGGTATTTTTGAACGCTTAGAAGAATTGATTGAAAAAGAAATGCAACCTAATGAAGTCGCTATTTTCATGTTTGAAGTGGGGGATTTTTCTAACATCCCTAAGAGCGCTGAATTTATCCAATCTAAAGGGCATGAGCTTCTCAATTCTTTGCGTTTCAATCAAGCGGATTGGACGATTGTCGTGAGAAAAAAGGCTTGATTTTGAGCGGCTTTAACCCCTTAAATTCTCCCTTAAGCACAAGCTCTTCAATTAGTTTGAAAGAAGCCTATTATTTAGAAAAATTATCTCTTCAAAAAGGGTTTGAAATCAATTACAAATTGAGCGAAGATAGCTTAAACCTTTTAGAAAAAAGCGATTTGTGCGTTTTGTTTGGGGGGTTTTCAAACGCTTGTTTGAATGAAAATGAACGATGGATTTTAGGAAGCATTAACCAATTAAAACTCCCCTACGCCTTGTTAAGACCCTTACAAGATACAAGAGACTTGCAAGAAAATTGCCTTTTTGCGTCGTATGAAATCCACACGGAAGCGGCGATTTTGGCCTTGATTTTAAGGGGTATTTTGGAACAAACTTCCCGATTAAAAGGGCATGTTTTAGAAAAAATAGATGTGGGGTATTTAAGCTCTGAAGCGAACATGAGCGAAGAAGAATTGCAAGATCTTATCGCGCTTATTGTTAAAGCGAAAAAAAGGGTGCTTGTTTTAAATAGAGAAATCACTAAGCATGCTGACAACGCTTTTTTATACACCCTTTTAAGCGAGTTGCAAAATTACCTAGAAATTTTGCATATCCCTTGCAATGATTCAAGTGCAACGGCCACTTTTTATGATTCTAAAGATCAAGAATGGCTGCTAGAAACAGCCCTAAAAGAGGGTATTTTGCCTTTTGAATCAGAGCTTCAATCAAAAGATTTAGAGCTTTTAGAGCGAATGGGTGAGGCTAACGGCTCGTTTGTCTATGTTTCTTACAAGAGCCTTGAAACCCCTAAATTGTCTTTTTCCAAGCAATTTAAGATCGCTAACAAGATTAAGCATTCTAAAGCAAAGTTTCAAATCTTAAATAAAACGCTAGAATGCGAGTTAGAAGAAAGCCCCCATTTGAAGGGCTTGATTGCGATTTTAGAAGGGGCGTTTTTTGACGCTTACCCTTATATCCCTATTTTATCCCACTCTCAAGGAATTTCATGATCACAATGAATATCAATGGCAAAATAATTGAATGCCAAGAGGGACAAAGCGTTTTAGAGGCTGCTAGGAGCGCTGGGATCTACATCCCTACCATTTGCTATTTAAGCGGTTGCTCGCCCACAGTCGCATGCAAAATGTGCATGGTTGAAATGGATGGCAAACGCATTTATAGCTGCAACACGAAAGCCAAAAACAATGCCACCATTCTCACTAACACCCCAACGCTCATGGATGAAAGAAAAAGCATCATGCAAACTTATGATGTCAACCACCCCCTAGAGTGTGGCGTGTGCGATAAGAGCGGGGAGTGCGAATTGCAAGACATGACGCATTTAACCGGCGTGGAGCACCAACCCTATGCGGTGGCTGATGATTTTAAAGTGCTAGATTCATGGGCAAAAGCCTTGTATGATCCTAATTTGTGCATCATGTGCGAAAGGTGCGTAACCACTTGCAAGGACAATGTGGGCGAAAACAACCTCAAAGCCACTAAAGCCGATTTGCATGCTCCGGATAAATTTAAAGACAGCATGTCCAAAGACGCTTTTAGCGTGTGGAGTCGTAAGCAAAAAGGCATTATTTCTTTTGTGGGCAGTGTGCCTTGTTATGATTGCGGGGAATGCATTGCGGTATGCCCTGTGGGCGCTTTGAGCTATAAAGATTTCGCTTACACGGCTAACGCATGGGAACTCAAAAAGATCCATTCTACTTGTTCGCATTGCTCGGCCGGGTGTTTGATTTCTTATGATGTGCGCCATTTTGATACTCTAGGCGAAGAATCTAAGATTTTTAGGGTGCTTAATGATTTTTATCATAACCCTATTTGTGGGGCAGGCCGTTTCGCTTTTGACGTGAGCTCTAGCCCTAAAGGCAGTGCTAATCTTAAAGAAGTGCAAAACGCCCTCAAAGAATGCGAAGCGGTGCGAATAGGTGGGGATATTACGAATGAAGAGGCGTTTTTAATAGAGCGTTTAAGAAAAGAGCTTGATTTTAAAATCTACAATCAAGAAGCGTATCGTTTCCAGCAATTCTTAAAAGTATTGGGCGAAGTTAAACGCCCCAGTATTGAAGAGATTAAAACTTCTCATTTAGTCGTTACAATCGGATCTTCTATCAAAACAGAAAACCCTTTGGTGCGCTATGCTATTAATAACGCTCTCAAACTCAATAAAGCTTCTTTGATCGCTATGCACCCTATTAAGGATAATGCGCTAGCGAATTTGTGTCGAAGCTCTTTTTGCATCACCCATGAAGTGGGGGCTGAAGAAATCCTTTTAGGCATGCTTTTAAAAATGCTTAACATTGAAAGCGCGGCTCTAAAAAGCTTAGAAGATTCCAAGCAAAACATTGTGGATGAAGCGGCTCTTAAAGCCTTAGAAGAAGAGCGAAAAAAAGCTTTAGAACAAGCCGAGCAAGGGTGCAGTATTGGAGAAAATAAGGCAGAAAATCAAGAAGAGGATAAAACAGAAGCAGCTGCCCCAAAAGAAAATCAAGAAGAAAACAAGACAGAGGTTAAAGAAGAAAAAATTGAAGTCCCTACCAAAACCACTTATTTGTTGCTTGAAGAAGCGGGCATCAATTTAGAAACTTATGAAAAAATTCTCGCTCTTTTGCAAAAATCAAATAACACCTTGCTGGTGGTTGGCGAAGAAATTTATAGCCACAAACAAGCCCACAATATCGCTAAAATGTTGCGTTTGTTAGCCCAAAAAAGCGCTGTTAAACTCATTCTTATCCCTCCAAGCGCGAACGCTTTAGGCATCGCCTCCATTTGTCAATTGAGCGAAGAAGTTTTTGAACATGAAAAAATCGTAGGCATTCGCGCTCAAGGGGATTTCACTATCAATAGCGATGATAGGGTTTTTGGGAAAGACGCTGTGAGTAAAGTGGATTTTATTTTGCCCAGTCTCAACCAGCTAGAAGGCACGATCACTAATGTTGAAGGGCGTGTGTTGCCCTTAAAACCGGCTTTAAGGTTTGAGGGCTATGACTTGAGCGATATTATGCAAGGCTTTGGCTTTGTGGAAGAAAATCTCACAGAATGCACCCGCAAACTCCCTACAGAAGCGGGCTTTAAAGCCATAGAATTTGATCATTTAACCAACTATTTCACTAATGACAGGGTCAATCACAGAGGCTATCTATTAGGAACAAGCCATTTTGAAAAGAGCGCTAAAGAATGCGAAACCACAGAATGCGAGCCTATCAAGCCTTTAAAAGAAAAAATCGCTTTCAACGCGTATTTAAAATACCCAGAAACGCAATTCAATAACGCTACTAATAAAAGCGAGAATTTGCAATTAAAAGCCGGTGTCTATGTGTCTAAAGCTTTCTTAAAAAAATTGAATAAAGAAGTGGGGCAAAACATCACTTTATCTAAAGAAGAAGAGGAATTAACAGGCGTTTTGTATCTTGATGAGAGCTTGGATCAGGAAGTGTTTGTCATCTCGCCTTCTCTTTTGAAAAACCATTCTGGCTTTTTTAGAGAGGGTGTGTTTGATAGCGTGGATTTAAAGGAGCAAGCATGAGCGCTTATATCATTGAAACCTTGATTAAAATTTTGATTTTAGTCGCTGTTTTTTCGGCTTTAGGAGGCTTTGCCACTTATATTGAAAGGAAAGTGTTAGCCTATTTCCAACGCCGTTTAGGGCCTTGTTATGTGGGGCCTTTTGGGCTTTTGCAAGTCGCAGCAGACGGCATTAAGCTTTTCACTAAAGAAGACATTATCCCCCAAGGCGCAAATAAATTCATTTTCACGCTAGCACCCATTATTGCGATGGTGAGCGCGTTTGTGTCCATGGCGCCCATCCCCTTTTTCCCTAATTTCACTCTGTTTGGCTATGAAATCAAGCCCCTTATTTCTGACATCAACATTGGCTTTTTGTTTTTCTTAGCCGTGGGTTCAGCAGGGATTTATGCGCCTATTTTAGCCGGGCTTGCTTCTAATAACAAATACTCTTTAATTGGCTCCGCAAGAGCGACGATCCAACTGCTCAGCTTTGAAGTGGTCAGCACTTTAACCATTCTAGCCCCCTTAATGGTAGTAGGATCGCTCTCTTTAGTGGAAATCAATCATTACCAAAGCGGTGGGTTTTTAGACTGGCTTGTGTTTAAGCAGCCTCTAGCGTTTGTTTTGTTTTTGATCGCAAGTTACGCTGAATTGAATCGAACCCCCTTTGACTTGTTAGAGCATGAAGCCGAGATTGTAGCAGGGTATTGCACTGAATACAGCGGCTTGAAATGGGGCATGTTCTTTTTAGCGGAATACGCGCATTTATTCGCTTTTTCTTTTGTGATTTCTATTGTGTTTTTTGGTGGGTTTAACGCATGGGGCTTTATCCCTGGAGGCATAGCGATTTTAATTAAAGCGGGCTTTTTTGTCTTTTTATCCATGTGGGTTAGAGCGACTTATCCGCATGTGCGCCCAGACCAACTGATGGATATGTGCTGGAAAATCATGCTGCCTTTAGCGTTATTGAACATCGTGCTAACGGGCATTATCATTTTAATTTAAAGGAGGTTTTATGGCCAAACAAGAATACAAGCAACTTCCTAAACGAGCCGAAGTCCATAGCACGACCGAGCAGCTTAAAGACACCGTTAAAACAAGCTTGGGTTTGGATCTATTCAAAGGGTTAGGGCTTACGATCAAGGAATTTTTTAGCCCAAGCGTAACCATCCATTACCCTATGGAGCAACTCCCTTTAAGCCCTCGTTATCGTGCGGTGCATCACTTGCAACGGCTTTTAGACTCAGGCTCTGAAAGGTGTATCGGTTGTGGGCTGTGCGAAAAGATTTGCACGAGCAATTGCATAAGGATCATCACGCATAAGGGCGAAGACAACCGCAAAAAGATTGACTCTTACACGATCAATTTGGGGCGTTGCATTTATTGCGGGTTGTGCGCGGAAGTTTGCCCAGAATTAGCGATTGTTATGGGGAATCGGTTTGAAAACGCCAGCACCCAACGCTCCCAATACGGCTCTAAAAGCGAGTTCTTAACGAGCGAACAAGACGCTAAAAACTGCTCGCATGCCGAGTTTTTAGGCTTTGGTGCGGTAAGCCCTAATTACAATGAACGCATGCAAGCCACCCCTTTAGATTATGTCCAAGAGCCTTCAAAAGAAGAATCACAAGAAGAGTCTCCAACAAACCCAGAAAGCCATAAGGGAGATGAAAATGTTTGAAACCATTGCCTTTTATTTCTTTGCGATCCTTACTTTGAGCATGGCGTTAGTGGTGATCACCACCACGAATATTCTCTATGCCATTACCGCTCTCGCTAGCAGCATGGTTTTTATCTCTGCTTTTTTCTTTTTGCTAGACGCTGAGTTTTTGGGCGTGGTGCAAATCACGGTGTATGTGGGCGCGGTCATTGTGATGTATGCGTTTGGCATGATGTTTTTCAACTCCGCTGCAGAAGTCATTGAACGCAAGCAAAGCCCTAAAATCTTGTGCGTTCTTTCATTTGGCGTGGCGCTGTTGCTCACCTTGATTTTAAGCGCTCCTAGCATTGGCGAAAACCTTTCTAATCAAGTCAATTCCAACGCTATTGATGCGCAAATCCCCAACATTAAAGCGATTGGTTATGTGCTTTTTACCAATTATCTCATCCCTTTTGAAGCGGCGGCTTTAATGCTTTTAGTCGCTATGGTTGGAGGCATCGCTACAGGGATTCAAAAAATCCATGGGAAAAATCACACGCAATTTATAAAGGAATCTCTATGATAGGGTTAAACCACTATTTGATTGTTTCAGGGTTGCTCTTTTGCATTGGCTTAGCGGGCATGCTGAAACGCAAAAACATTCTGTTACTCTTTTTTTCTACAGAAATCATGCTCAATGCGATCAATATCGGTTTTGTAGCGATCTCTAAATACACGCATAATTTAGACGGGCAGATGTTTGCACTCTTTATTATCTCTATTGCCGCTAGTGAGGTGGCTATTGGTTTGGGCTTGGTGATTTTGTGGTTTAAGAAATTCAAGAGCTTAGATATTGATTCTTTAAACGCTATGAAAGGTTGAGCATGCAATATTCTTCTTTGCTGTCAGTGGTGTTATTTTTGCCTTTAATCGGCGCGCTTTATGCGGGGCTGTTTGGGGCTAAAGCTAAAGCGTTGCATGTGGGCGTTTTCAATTCTTTGTGCGTGCTGGTTTCTTTCGTTGGCGCTGTGGTTCTTTTCATTCAAGCATGGCACCATCAAAGCTATGAAAAATACTTGTTTGACTGGATCGTGGTAGGGAATTTTAAAGTCGGCTTTTCTCTCATGCTGGATAATATCAATGCGGTCATGATTGTCGTGGTAACTTTAGTTTCTTTTTTAGTGCATGTGTATTCTATAGGCTATATGGAGCATGACGCAGGGTTTAACCGCTATTTTTCCTACCTCAGCGGCTTTGTGTTTTCCATGCTGGTGTTGGTGTTGAGCGATAATTTTTTAGGGCTTTTCATTGGCTGGGAAGGGGTGGGGCTATGCTCTTACTTGCTCATTGGCTTTTGGTATCATAAATCAAGCGCGAATAACGCTTCTATTGAAGCCTTTGTGATGAATCGAATCACGGATTTAGGCATGCTCATGGGGATTATTTTGATCTTTTGGAATTTTGGCACCCTCCAGTATAAAGAAGTCTTTAGCATGCTCAATAACGCCGATTATTCCATGCTCTTTTATATTAGCGTGTTTCTTTTCATTGGCGCTATGGGGAAGAGCGCGCAATTTCCTATGCACACATGGTTAGCCAACGCTATGGAGGGGCCTACCCCCGTGTCCGCTCTCATCCATGCAGCAACGATGGTAACCGCTGGGGTGTATCTAGTCATCAGAGCCAATCCTTTGTATAGTGCGGTGTTTGAAGTGGGGTATTTTATCGCATGCTTAGGGGCGTTTGTAGCTCTTTTTGGAGCGAGCATGGCTTTAGTCAATAAGGATTTAAAGCGTATTGTGGCTTATTCTACGCTTTCTCAATTAGGCTATATGTTTGTAGCGGCCGGTCTTGGGGCTTATGCGATCGCGCTTTTCCATCTCTTTACGCATGCGTTTTTCAAATCCCTCCTTTTCTTAGGATCAGGGAATGTCATGCATGCGATGGAAGACAATCTGGATATTACTAAAATGGGCGCTTTATACAAGCCTATGAGGATCACAGCTATCTTTATGATTATAGGTTCAGTGGCTTTGTGCGGGATCTACCCTTTCGCAGGATACTTTTCTAAAGACAAAATTTTAGAAGTAGCTTTTGGGATGCACCACCATATTTTATGGTTTGCGCTTCTAATCGGGGCGATCTTTACCGCTTTTTATAGCTTTAGGCTCATCATGCTTGTGTTTTTTGCGCCCAAACAGCACGCCATCAACCACCCCCATGAGGCTCAAAATTTCATGCTTTTAAGCATGCTGCCATTAGGGGTTTTAGCGGTCATTGCCGGGTTCTTTGAAGAGCCGTTTTTCCATTTCATCTCTCAAGTGATCCCTAGTGCTGAAGAATATCCCGTCCCGCTCGCTCTTTTAATCAGCATTACCACCATAGCGGTGTTATTGAGCATCGCCTATGCCATATTTAAATATAAAAATGGTATCACTTCCAAAAAAGAGGGGGACTTTTTATACAAGCTCTTGCTCAACCAATACTATATCCCTAAGCTCTATCAAGGGATTGCAAAAGTTTTTAGCGCCATCGCTTCATTCTTGCACCAAGTCGTGGAATTAAGGATCATTGATGCGATAGTGGATGCTATAGGAAGAAGCGTTTTTGTCATAGGGCGTGTGTTTAGGATCAGTCAAGATGGGAATTTAACTTCCATGCTACGCTTCATGGTGGCCGGGGTTTTAATCTTATTAGCGTTTGTAGCTTTTTTTGGGAGATAAGAAATGCAGTTTTTACATGCGCATCTTTTAAGCGTGGTGATCTTTTTCCCCATGCTGAGCGCGCTATTAGCGTTCTTTATGAGCGATCAAGCGAGTAGGGCGTATGCGATTGTCATCGCTTTGATTGAATTGTTATTAGTCTTGTTGTTGTGGCATGGGTTTGATATTCAAACAGCCAGCATGCAGTTTGAAGAAATGAAGGAATTGATCTATCAAATTGGTGTGAATTACCATGTGGGCGTTGATGGCATCGCGCTCTTTTTGTTGCTCTTAAACGCTATCGTGGTGTTATTATGTGTGATTTATGTCAAAGAGCGTCGTAAAGACTTTGCGATCTGTCTTTTGTTGTTAGAGGGGATTTTGATGGGCGTGTTTTCTTCTCTTAATATGATCTTTTTCTACGCTTTTTGGGAAATCTCGCTCTTGCCGGTTTTATACCTCATCGGTCGTTTTGGCCGTAACCATAAAATCTATTCTGGCATGAAGTTTTTCCTCTACACCTTTTTAGCGTCATTATGCATGCTCTTAGGCATTTTATACATTGGGCATGACTATGCGAATAATTACGGCATGATGAGTTTTGATATTTTAGACTGGTATCAATTGAACTTTTCTAGCGAGGTTAAAACCTGGCTCTTTGTGGCTTTCTTAATAGGGATTGCGGTTAAAATCCCGCTCTTTCCCTTACACACATGGCTGCCTTATGCGTATTCTAACGCTCCTACTTTAGGCTCTGTCATGCTTTCAGCCTTGCTTTCTAAAATGGGGACTTACGCCCTATTACGCTTCTTGCTCCCGCTTTTTCCTGAGCTTTCAGAAATTTATTTAACCCCCATAGCCATTGCAGCACTTTGCATGATCATTTATGGAGGTTTTCTAGCCTACGCTCAAAAAGATTTAAAAACCCTCATCGCTTATAGCTCGTTCTCGCACATGGGAGTCGTGGTGCTTGGGGTTTTTTCTTTCAATGTTGAGGGGATTTCAGGGGCGGTGTTTATGATGTTTGCGCATGGCGTTATCGTCATGGGATTATTTTTACTCGCTGGTATCCTAGAAGAGCGCACTAGCAGTTTAGAAATCGCTCGCTTTGGATCAGTCGCTAAAAGCGCTCCCATTTTTGCAGCCTTTTTTATGATCGTTTTAATGGCGAATGTGGGCATGCCTTTAAGCATTGGCTTTGTGGGAGAGTTTTTAAGCTTATTAGGGTTTTTTGCCACTTACCCTCTTTTGGCTATCATTGCCGGAACAAGCATCATCCTCTCAGCGGTTTACATGCTCACATCATATAAAGATGTCTTCTTTGGCAATTTGAAAGCCGGGAACAATCAAATAAGCGTGTTTGAAGATTTGAACGCTCGTGAGGTAGGGGTTTTAAGCGTGATTTTAGCTTTGATTTTGATTTTAGGGATTTATCCTAAAATCCTTTTAAAACCGATTGAGCAAGGCTCTAAGCAGCTTTTAGAGATGATAGAAATCCGCTCGCTCCCTTTTTTAGGTTCATTGGACACTAAGATAAAAGAGGTCTCTTATGTTAATAGATAGTCTCCATATCTCTTTTGATAGCTTTAATTTTGAGAGCATTTTGCCCATGTTGGTGTTGGTGTGTGGGGGGATTTTCACGCTCTTAATCAACGCTTTCACTTCCAGGTTTTCACGCAATTTGAATGTGTTTTTATGCATGCTCTTTTTGGTTTTGGATTTTTTGGTGGTTTTAGGGTTAGAAGAACAAGAAAACGCCTTTTTTGGTTTTTTGAGCTTGGATACTCTCTCGCTCATCTCTCAAAGCATTGTCTTGATTTCAGCCTTTTTGCTCATTTTCTTAGCCCTTTCCAAAGAGCGCTTCAACGAATTTCAAACCGCTGAATTTTATTCCTTATACTTGTTTATTGTTGCTGGCTTTCAGTTCATGGTTTCAAGCAACCATTTATTGTTAATCCTTATCGGGTTAGAAACAGCGTCCTTACCCCTTTGTGTGTTAATGGCGTTGAGCGACAAACGCTACGGCTTGGAAGCAGGGATCAAGTATTTCACTATGGGGGCGATGGCGAGCGCGTTTTTTGCTATGGGGGCGATGGCTTTTTACTTGCTCACAGGGAGCTTGAATCTTGAAGTCATTACCCTATACTTACACACTGAGGGCGTTACAAACCCCATGCTCTTTGCGATGGGCGCTATTTTTTTGATTGGAGCGATTGGCTTTAAGGTTTCTTTAGTGCCTTTCCATACCTGGATGCCTGATGTGTATGAGGGCAATAACCCAGTCTTTGCGAGCTATATTTCCATCGTGCCTAAAATCGCTGGCTTTGTGGTAGCGACTCGCCTTTTTGGGGCGTTTATAGACACTCGCATCGCTTGGGTAGAAGACATTTTTTATGTTTTGATTCTTATGACTATCACCATCCCTAATTTCATTGCTTTATGGCAAGAAGATGTCAAAAGAATGCTCGCTTATAGCTCCATTTCGCATTCTGGGTTCGCTTTAGCATGCGTGTTTATCCACACTGAAGATAGCCAACAAGCGATGTTTGTTTATTGGTTCATGTTCGCCTTCACTTACATTGGGGCTTTTGGCCTTTTATGGCTCTTAAAAAGCCGGGAAAAAACATGGGATGAACGCTACGATCACCCCTATTCTAAATTCAACGGCCTTATCAAAACCCACCCTTTAGTGGCGATCTTGGGTGCTATTTTTGTTTTTGGGCTTGCAGGGATTCCGCCTTTTAGCGTGTTTTGGGGGAAATTTTTAGCCGTTGAAAGCGCTTTAGAGAGCAATCACATTCTTTTAGCGGTGGTGATGTTAGTTAATAGCGCGGTGGCTGCGTTTTATTATTTCCGTTGGCTCGTGGCGATGTTTTTCAATAAGCCCTCACAAAGCTACGCTCAAAGCGATATTTACACCCAAAACGCTACCATGCCCATTTATACGGTCATTATTGCCATGGCGTTAGCGTGCTTGTTCTCTGTTTTTATGATGCGAGGGCTTTTAGAGTTTGTGGCTTAAGTCAAAAATCTTTCTTTTAATGGGCTTGCTCTCCCATTCGCTCAACGCCTTAAGCCTCACGCTCACGCAAGGCAAGGAAGGGGGGGAAGATTTTTCTGTTTTAACCTTACGGCACAACAAGGCGTTTTCTTGTTTTTATGCTAATGAAAAACCGCCAAGTGGGATTGAAGCGTCTTTATCCATTATACACGCTAAACGCCCCATAGAATGTGTGATAGACTCCATCCCTAAGGAGGGTTTTACCCCTTTAGAAAACGCTTTTTTCAATATCACCTATTCTATGCGCCAACAACAATTCATTTTACACATCAAACCCAAAGTGATGCGAAGACTCACCCTTTTTTCTTTTGACAGGGATTATAAAAAAGCGATCCCCCTTTTTGTGGAAAACGATCCTAAAGCCAGAATGTGGCAAATCATAGGCTATGATCAAAATATCCCTTTTTTGAGCGAAAAAGACAACGCTCAAAAAGGCTTGAATTTCCCCATTATCATTAAAGACGCTCAAACCCCTATCATTCAAGAGCTAGACATGAATAACAAACCCCTACTCACCACAAAGGGCTATGATTTAAACGCTTATTTAGAGGCTAAAAAACAAATCAATTCGCAAGCCTATTTTGACGCTTTACGCACGATCAGCCGCGCGTTTAAAAACTACCCTCAAACGATGTTTAAAAAAGATTTGTATTTATTAGAAATTATCGCATTAGGCCAATTAGGCATTAAAAAATCCTTGCTCATAGACATTGGCACTAAGTGGATTAAAAATTACCCGACTGATCCCAATATCCCTGAAGCGCTATACTATGTCGCCAAAGCTTTAGACGAGAACAACAATTACAAACAGGCCATGCGTTATTACAAACGCATTCTTTTAGAATACAAAAATTCCCGCTACGCGCCTTTAGCCCAAATGCGTTTAGCCATTGAAGCGGCTGAAGGCTCTGATTTGAGCAGCGCTAACATGCTTTTTAAAGAAGCTTTTTCCAACGCCAAAGACAAAGAGAGCGCGAGTGAAATCGCGCTTAATTGGGCTGAAGCAGAGATAAACTATCAAAACTTTAATAACGCTAAATACCTCATTGATAAGGTGGTCCAATCCAACCCAGATTATATTTCTACGCATAGCGAATCAGCCCTAGACTTGCTCAAGTTATTGAAAAAAAACCAGATGAATGCAAGTGCGATTGAGATCGCTCACTTGCTCCTCAATCAAGATGATGATGTGAAAGCTAAAGAGCAAGCGCTCTATGATTTAGGGGCGTTGTATGCAAGGATCAAGGACTTTAAGAACGCCCACCTTTACAATCTGCAATATTTGCAAGATCATGCGGAATTGGATAAAGCCTCTGTCGTTAGGGCGCGCGATGAAAAAGCCCTTTTTTCCATGGAGGGGAACACGCAAGAAAAAATCGCCCATTATGATAAAATCATTCAAAATTTCCCTAATTCTAATGAAGCCCTAAAAGCTTTAGAATTGAAAGCCCAACTCTTGTTTGAAAATAAGCGTTATGCTGAAGTGTTAGGCATGCAAAAAAATTTGCCTAAAGATTCTCCTTTGATCCAAAAAACGCTCAATGTCCTTGCTAAAACCCCATTAGAGAACCATCGTTGCGAAGAAGCCTTAAAATACTTATCCCAGATCACCGCCTTTGCATTTACCCCCAAAGAAGAAATCCAAGCCTTTGATTGCTTGTATTTCGCATCGCTCAAAGAAAAAGCGCAAATCATTGCCCTAAACGCTTTAAAAGCGGCTAAAACCCCTAGCGAGAAATTGGTATGGCTTTATCGTTTGGGGCGCAATTACTACCGCTTAGGGGATTTTAAAAATTCCACTCTGGCCTCTAAAGACGCCTTAATCCTCGCTCAAAGTTTAAATAAAAAAGAATTTTATGATATTGCTTTTGTTTTATTTTCAGATTACATGCAAAGCAATGAAAAAGAATTGGCTCTCAATTTGTATGCGTTTTTAGAAAAACATTTCAAAGACGATAAACGCATGGCGTTGGTTTATTTTAAATTGCTAGAGAATGAAAAAGACCCTAAAAGCGTCAAAATTTATGCCACAAGCTTGCTCAAACTCCAAGACGCTTACAAAGACTATTCTTACACGCCCTTTAGTGAATTTGCCCTTATTGACGCTTACAGAACCACCAAAGACTATTCAAAAGCGTTAGAAACGCTAGACAAACTTTTAAACCGCAGGCTTTCTTTAGAAGATCACCAAAAAGCCTTGTATTTACAATCAAGCCTACTGGATTTAACCAATCAAAAAGCGAAATCTAAAGCCAGTTTAGAAAAATGCGTTCAATTAAAGCAAAAAGATCAAACAAACGCATGGCAGAATTTATGCGAACAGGGTTTAAATTTATTCAAAAACAAGGAGTCATGACATGGACATTAGCATTTTTAGAGAATACGACATTAGGGGCATTTACCCCACCACTTTAGATGAAAAGAGTGCGTTTAGTATCGGTGTGGAGTTAGGGAAAATCATGCGAGAATACGATAAAAGCGTGTTTGTAGGGCATGATGCGAGAACGCATGGGCGCTTTTTGTTTGAAGCTTTGAGTGCAGGGCTGCAATCAAGCGGCTTGAAAGTGTATGATTTAGGGCTAATCCCTACACCGGTAGCGTATTTTGCGGCCTTTAATGAAATCAATGGTATTCAATGCCCTAATTCCATCATGATCACTGGCTCTCACAACCCCAAAGAATACAACGGCTTTAAAATCACGCTCAACCAAAACCCGTTTTATGGCAAGGAAATTCAGACTTTAAAAGACACGCTTTTAAACGCCAAGCATGAAATAAAACCCCTAAAAGAAACACCAGAGAAAGCCAATGCCCTAGAAGCGTATCAGCGCTATTTGATCAAGGATTTTAAACATTTAAAAAACCTTAAATACAAAATCGCCCTGGATTTTGGTAATGGCGTGGGAGCGTTAGGATTAGAACCTATTTTAAAGGCTTTAAACATTGATTTTAGTAGCCTTTATAGCGATCCTGATGGGAATTTCCCTAACCACCACCCAGACCCTAGCGAAGCGAAAAACTTAAAAGATCTAGAAAAACACATGCAAGAAAACGCTATTTCTATAGGCTTTGCTTTTGATGGCGATGCGGATAGGATTGCGATGCTAAGCTCTCATCATATTTATGCGGGCGATGAATTAGCGATTTTATTCGCTAAACGCTTGCATGCTCAAGGCATCACCCCCTTTGTGATAGGCGAAGTCAAATGCTCCCAAGTGATGTATAACATGATCAATACTTTTGGCAAGACGCTCATGTATAAAACCGGGCACAGCAATTTAAAAATCAAGCTCAAAGAAACCAACGCGCATTTTGCGGCTGAAATGAGCGGGCATATCTTTTTTAAAGAGCGCTATTTTGGCTATGATGACGCTCTTTATGCATGCTTAAGGGCTTTAGAATTATTGCTTGAACAAACCCCAAGCGATTTGGAAAACACCATTAAAAACCTCCCCTATTCCTACACCACGCCTGAAGAAAAAATCGCCGTGAGCGAAGAAGAAAAATTTGAAATCATTCACAACTTACAAGAAGCGCTTAAAAACCCGCCAAGCCATTTCCCTAAAATCAAAGAAATCATCGGTATTGATGGCGTGAGAGTGGTTTTTGAACATGGTTTTGGGCTTATTCGCGCAAGCAACACCACCCCGTATTTAGTCAGCCGTTTTGAAGGCAAGGATGAAACAACGGCGTTAGAGTATAAAAGGGCGTTGCTTGGGTTATTAGAAAAACTTTAAAATAGAGCTTGGGATAATCTCATTTCATATCCCTTGCTCTTAAAAATATTAGATCAATTAAACAAGTTGCTTTTTAAAACCACACATAAAATCTTAAGATCTCAAATTTTTTGCACTATTTAAGCTAAGCCTAAGCTTATTATAATGAAAAGTTTTAAATCAATCGTAAAGGATTTTTATGAATACAAATAATCATAACAATGAGAAAAAGAATACTATTACTCGTAGGATGAAAATCGCTCACAATAGTCTCCCGGAAACAGACATGAAAGCCCACATGGAACCGAAGTGGCGCAAACTAGCTGACATAAGATCTAAAATGCTTGTAGAAAAGGAAAGACAACTTGAAGAAAGAGGTATTCAACTTGAAATAAAAGAAAAAAGCGAGGCGCAAGGACGAGAATTTTTTACACAAGAATGAGAATCTTTTAAGAGAAAAAAAGAATCTGTTGAAAGAGAAAAGAAACTTATGGAAGAAGAATTTCAAGTTCAAAGAGAACTTCTAGAAATCTATTATGGTTACCCAACACAAAAAAATAAACCTGGAATTAAATATGATGACACAATAGACATAGAACCCGAAGACGAAAAGGACTAAACAATCAATAGTTCTGCGATTTTAAGCCGTTATCAACCACACTACAAGGCTATCTCTTGTTGTTAGGCTTATGGCGGTATTTTCTACGCTAACGCCATAATAACGCGCATGCAATAAAGCTTGATGATTGTTAGTCTGTAATCTTTAATTTTTTGACGCAACAGAGCCTAAAAGCCTTAAAGAAGAAATTAGTGGCATAACAAACCAAACCAGCACCATAAAGAGACAAATTGACAACACAAAAAGAGATTTTGTTGCTATTCTTGGGATCTTTACTGCTATCTTTATGGCGTTTGATAGTGGGCTTAAAATTAATTTGGCTATTTTTGATAAGAAAGGGCTAGATGGTTTAATTGCCTTATGCTTATTCATGTTCGCATCGTTTTTCACTCTCATTTTGTTACACTCTCTCTATCGTTTTGTAAAAGATATTGCAAATAGCAATTAAAATCTCAATAAAACCGACTCAAAAGAATATGAGATCTCCATTGTTTTGCTTATCGTAATTTTTATTGCGGTGGTAGTTGTGGGTGTAAAGACTTATAAGAATTAAACCCGCTTATAAGAATTTTTGATACACCAACACCACCGATTTAGGTGTAGAGCTAAGGCTAAAAAAATGATCTGTAGCTTCATTGAGCGAGCCAGAAAAGAGCGTTTTTAAACGCAAGTTTTTTAAGGGGTATTTGAGGTTTTTAGAAGTGAATTGGGCTTTAAGATCCAGGCTAAAAAGCGAGATTTGTTCCCCTTTAAAACTAGGTAAAGTAAAAGGGGTTTCTAACACCCTAAAAAGACCATAGTCGCTTACGGCTTGGATTTTTTTGCAAAATTTAAAATACTCCAACAATAAAAAAGTGTTCGCTAAAGCGTGATCTTCTCGCTTGCCATTCAACCCTAAAAAAATAAAATCATCACAGCCTTTATTCAAAGCATAAAAAAAGGCTTTGGATAAATCGTTGCTGTTTTGTTCGCTCACGCATATAGGGTGATACAAGGCTTTCAAATGCGAATCAATGCTATCTAGATCGCCTATAACAACGCTGGGTTTGAATTGAAGCGCATGCAATGATATAACAGCCCCATCGCATGCGATTAAAAAGGGGGCGTTTTTTAAAATGTCTAAGCATTTTTGAGATTTAGGAAACTCCCCATTCGCTAAAATCACTGCTTGCATGACTTATTCCAGCGGTTAAAATAATACAAGCCAATAAAAAGGTATAGAATCGTTGTGAAGAGTTGCACCAAGCTCTCTGTAGAAATTTGAAAAATACAAAACCACACGATAATGGACACGACATTCCCCAAAGTTACTAGTGCATAATTCTCCACATAGCGCAAAACCTGTAAAATAAAAGCAATAATAAAAATGACGAAATTAAAACTCTCTGCCCATAAAAAATTCGTTTTAATCTCTTTGAAAAACAAAGCGCTCGCATAAGTTAAAACCCCTATGCCTAAAACGAGTATAAAACGCCAATTTTTGGGAAGTTTTTGAGCCTTAATAGCGCCTTCATGCTGCTCTGTCTTTTTCCATGCGAATAGCCCATAAATCGTTACTGGCATATACAAAAAAAGGCATAAAATCACATCAGCGTTTAATTTCCACTGATAAGCGACATAAGCGTAACTCAAATTATAAACAAGACCAAACACAAAGCAAATCGTTTGCCTTTCTCCGGCAAAAAACGCATACAAAACCCCACTAAGCCCCGCTAAAAGATTGATAAACGAGCCTTTGACAAGGATATTAGTAACGATCAAAAACACACAAGAAAGAATGAGCGTGGCGTAAAATCGTCTGGATAGTTGGGTGGTTATTAACATGCTATTCCTTACGCAAGAATTACCTTGACAAGTTCTACGGGTTTGATCTCAGCCTTTTAAAAACTTGAGCGTTTTAAAAAGCACCCCTTAAATGCTCCTTATTGTAACACAAATCAGTGAGAACGCGCTTTAAAGTTTCTTTAATTTTTTACTCCCCCCTCCATTTAATGACATTTGGGTTAAATCACCACCCCCATTTAGCGCAAAGCCTAGAACAAATCCCAAAACACACAAGAAAGCCAAGCATAACCAAACCCTCTATAAGGAGATTGCTAGGATGCCCGCAATACGCTGAAATTTCATGGATAGCGGCAATAAAGGGCATCGTTAAAAGCGCCACATAAAAATCCCTTAGTCTTGATCCTAACACAGCGTCATGAAACGCACCAAAAAACCTAGCCTTAAAAATGGCTTTGAGAAACCTAGGGTATCTTACTTGGAAAGATTTATAACGATCCCTACCTCGTGGGTCAAATAAAAGGTTAGACAACAAAGCCGCTATTAAGAGTGTTAGCCATGCATAATAACTATCTTTAGGGCTAAAAAGTGGATCGACAGCGCCTAGGCTATGAGGAATTGTGGATATACATCCCGCATAGACTATAGCCACTGCCCATTGATATTCCCAATCGCTCAAACGCTTTTTGATGTTCATGCTCTCTCCTTTCTCCCCCAAAACTACCTATCATACACAAAATGACGATCATAGGTGGGTTCTCTTGGAGCTTGCGGCTCTCTATCAACACCACGGATATAATCTTCTACCCTATCGCCTATTTCACGACCAAATTCTCTCCCTATTTCATGACCAAAACTTCTACCTAATCCAATACCCACTGGACCTCCAGGAACCCCAATTGCTCCTCCAATTTTATCACCAACAAAACCCCCAACACCACCCCCTATAAGTTTGCCTAATTCACCCCTTGCCTCTATTCTAGGACCAGCTATAGCCACATTAGACATTGCACCGCATAAAACCACTACACAAGTTCTTAATCCACTCATAACAAATCCTTTCATAAAATTGAGATTCAAAAATTGAGATTCAAGGCATGTTTGGCACACCTTGATAAGAATATTTATACCACAATCGCATTCAAAGCATTGTTACAAATCAGCTAAATATCACAAAAACTCAATAAGCGTTTTGTTTCTACACAAATTACAGGATTAAGGTAAATCATTGGTTTTATGGTTTTAGTATTTTTTAAGCGTTTTAGAGCGTTAAGTTTCAAGCATTAAAGCCTTTAAGTGCGTTTTTACACCAACCGCTTAAAAATTGAACGCCTATTTTGAATATATTAGACGCTTTTTTATTTTTATGCTAAACTATTTTGAGTTTTGGCCGATATGGCTTCATACAGAGGTTAAACCAATCATAAATGGTAAGGTTAATTCCATCTCGCTCTGTAATAGGTTTGAAACCATGCATCTAAGATTGACTCCTATCTTGTAAGTGCCATACTACAAGTTCCCATAATAAAAACTTCTAAAAATCAAAACCTACAGAGCGAGATGGAATTAACCTTTGTATGATTACAAAGGATAGCCAGTCTTAAACAACCAATACAAGCCCTATAATATCATTAATCGCTATTCAAAATCACAGATATTTTAATACAGCGTTCAATTTTTGAAAACAAGAGCCCACTCACAAATCTTTTTAACAACAAATTTTTATACCATATCACAAGCTTTCGTGTTAGAATGCGTTGAATGGATTTTAGGAGTGTAAAAATGCAAGTTTCACAATATCTGTATCAAAATGCACAATCTATTTGGGGGGATTGTATTTCCCATCCGTTCGTTCAAGGCATAGGGCGTGGGACTTTAGAAAGAGATAAATTTCGTTTTTATATCATTCAGGATTATTTGTTTCTTTTAGAATACGCTAAAGTGTTTGCTTTGGGCGTAGTTAAGGCTTGTGATGAAGCGGTGATGAGGGAGTTTTCTAACGCTATACAAGACATTTTAAATAACGAGATGAGTATCCATAACCATTACATTAGAGAACTTCAAATCACTCAAATGGAATTGCAAAACGCGTGCCCCACTCTAGCGAATAAATCCTATACAAGCTACATGCTCGCTGAAGGGTTTAAGGGTTCTATCAAAGAAGTTGCAGCGGCTGTTCTGGCTTGCGCTTGGAGCTATTTAGTGATCGCACAAAATTTAAGCCAAATCCCCAACGCTTTAGAACATGCCTTTTATGGGCATTGGATTAAGGGCTATAGTTCCAAAGAATTTCAAGCGTGCGTAAATTGGAATATCAATTTGCTTGATTTTCTCACCCTCGCTTCTTCAAAACAAGAAATTGAAAAATTAAAGGAGATTTTTATCACTACAAGCGAATATGAATATCTGTTTTGGGATATGGCGTATCAAAGTTGAATAAAAGTTTTTGTGCCATTAGAAAAACGCAAGAGAAGAAAATATCTATCTCTTGCAAAACGATTATTGAGCGTAAGCTTCTAGTTTGAGCTCAATTTTTACCTCATCTCCAACGACAGCATCGCTAAAGGTTTTACCGATACCAAAATCCTTGCGGTTGATTTTGCCTTCAGCTTGTAGCACCATGAATTCTTTTTTATTCATGGGGTTTTGTAAGGGGGCTTGGATTTTGGCTTCCAATACGACAGGTTTGGTTACGCCACGAAGAGTCAAATCCCCATGGATTTTACCATCTTCGTATTTGGTCATTTTAAAGCTCCCTTTGGGGTATTTCATGGCATCAAAAAACTCTGCTGTTTTTAGGTGGTCGTCTCTTTTTTTGTTCCTGGTGTTAATGCTTTTAATATCAATTTTGCCTTCAAAAACATTGAGAGCCTTGGTATTAGGATCGGCATCAATTTTGCCATCAAAACTATCAAACACGCCTCTTGTTTCATTGAATTTGAAGTGTTTGACCTCAAACCACACGCTAGAGTTTGCCTTATCAATCGTATAAGGTTTTGCAAACGCCAGACTAACGCCCAAAAGGGTGAACATTAACGCTTTTTTCATTGTTTCCTCACTTCATTTTGAATTAAAAACGCCAACTATACAACAAATTGGTTAATGGTAAAACACTCCTAATTATCTGTTTTAAGGTATAATACAAAAAATCCCCATTAGGTAGGTGTTGTTATGATAAAAAAGACCCTTGCATCAGTTTTATTAGGATTGAGTTTGATGAGTGTTTTAAATGCCAAAGAATGCGTTTCGCCCCTAACAAGAAGCGTTAAGTATCATCAGCAAAGCGCTGAGATCAGAGCCTTGCAATTGCAAAGTTACAAAATGGCGAAAATGGCGCTAGACAATAATCTCAAGCTCGTTAAAGACAAAAAGCCAGCCGTCATCTTGGATTTAGATGAAACCGTTTTAAACACTTTTGATTATGCGGGCTATTTAGTCAAAAATTGCATTAAATACACCCCAGAAACTTGGGATAAATTTGAAAAAGAAGGCTCTCTCACGCTCGTTCCTGGAGCGCTAGACTTTTTAGAATACGCTAATTCTAAGGGCGTTAAGATTTTTTACATTTCTAACCGCACGCAAAAAAATAAGGCATTCACTTTAAAAACGCTCAAAAGTTTTAAACTCCCCCAAGTGAGTGAAGAATCCGTTTTATTGAAAGAAAAAGGCAAGCCTAAAGCCGTTAGGCGAGAATTAGTCGCTAAGGATTATGCGATTGTTTTACAAGTGGGCGACACTTTGCATGATTTTGACGCACTTTTTGCTAAAGACGCTAAAAACAGCCAAGAACAACGGGCTAAAGTCTTGCAAAACGCTCAAAAATTCGGCACAGAATGGATCATTTTACCCAACTCTCTCTATGGCACATGGGAAGATGAGCCTATAAAAGCATGGCAGAATAAAAAATAAAATTTATCCATCGCATAAGAACGATTTTTGCTAACATGACAAAAAATTTGATCTCTTAGGCGGAGTTATGGATTTTGTAGGGTTTGAAGATTTAAAATGCAAAGATAAAGAAAACTCTCAAAAAGTTTTTGTGATCCGTAACGACAAGTTAGGCGATTTTATTTTAGCCATACCCGCTTTAATCGCTCTAAAGCATGCTTTTTTAGAAAAAGGCAAGGAAGTGTATTTGGGCGTGGTTGTGCCTAGCTATACCACCCCAATCGCTTTAGAATTCCCTTTCATTGATGAAGTCATTATAGAAGATAACCGTTTGAGCGCCACTCTCAAAAATAAACCCATTGACGCTCTTATCTTTTTATTTTCTAATTTTAAAAACGCCAGACTCGCTTTTAGTTTGAGGAAATTTATTCCTTATATCCTAGCCCCAAAGACTAAAATCTATTCTTGGCTGTATCAAAAGAGCGTGCGCCAAAGCCGATCGCTGTGTTTAAAAACCGAATACGAATACAATTTGGACTTAATCCATGCGTTTTGTAAAGATCACAACCTCCCTAACGCTCAATTTAAAAAAATCGCATGGAAGCTTAAAGACAAATCCAAAGAGCGATCCATCATCGCTTCAAAACTCAACGCTGATGTTGGTTTGTTGTGGATTGGCGTGCATATGCATAGCGGAGGCAGTTCGCCCGTATTGCCTACTTCGCATTTCATTGAGCTGATTGATTTTTTATACAAGAATTTGAGTTGTGAGATCATTCTTATTTGCGGGCCAGGCGAGAGGAAAGCCACAGAAGAACTCTTTAAAAAAGTCCCTTTCGCTCACCTCTATGATACGAGTCATAGTTTAGTGGATTTAGCCAAATTGTGCGCGAATTTAAGCGTCTATATCGGGAACGCTTCAGGCCCTTTGCATGTGAACGCTTTATTTGACAACCAATCTATCGGGTTTTATCCTAACGAACTCAGCGCCTCTATTGCCAGATGGCGGCCTTTCAATGAGCGTTTTTTAGGCATCACCCCACCTAATGGCTCAAACGATATGGGTTTGATTGACATCAAAAAAGAAAGCGAGAATATTATTGAATTTATCGCACCCAATCTTTCTTGCACACAAGAAAGATAACGACAACAAGCACCACACAAGTAGCCTTAACAACGCTCAAAAGTTGAATCTGATTAAAGTGGTTTTTCGCATTCCTAATTAAAATTTCTAATTTCCTCATAAATTGAACCTTGAAAAATCCAATTTGAGTTTAAGTTAGATTAGTCCTTGCAGACTCTATAAGGCTATTAATTTATTGCCCATTTATCTATTTCTTGTAGAATACGAGTTTATTTTTAGCGTAAAGAAATTGATGGTTAGTCTCATAGAAAAAGCCCCTTACATTCCCTATCCCCTAGCTCTTTATGAAAAATTAGAGCGCGAGCACACCTTGCTTTTTGAAAGCGCTGAGATTGAGAGCAAAGTGCACACCAAATCCCTATTAATGGCTAAAGCCTGTTTGAAGCTCATTTGCAACCACAATATCGTAACCATCACTAGCCTAACGCCTAATGGCGGGGCGTTTTTGCAAACATTGAGCGCGTTTTTTAAGACGCCTATACAAGACAACGCCCTAACTTTAACCTACACCAAAAATAAAAAAACGCAAGATGAGTTTTTAAAACTCTTTGAACCTAGCCCTTTTGACGCTTTAAGGGGGCTTTTTAAAAGCGTTAAAACAAAACCCAAACACCCCTTTACGCTTTTAAGCGCGGGCGTTTTTTCTTTTGAAATGCTCAATTTTTTTGAAGATTTACCTAACTTAAAAGCACAAGACAACACCGCACATGACTTTATATTTTATGTCGCGCAAAATTTGATCATCATAGACCATAAAGAAAAAAGCGCTGAAATTTTGGGGGCGTGTTTTGATGAACGCTTTAAAACAGAGATAGCTAAAGAATTACAGGATTTAAAAGAGTTGGCCAAAAACATCAAAAGCGATTTTGTCCCTAAAAAATCCAAGCAAAGCACAGAAATTAGCGTTAATTGCGATGATAGCGAGTTTGAAAAAAGAGTGCTATCCTTACAAGAAGAAATCAAAAAAGGCGAGATCTTTCAAGCGGTGTTGTCGCGCAGCTTTTATATGGAGTGCTTGGAGGGTTTGAGTGCGTATTATCATTTAAAGCTCTCTAACCCTAGCCCCTATATGTTTTATATCAAAGACAGCGATTTTATTCTTTTTGGGGCAAGCCCTGAGAGTGCTTTAAAATACAACGCCCTAATGAATACGGCTGAAATTTATCCCATTGCTGGCACTCGTTTAAGAGGTAAGGACAAACAAGGGAATATTGATTACGATTTGGATAGTAAAATGGAATTTGATTTGCAACACGACTATAAAGAAAGGGCTGAACACATCATGCTAGTGGATTTAGCCAGAAACGACATGGCCAGAGTTTCAAAAAAGCGCTATTGCGATAAGCTTTTAAAGGTGGATAAATATTCCAATGTCATGCATTTAGTCTCAAGGGTTGTGGGGGAATTGAAAAAAGGGTGCGATAGTTTGCATGCTTACAGGAGTTTTATGAACGCCGGCACGCTCAGCGGGGCGCCTAAAATCTCTGCGATCAGGCTCATTTACCAATTAGAAAAGCAAAGGAGAGGCTCTTATGGGGGGAGTGTGGGGTATTTAAACAGCGAGGGTTCTATGGATTCTTGCATCACCATCCGTTCATGTTTTGTCAAAAACAATAGGGCGCTGATCCAAGCAGGAGCCGGTATTGTGTTAGACAGCGTGCCGCAAAACGAAGCGAATGAAACGAGAGCCAAAGCGCAAGCCCTTATTGATGCGATCAGGAAAACAAGCTTATGAAAATCTTTTTTATAGATAATTTTGATTCTTTCTCTTATAATTTGGTGTATGAATTAGAGTGTTTGGGTTATGAAGTGGCTGTTTATCAAAACGATATTGATCCGAGTTATCTTATGGGGTTAATGAATGAAGAAATAAAAACGCCTTTATTGTTCATTTCACCCGGGCCTGGTAACCCTAGCAGTTCAGGCAATCTTTTAAAAATCATTGAAATGGCTAAAAAGAAATTCCCCATTTTAGGGGTTTGTTTAGGCTTGCAAGCTTTAGCACAAAGCTATGGGGCTAAAATCATAAGGAGTAAAGAAATCGTGCATGGCAAAGCGACGACTATTGCACTCAAAAAGCATGCCGTTTTTAAAGGATTAGGGGAGAGCATGGTGGTGGGGCGTTACCATTCTTTAATGGCAAGCGGGTTGCCTAAAAATTTAGAAGTGATCGCTGAGCATGACAATATCCCTATGGCCATTATCAATGAAGAAGATAAAATTTTAGCCTATCAATTCCACCCTGAAAGCATCATGACTTTACAAGGGAGAGCGTTGTTAGAGCAAAGCGTGGGGTTTTTAGAAGGGTTATCATGAAAGAGATTTTAAACGCTCTGTATCATCAAAAAGACTTAAACGATGAAGAAGTCAAAAAATTATTCACCCTTATTGTCAACGAAAAAGTAAGCCCGGTGCAACTTGGGGCGGTTTTATGCGCTTTAAAAATCAAGGGCGAGAGCTTTAAGGAGATTAGCGTTGCTGCAACCACGCTTTTAGAGCATGCCCCTAAGCCTTTTGATAGCGGCTTGGATTTGATAGACAATTGCGGCACAGGGGGCGATGGGTTAAAAACGATTAACATCAGCACGATTGCAGCACTCATTGCCAGCTCTATGGGGTTATCTATGGCCAAACACGGATCAAGAAGCGTGTCTAGTCATAGCGGGAGTGCGGATTTGTTGGAAAATTTGGGCGTGAATATTGAAATGAATCCCACGCAATTAGAAAATTGTTTCAAACAAACGCATTTTGGGTTTTTATTCGCACCTTTATACCATCAAAGTTTTAAAAAATCCGCCCCTTTAAGAAAAGAACTTTTCACTAAAACGATTTTCAATTGCTTAGGGCCTTTAATCAACCCCTTAAGGCCCAAAATCCAGCTTTTAGGCGTGTATGACAAATCCTTGTGCAAGACTATGGCGCTAGCATTAAAGGCTTTAGGCGTTAAAAGGGCGATGGTGGTTAATGGAGGGGGGACGGATGAAATCGTGTTGCATGATATTACGCATGCGTGTGAATTGAAAAATAATGAAATTTTAGAGTATGACTTGAGCGCTAAAGATTTTGATTTACCCCCCTATGATTTGAAAGAATTGCAGATTGAAAACGCACAAGAAAGCGTTCAGGCGTGTTTAGATATTTTAGAAAATAGAGGCAAAAATTCGCATACAATGGTGGTTGTGGCGAATGTGGCGAGTTTGTTGTATTTAAGCCATAAAGCTAAAGATTTAAAAGAGGGCGTGAGCATGACTTTAGAGCATTTAAAAACCAAAGCACCTTATACGCATTTGCAAAAAATCATAAGGCTAAGCCATGCCTAGCGTGTTAGAAAACATCCTTAAAGACAAGCTCCTAGAAGTCTCTGATCTCAAAAAAAACCACGCTTTACCGATAAGCATAAACCCAAGCGACAGGGATTTTAAAAAGGCGTTACTAGAAAAAAAAACCAGCTTTATTTTAGAATGCAAAAAAGCATCGCCCTCTAAAGGCCTGATCAGAAAAGATTTTGATTTGCTAAAAATAGCCAAGACTTATGAAAAATTCGCCTCTTGCATTTCGGTTTTAGCGGATTCTAAACATTTTTTAGGCTCTTATGAAAACATTAAGATCGTTTCGCAGCATTCCACTAAGCCCATTTTGTGTAAAGATTTTATCATTGACGCTTTTCAAATCAAACTCGCTAGGGTTATGGGGGCTAATGCGGTGCTTTTAATGTTAAGCGCGTTAGATGATAAGAATTATTTAGAGCTTTTCAACCTCGCCAAATCCTTAAACATGAGTGTGCTAACTGAAGTTTCCAACCAGCAAGAAATCAAGCGCTTGCTCAAACTCCAATACGACATTATCGGCATCAATAACAGGGATTTACACACCCTGACAACCGACATTAACCACACGCTCAAATTACGCCCCCTTTTGCCTAAAGACGCACTCATTATCAGCGAGTCTGGTATTTATTCGCATGCGCAAATCAAAGCCCTAGCCCCTTATGTGAATGGCTTTTTAGTGGGTAGCTCTTTAATGAAAGAAAAGGATTTGAGAAAAGCGTGTATTAAATTGATTTTAGGCGAAAATAAAGTGTGCGGGCTTACAAGAATTAAAGACGCTAAAGCCGTTTATAAAAACCATTTTATTTATGGAGGTTTGATTTTTGAAAAATCTTCGCCAAGATACATCAAGCCTAAAGAAGCCCTAAAAATCACAAAAGCGGTTAAAAAATTGGATTTTGTGGGCGTGTTTGTGAAAGATAGGATTAAAAAAATTCAAAAAATCGCTAAAAAGCTTGATTTAAAAGCGGTGCAGCTTTATGGCTATTCACAACAAGAAATCGCTCAATTAAAAAAATCGCTCCCTAAAACTTGCGCGATTTGGCAGGTAGTGAGTGTGATGAGCGCTAACGATTTAGCGCCTAAAGTTAAAGAAGCTTCTCTAATCTTATACGACACTAAGGAGGATAAAATGGGAGGCAATGGCGTGAGTTTTGATTGGGGTATTTTAGAAAATGTCAAAACGCCTTTCATGTTAGCTGGTGGGCTTAATTTGGATAATATTCAAAAAGCCTTGAAAGTTAAAGCGTTGGGTTTGGATTTCAATTCAGGTTTAGAAACAAGCCCTGGGATTAAAAATAAGGATAAAATCAAGCGGTTAGCCCGAATTTTAAGAGAGTATTAAAATGAATAAAAAAGCGTATTTTGGGGAGTTTGGAGGGAGTTTTGTTTCGGAGTTATTAGTGCCTGCATTAAGAGAATTAGAACAGGCGTTTGATGCGTGTTTGAAAGATGAAAAATTCCAAAAAGAATATTTTCGTCTTTTAAAGGATTTTGTGGGCCGTCCTAGCCCTTTAACCTTGTGTCAAAACATCGTTTCTAACCCTAAAGTTAAGCTTTATCTAAAACGAGAAGATTTAATCCATGGTGGGGCGCACAAGACTAATCAGGCTTTAGGGCAAGCCCTTTTAGCGAAAAAAATGGGTAAAACAAGGATTATTGCTGAAACAGGCGCTGGGCAGCATGGCGTTGCAACGGCTATCGCTTGCGCGTTATTGAATTTAAAATGCGTGATTTTTATGGGAGAAAAAGACATCAAGCGCCAGGAAATGAATGTTTTTAGAATGCGCTTATTAGGCGCTGAAGTGAGAGAAGTTAATTCAGGGAGTGCGACGCTTAAAGACGCCGTGAATGAAGCCTTAAGAGATTGGGCGAGCAGTTACAAGGACACGCATTATTTGCTAGGCACAGCCGCCGGGCCGCACCCTTACCCCACAATGGTTAAAACCTTTCAAAAAATGATAGGCGATGAGGTTAAAAGCCAAATTTTAGAAAAAGAAAACCGCTTGCCTGATTATGTGATCGCATGCGTTGGAGGAGGGTCTAACGCTATAGGGATATTTAGCGCGTTTTTAAACGATAAAGAGGTTAAACTCATAGGCGTAGAACCTGCCGGTTTAGGGCTAGAGACTAATAAACATGGGGCGACTTTGAATAAAGGGCGTGTGGGGATTTTGCATGGGAATAAAACCTATCTTTTACAAGATGATGAAGGCCAGATTGCAGAAAGCCATAGCATTAGTGCCGGGCTTGATTATCCAGGAGTGGGGCCAGAACACAGCTATTTAAAAAAAAGTGGGCGTGCGGTTTATGAAAGCGCAAGCGATGCTGAAGCGCTAGAAGCCTTTAGCTTGTTGTGCCAAAAAGAAGGCATTATCCCAGCACTAGAAAGCTCACACGCCTTAGCGTATACCTTAAAGCTCGCTCAAAAATGCGAAGAAGAAAGCATCATCGTAGTGAATTTAAGCGGTCGGGGGGATAAGGATTTAAGCACCGTTTATAACGCTTTAAAAGGGGGTTTAAAATGAGGTATCAAAACATGTTTGAAACCTTAAAAAAACACAAAAAAATGGCGTTTATCCCGTTTGTAACCTTGGGCGATCCACATTATGAATTGAGTTTTGAAATCATTAAAACCCTAATTATTAGCGGGGTGAGCGCTTTAGAATTGGGTTTTGCTTTTTCTGATCCTGTAGCGGATGGCGTTACCATACAAGCGAGCCATTTAAGAGCGTTAAAACACGCTAGCATGGCTAAAAATTTCCAGCTTTTAAAAAAGATTAGAGGTTACAACCACAATATTCCCATAGGGCTTTTAGCGTATGCGAATCTCATTTTTTCTTATGGCGTTGATGGCTTTTACGCTCAAATCAAAGAATGTGGCGTGGATAGCGTTTTAATAGCGGACATGCCCCTAATAGAAAAAGAATTAGTCATCAAATCCGCTCAAAAACACCAAATCAAACAAATCTTTATCGCCAGCCCTAATGCGAGCAGTAAAGATTTAGAACAAGTCGCTACGCATTCGCAAGGCTATATCTACACTTTAGCCAGGAGTGGGGTTACAGGGATAAGCCATGCTCTAGAGAACGATGCAAGCACGATCATCAAAACCTTAAAAGCCTTTAGCCCCACCCCCGCCTTACTGGGCTTTGGCATTTCTCAAAAAGAACACATCAAAAACGCTAAAGAAATGGGTGCTGATGGCGTGATTTGCGGCTCAGCGTTAGTCAAAATCATAGAAGAAAATTTAAACAATGAAAACGCCATGCTAGAAAAAATTAAAGGGTTTGTGGGAGGAATGATTTTTTAAGGTTTTTAGGCTTTGTTGCGTCAAAAATTAAAGATCACAGATTAACAATCATCATCAGGTTTTATTGCATGCGCGTTATTATTGGGTGTATTTTTCTAAATCTGTGAAAGGCACTGTTCTTGTTGTATTGGGCTTTCCGATTCTAGGCATACCATTCACCAAATGTGTAGCGTAGGAAATACTGCCATAAGCCTAACAACAATATAAAAGTAGCCTTGTAGTGTGGTTGATAGCGGCTAAAATCGCAGGTATTTTGATAATAAAAAGGCTAATTTTAATATACTATGGCCTTTTTAGGGTGTTAGAAACCCCTTTTACTTTGCCCAGTTTTAAAGGGGAACAATTCTCGCTTTTTAGCCTGGATCTTAAAGCCCAATTCACTTCTAAAAACCTCAAATACCCCTTAAAAAACTTGCGTTTAAAAACGCTCTTTTCTGGCTCGCTCAATGAAGCTACAGATCATTTTTTTAGCCTTAGCTCTACACCTAAATCGGTGGTGTTGGTGTATCAGAAATTCTTATAAGCGGGTTTTGTTAGGCAAGTTTTTGTCTGTATATTGCGACAGGTTAAGGAGCATTTGAGTTAGCAAGTAGAGAAAGATTGATTCAGTTTCGCTTTGCGTGGAGGCGGTAGGTTTAGTGTTTTTAATGTGCATTGTGTGACGGACACAATGATAGGAGTTCATAATTTTTTTAACAAAACCACTACAAAGCGAACAAATCAACCCATCACCTACATCGGCTAAAATCCAAAGCAGTTTAGCATAAAGGAATAACCAATATCTAGCATGTCTAAAAAAACAATCCATCTAACTCAATCTTCAGCAGTTGGATTTCTTAAAATCATCAAACCAATTGGAAATCTCAATAAAAATGCAAGAAATACCGCTCAATTAAAGGGTGGGATAGAAGCGAGTTTTGAGTTTATTTTAATTTTTTAAAAAATAGGGTTTTAGTTACTTTATTTTTGCCGTTTTGAGATTGTCGCTTGACTAAGCTCTTTTATATTTTGATCACAGAAAATGTTTTTTAGCATTTTTTAAATTTCATGATCAATAAAACAAAGTCAAAGCTTTTGAGTGCTTCTTTTAAAAAGACAAAATCAAAGCGATAACCACCAACCAAGACTAAATCTTGGCTAGCAGTTCATCAAATTTCATACAAATTCAATGGTGGCCAGAGTGGAAGCGTCCCCTCTTCTAAAAGTGGTGCGTTGGATTCTGGTGTATCCGCCGTTCCTTTGCGCGTATTTGGGCGCAATTTCGGTTACAAGCTTGTGGGTGGCTTCTTTGTTTTGCAAATACGCAAAAACATGGCGGTGTGCATTAAAATCGCCCACACGAGCCGCTGTCGTTAATTTCTCAATGTAACTGCGCAACTCCTTAGCCTTATAAATCCCTGTTTCAATTTTGTTATGCTCAATCAAAGCGATCGCTAAATTCTTTAATAACGCCTTTCTGTGCGAGCTGGTTCTCCCAAGCTTGCGGTATCCGTGTTTGTGTCTCATCAGTCGTTACCTCCTTTATCTTCTAATTTTTCTAATCTTTTCTTTAAACTCTCTCTTTGTTCATGGCTTAATTCTGTGCCTACCGGATAGCCCAAATCATTCAATTTTTCAGCGATTTCATCATAGGATTTTTTACCCATGTTCTTCACGCCCTTAAGCTCTTCTTCGCTCATCAACACGAGTTCGCCCACATACTTGATGCCGATTTTATCCAAGCAATTAAAACACCTAGCGCTCAAATTCATGCTTTCAATCTTAGCGCTCAAATCTTTAGCGTCATCTCTTTGAGCGTAATCGCCTGAATACTCCGTGTTAGCAATGGGTCTTTCGCCAAAAACGCCTAGTTGCTTGCTCATCACTTTCACCGCTGATAAAAACGCTTTATAAGGGTCAATCTGCCCGTCTGTTTCAATATCAAAAATGATTTTTTCATAGTTGGGATCGCCCTCAACCAAAACGTTTTCAATCTCATAAACGACCTTTTTAATCGGCGTGAAAGAGCCGTCTAATGGCATGTAGCCCTCAGGCATCAATTCCCTTGTGTTTTCGCTTGGGACATACCCCATTCCTTTATAGATAATGAGCGAAAAATTCAATTGAGCGTCTTCGTTGATTGTCGCTAGGGGCATTTCCGGATTGACAATTTCTATATGCTCAGAATTCAAATCCCTAGCCCTAAGCTCCATAGGCCCTTTAAAAGAATAATCCACCACAACCGATTGGTTTTCTAAAGAGCTATCCTGCCCCACTAACGCCTTAGCTATAAAGCGGATATTCTTTAAATTCATGATAAAAAGCGACACATCTTCAGTAACCCCCCTTAATGAGTCAAACTCATGATGCACACCTTCAATCTTTAAACCTACAGGAGCATACCCCACAGAGCTTAAAAGCAAGAGTCTTCTAATAGGATGAGCGAGCGTAACAGCGTAACCAAACTCAAATGGAGCCAGAGAAATCTTAACCCGATTGCCCTCTTTCTCTAGCACCTTAATTTCTGATGGGATCAAAGGTGCTGTTTTGATAACTTTCATGCTCTAACCCCTTACTTAGAATACAATTCTACAATGAGTCTTTCTTCAATAGGGACAACCACTTCTTCTCTTTCAGGGTAGCGGGTGAAGATGCCGTATTTTTTATCTTTTTCCACATCAATCCATGGCACAATCCCTGTTTGAGCTGTCAATTCCATCGCGCGCACCACTTGAGGGTTGCTCTTGGTTTTTTCTTTGATCTCAATTTTTTGCCCTGAACGCACGAAATAAGAAGGAATATCCAAACGCTTACCATCCACAAGCACATGCCCATGCGTTACCAATTGCCTAGCAGAGCTTCTAGTGGTCGCAAACCCCATGCGATAGACAACATTGTCCAATCTTCTTTCAATTAAACGGATAAGGTTTTCACCCGTATTGCCGTCCAAGCGATTGGCTTCCACAAAAATACTCCTAAATTGCTTTTCAGAAATGCCATACATCATTTTAGCTTTTTGCTTTTCCTTCAACTGCAACCCGTAATCAGAAGTCTTAGTGCGTCTTTGCCCATGCTGGCCTGGCCCATAAGCCCTTTTATCTAGCGCGCTCTTCCCGCTCAATCGCCTTTCACCTTTTAAAGCTAAAGAAACCCCAAAACGCCTTTCTAGTCTTTCTACTGCACCTCTATATCTTGCCATAAAGCCTCCTTACACTCTTCTTCTTTTAGGGGGTCTGCAACCATTATGAGGGAGCGGGGTGATGTCTTTAATCCAAAGCACTTTAACGCCCTCTGTCGCGCCCACGCTCTTAATGGCGGTCTCACGCCCACTGCCTGGCCCTTGAACCTTAATGCCCACTTCTTTAACGCCATACTCTTTAGCCTTGCTTAGAGCGCTTTCTACAGCTTGTTGGGCCGCATAAGGAGTGGATTTTTTAGAGCCTTTAAACCCTAAACCGCCCGCCGTGCTCCAGCAAATCACATTGCCCATTTCATCAGTGATAGTGATGTTGGTATTATTAAAGGTCGCTGAAATATAAACAACCCCTCTAGCAATATTCTTTTTGACTACTTTCTTTTTAGCCGTTACATTTCTCTTAGCCATTAAATCATCATCTCCTTATCCGCTACTTGCTACCCACGGTTTTTTTCTTACCCTTACGAGTCCTAGCATTATTTTTAGTGGTTTGGCCTCTTACAGGAAGACCCTTACGATGCCTGATCCCACGATAATTCCCTAAGTCCATTAAAGATTTAATATCCATTTGAACTTTTTTACGCAAATCGCCCTCTACTAGGTAGCTTTGTTGGATTTTTTTAGCGATGCTAGACACTTCATCTTCGCTCAATTCATGCACGCGCTTGTCAAAAGAAATGCCTACCGCTTCTAAAATCTCTCTGGAACTCTTAAGCCCAATCCCATAAATATAGGTAAGGGCATACTCCACTCTCTTCTTTTTTGGTAAATCCACACCAGCAATCCTTGCCATGCTTTATCCTTGTCTTTGTTTGTGTTTAGGGGTAGCGCAGATCACTCTAATAACGCCCCTTCTTTTAATGATTTTGCACTTATCGCACATCTTTTTCACTGATGGCCTGACTTTCATGATTTTTCTCCTTTGAAAAAATTAGGCACTACTAAAAACCTTTATACTAACATATTTTCATTGAAATAACCCTTAAATTCATTTATATCTAAAAGTTATCCGACCCTTGTCTAAGCTATAGGGCGTAAGCTCTAGCTTAACCCTATCGCCTAAAGCAATCCTAATATAGTGCATGCGCATCTTTCCAGAAATACGGCACAACACCACATACTTATTGTCTAACTCCACCTTAAAAGTGGCGTTAGGCAACGCCTCAATCACTTTCCCATCCACTTCTATAACATCATCTCTTGCCATTAACGCTCCGTAAGAATCACTGCTTTATTGCCAACTATGGCGATAGTATGCTCATGGTGGCTTGTGTTAAGCCCATCCACTGAAACCACGCTCCACTTATCCGCTAGTATTTTAGGCTCGCCCTGTTTTTGACACACCATAGGCTCTAAGCAAAATACCATGCCCTCTTTGATTTTAGGGCCGCTATTAGCTTTGACGCCTTTTTCTAGGTAGTTGGGGATTTCTGGCTCTTCATGGGGTTTTTTACCAATGCCATGCCCGCAAAATCCCTTCAAAGGCACAAAACCTCTTTCTACAATAGCACCCTCTAAAATCTGGCTCAACTCTTTAAAATGCATGCCCACTCTAATTGAATTAATGGCATGCATCAAACTCTCTTGAGAGCAAGCGAGCAATTTTTCATCTTGCGGGCTTATCGTGCCTATGGGAAGCGTGAGGGCCGAATCGCCATAATAGCCATCCACCTCCACCCCCAAATCCAAGCCTATAATATCCCCTTCTTGTAAAACATAATCCGTAGGAATACCATGAATAACCACCTCATTTAAGGACATGCACACCGAGTTAGGAAATCCATACAGCCCCTTAAAAGCAGGCCTAGCATGCGAGGATTTGATAAAATCTTCAGCCATTTTATCCAGCTCTAAAAGTGAAACCCCAGGCCTTACTTCTCGCTCTAAAAGGGCTAACGCTTGAGCGGTTAATTCCCCAGCTTTTCTTAGAGCTTTGATTTCCTTTGGGCTTTTAATAGAGATCGCCATTAAAAGCCTACCGCGCTTAAAGTTTTATACTTGCTCATATAAATTTGTGCTTCAATCTTTTTCATGGTGTCAATAGCGACCTGAACCACAATCAGCACCGCCGTGCCTCCAAAGTAAAAAGGCACGCCCATAGCCTTAACCAAAATCCAAGGCACGGTAGAAATGAGCGCTAAATACAATGAACCCCACAAAGTGAGCTTGCTCGCTACAGAATTTAAAAACGATGAAGTCCCATCTCCAGGCCTAAGCCCTGGAATATACCCGCCATTACGCCTTAAATTATCCGCAATATCCTTAGAATTGAACACGATAGAAGAATAAAAGTAAGCGAAAAAGATGATGAGTAAGAACATCAAAATATTATACGCATACCCTTGCGGGCTTAAAAAATCCGCAACCGCTTGCAAGGTTTTGTTGCTTGTGGCTTGTTGTAAAATCGTAGAAGGGAACACAAGCAAAGCTGAAGCGAAAATAGGGGGGATCACCCCGCTTAAATTCAACTTAATAGGAATGTAATTCATGATGCGCTTGTTTTGGTTTTGCATCACCACTTTACGCGCATAAGAAATAGGGATTCTGCGCTCGGCTAATTCCACATAGATAATCGCAAAAATAGTCGCCAAAACAATCAGCACAATACCAATGAGCATTAAGATATTAATAACGCCTGTATTGACCAAATTGAATGTGCCTGAAATAGCTGATGGGATCCCTGAAACAATCCCGGCAAAAATAATGAGGCTAATCCCATTCCCCACGCCCCTTTGCGTGATTTGCTCCCCTATCCACATGAGCAGCATCGTCCCTGTAAGCATAGAAAACGCTGAAACGATCATAAAGACTTGCATATCAATCATGATCGCTCCATTGGCTCCTCCGCTAATGCTCCTTAAGCCCACTGAAACGCTCACCGCTTGGATTAGGGTGATTAAAATGGTCAAATAGCGCACGATTTGCATGTATTTTTGCATGCCGTCTCGCTCTTTTTTCATTTTAGCCAGGTTGGGGAAAGTCGCGCTCAAAAGCTCCATGATAATGGAAGAAGTGATATAGGGCATGATGCCCAAAGAGATGATGCTCAAGCGAGAAACCGCATTCCCGCTAAACATGTTAAACAACCCCAAAGCGTTGTTGGAATTGCTGTCAAAAAAAGCCTTGATCGCTGCTAAATCTACGCCAGGAATGGGGATATAAGCTAAGACTCTGTAGAGAAATAAAAAACCCAAAGTGATGAGTATCTTACTAGCAATGGCTTTATTCATAACCTATTCCTCTTAAATCAAGCTGATACAATAGGGGCATTACTTCTGCCCGCTTGTTTTGATTCTCTCATCTTTAATTTTAGAAGCTAGGTTTTTAGCGTCTTTACCGATCAATTTCACGCCTTCAATATAAAGGGGGAAATGGTGTAAAGCGCGCAAGCTTGAAAAAGTGATTTCTTCTAAATTTTTAATCGCTTCATTCTTTTCTACATTGATAGAATAGATATGAGAGTCTTTAGTCCTAAAACCTATTTTAGGCAAACGGCGTTGTAAGGGTTGCTGCCCTCCTTCAAAGCCTCTTTTAGCCTTATAGCCTGTCCTTGCGGTTTGGCCTTTACCACCTCTTGTGGCCGTCTTTCCCATGCCGCTTCCTTGACCACGGCCCACTCGTTTGATTTTTTTAACGCTACCTTTAGCCGGTTTTAAATTTTCTAATCCCATTATCATATCTCCTTTTTAACTACGCCTTGATTTTCGCTAAAGCGTCAAAAGTCGCACGCACCACATTATAGGGGTTGTTGGAGCCTAAAGATTTGGTTAGAATATCCTTAATGCCTGCTAATTCCACGATAGGGCGCGTTGAACCCCCAGCAATCACTCCCGTTCCCTCACTTGCTGGTTTGAGTAAAATACGGCTCGCGTTGTATTTATGCTCAATATCATGAGCGATAGTCGTGCCTTTAATCGTTACATGGATCAGGTTTTTAAACGCATCATCTACCGCTTTTTTGATCGCATCAGGGACTTCCTTAGCCTTGCCCAAGCCAAAGCCTACAAGCCCATTTTTATTGCCCACAACCACTAAAGCGTTAAAACGAAACCGCCTACCGCCCTTAACCACTTTGGTTACACGGCCAATATTCACAACGACTTCTTGAAACTCTTCTCTGTTAATCTCTTCCATACCTTTCCTTTCTGTCATAGAGCGATCCCATTCTCTCTCAAACTTTCAGCAAACGCTGCCACCACGCCATGATAGAGGTAACCATTCCTGTCATAAACCGCTCGCTCAATCCCTGCTTTTTTCAATTCTTCAGCAAAGAGAGCGCCTAATTTTTTAGCGTCTTCTTGCGTGTTTGTAAAGCCCATTTTCCTGCCGTCAATATGCGTTATAGTGCTTTGTTTAACATCATCAATCGCTTGCGCATAGAAATAGCGGTTGGAACGAAAAACGCTCACCCTAGGCCTTAACGCATCGCCTGCGAGTTTGCTTTTAATCCTTAATTTTCGGCGATCTCTTAAGGCTTTCTTTTTATACAATGCTTTTGCGTTCATCACTTCACCTTATTTATTTTTTAGCTGTTTTACCAGCTTTTCTAATAATGACTTCATCGCTGTATTTCACACCCTTGCCCTTGTATGGCTCTGGGGGTCTGAAGCTCCTGATTTCAGCGGCGACTTGCCCTACTTTTTGCTTATCGCTCCCTTTGATCGTGATCGTGTTTTTTTCCACCACCATCTCAATCCCCGCTGGAATAGGGTATTTCACCGGGTGGCTAAAACCCAAACTCAAATCCAAAGTTTTATTGCCCAAAGCCACCTTATAGCCCACACCATTGACTTCTAAAGTCTTAGTGAAACCGGTGCTTAAACCTATTACAATGTTGTTGGCTAACGCCCCATAAGTCCCCCAATAAGCCCTAGATTGCGCATCTTCGCCCACAGGCTGGAAGCTCAATTGGTTGTTTTCAAGCGTGATTTTCACTCGGTTGTGAGTTTCTAACTCATGCTTTTCTTTGCTGTTTTTAAAAAGAAGCTTGCTCCCTTCAACGCTCGCTTGCACAGAGCTTGGAATTTCAATGATTCTTTTCCCAATTCTTGACATTTTCAATCCTTTACCAAATGCTGCAAAGCACTTCGCCACCGACATTTTGTCTGTAAGCTTCTTCGTTGGTGATCACCCCTTTAGAAGTGCTTACCACAATCACGCCATAGCCATTTTTAAAGCGCTTCAACTCGTTTTTTTGTTTATACACACGACGACCGGGCTTGCTTAAGCGCTTCACTTCGCTGATTTTTGAATGCCCTTTTTCATCATAAGCCAATTGCACATAAACCGATTGTTTCTTGTCTTTATCCTTGACATTGAAATCTTTAATGAAACCTTTTTCTTTAAAAATCTCTAAAATAGAAACCACGATCTTTGCGTAATAAAGCTGTGTGAATTCTAAGCGGCGCATAGAAGCGTTTCTCAAACGAGTTAATGAATCTGCAATTATATCATTTACCATATCTTATCCTTACCAACTAGCTTTTCTCAAGCCCGGGATGAGTCCCTCACTGCCCATTTTTCTTAAGCACACCCTACAAAGTCCAAAATCCCTATACACCGAATGAGGTCTCCCACAAATGCGGCATCTGGTATAGGCTCTTACTTGAAATTTTGGTTTCCTTTGAGCCTTTGCTATCATTGATTTTTTAGCCATATTAACCCCTTATCTCACTTTTGCAAAAGGCAATCCAAGCAATTCTAACAACTTGAACGCTTCTTTATCGTTGTCTGTAGAAGTTACCATAGTGATGTTCATGCCATGACTGACCATAATATCATCATAAACCACTTCCGGGAAAATCAACTGCTCATTGATCCCAAAGGTGTAATTCCCACGCCCATCAAAACCATTCCGTGAAATCCCTCTAAAGTCTTTCACTCTGGGTAAAGAAATCACAATCAGCTTTTCTAAGAAATTATACATGCGTTTATTCCTTAAGGTAACTTTCGCCCCTACCGCCATGCCTTCTCTGATCTTAAAGCCTGCAACGGATTTTTTCGCTTTAGTGATAACCGCTTTTTGCCCTACAATCAAAGAAATCGTTTGCGCGATATTTTGCATGATTTTCATGTCTTTTGCATGAGCCCCAGCGCCCACGCTGATAACGATTTTTTCTAGCTTGGGTAAAAGCATGGGGTTTTTGATGTCTAATTCTTGAGCGAGTTTTGCCCTCACTTCATTTTGATAAAATTGTTTCAAACCAAACATGTATCCAACTCCTTAAGCTTTCTTCACATTGGAAATGTGCATGGGCTTTTCTTTATGGATAAAGCCCCCTTTAGGGTTATCATCAGTAGGTTTAATCGCTTTTTTCACCACTTTACACCCTTCAACAACCACTTGAGAAGTCTTAGGCAACACCGCCAAAACCTTAGCGACCTTACCCTTATCGTCTCCTGCAATGACTTTCACCATGTCATTTTTTTTGATTTCGCTTTTCATTATACAACCTCCGGCGCTAGAGAAATAATTTTCATGAAATTAGCGTAACGCACTTCTCGACTCACTGGCCCAAAAATCCTTGTGCCAACCGGATCTTTTTTAGCGTCCAAAATCACTGCTGCATTGTCATCAAAACGCACCAAAGAGCCATTTTTCCTTTGGATTTCTTTTTTCGTTCTCACCACAACGGCTTTGACTACTTGACCGCGCTTCACCTTACCATTAGGGATAGCTTTTTTCACGGAAGCCACGATCACGCTGCCCACGCTCGCATAGCGTTTATGGCTGCCTCCTAACACCTTAATACACATGATTTCTTTAGCGCCGCTATTGTCAGCGACATTCAATCTTGTAAAACTCTGTATCATGTTATACTCCCACTACTAAAATTTCTTTAAGCGTGAAAGACTTGGTTTTAGAAAGCGGTCTGCACTCAATCGCGCTCACAAAATCTCCTACTTTCACCTGATTGTTTTCATCATGGATGGTGTATTTTTTAAACTTTTTAACAATCTTGCGGTATTTTTCATGCACCACTTTTCTTTCCACAAGAATCACAGCGCTTTTTTCAGCAAACTTGCTGATAACCTTGCCTTGCACCAGCCTTTTATGCGGCTTTTTCGTATTCATTGCTTACCCTTTTTTTACTCAACGCTAGAAGAATAATACGCATTAATGGCCGTGTTAATGCGAGCGATATTTCTTCTAGTTTTCTTAATCTCGTTAGGATTACTCAATTGCATGGTCTTTAACTTAACGCGCAACTCAAAAAGCTCCGCTTTTTTAGCATGCAACAACTCTTCTAATTCCTTGATACTCTTATCTTTCAATTCAGTATATTTCATTTTCGCTCTCACAAGTTACAATTTTGGTTTTAAAAGGAAGTTTGCTCTGAGCTAACGCTAAAGCTTCTCTCGCTAGTCCTTCTTCAATGCCTAGCATTTCATAAACGATTCTGCCCGGCTTGATATTCATCACCCATTTTTCCACAGAGCCTTTACCTTTACCCATCCTGGTTTCTAAAGGTTTAGCGGTCAAAGGCTTATCAGGGAACACTCTAATCCACACCTTGCCCGCTCTTTTAATGTGCCTTGTCATGGCCACCCTTGCGGATTCAATCTGGCGTGAATCGATCCTCCCATGCTCTATGGCTTTAATCGCAATATCCCCAAACGCAATAGAGTTACCACGATGGGCTTTCCCACGATTGCGCCCTTTCATTTGCTTTCTGTATTTTGTTCTTTTTGGCATTAACATGATTATTGCCTCCCTCTTCTGCTTCTTCTAGGCTCTCTTTCTTCTTTAGCCTCTTCTTTTTTCTCAAATTGGATACCTTTTTGCAAAACTTCCCCTTTGAAAATCCACACTTTCACGCCAATAATACCATATACCGTCATCGCTTCAGCAAAGCCATAATCAATCTTAGCCCTTAAGGTGTGTAAAGGCACACGCCCTTCCATGTACCATTCGGTGCGAGCGATTTCAGCCCCTGCTAAACGGCCAGAAACACGCACCTTGATCCCTTTAGCGCCGGATTTTAACGCCGCTTGCATGACTTTTTTCATCGCGCGGCGGAAAGCGACCCTTTTTTCTAGCTGGGTGGCTACATTTTCTGCGGCTAATTGGGAGTCAGCTTGGGGGCGTTTGACTTCTTTAATATTAATGGAAACTTCTTTTTTGATGAGCGTTTTTAAGCCTTCTTTAACTTTTTCAATATCCACGCCTTTTTTACCAATGATAAGCCCTGGGCGAGCCGCTACGACCGTAACGCGCAGTTTTTTAGCCGCTCTTTCAATCACAATCTCGCTCACGCCGGCATAATAAAGCTCTTTTTTAAGGAATTTCCTAATCTTATTGTCTTCATCAATATTGCTTGGAGCGGTGCGAGCGCTAGGGAACCATCTGGAAGTCCAATTCCTATTAATACCTAATCTTAAACCTACCGGATTAACTTTTTGTCCCATGCCCTACTTACCTTCTGCTTGATTTTTTTTATGGCTTTTAGAAGATTTCATTTCTTTCCCTTCTGCTACTTCTACGAATACATGAGATGTTGGCTTTCTAATGGCTGTGGCTCTGCCTTTAGCCCTTGGAATGGAGCGCTTAAGCACAGGGCCAGCATCCACTCTGCAAGAAACAATCAGAGCGCTCTTGGCGTCTAAAGAGCCGTTAGCGACCGCAGAAGCCACCACTTTTGAAAGCACTCTAGCCGCTTTATTGGGCGTAAATTCCAAACTAGCGATCGCTAATTCAGCACTCATGCCTTGAATCTGTCTTGCAATCAATCTGGCTTTAGTAGGAGATAACCGCACAAATCTTAATAACGCTTTACTCATTTTACCCCCTTACTTGCCAATCTTTTTTTGGACACTGCCTTTGTGCCCTTTAAAAGTTCTTGTAGGAGCGAATTCCCCTAACTTATAACCCACATGGTTTTCTGTGATATACACAGGGACAAAAACCCTTCCGTTATGCACATTATAAGTAAAACCAATCATTTCAGGCAAAATGGTGCTTCTTCTAGACCATGTTTTAATCGGACGGTTATCCTTGCCCTCTTTTGCCTTGAGCGTTTTTTTCATCAAGTGGTCGTCTATAAAAGGACCCTTTTTAATTGACCTAGACATTCTTTAACCCTTTATTTATGTTTCTTTCTGGAAATGATGAGCTTGTCGCTAGCTTTTTTCTTTCTAGTCTTATAGCCCTTAGCTGGAGTGCCCCAAGGCGATACAGGATGACCGCTTGTCCCTGTTTTACCCTCACCCCCACCATGCGGGTGATCCACTGGGTTCATAGCGCTACCACGAGTTTGTGGGCGAATCCCTCTGTGGCGGTTACGCCCTGCCTTACCGATAGAGACATTGATAAAATCCTCATTCCCTACCACGCCAATACTTGCCATGCATTCGCTTAAAATGTAGCGCATTTCAGAGCTTGGCATCCTAAGAATGGTGTATTTATTTTCTCTACCCATGATTTGAGCGCTCATCCCAGCACTTCTGGCTAATTGCCCGCCAGCCCCTGGATGCATTTCAATATTATGCACCACCGTTCCTATAGGGATATTTTTTAACTTCATCGCAAAGCCCACTTTAATATCCAAACCGCCTTCAGCAGCGATAACGCTATCGCCTACTTTCAAGCCGCTTGGCTGTAAAATGTAGCGTTTGTCCCCATCAGGATAGACTACAAGAGCGATGCGTGCGTTTCTGTAAGGATCATACTCAATCGCAGCCACTTTCCCTTCAATGTTGTATTTGTTGCGTTTGAAATCAATAATGCGGTAGAGTTTTTTAGCCCCTCTCTCTTTGTGGCGGCTGGTGATGCGCCCGTTATTGTTTCTCCCTGCTGTTGCTTTAAGCTTAGTGAGTAAGCCTTTGACACTGCTTTTTGCGGTAATGTCTTTAGAGTCCAACACCGACATGAAGCGTCTGCTTGGGGTGTAGGGCTTATAAGTTTTAATCGCCATAACGCTTTCTCCTTTCTTAAGCGCCAAGGGCGGCAATGCTAGCGCCCTCTGGAACTTTCACATAAAATTTCTTAAACGACTTTCTTTGTCCAAGCTTCCCTCTAAAGCGTTTCACCTTACCTTCTTGTTTCAAAGAATTGATTTTCAAAGGCTCAAAGCCAAAGTAAGTTTTAAACACTTCTTTGAGCTGGTTTTTAGTTACATTTTGAGCCGTTTGGACCACTAAAACGCCTTTTTCTTGCAATCCTAATGACTTTTCAGTGTAAAGAATTGACTTTATATCCATGATGTCTGCCATTTTTTACTCCTCTGTCTTATCTTGCACCACATGCTGAAACGCTGCTTCTTCCATCACTACAGAGCTAAACGCTGCTAAAAGATAAGCGTTTAACTCGCTCACATCAATAATGAGGCATTTTTTAAGGTTACTAAAGGCTAACTCAGTGTATTCGTCCATGTTCATGCACACAAACAAAGTGTCTCGTTGCTCTAAAGCCTGGAACATTTGGTTGGCTTCTTTAGTCAAATGCTTTCTTTTATTGTCTTCAACCACGCCTTCTATAGCGATTTTTTCCACCACAAAAAGCTTATTCGCTTGCGCTTTTTCTTCTAAAGCGTATTCTAAAGCCAAGCGTTTTTGTTTTTTATTGATTTTAAGGTTGTAGTTGCGGTTGTTAGTGGCCCCATGAGAGACACCCCCACCCACAAACACAGGCGAAGTGATGCTCCCTGCTCTGGCCCTTCCGCCCCCTTTTTGCGCCCAAGGCTTCCTACCGCCCCCGCTCACTTCAGCACGGTTTTTACTTTTAGCGGTATTAGCGCGCGCAGAAGATAAATAATGTTTCACATAAAGATAGAGGTTATGGCTGTTGATGCCCTCATATCTTTTAGGTAACTCCACGCTACCCTTTTCTTTCAAATGGCTGTCTAAAACGATGGCCTTACTCATATCAAACCCTTTATATTATATTCAGCGTATGGTTTTATACCGCTCTAACGCGTCCATAAGCCCCAGAAAAGCCGACCACTGAACCCTTTAGCACTAACACCATACTTTCTTTATCAAAAGAGAGCACCTCGTTTTGGCAAGTAACTAGCTCATTGCCATAATGCCCTGCCATTTTCCTACCCTTTTGCACTCTTCCTGGCCATTCTCTGTTACCAATAGAACCAGGACGGCGGTGGAAACGGCTCCCATGAGCGGCAGGCCCGCCTTGGAAATTCCAACGCTTCATCACCCCCGCAAAGCCTCTTCCCTTAGTTTTAAAGCTCGCTTTAACCCTTTTAAGCGTTTCTAAAACGCTCAAATCCAAATCGCCCAACTCTTGTTGTTGGGAAGCTTTTAAGGTAGCGAAATGGTTAAACTCTTTACTGAGTTGGTATTTCTTTTGCTGGCCTTCAATCGCCTTATTGTGTTTTTTATGCATCGCATAGGCCACTAAAGCTCTCCCGTTTTCTAGCTGGCACACTTTCGCTTGCAAAACTTTAAGCAAGGTTACAGGCGTGCTGTTAGCATCAATGGTGCGGCTCATGCCTATCTTTTGAACTAAAAATTCCATATCTAACCCTTATTTTATGATCTCAATGCGTTAGGACTACTTCGTTTCCATAGAGGTTACTTCTACATCCACTTCAGGAGCTAAGTCCAACTTCATCAAGCTATCCACGGTTTCTGGGGTGGCCGAAATAATATCAATCAATCGGCTATAAACCCTAATCTCAAACTGCTCTCTTGAATCCTTATTGACATGCGGGGAGCGTAAAACGGTGTAACGCTTATTCTTAGTCGGTAAAGGGATAGGCCCTCTAATTTCAGAACCTGAGCGCTTTACGGCTTCCACGATAGCCACAACAGAGCGATCCAACACTCTATGGTCATAAGCTTTGAGCTTCAACCTGATTTTTTCCATAAACTCTCCTAAAAGAACTCGTTTCATCCGTTACTAAAAAACAGAATAAAACAATAAAATAAAAACTGAAATACTACTCAAAATGCGCCATTTAGTCAATAACTTTTGCTATTTTTAGGGCTTTTTAGAGATTTTTACTTCCTTTTTATAAGGAAATATAAAAAATGCACTACGATTGCCTTAATCCAATCCCATTTGTAAGGAAGTTCATGCCCCTTTCTTGCTTGCACCCTTTTGGGCCTTTTGAAACCCCTAAAGAGCCGTCTTTAAGCAACCCGCTTTTAAAGGCACCTTCAAGCGATAAAATCTGTCTTTTAGGGCCGATGAAATCCGGTAAAACCACTTTCGCCCTGAAACTAGCGAAGGATTTTAAAAACCCTGTGTATATCAATTACAATGACATGCGTTTGAACCAAAACATTCTAAGCTCATGGCTTTTAAAATGGCATTTAGAAAAGAAAATGGATTTGCTCATTTTAGATCGTATTGATCGCTTGGATTTCAGCCTGCCTAAGCTTCCTAAAATCGTTCTTATCCCTAATTATTTAAGCCCCATAACAGCGCCAGATTGCAGCTTGTGCTATGCGTTAGGGTTGAATTTTAAAGAATATATTAGCTTTTTCAAACCCAACACCCCTAAAAACACCCTGTTTAACCGCTTTTTAAGAGATGGCAACGCTTTAGATTCGCTTTTTATAGAAAATGAGCAAGAAAAAATCCTAAAAAAACAAGAAAATATCCAATTAATCTTTCAAGCTTACGCCCCCTTAATGGCTAAAATCTGCACGCATCAATCTAAGTTTGTGAGCGCTTTTTATCTTTATACGCAACTCAAAAAAGAGCTTAAGATCTCTAAAGACACTCTTTATAAATTGTTACACGCGCTAGAAAACCAGCGCATCATTTTTTTAGTCCCCAGTTTTGAAAACCATAAAACCAAATTGTATCTGTGCGATTTTGCCTTGCCTTATAGCCTGACTCCTAGCCCTTCGCTTTTAAACGTTTTTGAAAACATGGTTTTTTTAGAGCTTTACAAGCAATTCCCAAAATATGAGCTTTACTCCCATGATAATGGGATTTTTATCTTGCGTAAAAATTCTACCAACAAGCTCGCCCTCATCGCCCACGCTTTCCCCACGCCCCATTTTTTAGAAAAGCAGCTTTTATGGTGCCATCAACATGGGTTTTTAAAAATTGCAGTCGTTTCTATCAACGCCCCCATTTCAGCAACCAATACCCCCTACAAACACCTTAATTTCATTGATTTTTCTTTGGATATTCAATCTATTTTGGTATAATAGTTATTATGTATTTATGTATTTATGTATTTATGTATTTATGTATTTATGTATTTATGTATTTATGTATTTATGTATTTATGTATTTATGTATTTATGTATTTAATATTATTACTAAAATTTTTAATTGATTATTTAATATTTTTTATTTTTTCTTAAGCTAATTCACTATAAGCTATCCCAGTATTTCGCCTTTTTGAGAAATACCACCTACCCTAAAAGCGTAGGGCGTTTTCAATATTCTTTTATGGAAAGGAAGTTATAATGAATGCATTGAAAAAATTAAGTTTCTGTGCCTTGTTATCCCTAGGCCTCTTCGCTCAAACAGCGCATGCTGAGAGTTTAAAGGACACGATTAACTGTCCCAATTGGCTTAAAATCAATCTTTTTGACCAAAAGAACCCGCTCAATCAATATGTCGGATCGGCTTCAATTTCTGGTAAAAGGAACGATTTTTACGCCAATTACATCCCCTATGATGACAAATTGTCCTCTGAAGAAAACACTGAAAAAGTGGCTTTTTTAAGGGCTAAAATGAACGCTTACAACACGTTAGAAAGAGTTTTATTCACTAAAATGCACAAATCTATTGCTAAAGCGCTTCAAGTTAAAAATAATGTTATCAGCTATTTATTCGGGTTGGTTGATTTTTTAACGTCTAAATCCATTTTGGCTAAAAGGTTCGTGGATACCACTAACCATCGTGTGTATGTCATGGTGCAATTCCCTTTCATTCAGCCTGAAGACTTAATCGCTTACTTTAAAGCAAAACGCATCGACCTTTCTTCAACGAGTGCTACCAATCTCAGCACCCTTTTAAATAAGGCGTTGTTCCACATCTAAGAGTTTGGGATTTAAGATGCGGTTTTTAAGCGTGAAGCTATGCCGATGAAAAGGCGTAGCCCCTAGCTTAATGATCGCTTCTATATGCTGTTTAGTCCCATACCCGCAATTCTTATCCCAGCCGTATTCCTTAAACAAAGCGTGCAATTGCCGCATTTCTCTATCCTTAAAGGCTTTCGCCAAAACAGACGCCATAGCGATTTGAACGATCTTCTCATCGCCCTTGATGATGGTTTGTATATTGGGGTAGCGTTTATTCAAGCCAAACGCCGTGTTGCCGTCTATTTTTATTTTATTAGCTAAAGAGCAACCATTTTCTAAAATTTCTTGAATAGCGAGTTTCAAACACGCCCCCAAACCTAAGCTATCAATTTCATTCGCGCTTTTTTTAACCACCCAAAACTTGACCTCGCCATGCGTTTTGATCTTATCTTCTAAGAAAAAGCGCTTTTTTGGGCTGAGCTTCTTGCTGTCTTTTAAGCCCATTTCTAAAAACTCTAAGGCCGTTTTTTCATTACACGCCACCCCAGCCACAAAAAGCGACCCAGCCAAACACCCCCTCCCCGCTTCATCAATACCTAGAGTCATTTGCTTGATAAATTTTTTGAGAGATTAGGTTTTTCAGGATTAGGCAAATACTTTTCAAACACTTTCTCACACCCCCTAATAATCTTTTGTTTATACCATGAACCTTGCCCACAAAAATTACAAAACTTTCCATGATGGTCCGCCAAAACTTTCTGAATATCTTCTTGCTTATTTTTTCCAAAATGCAAAAAATGTTTTTCTAAAAATTCCCAAAAACTTTCAATAATGCTGTATTTATATTCATCTTCTTTTCTACGCTCTTCTAGTAACTCAACAGCTTTTTTAAAAAAGCTGAACGTATCCTCTTTGTCTTCAGCATTAGTTCCTTGATAAATGTATAAGCGAGCTTGCTGGTTATCAATATAATCCACATCATAGCTATCTTTTTGATTCGCCTTACCATATGCTTGATCTAAATAATCTTGCGCCTCTTTAAACTTGCCTATTGATATATGACATATTGCATACTGTAACCAAAACTGAGGATTCTCTATAAGAATTGGAATCTCTCTTTTAGCGTCATCATAATAGTTACGCAAAAATGTAAACTTCTTATCCTTATCTCCATCTTTTTCTTTGCCAAATACACGACTCATAGTGCGATAATTCAATAACTTAAGATATGCTTGATAACTTAAATTATGGTAGCTTTTCTCTGTGTTTCTCACCCTTTTTAATATCTCAAAAGCATATCCTGTGATTTCATCATATGAGAACATGTGGTGCAAAATAAATAAAGCTAGAATACTGGAACCAGAATCGTCGTCAATCCATAAGTTTAAAGCTCTGAGCTGTTTGATATGTTGCGATTTAAGATTCCCTAATCCATCATCTCCTAATAAATATGAAAAAAGCGCAATGTCTTTGCTAGTGATATTCGCTACATGCAAAAAACAAATAACAAATAATATCTTTTTTATTTTTTTATCGTTTAAAACATTATTTAAGCTCTTAACTAGCTCGTTATAAATATGTTCAGAATTAAATATATCTAGCAAAATAAGCAACATTTGAGCGTTGCAATTTTTTTGAAGATACTTTTTTTGTTCCTTAAAAGATCTTTCACTCAAGCTCCTTGACCACAAACCAAGATGACTGATAATCTGTACAAAAATACCTAAATCTAAATCGCTCAACTGTCCTATCTCTACTGATGAGTCTTCTGAAATAGACTTGCAACCCTCATCGCCATGCCCATCAACAGCTCTTGTTGCCAATATCAATTTGACACAGCGAGTTTCTCTAACTTTATTAGCAATGTATTGAGAAATTTTTAATTGATTCAAGTAAGAATCTATAAAGATTATAGCTTTCTCATTTCCATCTTTAAGTTGTTTTAGTAGGGTATCTATTTCTTCTTTTTGAGAAATAAAATCCCCATGCCTAACAAAATATACTGATTTACCACTTTCAACAAGCGTTACTGCTAATTGTCTTAAAAATATCGTTTTCCCACTCCCTAATTCGCCAAACACCCCTAAAATCCCTACGCTATCTCGTGCTAATTCGCGTTTAGCTTCATCAATTTCTTCTTTTCTAGGAATTAGTTTAGGAACATAATCTGACTGAATAGGACTTTTCAAGCTATATTTATCCTTTATCCCTTCTGTTATCTTATCTCCTAGAGTGAATCCCTTACCTGAAAAACTTTTTCTAATCTGATGCCCATTTTTTAAATACTGCAAAACCTCATTTCGTAACCATCCATCTTCAAACTTACCTTGCTCAAAAAATAATTTTAAGTCATTGTCTCTAATATTGACATCCAATGAATTAGAAATGATTATTTGTTCTAAATAGTTAAAACCTAAATTAGTATCCTGTGGCCAACATTCTTGTATCTTGTTTACAAAAGACTCCATACCAATTTTAAGCAATTTCCCATACCCTTCAAATTTGTTATCGCCAATAGGATCATCATCGGAATTTTTAGGATCTGCAACCACAAAGATAGTTTTCTTCCGCATACTTTCAGTTTTTGCAAATAAGATTCTCTCAATAGGCATATCCGCTAAAGAATATCCCATAAACACCACCAATGCAGAGTATTGCAAATCATTCATAAATTTATCTTTCCACTTTGAAGAGTTTGCAAAAACATCACTATTAACATAAGAAGAACGACTCAATTTGAAAGAGTTATCTAAATGTTCTGGTTCTAATCTATCCACACAACCATTAATATGCAAACAAAAATTTCTAGATTTACTTGGCAACATGCTTTCAAGCGTTAAAATATCAATATTTTTATTAACCTGCTTGCCAGCATAACAAACCAAGTCATCGTAATTTGTCGTGTAAATGCTCTTCCATGGCCATCCTACAACAACTTTTTGTTCATCCTTTGATTGTTTGACCCTAAAAATATCTTTTAATTTTTCTACAATTTTTTGATGATCTTGTTTTTTTAAGCAATATTCAGCCACATCTTTCAGATCTTTTGTCTCATAATACTTTCTCTCAAGTCCACAAAATTCACCTAATTTATCTCTTAGCTGATTGCCCAAGGGCAATTCGCCATCAAACCCTGTAGCGCCAGCTGAAAAGCCAGCCCCAAAAAACACTACAGCACTCCCTCTCACAATTTCTCTTGCCCACATTTCATAATCTTGATCCTTGATCTTAGCCATGTTTCAAGCCTTAGGCCCGATCATCTTTTCAGGCACCACGAATTGGTCAAAATCTTCAGCGCTCAAGAGTTTCAGTTCCAGCGCGCTTTCTTTTAAAGAAATGCCTTTTTTGTGGGCGTTTTTAGCGATTTTAGCGGCGTTTTCATAGCCTACATGCGGGTTTAGGGCGGTTACTAGCATTAAAGAATGGTGCAAGTAATAATCAATTTTTTCTTTATTAGGCTCAATACCGCTCGCACAATGGGTATTAAAACTTTCCATGCTGTCGCTCAATAGCCTCAAACTCTGCAAGAAATTATAAATGATCACCGGCTTGAACACATTCAATTCAAAATTACCCTGACTGGCCGCAATGCCAATAGCGGTATCATTCCCCATCACTTGCACGGCCACCATTGTCATCGCTTCGCATTGCGTGGGGTTCACTTTACCAGGCATAATAGAACTGCCCGGCTCGTTTTCAGGGATATTAAGCTCGCCCAGACCACAGCGCGGCCCGCTCGCAAGCCATCTAATATCGTTAGCGATTTTCATTAAATTCGCCGCTAAAGCCTTAAAAGCCCCATGTGCATAAGCGATAGCGTCATGGCTAGTGAGTGCATGGAATTTATTGGGCGCAGAAATGAATTTCACGCCGCTAAACTCGCTCAATTCTTCAGCCACTTTTTCACTCAATTCTTTATGAGCGTTTAGACCTGTGCCTACGGCCGTCCCGCCTATGGCTAATTCTCTTAAATGCTCCAAACTCTCTAAAATTTGTTGTTTAGAATGCTCTAGCATGCTCGCATACCCGCTAAATTCTTGCCCCAAAGTTAAAGGCGTAGCGTCTTGCAAATGCGTGCGCCCGATTTTGACAATCTCTTTAAATTGTTGGCTTTTTTCTTTAAAGGTTTTTAACAGATTCTCTAAACTGGGCAGTAGTTTGTGCGTGATTTCTAGCACGCTCACAATGTGCATTGCGGTAGGGAAAGTGTCGTTGGAGCTTTGAGACATGTTCACATCATCGTTAGGGTGGATGAGTTTTTTCTCCCTAAAATTACCCCCTAAAATTTCTGTAGCCTTATTGGCAATGACTTCATTGAGATTCATGTTCGTTTGAGTCCCGCTCCCTGTTTGCCATATCGCTAGGGGAAATTCGCCGCACAACTCGCCTTTTAAAATGCAATCGCACGCTTTGATAATGGCTTGCGATTTTTCCAGGCTTAATTTCCCCAACTTGTGGTTAACTACCGCCAGACTCCTTTTGAGTTTGGCAAACGCGCCAATGAGTTCTTTAGGCATTTTTTCAGTGCCGATCTTAAAGTTTTCAAGACTGCGTTGCGTTTGAGCCCCCCAGTATTGGCTATCATTTACTTTGATTTCGCCCATCGTGTCATGTTCGATTCTAAATTGCATGCTAATCCTTTGAAATTTGATTTTAAAACCTTAAAAAAATAGCATAAACTCTTATACCTTCTACTTAAAAACCCTAATTTTTTAAACACCATTTCCACAATTTTTACACAAAAGAGGGTTATCATTCGTCCGCAACAAGAATTTTCTTGTTATCTTAATGTAAAGGTCAAAACGATGAAAAAGTTAGCCGCTTTATTTTTAGTAAGCGCATTGGGGGTTATGGGTTTAAACGCATGGGAACAAACCCTAAAAGCGAATGACTTGGAAGTGAAAATCAAATCCGTGGGTAACCCCATTAAAGGCGATAACACTTTCATTCTTAGCCCCACTTTAAAAGGTAAGGCTTTAGAAAAAGCTATCGTTAGGGTGCAGTTTATGATGCCTGAAATGTCCGGCATGCCAGCGATGAAAGAAATGGCGCAAGTGAGTGAAAAAAACGGCATTTATGAAGCTAAAACCAATCTTTCTATGAACGGGACATGGCAGGTGAGGGTGGATATTAAATCTAAAGAGGGCCAGGTTTATCGCGCTAAAACAAGCCTGGATTTATAAGAGCATGCTATCTTTTATAAGTGCGTTTTATAAAAGGGGTGTTTCAATACGCCTTCTAAGCGCTTTTTTACTGCTTTTTAGTTTGGGTTTTGCTAAAGATTTAGAGATCCAATCTTTTGTGGCTAAATACCTTTCTAAAAATCAAAAAATACAAGCCTTACAAGAGCAAATTGACGCTTTAAGTTCTCAAGAAAAAGCCGTTAGCAAGTGGGATAACCCTGTTTTGTATTTAGGCTATAACAACGCTAATGTGAGCGATTTTTTCAGGCTGGATAGCACCTTAATGCAAAACATGAGCTTGGGTTTGTCTCAAAAAGTGGATTTAAATGGTAAAAAACTCACGCAATCTCAAATGATTAATTTAGAAAAGCAAAAAAAGATATTAGAGCTTAAAAAAACCAAGCAGCAATTAGTGATTAGTTTAATGATAAGCGGCATTGAAAACTATAAAAACCAACAAGAAATAGAGCTTTTAAACACAGCGATTAAAAATTTAGAAAACACCCTCTATCAAGCCAACCATTCCAGTTCGCCCGATTTAATAGCGATCGCCAAGCTAGAAATTTTAAAATCGCAATTAGAAATCAAAAAAAACAATTTAGAAGAAGCGCTATCTAGCAGCCATTATTCCATGGGTGAATTGACTTTTAAAGAAAACGAACTTTTAAGCATTGCCCCTAAAAATTTTGAATTTAATAAGGAGCAAGAGTTATACAACATTAGCGCCACTAATTACGATATTGCGATCGCTAGGCTTGATGAAGAAAAATCGCAAAAAGACATCACTTTGGCTAAAAAAAGCTTTTTAGAAGACGTGAATGTTACCGGGGTGTATTATTTCCGCTCCAAACAATACTATAACTACGATATGTTTAGTATCGCTTTGTCCATCCCTTTACCCATTTATGGCAAGCAAGCCAAATTAGTGGAGCAAAAGAAAAAAGAAAGCTTGGTGTTTAAAAGCGAAGTGGAAAACACCAAAAACAAAACCCACCACCTGGCCCTAAAACTCCTTAAAAAATTAGAAACCTTGCAAAAAAACCTAGAATCGATCAATAAAATCATCAAGCAGAATGAAAAAATCGCGCAAATTTATGCGCTCGATTTGAAATCTAATGGCGATTACAACGCTTATTACAACGCTTTTAATGACAAAATCACTACCCAAATCACCCAGCTTGAAACCTTAAGCGCTCTCAATAGCGCTTATTTGTCTTTACAAAACCTTAAAGGATTAGAATGAAACGGATTTTATGGTTAGCCTTGATTTTGTTTTTTAGCCCCTTATTCGCTAACGCTCAAGAAACTCAAGAAACTAAAGAAACTAAAAGCCAAACCCGTTTCAATATTTCCACCACTAAGGTTATAGAAAAAGAATTTTCTCAAAGCCGGCGCTATTATGCGCTTTTAGAGCCTAATGAAGCGCTGATTTTTTCTCAAACCCTGCGTTTTGATGGCTATGTGGAAAAGCTTTATGCGAATAAAACCTATACCCCCATTAAAAAGGGCGATAGGTTATTGAGCGTGTATTCCCCTGAATTAGTGAGCGTTCAAAGCGAATTGCTATCATCATTGGAATTCAACCAACAAGTGGGAGCGATTAAAGAAAAACTCAAACTATTAGGGCTAGAAAACTCCAGCATTGAAAAAACCATCAGCGCTCATAAAGTCCAAAATGAAATGACTATTTACTCTCGTTTTAACGGCGTTATTTTTAAAAAAAGCCCGGATCTCAATGAGGGGAGCTTCATTAAAAAAGGGCAAGAGTTGTTTCAAATCATAGATTTAAGCCAATTGTGGGCGCTTGTTAAAGTCAATCAAGAGGATTTAGAGTTTTTAAAAAACACGCATAAAGCGATCTTGTTCGTAGAAGGGATTAAAGGCGAGCAAGAAATCACGCTTGAAAATATCAACCCCATCATCAACAAAGGAGATAAAATGCTAGAAGCGCGCTTCAATGTGCCTAATGCTAAACAACTTTATTACCCTAACATGTTCGCTCAAGTGGAAATCTTTCAAAAACCACAAAAAATGAAGATCCTGCCTAAAGAAGCGGTTTTGATTAAAGGGGGGAAAGCTATCGTGTTTAAAAAAGATGATTTTGGCTTAAGCCCGTTAGAAATTAAAGCCGTTCGCTTGAGCGATGGGAGTTATGAAATTTTAGAGGGTTTAAAAGCGGGCGAAGAAGTCGCTAATAACGCTTTATTCGTGCTAGACGCTGACGCTCAAAACAATGGGGATTATTGAATGATAGAAAAAATCATTGATTTAAGCGTTAAAAACAAACTCCTTACCACTTTAATCACTCTACTCATTTTTTTAGCCTCTTTGTGGGCGATAAAAAGCGTTCGTTTAGACGCTTTGCCGGATTTAAGCCCCGCTCAAGTGGTCGTGCAAATCACTTACCCCAACCAAAGCCCTAAAATCGTGCAAGAGCAGGTTACTTACCCGTTGGTTTCTACTTTCATGAGTATCGCTAACATTGACACGGTTAGAGGGATTTCTAGCTATGAAAGCGGCTTGATTTACATCATTTTTAAAGACGGCGTCAATTTGTATTGGGCTAGGGATAGGGTTTTAGAGCAATTAAACAGAGTAAGCAATCTACCCAAGGACGCTAAAGTGGAAATAGGGAGCGATTCCACTTCTATTGGCTGGGCGTATCAATACGCTCTATCTAGCGATAGCAAGAATTTAAGCGATTTGAAAGTCTTGCAAGATTTTTATTACCGCTATGCACTTTTGGGGGTTGATGGGGTGAGTGAGGTCGCAAGCGTGGGGGGCTTTGTAAAGGATTATGAAGTAACGCTTCAAAACGATTCTTTGATCCGTTATAACTTGAGTTTAGAGCAAGTCGCTAACGCGATTAAAAATTCCAATAACGATACCGGTGGGGGGGTTATTTTAGAAAACGGGTTTGAAAAAATCATAAGATCGCATGGCTATATCCAATCTTTGAAGGATTTAGAAGAAATTGTGGTTAAAAAAGAAGGGGCTATCCCTTTAAAAATCAAAGATATAGCCAGCGTTAGGCTAGCGCCAAAACCACGCCGAGGGGCTGCCAACCTGAATGGCGATAAAGAAGTGGTGGGCGGGATTGTTATGGTGCGCTATCACGCTGACACTTATAAGGTGCTTAAAGCCATTAAAGAAAAAATCGCCACCCTACAAGCGAGTAACCCTGATGTGAAAATCACCAGCGTGTATGACAGGAGCGAATTGATTGAAAAAGGCATTGACAATTTAATCCACACGCTCATAGAAGAAAGCGTCATTGTGCTAGTCATTATTGCGATTTTTTTATTGCATTTTAGGAGCGCTTTAGTGGTGATTATCACTCTGCCTTTAAGCGTGTGCATTAGTTTCTTGCTCATGCGTTATTTCAATATTGAAGCGAGTATTATGAGTTTGGGGGGCATTGCGATCGCTATAGGGGCGATGGTGGATGCGGCTATTGTGATGGTGGAGAACGCTCACAAGCACTTGCAACACATTGATACAAAAGATGATATCCAAAGGGTTAATGCCATCATGCAAGGGGTTAAGCATGTGGGGGGCGCGATATTTTTTGCTTTAATGATCATCGTGGTTTCTTTCTTGCCAATTTTTGCGCTCACCGGCCAAGAAGAAAAGCTTTTTGCCCCTTTAGCTTACACCAAAACCTTTGCCATGTTAGTAGGAGCGCTGCTTTCTATCACCATGGTCCCTATTTTAATGGTATGGCTCATTAAAGGGCGGATTTTAGAAGAGTCTAAAAACCCCATTAACGCTTTTTTCATGAAAATTTATGGCGTAAGCTTGAAGGTTGTGCTTAAGTTCAAATACGCTTTTTTAATAGCGAGCGTTGTGGGTTTAGGAGGTTTGTATGTAGCGTATCAAAAACTCAACTGGGAATTTATCCCCCAAATCAATGAAGGGGTAGTGATGTATATGCCAGTAACGCTTAATGGCGTGGGCATTGACACCGCTTTAGAATATTTGAAAAAAAGTAATAGCGCTATCAAGCGATTGGATTTTGTCAAACAAGTTTTTGGTAAAGTGGGGCGCGCTAACACCAGCACTGATGCTGCCGGTTTGAGCATGATAGAAACCTACATTGAATTAAAGCCGCAAAACGAATGGAAAGAAAAGCTCAGTTATAAAGAAGTTAGGGATAAATTAGAAAAGACCCTGCAATTAAAAGGCTTGACCAATTCATGGACTTACCCCATTCGTGGGAGAACGGACATGCTCTTAACCGGGATTAGAACGCCCCTAGGAATCAAGCTCTATGGTAATGACACGGATAAATTACAAGAATTAGCGATCCTTATGGAACAACAGCTCAAAACCCTAAAAGAGAGTTTGTCCGTCTTTGCGGAGCGATCCAATAATGGCTACTACATCACGCTGGATTTGAACGATGAAAATCTGGCTCGTTATGGCATCAATAAAAACGCCGTGTTAGACACGATTAAATTCGCTCTTGGAGGAGCCACGCTCACTACCATGATTAAGGGCGTAGAAAGTTACCCCATTTCTTTACGCTTAGAAGACACAGAAAGAAACACCATTGAAAAATTACAAAACCTCTACATCAAAACCGCTTACAATTACATGCCCTTAAGGGAGTTAGCCCGCATCTATTACGACAACTCGCCGGCGGTGTTAAAAAGCGAAAAGGGCTTGAATGTGAATTTTATTTATATTGTGCCGCAAGCCAATATCAGCTCTGATACCTACAGACAACTGGCTCAAAAAGCGCTAGAAAAAATCAAATTGCCTAACGGGTATTATTATGAATTTAGCGGCGAGAGCCAGTATTTAGAAGAAGCGTTTAAAACCTTAAAATACATCGTGCCGGTGAGCGTGTTTATCATTTTTATTTTAATTGTCTTTGCCTTAAAGAACCTCACCAATTCCTTACTATGCTTTTTCACTCTGCCTTTTGCGTTTTTGGGGGGGTTAATTTTTATGAATATCATGGGCTTTAACATGAGCGTGGCGGCGTTAGTGGGCTTTTTAGCCCTTTTAGGGGTAGCAAGTGAAACGGCTATTGTGATGATTATTTATTTAGAAGACGCGTTTCAAAAATTCATCAAAACCCCTTTAAAAGAGCAAAATAGCGCCACTTTAAAAGAAGCTATCATGCATGGGGCGGTGCTTAGGGTGAGGCCCAAGCTTATGACCTTTTTTAGTATTTTAGCTTCACTCATTCCGATCATGTATAGCCATGGCACAGGGAGTGAAATCATGAAATCCATCGCTGCACCCATGCTAGGGGGCATGATAAGCAGCGTTGTTTTAACGCTTTTTATTATCCCTACGGCGTATTTTGTGATTAAAAACGCTAGGGTTAAAAGCAGTCAAACATCATTTTAGGAATTAAAAAAAGCCTTTTCTAACGCATGGCTTTGGACTAAAACCATATAAAGAATGGTAGGGAGCGTGATGCTTAAAACAAACGCCTTAAAAATGCGGTGCAAAAGGATAACGGATAAAAAAGCGATGATTTCATTGATCCCATAAGGGGGTTTTAAAATTTGAATGTCTTTAAAACAATAGATCACGAGCATGCCTATCACTGAACATGATAAAGCCCTACCCAAATAACGCACAAAGTCGTTGGGCGGGTTTTTAGCGTTAAACACCATAAAAGGCCAGATGCGCGTGAAATAAGTCGTTAATATGATGACTAAAATAATGAGTATAGAATGCATTAACATTCTAACTGCTTTCTAAACAAAATAAGAGCAAGCACCATTAAAACTAAAGCGATAAGCAAAAAGTATTCAGTCCCAAAGAGCGCTAAACAAACAACCGCAATAAAAATCCCAAGCCATGCGTTTTTGTGGTTTGTGTTTCGTTTGTATTGCTCCATAAACAGCACGATAAAAATCGCTGTCATCACAAATTCCATGCCTTGAGTGTCAAAAGAAAAATGCACTCCCACTAACGAACCCACCAACGAGCCAAAAATCCAATAAGAGTGGTTGAGTAAGGAAATGCTAAAAATAAAGTCTTTTTCACTAACCCCCTCTTTAGGAGCGTATAAATTCAACAGAGCAAAGGTTTCATCCGTGAGCGCATGCGCTAAATAGGGCAAACGCCATTTGGTGTTTTTAAATCTCTCTAGCATAGAAAGCGCATAACAAGTCTGCCTCGCATTCACCAACAAGCTCACAATAACGACATTCATCAAGCTCGCTTGCGCACTTAAAAGTGTGATCGCTACAAATTGCACCGCCCCAGCGTAGATGAATAACGACATGAACATGGCTACTTTATAATCATACCCTTGCTGGGCTAAAAGCATTCCAAAAGTCATTCCCATAAGCAAATACCCTAAAAAGATAGAAATGGTATGAGGGAAAGCGTCTTTAAAGGCTTTTAGAAAATCATGCATCAACAACCTTTCATTTAAACCAGTCTTTAATTTTAGAAATACAGGTTTCTAAAACGCTTTTATGCGGCTCGCCCTCATAGCCAAAACTCGCATGCAACTTTTCCAATAACCCTTGCTGCTCCTTATTCAAACTTTTAGGGTAAATCACTTGCAATTCCACGATCAAACTCCCTCTATAAGAGCTTTCAGGGTGTTTCACGCCCTCGTTTCTAAACGCAAAAGTCTGCCTGTCTTTAGCGTTTCTAGGGATTTTTAATTCCAGTTCGTCCCCTTTTAAAGACGGCACTTTAATCGTATGCCCTAAAGCGATAGTGGTGAAAAACACCGGCGCTTTAATAAACAAATCACAGCCTTCGCGCTTGAAATGCTCATCTTCTTTGACTCGTGCCTCTAAATACAAATCCCCTCTTTTTCCCTTCTCGTATTCATTGCCTTTATTTTTAAGCACCATGCGGTTTTGATCATCAATGCCCTCAGGGATTGTCGCATCAATTTCTTCATCTTTAAGGATGTAGGTTTTACCCTTACACGCTTGGCATGGGGTTTTAATGATCTTGCCCTTGCCTTTACACGCCCCACAAGTTTGCGCAAAACTCATAAAACCTTGACGCATAAACACTTGCCCCTGCCCGTTGCATTGCTTGCAATTCTCTAGGGCTTTATCTTTAGCGCCTGTGCCATCGCAACTTTCACAAACGCTCTGGTACTGGACTTTAATGGTTTTTTTACAGCCAAAAACCGCTTCTTTAAAACTCAATTCAATCATTTGCAAATAATCCGGTGCGATAGAGCTTTTTTGCCTTTTACTCCCTCTAGCGCCAAAGCCAAAAGCGTCTTCAAAAAACGAGCCTAAATCTTCAAAAAAGTCAGAAAAATCGCTCTGGCTCGCACCGGCTTGGTTTAAGCCTTTTTTACCATACCTATCGTATAAGGCCCGTTTCTTTTCATCGCTTAACACCCCATAGGCTTCATTGATGAGCTTGAACTTTTCTTCGGCTTCTTTATCGCCGGCGTTTCTGTCTGGGTGGTATTTTAAAGCCAGCTTTCTGTAAGACTTTTTAATGGTCTCTTGGTTGCTGTGTTTTTCCACTTCTAAAATTTCATAATAATTCAATTCCACGATCGCTCCAAAAATGGCATCAAAACGCTTATTTTATCTTAAAAGCGGTGGGTTTGTGTGTTTTTATGCATGCCAAAACTTAGATAAAATAACACGATGAAACTATAGTAATAAAGATAACCCCATGAGATTTTTTTGCTTTTTCTTATTTTTTCTAACCTTTTCAAACGCACAGATAATGATGACTTTTGATTCTCAAACTAACGCTAAGCTCTCGCGCTCTAACGAACAGCTCTCAGACATGCTTTATAAACTCAATGAAAGTTTAAGAATCTATCAAAATGTGCTTTCCAACAACCAAGATCAGCTTAAAGAAATCAAAAAGGCTAACAGCACCCTAAATAGCCAGAGGCGTTTTTTTAACGCCAGCCAAATCCGCCTTATGGACACTGATGCGTTATTGAAACAAAGCGCTTTGGAATTAGAAAAATTACAAGCTTTAGAAAAACGCTTAAAAGAGGGCATGGAACAAGAACGCTTAATCAAAGAATCCCAAACGCTTTTTTTACAAGAGCATTGCCCTTATTTGAGCGGCGTTAAAAACTTAGAAGAGGCCTCAAACGCTTTAGAAGTCCAAGAACAAAACAACGCCCTTTTCTTACTCAAAGAGCCTAAACTCGCCCATTTGCTCTCGCAATTGGATTTGATGAGTGCTTTAAACGCCTTGTGCGATCAAGTTTTAGAAAACCAAACCCATAACCAACAATCCCATAACAAAACCCTAGAATACAACGCTCTCATAAACCATGATTTTCAAGCCTATAAAGCCATGCGTTTGAAAAAATTTAAAAACAAGCTTCAAAACCAAATCCAAGCTAAAGAAGACGCCCTAAAAACCTTTTTACCCTTAGAAAAACGCCTAGAAACTTTAAAAACGCATTTTTTATGCGATAAAGAAAATCTCAAATCATGCGCTAAAGAATTGCGCCAACGCTACCAAAACGCCCTAATAGAGCGAGACAAAGAATTAAAAGACGCTAAAAACAATAAAGAAAAGCATGCGCTAATCTTAGCCAATTACGAGCATACTTTAAAAACCTTGAATATAGAATTTTTAAGCGAATTAAATAAGCAAATGGCGTTTTTGAATGAAACCATGGCGTTAAACGCCCGAGTTTTAGCCCTTTTAGCCAAACAACAGACTAAAAAGCCCTCCAATTTGAGCGGTGATTTGAGCAATGGAAAAACTCTTATTAAAAATATCCGCTTAGATCCGCATGGATTCCCTAGCTTTGAAAATTTTAAGCGAGAGTGAACTTTTAAAAAAGCGATCAACTAGGCTATAAGTGCAAAAGCCCTAAACAATCACGCCCCCACCCAGCAAGATGTCATCTTGATAAACGACCAAGGCTTGCCCTTTAGCCACGCCATAAAAAGGCTCTTTAAATTCCACTTCAATCACCTCATCTTTCAAGCTCACAAACGCTTTAGTAGGCACGCTCCTGTAACGGGCCTTGATAAAATATTCGCCATCTTTAAAATCTTTCATTAAAGATTTGTTTTTAGCCTTAAGCGAATGCGTAGCGAGATCTTCTTTTTTGCCCACAATCAACTCGTTCTTTTTAGCGTCAATCCCCACCACAAAATGCGGCTCTAACGCGCCTTTAATGTTAAAGCCTTTGCGTTTGCCAATCGTGTATTGCATATAGCCCTTATGCGTGCCAATGACTTCGCCTTGTAGGTTTTTCACCACGCCCTCTTTTTCCACTTCAACATGCTTTTTTAAAGTGTCAATGTAGCTTTTTTCCACAAAGCAGATTTCTTGAGATTCCTTATAAGTCTCTAAAGTGCCTAAAAAAGGCATCGCATTCAAGGCTAAAGGCTTAATATCCTTTTTTAACAAGTCCCCTAAAGGGAACACCAATTTAGCGATAACTTCATGCTCTAAAGCGTATAAAAAATAGCTCTGATCTTTAGTTTTATCCAAAGCCTCTTGAATATAACTTACCTTGTCAATTTCTTTGACTCTCGCATAATGCCCGGTAGCGATCTTTTCACACCCTAATTTTAAAGCATGATCTAAAGCTAGCCCAAACTTCATTAAAGGGTTGCACAACGCGCAAGGGTTTGGGGTTTGCCCTTCTTCATAAGCGTTGATAAATTCATCATAAACCGCGCTTTTAAAATCCTTTTGAAAATCCAACACCTCTAAAGGAATGCCTAAAAACTCGCACGCTTTTTGAGCGTTTTTAATGTATAAATCATGCTTTTTCTCACTCGCATGGAGTTTTAAATAAATCCCCACTAATTCATGCCCTTGCTCTTTTAAGCTATAAGCGCTATAAGAGCTATCCACCCCCCCACTGAGTAATACCGCTATTTTCATTTTTATTCTTTCATTAAATGAGTTATAGCTCGTAGTCTAGCGCAAAAACCACTCATAACCACCTTTTTTAACCATTGGCATGCTAAAATACCTAAAGATTTTTAAAAATCGCATCAAAACGCATGGAGAAAATAAAGGCAATGGCCAAAATTGAATTGTTAGCCAAATTCACGCAAATCGCGCTCCCTAACAGCCACCCTTTGTTGAAAAAAGTTTTAAACTACGCTAAAAAACATTTCAGCCAGTGCCACATGCTCTCTTCATCGTTACTCATCTTAAACGACACGGAATGTTTTAAAAAAAACTACTTGCTTAATTGGGTTTATTATGCCCTTGAATGCGTGCATGAAAAAGATATTAGCACGCATTCTTTAGAAGAGGTTTTACAAAAAAGCCACCTGCCCATACGCATCAAAATCATGGCTCAAAACACGCTTTTAGAAAAAATAGAAGTGAAAGTTTTAACCTTTGGGGCGGAATATGCGCTTTTTATCACCAAGCACCCTATCGCCAAGCGGTTTTTACGCCAAAAATTCAGCGGCTGTGTGTTTTTAGAAACCCAAGATGAATTGCATATAAGAGGCGATTCAGAGCGTTTTTGGGAACTCATTGTAACGCTCAATGAAAATAGAATCGTCCATAACGCATGCTTACATTTCATCTATCCTAATGGCTTTGGTAAGGACAGCTACACCACTATGGCTGAGCGCAAATTAAGGGAATGCTATAAAGCGTTAGGTTTCATCAAGCATGAAAATTTCAGCGAAGTCAAAAAGCGCTATTTGGAGTTGGCTAAAACCTACCACCCTGATTTATGCGATCTTAAAGAAAAAAAGGCTCTTTACGCCAAACGCTTCGCTATCATTCAAGAAGCCTACCGCCACATTAAAAAACACGCTTAAACCCCCAAACTAGCCCTAATCGCGCTAGAAGAAATCGGTGCGTCAATGCCCTTTAAAGGGTGGTAGTGTCCCTTAAACTGAATCTCTTCATAGCCAATCCTTTCAAAAACCACTAATTCCACCCTTTTTAAAAGCTCTTTAGCGTTAGTCCAAGAAGAAAGATGCCTTAAGCAATCCGCTCCTATGACTAAATAAAGCGTTTTAGGGCGGTAGAGTTTTTGAAAATGAATCACGCTTTCTATCGTAGGCACAGCCCTTTCTTGCTTGATTTCAAAATCGCTCAACAGCACCCTATCCATTCCCTTTAAAGCTCTTTCTAATTCCTTAAAACGGGTTTTTGCGTCCAAAAAACATGGCTTTTTGAAAGGGTTTTGATAAGCGGGTAAAACAATGAGCTTAGCAAATGGCAATAATTCTAAAGTTTGATCAATGATGGCTAAATGAGCCTTGTGCAAGGGGTCAAAACTCCCTCCATAGAGCGCTAATTCTTTGTATTTTAAGACGCTATTCATTGTGTTCAAAGCTAGACGCCTTAGTCAATTTAGCGAATTTAACCCCCCTAAGCCCCCCAATTTCTAATTGCAAGCGTTGGATTTTAAGCGAATTGCCTTGTAAAATAATCGTTTCTAAACAATTATGCGCGTCCATATGAATGTGCGTGGTGCATAAAACATGCGTCCCGCTGGCATGCTGAATGTCTATCATGCGCTGGTTTAATTCCCTTTGGTGGTGATCATAAATCACCACAAGCACAGCGATTTTACTCCCATCATTAGGGTTATCTTCTGCCCAATTGTCTTCTACTAATTTTTCTCTAATCATGTCGCGCACTAATTCTGAGCGAGAAGAATAGCCGTTTTTAATGATGCGGTTGTCTAATTCGTCCAATAAATTTTGTTGCAAAGAAACCGAAAAGCGGATGATTGAATCGTCTTTATTGGGTGTATCCATTGAGAAAAATCCTTTTTTGGCATGAGTCTGTTAAAAGTCGCTCATGCTAGTGTTATTGAATTAATTTAAAATTAACCATTATAATACAAATTGGATTTAAATGGTTGACCATAAGAACATTTGAATTTGATTTCAATTACTAGCTTAATTATTTATTGACTTGTTATTATTAAAACAATATAATCAACAATCCAACATTCTTTTATCATTTTGGAGCATTTATGCGAATGAATGCTTCTTAAAGAGCACATGCTCTTAGAATGGCTGTGTTGCATGTTGCTTTAATCTTAAGGGAATTGTTTTATCATAGACAAGGAGTTTTTATGGGCGGTTTTTCAATGGCAATGTTGAAAGATTATGTGGATGTATTCGTTTTTGCGGTGCTTGGCGTGGCGAGTTTTTTAGCTTTGTGGTTTGTGATTGAAAGGGTTATTTTTTATTCCAAAGTCAATTTGAAAGCTTATGATGATATAGACGCCCTCAATTTGGATTTAACCAAAAATCTAACCATTCTCTATGTGATTTATTCTAACGCACCTTATGTGGGTTTATTAGGGACGGTTTTAGGGATTATGGTGATTTTCTATGACATGGGCGTGAGCGGCGGGATGGACGCTAAAACGATCATGGTAGGTTTGTCTTTAGCTTTAAAAGCGACCGCTCTAGGGCTTGCTGTGGCGATTCCCACTTTGATCGCTTATAATAGCTTGTTGAGAAAATCCGATGTTTTGAGTGAAAAATTTAGGATCATGAAAAAATGAAAAGCATCAGAAGAGGCGATGGGCTGAATATTGTCCCTTTCATTGATATTATGCTCGTTTTGCTAGCGATTGTGTTAAGCATTTCTACTTTTATCGCGCAAGGTAAGATTAAAGTCAATCTCCCTAACGCTAAAAATGCGGAAAAATCCCAGCCAAACGATCAAAAAGTGGTGGTCATCTCCGTAGATGAGCATGACAATATTTTCGTAGATGACAAACCGACGAATTTAGAAGCTTTGAGCGCTGTAGTCAAACAAACAGACCCTAAAACCCTTATAGACTTAAAAAGCGACAAAAGCTCTCGTTTTGAAACTTTTATCAGCATTATGGATATTTTAAAAGAGCATAATCATGAAAATTTCTCCATCTCCACAGAAGCTAAGTAAAGTCTCAACGAGTGTTAGCTTTTTAATCTCTTTTGCCCTATACGCTATAGGGTTTGGCTATTTTTTGCTGCACGAAGAAGCCCCAGAGCCTTTAGCGCAAGCTGGGACCACTAAGGTTACCATGAGTTTAGCCAGCATTAACACCAATTCCAATACAAAGACCAATGCTGAGTCGGCTAAACCCAAAGAAGAACCTAAAGAAAAACCCAAGAAAGAAGAGCCCAAAAAAGAAGAACCCAAAAAAGAGACAAAGCCTAAGCCTAAACCCAAACCCAAGCCAAAACCTAGGCCTGAACCAAAACCCAAACCTGAGCCTAAGCCAAAACCTGAGCCTAAGCCCGAGCCTAAAGTTGAAGAGGTTAAAAAAGAAGAGCCTAAAGAAGAACCCAAAAAAGAAGAAGCTAAAGAGGAAGCTAAAGAAAAAAGCGCTCCTAAACAAGTAACGACTAAAGACATAGTCAAAGAAAAAGACAAGCAAGAAGAATCCAACAAAACCTCTGAGGGCGCGACTTCTGAAGCTCAAGCTTATAACCCAGGGGTGAGCAACGAATTTTTAATGAAGATCCAAACCGCTATTTCTTCTAAAAACCGCTACCCTAAAATGGCGCAGATTAGGGGCATTGAGGGCGAAGTGTTAGTGAGCTTTGTGATCAATGCTGATGGGAGCGTTACGGACATTAAAGTGGTCAAAAGTAACACAACGGATATTTTAAACCATGCGGCTTTAGAGGCCATTAAAAACGCGGCGTATTTATTCCCTAAACCAGAAGAAACCGTGCATCTAAAAATCCCTATCGCTTATAGCTTGAAAGAAGACTAACTAGTCTTTCTTTTAAAGGCGGTTTTTAAGCCTCAAAAGTTAGGCCAAAACCCCTATTTTTCGCAATTTACAAAAAAAAAAAAAAAACAAAATCTCTAAAATTTAGATCTAAAATTAGCCATAAAATTCCATTTATTGCTTATAATATGAAGTTTCTTTGTATCAAAGAAAAATCTAATAAAAGGAGAAAACATGAAAAAATCTCTCTTTGCTCTCTCTTTCTCTCTCATAGCTTCATTATCAAGGGCTGAAGATGACGGGTTTTATATGAGCGTGGGCTATCAGATCGGTGAAGC
>NZ_JAHXLB010000008.1:0-93349 GCF_021062735.1 Helicobacter pylori | reverse complement strand
AAAAAAAAAAAAAACGATTTTAAGTATTTTTTACCATAAAATATTTAAGAAAGCTTAACGCTAAGAAAAATTTTATTGGTTTGAAATTGGTTTTTAAATCTTATAATCAAGCCATTCTAATGAGAAAGAAAGGCATGTTTGAAAAGATACAAAAAGAATGGCTGAGTAACATTCAAAAAGATTTGTTGTCTGGTTTTGTGGTGGGGCTTTCTGTGATCCCAGAGACGGCCGGCTTTGCGATCATGGTGGGTTTAGATGTGGGCGTGGCGTTTTATACGACCTTTTATATGGCTTTTGTTTTGTCTTTTTTTGGGGCTAGAAAGGCGATGATTAGCGCAGCGGCCGGCTCAGTGGCGCTCATTTTAGTGGGCGTGGTTAAAAACTATGGGCTTGAATACGCGGGCGTGGCGACTCTTATGGCAGGGGTGTTGCAAATTCTTTTAGGCTATTTGAAAATAGGGAATCTTTTGAGGTTTATCCCCCAATCAGTGATGTATGGCTTTGTGAACGCATTAGGCATTTTGCTTTTAATGGAGCAATTCAAATTCCTTCAAAACCAAAATTTAGGGGTGTTTATCTTACTTTTTATTGGGATATTGATCATTTACCTTTTCCCCTTAATCACTAAAAAAATCCCCTCTAATCTGATTTGTATCCTTATAGTGAGCGCGATCGCTTTAATTTTTGACACGCATGCACCGAATTTAGGGAGCATTGAGCAAGGGGTTTCAGGCTTTCATTTCATCATTATCCCCAAAAATTTGGATTTTAAAATAATGATAGAGTTGTTGCCTTACGCTCTTTCTTTAGCGCTAGTAGGCACGATAGAAAGTTTATTGACCGCTAAAACTTTAGATGTGATTTTAAAAGACGGCGTGAGCGATAAAAATAAAGAAACTAAAGCGCAAGGCTTGGGGAATATCGTCTCAGGGCTTTTGGGGGGAATGACAGGGTGCGCTTTAGTGGGGCAGTCTATCATCAACGCAAAATCCGGGGCTAAAACAAGGCTTTCTACTTTTTTTGCCGGCTTTTCTTTAATGGTGCTAATATTAGTGTTTAATGAATATGTGGTTAAGATCCCCATTGTGGCGGTTGTGGCGGTGATGGTGATGATTTCTTTCACCACTTTTAATTTCCAATCCATTATTAACATTAAAAAAATCAAGCCCTATGACACGCTCAACATGCTCTTAGTCGTGGCGGTGGTTTTATACACGCATAATTTAGCGATAGGGGTTGTGGTGGGGGTTTTAGTCAATGCGTTATGGATCAAATCAAAAGGGATTGCGTGAATTTTGCTATAAAAAAAAGATGAGTTAAAAGTATGGCTCCAGATGTAGGATTCGAACCTACGACCAAGCGGTTAACAGCCGCCTACTCTACCGCTGAGCTAATCTGGAATTTCGCTCAAAAAATAAAGAGAAATTTTAGTGTGTTTTTTGTAAAAAGTCAAGTAAAATGATGCCGTTATTCATTGAGAGCCAAAAAGTTGGCTTTGTTCTCATTAATAGTGAGAACCGATTCAGTATCAATAGGCCAAAACATAATTGAAATACACGCTATAAAGCCTTCGGAATGCTAATTTAGCGCCCATGAAAGAATAGTAATTCGTGTTGATGGTGGGGATTTTCACGCCTAATTCCACGCCATGGTGAATCCCTTGAAGCCTTAAACCGGTATTGAATAAGAATTGGAAATTGGTGTTGTTGATTTTAGTGCTGTAGATGCTAGTGGTGGTTTTTAAATTCACCAATTGGGAATTGAGCCATGTCGTGCCGGCTAGAGCGATGCCTCCAAAAATGCCAAAAGAGACTTTGCGGTTTTTATCGGATCCGCCATTGATGAAATTCAATAAAAGATCACTGCCTGCGCCATAAGTGAAAACATTAGAAGCGGAGTTGAAAAAGTTGGATTTGATATAGGCATGGTTGTAATCAAAAAAGGCATAATAACGGATCCCAAAAAATTTATTTTTCCCAAAAAATTGCTTATAGCCTAGTTGCACGCCCACGCCATTCATTGCCCCGTTATTGCTTTGAGAATTAATTAATCCCACGCTTCTAAAAGGGTTATGGCCAAACTCTTTGGTGGTAGTTTGGAATTGAGAATATTGGGTTTCGTTGAGAGAATAACTATAGCTAGATCGGCTCACCAAACTTTGAAACCCTTTAGAATCGGGCGTTTTTTGAAGGGTGTTATAGATGGTTTCTAAATTATCCCCTTTGAGGTAAGAGATAGTGTCATTAATGACGCTTGAGACTTGATTAAGGTTTTTATTAAAATCAGCGTTGGTAAATGCGCTTGGTTGGTTTGGACTTTCTGGGTCAGTTCTTCGGGATTGTGCGGCGGCTTCTTTAGCGCTATTTATCATGCTGTTTATGGCGTTAAAGGTGTTGCCAAAAATAGCGCATGCGTTCCCGCTTGCATTAATGCCCCATGGTTTGCCATTGCCTCCGTCTATTCCTGGGCATTGGCTTTGAAGGGTATTAATAATGGTGCTAGCTTGAGTTAAAAGATGGTCATAGTCATTTTCAATTTTAAGATCATTGTTTTTATTTTCTAGGGTATTTTGGAGCACTTGAGAAATCGCATTGATTTTGTCGTATTCACTAGTTGGTAGCGAGTTATTGGCTAAATTAGAGGCTATCACTTGCCACATTCCCACTGCAGAGCTGAGCGCTGAGGACACGGCTTGATTGGCGGTATTAGGGGTCGTTTTTAATCGGCTAGCGCTCTCTTTTAGATTGTTAATCGCTTGAGCGGTGCTTGAGTTGGTGTTAGAGGCCGTTTGTTTGAGTTCGTTATAGCGGGTTAAAAGATTGTTCAAATTTTCGTAAGCGTTGGAGACTTTTTGGATTTCGCCGGTGTTTTTCACTTGTTGAACCGCTTCGCCGATTTGATAGCCCACGCTCATAAAAACGCCGTCATCTTCAGCAAGGAGCGATGACGCCATAAGAGAAAGTAAAATCGTTTTTTTCATAAAATGTTCCTTAAAGTAATGTTTTATTTGTAAAATCGTATCAAATTGAAACTTTATTTACAATTAGTTTAAAGTATGACATAAATTTATTGAACTTTTAATAAAATTGAGCAAAAATTAACAAATTTTGCTTTTTTTTTGGATTTAAAAAGAGGTTTTTGATGGTGAAAATGCTGTAAATTTTAGCGCTCAAAGGAGTTGGGGCTAAAAATTTTCAAAGCGTTTTGCAAATCCTCTTTGGTGTCAATGCCCACGCTCCCACTTTGAACGATTTTGACTGCAATCTTTTTTTGATAATACAAAGCCCTTAATTGCTCTAATTTTTCCAGTTCCTCTAAAACGCAAGGTTTTAAAGCGCATAATTTCTCTAATATTTCTTTATTGTGGAAGCCATAAATACCGATATGCCCTAAAAGGGGGGTTTGGCGTTTCATATCAGCATCTCGTAAAAAGGGGATAAGAGAGCGCGAAAAATACAAGGCGTTATTTTGGCTATCTAAAACCACCTTGACTAAATTAGGGTTTTTGGCTTGCTCTTCATCAATGACTTTAGCGCAAGTCGCCATGAAAGGGGCGTTTTTGGTGGCTTCTAATAACGCTAAAATGACTTCTTTTTCTAAAAAAGGCTCATCGCCTTGCAAATTTAAAACCCTTTCATCGTTTTTTAACCCTAAAATTTGTGCCGCTTCCAAACAGCGTTCTGTGCCGCTATTATGGTGTTTGGAGGTTAGCACCGCTTTAATGTGGAATTTTTGGCATGTTTGCATGATGCTTTCATCATCGCAAGCGACCACGCATTCATCTACTAGATTCGCGTTTTTAGCGCAACGCACTACCATAGGCAAGCCAAAAATATCTTCTAGCACTTTATTTTTAAAACGACTGGATTTTAATCTAGCAGGAATGATAATCATCTTTAAACCTTTTTAAGCCTTATGAAAATAGAGAATTTTTATGGTATTATACCCATTAAAAGCTTATCCCTTTTATTGTAAGGGTTTAGGCTATTGAACTTTAGGAGTTTTAATGATATTAAGAGCGAGTGTGTTGAGCGCGTTACTTCTTGTAGGCTTAGGGGCAGCCCCTAAACATTCAGTTTCAGCTAATGACAAACGGATGCAGGATAATTTAGTGAGCGTGATTGAAAAACAAACCAATAAAAAGGTGCGTATTTTAGAGATCAAACCTTTAAAATCCAGCCAGGATTTAAAAATGGTCGTTATTGAAGATCCGGACACTAAATACAATATTCCGCTTGTAGTGAGTAAGGATGGTAATTTAGTCATAGGGCTTAGCAATATCTTTTTTAGCAATAAAAGCGATGATGTGCAATTGGTCGCAGAAACCAATCAAAAAGTCCAAGCCCTTAACGCCACCCAACAAAATAGCGCGAAATTGAACGCTATTTTTAATGAAATACCGGCTGATTATGCGATAGAGTTGCCCTCTACTAACGCTAAAAATAAGGATAAAATCCTTTATATTGTTTCTGATCCCATGTGCCCGCATTGCCAAAAAGAGCTCACTAAACTCAGGGATCACTTGAAAGAAAACACCGTGAGGATGGTTGTAGTGGGGTGGCTTGGGGTCAATTCGGCTAAAAAAGCGGCTTTGATCCAAGAAGAAATGGCGAAAGCTAGGGCTAGGGGAGCGAGCGTGGAAGATAAGATCTCTATTCTTGAAAAGATTTATTCCACCCAATACGATATTAACGCTCAAAAAGAGCCTGAAGATTTACGCACTAAAGTGGAAAATACCACTAAAAAGATTTTTGAATCTGGCATGATTAAGGGTGTACCTTTCTTATACCATTATAAGGCATGATATAAGGCTATTCTCATGAAAAAACCCTATAGAAAGATTTCTGATTATGCGATCGTGGGTGGTTTGAGCGCGTTAGTGATGGTAAGCATTGTGGGGTGTAAGAGCAATGCTGATGACAAACCAAAAGAGCAAAGCTCTTTAAGCCAAAGCGTTCAAAAAGGTGCGTTTGTGATTTTAGAAGAGCAAAAGGATAAATCTTACAAGGTTGTTGAAGAATACCCCAGCTCAAGAACCCACATTATAGTGCGCGATTTGCAAGGCAATGAACGCGTGTTAAGCAATGAAGAGATTCAAAAGCTCATCAAAGAAGAAGAAGCCAAAATTGATAACGGCACGAGCAAGCTTGTCCAGCCTAATAATGGAGGTGGGAGTAATGAAGGCTCAGGCTTTGGCTTGGGGAGCGCGATTTTAGGGAGTGCGGCGGGGGCGATTTTAGGGAGTTATATTGGCAATAAGCTTTTCAATAACCCTAATTATCAGCAAAACGCCCAACGGACCTACAAATCCCCACAAGCTTACCAACGCTCTCAAAATTCCTTTTCTAAAAGTGCACCTAGCGCTTCAAGCATGGGAGGAGCGAGTAAGGGACAGAGTGGGTTTTTTGGCTCTAGTAGGCCTACTAGCTCGCCGGCGGTAAGCTCTGGGACAAGGGGCTTTAACTCATAATTTAATCTATTTTAAGGCTAAAAAATGCAAGTGATTCCTTTAAAACCTTTAGACAATAAGACCTTAGAAGAAATCGGCTTAGATTGGCACACTAATGACGACATGTCGTCTTATATCGCTGATGAAATGGTGGTTGTTTCTCAAAAAGAAGCGGACGCTTATTATGACGCTTGTAATGAGCTTTATGACATGTTTGTAGAAACGGCTGAAGAGGCCATTCAAAACGATCGCTTTTTTGAATTGGATATTCCTAACGCGCTCATTCCTATGATCAAACAGAGTTTTGAAGAGGAAGTGCATTGGCACATTTACGGGCGTTTTGATTTAGCCGGGGGGCTTGATGGCAAGCCTATTAAATTACTGGAATTTAACGCTGATACCCCCACCATGCTCTATGAAACTGCAGTGATTCAATGGGCGTTACTCAAAGCCAATGGCTATGATGAAAACAAGCAATTCAATAACCTTTATGAAGCGCTTGGCGAGAATTTTAAACGCATGGTAACTTTGGGCGAAGACACGAGCCGTTTTGAGGAAATGTATGAGGGGTGGAAAATCCTTTTTTCAAGCGTTAGGGGGAATATTGAAGAAGAGCGTACCATGCGTTTTTTGCAAGACGCTGCTCAGAGCGTGGGGTTTGAAACGGATTTTTCTTACATTGATGAGGTGGAATTTAATATAGAAGAGGGCGTGTTTAAAAATGGCTTGAATTATGAGTTTTTATTCAAACTAATCCCATGGGAAAACATCGCTATTGATGAGCCAGAATTAGCCCTTTTGATGCAAAGCATGATGGAAAATAAAAACACGATTTTTTTAAACCCCGCTTACACGATCCTTTTCCAATCCAAGCGTTTTTTAAAACTTTTATGGGACAGATACCCCAACCACCCCTTATTGTTAGAAACGAGCTATGAGCCATTATCCCATAAAAAGCAAATCAAAAAAGTGGCTTTTGGTAGGGAAGGGGCGAATAGTGAAATCTTTGAAGCTTCCATGCAATCGCTTTTGAAAACGGACGGCGTTTATTCTAACCACAAACCCGTTTATCAAGAGTTTTACGAGCTCAATTCGCATAACGGGTTGTATTATCAGCCTAATGTGTTTTTTGCTTATGAATCTTGCGCGTTAGGGTTTAGAAAAGGGGGGTTGATCTTGGATAATTTTTCTAAATTCGTGAGCCATAGGTTGCAATAATGACCGCAATGATGCGTTATTTCCACATCTATGCGACCACTTTTTTCTTCCCTTTGGCGCTTCTTTTTGCGGTTAGCGGGCTTTCATTGCTCTTTGGGGTGTGCCAAGACACTGGTGCTACTATCAAAGAGTGGGTTTTAGAAAAATCCTTAAAAGAAGAAGAACGATTGGATTTTTTAAAAGACTTTCTAAAAGAAAACCATATCGCTATGCCTAAAAAGATAGAGCCTAGAGAGCATAGGGGAGCGTTAGTCATTGGCACGCCTTTGTATGAAATCAACCTTGAAACTAAAGGCGATCAAACAAAAATCAAAACCATTGAAAGGGGCTTTTTAGGCGCGCTCATCATGCTGCATAAGGCTAAGGTGGGCGTTGTGTTTAAGGCGCTTTTGGGGATTTTTTGCGTGTTTTTATTGTTGTTTTATTTGAGCGCGTTTTTAATGGTGGCTTTTAAGGACACTAAACGCATGTTTATAAGCGTTTTGATAGGGAGTATCGTTTTCTTTGGAGCGATCTATTGGTCTTTGTAGGGTTTAAAAATAAAAGGTATTTTTTACAATCAAAATAAAAGAACTAATCGAGTGATAGCTCTAGCGTTCTTATGGGGTTATGGGGAGTTTTGAGATTTGTAGGGGAATATTTCAAAATGCCTTCTATTCCCTTATGAGTTCTAAAAATCCCATTTTTTAAAAAATTAAAGAATGTTAATGCTGAATAAGCTTATTCATATGGGAGCGGAAGCGACACTAAAGGTATTTGAGATTTTCCCTAGGCTGATGTGTAGAGTTTGGGTTTCATTCTGTATCCCTAATGGATTTTACAGAGTTTGATCTCTAGTGTATCCGCTCACGCATCATGCCTTTAAAGGCGTAACTCCTTTGCCCCAGATACGAATGCAATGTTACAGATTAACAGCATCCATCACAAACACTAAAGGCGTTTGGGCTTTCTATTTGGGTGGTTTTAAATTTTTCAATACCCCCTAAGTTTAGTGAGGTTTTCGCATGCTTGTTTCATGCCTAGCTTACAGCCCTTGTCATAAATCATTATGGCGTTTTCTTTATCTTTCATGTTGTAATACATGCCCGCTAGAGCGAAGCAACCCACTTCATCGCCCATATCACAACCCCTTTCATAATTATCAAGGGCTTTCCTCAAGTCTTTTGGAACAGCGTCCCCTTGGGAATACATAAAGCCCATCCTAGAGCAACTCACCGCGCTCCCCATATCGCATGCTTGTTTGAAATAATCAAAAGCCTTTTGGGGATCTTTTTTGACATACCTGCCTAACATATACATAGAGCCTAAACTCGCGCAACCACTAGAATTGTTTAATCCGCAAGCTTTTTGCAAATAATCAAACGCCACTTCAAAATCTTCATCAAGCCCTGCATCGCCATTTTCAAACAAACTCCCTAACGCGCGACAAGCTTGCCCATCACCCAATCGGCACGCTTTCAAATAATAGATGACGGCTTTATGGTTGCTTTGTTTGACTTCTAAAAAGCCTTTTTCATAAGCCACGCCCAAAACATAACACCCCTTAGCCATATCAAAATTACAGCTTTTTTGATAGTAGGTAACCGCTTGAGCGGCATTGCCTTTGATTTTTCGGTCATAAATAATGCCTAAATTGTAGCAACTCTCAGGGTGTTTTAAAACGCACGCCTTAGCATAAGCGTCAATGGCCTCTTGATAATTTTGAGTCGTGCCTAACCCCTCATCATAAAGCCCCCCTAAACCAAAACACCCTTCCCTATCGTCAGCCTGGCATGCGGTTTTATAATATTCTAGGGCTTTTTTATAATCTATTCTAGTGCCTTGCCCGTTTTCATAAATGATTCCTAATTGCGTGCAACCTTCACTCACCCCATCGTTGCATGCTTTTTTAAAATAGGATGCCGCTTTAGAATAGTTCCCGCTTTTATAGGCTTTTTCAGCAACCCCTAAAAAGCTATTGTCTTTCCCCCATAAATGGGCATTCAAGCACCAAAAAAATAACCCACAAACTAATATTTTTAAAATTTTGACACTCATTCTTACCTTCTTTATAAATTCTGATTTTTAGAACCCTCTTCAATCAAAACAAAAAATGCAACGCTCCATTTTAACATAAATCAAGCGCTTTGATTAAGGCTTAAAAGGTTCCTTACGCTCTTCTTTATGCTCTAAAGAGGTGATGTAAAGGTAAATCGCTTGGATTTCTTCTAAATTGAGGTTGTATTTAGGCATCATGCCTTTGCCTAAACTCAAGGCGTCTTTAAAGGTTTTAAAATCTAAATGGTTGATTTTAGGGGCGTAGAGGATTTTTTTCTCGCCTTTTTCATAATAAAAGGTGATTTCTTGTTTTTCGCCCTTAATGCCATGGCATTTCGCGCACGCAACGCCCCTAGGGTTTTTATAAAGAGCCATCCCGTATTCTAAATCAGAGATGAAATCCGCTTCTTTAGCATTCAAATTGAATAAGCTTATAACTAGCGCGATAAACAAACGCATTAAAACAACTGCGCCTTTTCTAAAATCTCTTTAGCCCCGCTTTGTAAAAATTCTTCTAAAAGCTCTTGAACTAAATCAAACGCTTTAGTTTTATCCCCTTGCTTTTCTTTAGTGATGGCTTCTTTCCCGTTAGGCAAGCCTAAAACCGCCTGGATTTTAACCCTATCGCCCATTAAACTCGCATGCACGCCTACAGGGATCTGACACCCCCCATTAAGCCCCTTAATAAACTCCCTTTCCAAATGGCAGCAAAACGCGCTTTTCTCATCGTTGAGTTTTTGAAGCGTGGCAAAATGCTTGTGGTTTTTGAGCATTTCTACCCCTAAAGCCCCCTGACCCATGCTAGGAATCATTTCTTTTACGCTAAAAGCCTTGCGGTATTTCGCTCCTTGAATTTCTAGGCGGCATAACCCAGCTTCAGCTAAAATGATAGCGTCAAATTCTCCGCATTCAAGCTTTTTCAAACGGGTTTGGACATTCCCCCTTAAGCTTTCTGTGTCTAGATCCTGACGCTTTAATTTGAGCTGCATGGAACGCCTTAAAGAAGTCGTGCCAACCTTTGCCCCTTTAGGTAAGCTCATCAAATCAGGGAATTTCATGCTTAAAAAAGTGTCCCTCGCATCAGCCCTTTTGGTGATGCATGCCAAGTCTAACCCCTTTTCAAACACGACCGGCACATCTTTTAAAGAATGCACCGCCAAATCAATTTCGCCTTTTAAAAGCAATTCTTCTAATTCCTTAGTGAATAGCCCCTTACCGCCAATCTTATTTAAAGGGGTGTCTAAGATTTTATCGCCCTTAGTCTTAACGATTTGAATCTCGCTTTCTATAAAACATTCTTTTTTCAGGCGTTCTTTAATGTGATTTGCTTGCCATAAGGCTAATTCGCTCCCCCTAGAGCCAATCACCAAATTTCCCACTCACTCCCCCTTATTCGCTTTCTAACATTTCTAAAATTTTTTCTTCTAATTCTGTGTCTTTAAGCGTTTGTTTTTCTAAATTAGCGCGTTTGATGCATTCAAATTCTTTACTCTCTAAAGTTTGCTTCCCAACAATGAGCGCTAATCGTTCCCCAATCAATTCAAAATCCCTCATCTTCGCCCCAAAACGAGCGTCTCTGTCATCTAACAGCGCATCAATGCCCTTTTGAAGTAGCCTTTCATACACTTCAAAAGCGAGTTTTTTTTGTGCTTCATCTTTCCAATTAGAAACCACGATCACCACATCAAAAGGAGCGGTATTTTTCGTCCACACACAGCCTAAATCATCGCTTTTTTGCTCTAAAATCGCACTGAGCAATCGGCTAATGCCTATCCCATAGCACCCCATTTCAAAAAACCGCTCCTTACCATTCTTATCCAAGAAACTCGCCTTCAAGCTTTTAGCATAGCCTTGCCCGAGTTTGAAAATATGCCCCACTTCCAAACTCTTATGGTATTTCAATTCTCCTTGACAATTAGGGCAATGATCGCTCTCTTTAACCTGAACAATATCCGCATAAACAAGATTTTCAAACCCTTTTAAATCCACGCCCACCGCATGAAAATCCTTTTCATTAGCCCCAGCGATCAAGCAATCGCTCTCTTTTAAATCTTCATCAAAAACAATGTAAGAAACATGCTTTTTCAAGCCATAAGGCCCTATAAAACCCGCTATCAACCCTGCGTTGTTTAAATCTTCTTTACTGGCCTCTCTCAATTCTAAAGCGTTCGCTCCTAAAAGATTCAAGGCGTTTAGGGCTTTAACTTCTTCTAAATTGTCATCGCCCCTAACAAAAAAGCACGCTAGGGTTTCTTTATCTTTATGGATCACTTTTCTCACAAGCGCTTTTAAAACAAAATAAGGCTCTGTTTTAAAAAACTCCGCCACGCTTTGTGCACTGGTGGTATTAGGGGTAGGGAATTTCGCTAATTGCGCTTTTGGGACATTCAAAGGTTCAGGCCTTTTAGAGCGTTTAGCGATTTCAATGTTGGCGGCATAATCGCAATTTTTACACACCACGATCGTGTCTTCCCCGCATTCTGTTAAAACGACAAATTCCCTGCTTTTACTCCCCCCAATCGCCCCGCTATCCGCTTCCACAATGCGAAAATCCAAACCCAAATCGCTTAAAATCTCTTTATAAGCGCTTTGCGTGTTTGAAAATTCCTTATCCAAGCTCTCAGCGTCTTCATGAAAGCTATAACCATCTTTCATGATAAATTCCCTCGCTCTCACTAGCCCGAACCGAGGGCGGATTTCATCACGGAATTTCGTGTGGATTTGATAGAGATGGATGGGTAATTGCTTGTAGCTTTTAATGAAATTAGCGGCAATTTCGGTGATATTTTCTTCTAAAGTGGGGCTTAAAACAAAATCATTGTCTTTTCGGTCCTTAAAAACCAATAATTCCTTGCCGTATTTATCCAAACGGCCTGATTTTTCCCACAAACTCGCCAAAACGACAAAACTCATTAAAATATTTTGCGCCCCATGCTCTTGCATGCGTTTGTGCGTGATGTTTTCTATCTTGTCTAGCACTTTTTTAGCTAAGGGCAAAAAATTATAAATCCCGCTGCCTACTTGATAAATGTATCCTGCTTGAGCTAAATGTTTATGGCTTTTTAACACGGCATCTTTAGGGGGTTCTTTGAGAGTGGGGGCAAAGAGTTTTGAAAATAGCATGCATTATTCCTCGTAATATTCGCATTTATAGAGATTCAAATTTTGGGCATGATTGGCGCTAGATTTGTCTAAATTAAACAGGTTTTTAATCGCGCCCACAAGCACATCGGATTCTTCTTTTTGAGCGTTCTTTTTTAAGGCGATGGTAGGGTGGTGCAAAAAGGTATTGAAAGCGTTGTGCAAGATCTTTTCAATGTTGTTTTCGTATTCTTTAGGCACATAGCGTTTTTTAAGCGCTTTTTGCAATTCTTTTTGGGCTGAAATCCTAGCCAATTCCCTTAAATCCTTAATCAAAGGCTCTACTTCTAAACTTTGGATCCATTGGTAAAACTCCATTGTGGCAAGCCCTACAATCTCATAAGCTTTCGTCCTGCTCTCTTGCCTGTTTTCCACATTTTCTTTAACCATAGGCTCTAAATCATCCACGCTGTATAAGAAAATATTATCCAATACCGGCTTTTCAATATTCCGTGGCACGGCTAAATCAAACCAAAAACGCCTGAAAATCGTTTCTTTTAACATGCAATTTTGCACGATAAAATGCGGCGAAGAAGTGGCGCAAAAAAGCAATTCGTATTCATTAATATAAGCGTTTAAATTTTCTATATTTTGAAAGCTCACTTTTTTAGGCTCTTCTAATTCTTTGACAAAATCTTCAAATTTAGCCTCATTACGCCCTAAGATAAGCGTTTCAAATTGCTTGTTTAAAAGGTGCTTGATGACTAATTGAGCCATCTCGCCAAGCCCTATCACAAGGGCTTTTTTATCCTTAATCCTTTCTTTTTCAAAAATATTAAGCGCTTCTTTGACCGCTACTGAAGAAATGGAAACCCCTTGCTTGGAAATGCCGGTTAAATTGCGCACTTTAGCGGCGCATTTGAAAGCAAAATGGAGCAATCGGGTTAAATCTTTGGAGCAAAATTTCTCTTCAAAAGCGAATTTATAGGCGTTTTTCATCTGCCCTGTGATTTGAGTTTCCCCCACCACCAAGCTATCCAAACTGCTGCACACGCTAAAGACATGATGGACTGCGCTTTCATCAGTATTGATTAAAACGCATTTTTCTAAATCAGACACGCTCATTTTTTTATTTTGAGCCAAAATTTTTAGTAACGCGTTTTTTTGTTCATTAGCATGAGCGCCGTGTTTCAGGCTCGCATAAATTTCAAAGCGATTGCATGTGGATAACACCATGCACTCTTTGATATTAGGGCAGTGGGTTTTAATGGTTTGTAAAAATTCTTTAAGCGTTGCGCTCGAATTGATAGCGAGTTTTTCTCGCATTTCTAAGCTCATGCTTTTATGCGTAAAGGCTAGGGTGAAATATTTTGATAAATGAGTTTCTAACTCCATTAAAAAGTCCTATAAATGACATCTTGTGCTAGTTTTTCTAAAATCAAATTGTTTTCCCCTTTAATGGCTTCGAGAGCCTTTTTAGAATAAACTTGAGCGATCTTAAGGGTTTCTTCTATGATACCATATTGCTTGAATTTTTCCTTAGTCCATTCTATGATTTCATGACTATCTTGTTTAAAATAAGAAATTAAAAGCCCTTGTTCATGCTGATTTAATTTTTCATATAAAAGCAAGTAGGGTAGAGTGGTTTTGCCTTCTTTAAAATCGCTAAAATTGGGCTTACCTAGAGTTTTGGCGTCTTGAGTGATGTCTAATAAATCATCAATGATTTGAAACGCCATGCCAAAATGCAACCCAAAATCCGCATACATTTTGGCGTCTTTATTTAAAAGAATCGCCATGCTCTTTAAGCTCGCTTCCATGAAATGAGCGGTCTTGTCTTCTAAAATACGCCAGTATTTTTGTTTGTCGCTATTAAAACATTCCCCCACAAACACGTCTTCAATCTCGCCCCTAGAGAGCCTTAAAACCGCATTAGAGAGGATTTGAGCGATTGCTTCGCCCATTTTAGACAATTCAAAAAAGGCTTTGGAATAAAACACATCCCCAAGCATCACGGCGTTAAAATTACCAAAAAGAGCGTTAATGCTAGGGAGTTTTCGGCGCATGGTCGCTTTGTCAATCACGTCATCATGCAATAAAGAAGCGGTCTGTATCATTTCTACAATCGCACACAAATTGAAGGCTTTATCTAATAAAATAGCGTCTGTTTTTTCGTCTAACAAAGCGAGCATGAGTTTGGAGCGCAACATTTTTGAAGGGCCAATCTTAGAAAACAATTCATCTATAAAGCCACTTTCTATTTCTTTGATCCAAGAAGCGATCTTGTTTTGAATGGCTTTGAGTTGTTTTTCTTGCATGCAAATTCCTTAAGGCTCTTTAGGAGAAAAAACAAGGGGTATAAGGGCTAAAAGCCTTAAAGCGGCTTTATCTTCTTTAAAACCTTTAAACACAAGCGACAGAGTGCTGTTAGAAGAAAATTTTTCTTCAAAAACTTTGAGATTATAGGTGTTTCTCGCATGATCGGTGTATAAAATAAACTGGTAAGGGAAATGGTTAAAACGCATGTTGATGACTAAACCTTTATTTGCATATAGCGTCCAATAGAGCGTGATTTCTTTGGTTTGTTCGTTTGAAGTGTCTTTGATGATCGCCTTAAACACTTCATCTTTTTTTAATTCTAGCGTTTTATCTATCCCATAATCAAGCCCGAACGCCTTTAAAAAAAAGAGGAATATCAAACCATAGCGGATAAGCTCATTCATTCCCGCTAAGAATATTCGCCATGGATTGGATCACGATGTCTGTTTTTCTGCTTTCTATTTTTTGTTGCAACTCTTCATCCATTCTTAAAGCTTTAGCGAAAGATTCAAACTTTTCTTCCAAGTCTTCTTTTTCTATAAAAGTTTCCAAAAGAGCCAAAAGCTCTAAAAGCCTTTCTAGCTCTTTTTTAGAAAGCTTTTTACTCGCATGAAAAATAATGTCATTCCACTTGTCTAAGGGGTTTCCCTCAAAAATTTCAAGCTCGCTGTAATCTCTCATGCTGGCTTCTTTTTGATAGCTTAAGCCAAATGGGCTTCTAGCATCCAAATGGATTTTTGCAACTTGGCCAATTGATCGTCCGCATAAGTTACGGTAACTTTATCGCCTTCTTTTTCAGCGGTGTTAGAAAGCTCTTTAAATTCTTTTTCTAGGTGTTTGTAATCGCCTAGAATTTCTTTAAAGATGTCTTTAGAGTGGAAGCTTGTTTTAGTTTCTTCTTTAACACGAGTGAGTTTGAGCGCTTCGGATAAAGTGACTAAGGGGTGATGCCCTAATTGAGCGATCCTTTCAGCGAGATCATCAAACATGTCCGCAAATTCTTCATAAATTTCTTCAGTGGCTTTATGCACATTGAAAAAATCGGTGCCTTTCACATTCCAATGGAAGTTATGCACTTTCATAAATAACACGATCGCATCCGCTTGCAAATGTTTTAAAATTTCAAATGTTTTCATCAAAAGTCCTTTTTTAAAATTGTTTTAGGCTTTTATTTTCATAAAAACCTTGATCGCTATCCTACACCAAAAGAGTTAATAAAAAATTTTTTTGATCTTATTTTTGTCAAATATTGATAAACCCTATTCAATTCAATATTATTTAATCTTTTTAAAATTTTGTTTTATAGTAAAACTCATTTTTAAGGGGGATAGTTATCCAAATTAAGAAGCGTTAAGAATCTTAATTTCAAAGGTTTTTTCTTGATTTTCTAATAGCGCAATGCTCCCTTCATGGGCTTTAACCACTTGTAAAGACAGGGCTAACCCTAAGCCATTACCCTTCAATTTAGTGGTTTCAAAAGGCTCAAATAAAGCGCTTTTGTTTTCCACTTCCTTGCCGTTATCAATAATAGTGAAGACAATAAATTCGTTTTGAATGAACGCTTCAATCTTCACTTGACCCTGTTCGCTCTCTTCTAAGGCTTCAATCGCATCAATGGCGTTATACAAGAAATTTTGCAACACAATCCCCATTAAATCAAAGTCAAAAAACCCTTCTTCATCGCTAAAATTAAAAAGAAAATCAATGTCTTTAGAGTAAGTGTAGCAATTTAGGGCTTCTTTGAGATCGCTCTCTAGCGTTTTTAAACTTTGCTTGGTGCGGTTGGCTTGAATGCCTTTAGAAAAAAGCAAGGTGGCTTTAATGATTCTTTCCACGCGCCATAAAGCTTTTTGCAATTCTACAACAATGGGCTTAGTCTTTTCGTTCGCATGCTTTAATAACACCGAAGCTAAAAGAGAGATAGAGCCTACAGGGTTTCTGATCTCATGGGCTAAATGCGCTGAGATTTTCCCCATAGAAGCGAGCCGCTCTTGGCGTTTTTGAGCGCTAATATCGGTTGCGGTGATGATTTGCTTGCCTTGAATGCTGTTTTGCTGGACTAAATAGCTTTTATTTTCATGTTCAATTTCAGTGTTAAAATTTTCTAATTTAGCCTTATTGAACACCTCATGGCTTTGATTGGCTAAAGAATTTTTATAAAAAAAGCTCCCATTTTCATTCATCACCCAAATGGCTTGCGGTAAAATTTCTATGACCCATTCATAAAGGGCTTTATAATCCTTAAATTCCTTTTCTACCTTGTAGCTTTGTAAAATAAATTGGTTTAAAAGCCCTAGCAATTCTTGCATGTCTTTTTTGTTGGAAAAATTTTCTAATAAATCTTCGCTCTCTTTGGGTTTAAAATTTTCTAATGAAATCACATTATCCTCTTTTTTTAACAACCCCTTGAAAGAAGAAGCCTTATAAGAGTGTTTCAAATGGGAACGCTTTAAATAAGGGCGTTTTAAGCGCTTGGATTTTTTCATGGTTTTTGTTTTTCTTGCTCTTTTAAGAAATTAAACAGCATTTCGCTATAGCCAAAATTCCCGCTCAATTCTTTAGAAAGAGTGTCCTTATACATGGAAGTGTAAATCTCATCGCCTGGGGCTTTAGGATACAAAGGGTTATCCATTTTCATAGCACTATCTAGCATGAATTTTAAAAGCAACGCTTCAAAAGAATCGGTTTGTTCTTTGAGGAGCTTGTCGTTTTTATTTTGAGCGAGTGCTTTTAATTTCTCTTCGCTCGCTAATTTAGAAACGTTGTATTGCTCTAACATGGCTTTATTGTTGTTTATCATAGTATCTCCATTTCAGCGCTAATCGCGCCGCTTTTTTTTAGGGCTTGCAAGATTGAAACCATCCCCTTAGCGCTCACGCCAATTTTTTGTAAGGCTTTTACCACCCCGGCAATGGTGATGTTTTTCCCGTTAGAACTCAGCGTGTTATGAGCGGTGTCTAAGGATATGTTGTTGTCTAAATCCTGCGTGTTTTTAAAATCATTTAATGGCTCTTTAGTGATTTTAAGCGTGATGTCCTGGCTTGTAACCACTATAGGATGCACTATTATATCCACTCCTGAAACGATCGTGCCTGATTTTTCATCTACAATGATCTTATTTTTCGCGCTGTAATTGATAGGGATTTCTTGCACTAAAGCTAAAAACTCCACCATAGAAAGACGCTCTGGGCGGGTGATTTGAATGGTTTTTGGATCTAGCGCTATGGCTACTTTATTGCCAAATACCTTATTTAAAGTGTTTTGCACTTGGATAGCGTTTTTAAAATTAGGGTTTTTTAGGCTTAAAGTCATGGCGTTTTTATGGAACAAATCATACGAAACCTCCCTTTCAATAGTCGCTCCATTGATGATATTGGCTGAGAGCAAGTTATTAGAATTACCCGAAACGATAGCCCCTTGAGCGAGGGCGTAAATATTCCCATCTACCGCATTTAAAGGGGTCATCACCAAAGTCCCTCCTTGAATGGATTTTGCATCCCCAATAGAAGAAATGTGAATATCAATTTTATCGCCCTGTCTTGCAAAGGGGGGCAAGGAGGCTGTAATCATCACGGCAGCGACATTTTTAGATTTAATATCGTCTGCAGAGATCTTAACATTCACGCTCTCTAGCATGTTAGAAATGGATTGCATGGTGAATTTTGAGCCGGATTTATCCCCTGTGCCATTTAAGCCAATCACAAGCCCATAGCCAATCAGCTGGTTATCCCTTACGCCCACCACGCTCGCTATATCGCCTATTTTTTCGGCCAAAAGCTTGTGGAAAGCTAATACAAAAATAAGCCACAAAAACACCCGTTTCAATCAAACCCTTTCTTATTCCTTAAATTCTAATTATTTTAGCATAAGCCTTTTATAAAAACTTTAAACTTAATTGAGCGCATTTTTATGCTATACTCAAAAATCTTATAAACTTTAAATCAAAGATTTTAATTTTAGCCTTTTATTAGCTTTTTATAAAGTTTCAAATTAAATTGAGGTATGAATCTCCCATGGAATTGAATCAACCACCACTCCCTACAGAAATTGATGATGACGCTTATCATAAGCCGAGTTTTAATGATTTGGGCTTAAAAGAATCGGTTTTAAAATCCGTTTATGAAGCTGGCTTCACTTCCCCAAGCCCCATTCAAGAAAAGGCCATTCCGGCTGTTTTGCAAGGCCGAGATGTCATCGCGCAAGCCCAAACAGGCACAGGAAAAACCGCCGCTTTCGCTCTGCCCATTATCAACAACCTTAAAAACAACCACACCATAGAGGCCTTAGTGATCACGCCCACCAGAGAATTAGCCATGCAAATTAGCGATGAGATTTTTAAATTGGGCAAACACACCAGGACTAAAACCGTGTGCGTGTATGGAGGCCAGAGCGTTAAAAAACAATGCGAATTCATTAAGAAAAACCCCCAAGTGATGATCGCCACACCAGGAAGACTGCTCGATCACTTAAAAAACGAACGCATCCATAAATTTGTGCCTAAAGTGGTCGTTTTAGATGAAAGCGATGAAATGCTGGATATGGGGTTTTTAGACGATATTGAAGAGATTTTTGACTACCTCCCTAGCGAAGCACAGATTTTGCTTTTTTCAGCCACGATGCCAGAGCCGATCAAAAGGCTAGCGGATAAGATTTTAGAAAACCCTATTAAAATCCATATCGCTCCTTCTAATATCACTAACACCGACATCACCCAACGCTTTTATGTGATCAACGAGCATGAGAGGGCTGAAGCTATCATGCGCCTTTTAGACACCCAAGCACCTGAAAAGAGCATCGTTTTCACGCGCACCAAAAAAGAAGCCGATGAATTGCACCAATTCCTTGCTTCTAAAAATTACAAAAGCACCGCCTTGCATGGGGATATGGATCAAAGGGATCGCCGCTATTCTATCATGGCGTTTAAAAAAAATGACGCTGATGTGTTGGTGGCTACAGATGTGGCGAGCCGTGGGCTAGATATTAGCGGTGTAAGCCATGTGTTTAATTACCACTTGCCCCTAAATACCGAGAGCTATATCCATCGCATTGGAAGAACCGGGCGAGCGGGCAAAAAAGGCATGGCGATCACTTTAGTAACCCCCTTAGAATACAAAGAGCTTTTACGCATGCAAAAAGAAATTGATTCAGAGATTGAACTTTTTGAAATCCCCACCATTAACGAAAATCAGATCATCAAAACCTTACATGACGCTAAAGTGTCTGAAGGGATCATCAGCCTTTATGAACAGCTTACCGAAATTTTTGAGCCGTCTCAATTGGTTTTAAAACTTTTGAGTTTGCAGTTTGAAACCAGCAAAATTGGCTTAAACCAGCAAGAAATTGATGCGATTCAAAACCCTAAAGAAAAAACGCCAAAACCCTCTAACAAAAAAACGCACCAGCATGAGCGAGCGCGTTCTTTTAAAAAGGGCCATTACAGAGAAAAAGGCTCTAAAACAAACCACCATTCTAAAAAACCCAAACGCCGTTAAAATATTTAAAAAGGAAATTCATGCCCATTGATTTGAACGAACATTTAAAAAAGAAAAATCCTCAAAGAGAAACCCCCACGCCTAATACGCCTAATAATGGGGGGCGTTTCATCCCGCCGTCTAACTCTTTTAATTCTAAAAAACTATCGGTTTTAATCGTCATTGTCCTTTTAGGCGTTATCGCTTTTTTAGCCAAGCCTTTTGAAGTGATTAGCTCAGGAGAAATTGGCATTAAAATTACCGCCGGGAAATACGAACCCACCCCCTTACAGCCAGGGATCCACTTTTTTGTGCCTATCATTCAAGACATCCTCATTGTAGATACAAGGATCAGAAATATCAATTTTTCACGCACTGAAGACATGGGCGTGGCGGGTAAAAACCAAGGGATTTTTAGAAACGATGCTATTAATGTGATGGATAGTAGGGGCTTGACCGTTTCTATTGAACTCACCGTGCAATACCGCCTAAACCCCCAAACCACCCCCCAAACGATCGCTACTTATGGCTTGTCTTGGGAGCAAAAGATCATCAACCCTGTGGTGCGCGATGTGGTGCGCTCTGTCGTGGGGCGCTATCCGGCTGAAGATTTACCCATTAAGCGCAATGAAATCGCCGCTCTTATTAATAGCGGTATCAATAAAGAAGTTTCTAAGCTCCCCAACACCCCTGTGGAATTAAGCTCTATCCAATTGAGAGAAATCGTCTTGCCCGCTAAGATTAAAGAGCAAATTGAAAAAGTCCAAATCGCGCGCCAAGAATCAGAAAGGGTGAAATACGAGGTGGAGCGCTCCAAGCAAGAAGCTCAAAAACAAGCCGCTTTGGCTAAAGGGGAAGCGGACGCTAACAGGATTAAGGCTCAGGGCGTGGCTGATGCGATAGTGATTGAGGCTAAGGCAAAATCTCAAGCTAATTTAAGCATTTCGCAAAGCTTGAGCGACAAGCTTTTAAGACTGCGCCAAATTGAAGTTCAAGGCCAGTTTAATGAAGCGTTAAAAACGAACAATAACGCTCAAATCATGCTCACTCCAGGCGGGGCTGTGCCTAATATTTGGATTGACACTAAAAGTAAGGTTAAATCTAGTATTGCCGAGACCAAAGAGCCTTAAAAACGCATGGCATCTCTTGCCTTTATCCAAGCTTTTTTGGAGTCTTTTAAGGGCTTTTTAAATCAAGCGACTTTAATTAGCGTTTTAATAGCGAGCGTTTTAATCCTTTTTTGCGCGATTTTGCTCCTTTTGGCTCTGCTTTTAAGAAACCGCTTAGCTAGCTATATGGCAACAACAGCTTTTTTGGGCGCGTTTTTAAGCATGCCTTTTGTTTTGAACATTTTACTCACTCAAGCGATTTACCCCATAGAAACACGCATTTTACACGCTAACCCTTTAAGTTATAGCAACGCCTTTTCTTTGCAAGTGGGAGTCAAAAACCATTCCAAATTCAGTCTAAACAAATGCGTTTTACGCCTAGAAGTCCTTAAAAACCCTCACAATTTTGTAGAAGAGCATGCGTTTAAATGGTTTGTCAAAAAAAGCTATGAAAAAATTTTTAAAGAAAAGATTTTGCCCAAAGAATCTAAGGTCTTTTCATTCTTTATTGACAACTACCCTTATTCAAAAACGGCCCCTTATCAAGTTTCTTTGTTTTGTTTATAGAAAAAAGCGATTAAAAACGCTTAAAGGCATGAATTTTAAAATAAAGCTTTAAAGCCTGGATTCTAACAAACGCTTCGTATAAGCGTGTTTAGGGTTGTCAAACACCTCTTCAATAGCGCCCATTTCTACGACTTCCCCCTCACTTATCACTAACACCTTATCGCAAAACGCTTTGATCACATCTAAATCATGGCTGATAAACAAATAGCTCAAATCCTGCTTTTCTTGTAAATCCAACAATAATTCCAACACGCTTTTTTGAATGCTTTTGTCTAAAGCAGAGGTTGGCTCATCTAAAAGAATGATTTTAGGTTTTAAGGCAATCGCTCTAGCGATCGCTACTCTTTGGCGTTCCCCTCCACTGAGCTCATAAGCGTAAAAGTTAAGCGATTCAGGGTTTAAACACACTTCTTCTAAACAAAGTTTTGCGAGATGGTGCCATTCTTCTTTGGAGGCTTTAGGGTAAGCAAAGCGCAAAGCTTCTGTTAAAATGCTTTGAATGCTTAAGCGAGGGTTTAATGAGGCGTAAGGGTCTTGAAACACCATTTGCAAAATCTTGCGGTAGGGTTTGAACGCCTTAGAATTTAAAGGCCCCACGCTTTGGCCTAAAATCTTTTCTTCCCCGCTGTTTAAAGCGAGTTTTAAAAGCCCCAACGCTAAAGAGCTTTTCCCGCTCCCGCTTTCGCCAATGATGCCGATGTTTTCTTTGGCTTTGAGGGAAAAATTGACTGATGCGATAAGGGGTTTTTTTAAAGAAGGCCTAAAAAAGCGTTTTTGCAAGTAATAAACGCTAAAATCTTTTACTTCTAAAAGCGTCTCATCCAGCGCTTTTAAATTTTTAGCGGGTAAGTTTGAAGCCTGAAGCAGGAGTTTTGAATATTCATGCTTGGGGTCATTAAAAAGCTCTTTAGTCAAATTGGTTTCTACTATCTCGCCTTTTTTTAGCACATAAACCCTATCAGCCAAGCGTTTGACCGCTTTTAAATCATGGCTAATGAATAAAAGGGCGATGTTTTTTTCTGTGCTCAATTGCTTGAGCAAGTCTAAAATCTGGTTTTGGATTTGTGCATCTAATGCGGTGGTAGGCTCATCGCAAATGAGCAGTTTGGGTGCATTAATAATGCCCATAGCGATACACACCCTTTGGCGTTGCCCTCCGCTCAATTCATAAGGGTAACGATCCAAAAATTTTTCGTCTAATTGGACTTGTTTCATGGCGTTTAAAACTTGTTCTTTAAGGAGCGTTTGAGAAGCGTTTTTATGGTGTAAAAAATAGGCTTCACTCATTTGTTTGCCGATTTTATGCAAGGGGTTTAGGCTGGATAAAGGGTCTTGAGCGATGTAAGCGATAATATTTCCCCTTAAATGCTGCATAAATTCTTCGCTTTCTTTTAAAAGGTTGGTTGTTTCAAACAGCACTTCGCCATTATGGGGCTTGAATCTAGGGTTTAAACGCATGATGAGATTAGCGATAGAGCTTTTCCCGCTCCCACTCTCGCCCACGATCGCCACCCTTTCGCTAGGATTTAACGAAATATTGATGTTTTGGAGCGAAAAATGCGCATTTAAAACGCAGTTTAAATTTTTGATTTCTAGCATGTAACCCCCTTATTTGAGCATGTTAGCGTTAAAAGCATCGCGCACCCCTTCGCCAATGAACACCAAAACAGAAAGCAACAAACTAATGGCTACAAACGCAACGATGGCTAAATGGGGCGTGGTGAGGTTGTCCTTGCCTTGATTGACCAATTCGCCCAAACTCGCGCTCCCTATAGGCATGCCAAAACCCAAGAAATCCAAAGACACTAAAGTAGAAATGCTAGCCGCCATTAAAAATGGCACATAAGTGATCGTCGCTACTAAAGCGTTGGGTAAAACATGGTAGAAAATGATTTTTAAATCATTCACCCCAAGCGCTCTAGCAGCTTTAGTGTAGTCCATGTTCCTTGCTTTTAAAAACTCCGTGCGCACGACTTGAGAAAGCCCCATCCAGCTAAAGAGCAAGACTAAAAATAAAATGATCCAGAAATTAGAATTAAACGCGCTGGAAATCACAATGAGTAAAAAAAGCATAGGGATCGCGCTCCAGATCTCGCTCAATCTTTGCCCCACTAAATCAATTAACCCTCCATAATACCCCTGAAACGCTCCCAAACTCACGCCAATAAGAACGCTAAAAAGGGTGAGTAAAATCCCAAACACTAACGAAACACGATAGCCATAAACCAGTCTGGCTAACACATCTCTGGCTTGATCGTCTGTGCCTAAAAGGTGTTTGAAGCTTGGGGGGGTGGGGGCAGGCGAGTCTAAATCCATAATGATCGTATCGTAGCTATAAGGGATGAGCGCATGGATAATGAAAGCGTCTTTTAAAAGCGTGTTTTTCACATAAGGATCGTTATAATCTGTGGGGGTGAAAAAATCGCCTCCAAACTCCACTTCCGCATAGTTTTTAAATATAGGGAAATACGCCTTATTGTCTTTATAGATGAATAAGGGGCGATCATTCACCCATAAGGGGGCTAAAAGAGAAAACGCTAATAAAGCGATAAAAAGATAGAGTGAAAACACCGCCCGCTTATTCTTTTTAAAACTAAGAATGCGCATTTTAAACAAACTGTTCACGCTCAAACTCCCTTGATGAAAAACAATTCCTAAGATTATAATTAATTATGGGTAATACTAGCAAGAAAATGGGTTTGATCCATAAAGAAAGAGAATAGGCGTAATAATAATGGTGGAGTGTAGGGGGTTCGAACCCCTGACCTCAACGCTGCCAGCGTTGCGCTCTCCCAACTGAGCTAACACCCCATAAAATTAAGCGATCATTATAACATTTTGCTTAAAAGATGTCAATTTGATGCTTTTTTGAAACGCTTAATAGCAAATTAAGAATGATTATCTTAAAATTAGGAAGTTTCTTTTTATGGATTAAGTAAAATCACTTATCAAAGCCAAAGCAAAAAGGATATTTTTGAAAAACCACTCCTTTAAAAAAACGATCGCTCTTTCCTTGCTAGCGAGCATGTCTTTGTGTAACGCTGAAGAAGATGGGGCGTTTTTTGTCATAGATTATCAAACGAGTTTGGCCAGACAGGAATTGAAAAATCCAGGCTTCACTCAAGCGCAAGAATTAAAGCAGTTGATTAGAGATGGGGCTGTGAGGTTGCAAACTTCTGCCATTCCCTTATCCTATTACTTGGATATTTTAGGGAATAAAACAAAAACTCTTTTGAGTGAAAGCATGAAAGGCAATGTGCAAGCATCACAGCAAAACGGACAATCACACCAAGCCTTAGCCAATTTAGAGCAATCTCTAGGGATTTTAGGAAAACTATTGGATCTATCCCAACAATACGCCAGTCAGAATGTCATTAAGCCTTTGGTGGTGGATGTGGGGAAAGAGCAAATCGGTATCACTGACAGCATGCTCTCAGTGGCTCAAAACATCGTTTTAGCTTTAGGGCAAGTGGATTTGAGCAAAATCCAACAAAATAATAACCAACAGCTATACGAAAACATTGTGAAAGTCATGCTTTTAGGCGCAGGCGGGACTAATGGAGCGTATAATGGCGTGAGTGTGGGCGATATTGCCACAGGCATGCAAAATTTTTCTTCGCAAACGGGCTTGATAGGGGCTAATTCTACGGTGAGCGAGATCAACGCTTTGATTAAGAGCGGGATTTCTTTAGATCGTGAGACTTTGGGGTTAGGGAGTTTTATTGAAAAAAATATCTGTAGCAGCGCATCGTCTTGTTTTAGCGGGAACCAGCTTATCTATAGAAAAGGGCTAGACAGAGTCATAGGCATCATCAATACGACCTTAAATCAGTTTGAATCTTCGGCTAGTTCTCTTTATAAGATTTCTTATATCCCTAACCTCTTTTCGCTCAGAGATTATCAGTCAGCGAGCATGAACGGCTTTGGGGCTAAGATGGGTTATAAACAATTTTTCACCCATAAGAAAAATATCGGCTTAAGGTATTATGGGTTTTTGGATTATGGCTATGCGAATTTTGGCGATACGAATTTAAAAGTGGGAGCGAATCTTGTTACTTATGGGGTAGGAACGGATTTTTTATACAATGTGTATGAACGCTCTAGAAGGAGGGAAAGGACTACAATCGGTCTTTTCTTTGGCGCTCAAATCGCAGGGCAAACTTGGAGCACTAATGTAACGAATTTATTGAGCGGACAAAGGCCTGATGTCAAGTCTAGTTCGTTCCAATTCTTGTTTGATTTGGGCGTGCGCACCAACTTTGCAAAAACCAATTTCAATAAGTACAAGCTAGACCAAGGGATAGAATTTGGGGTGAAAATCCCTGTTATCGCTCATAAATATTTCGCAACCCAAGGCTCAAGCGCAAGCTATATGAGGAATTTTAGCTTCTATGTGGGCTATTCAGTCGGTTTTTAAGGAAGGCTCTTGATGAAAAATACCAATACAAAAGAGATAAAGAATACAAGAATGAAAAAAGGTTATAGTCAATACCACGCACTCAAAAAAGGGCTTTTAAAAACCGCTCTGCTTTTTAGCCTTCCTTTAAGCATGGCGTTAGCTGAAGATAATGGCTTTTATATGGGAGTGGGCTATCAAATTGGCGGTGCGCAACAAAACATCAATAACAAAGGCAGCACTTTAAGGAATAATGTCATTGATGATTTCCGCCAAGTGGGCGTGGGTATGGCAGGGAGTAATGGGCTTTTAGCCTTAGCGACGAACACGACCATGGACGCTCTTTTGGGGATAGGCAATCAAATTGTTAATACTAATACAACTGTTGGCAACAACAACGCAGAATTAACCCAGTTTAAAAAAATACTCCCCCAAATTGAGCAACGCTTTGAAGCGAATAAAAACGCTTATAGCGTTCAAGCCTTGCAAGTGTATTTGAGTAATGTGCTTTATAACTTGGTTAATAATAGTAATAATGGCAGTAATAACGGAGTAGTTCCTGAATATGTAGGGATTATAAAAGTTCTCTATGGTTCTCAAAATGAATTCAGTCTTTTAGCCACGGAGAGCGTGGCGCTTTTAAACGCGCTTACAAGGGTGAATTTGGATAGTAATTCGGTGTTTTTAAAAGGGCTTTTAGCCCAAATGCAGCTTTTTAATGACACTTCTTCAGCAAAACTAGGTCAGATCGCAGAAAGCTTGAATAAGAGCGGTGGTGCAGGATCAATGCTCCAAAAGGATGTGAAAACCATCTCGGATCGAATCGCTACTTACCAAGAGAATCTAAAACAGCTAGGAGGAATGCTGAATCATTACGATGAGCCCTACTTGCCCCAATTTGGGCCAGGCAAAAGTTCTCAGCATGGGGTTATTAATGGCTTTGGCATTCAAATGGGTTATAAGCAATTTTTTGGGAGAAAGAGGAATATAGGCTTACGATATTACGCTTTCTTTGATTATGGCTTTACGCAATTGGGCAGTCTTAGCAGCGCTGTTAAAGCGAATATCTTTACTTATGGTGTTGGCACAGACTTTTTATGGAATATCTTCAGGAGGGTTTTTAGCGATCAGTCCTTGAATGTGGGGGTGTTTGGAGGCATTCAAATAGCGGGCAACACTTGGGATAGCTCTTTAAGAGGTCAAATTGAAAACTCGTTTAAAGAATACCCCACTCCCACGAATTTCCAATTTTTATTCAATTTGGGCTTAAGGGCTCATTTCGCCAGCACCATGCACCGCCGGTTTTTGAGCGCGTCTCAAAGCATTCAGCATGGGATGGAATTTGGCGTGAAAATCCCAGCTATCAATCAAAGGTATTTGAGAGCGAATGGGGCTGATGTGGATTACAGGCGTTTGTATGCGTTCTATATCAATTACACGATAGGTTTTTAAGCTCTTTTTAGGGCTTATAAAGAGGCTCTTTACTTTTTTTTGGTATTCTAACAAGCTTTTAAACAATCCAATCTACTTTGTTTTAAGGATAATATTTTATGGCAGATGTCGTTGTGGGGATCCAGTGGGGAGATGAGGGGAAGGGAAAAATTGTTGATAGGATCGCTAAAGATTATGACTTTGTGGTGCGCTATCAAGGTGGGCATAATGCCGGGCATACCATTGTGCATAAGGGGGTTAAGCATTCTTTGCATTTAATGCCCTCAGGGGTTTTATACCCCAAATGCAAGAACATCATTTCTAGCGCGGTGGTCGTGAGCATTAAGGATTTGTGCGAAGAAATCAGCGCGTTTGAGGATTTAGAAAATCGTTTGTTTATCAGCGACAGAGCCCATGTGATCTTGCCTTATCATGCCAAAAAAGACGCTTTTAAAGAACAATCTCAAAACATCGGCACGACTAAAAAAGGCATAGGCCCTTGCTATGAGGATAAAATGGCGAGGAGCGGGATAAGAATGGGGGATTTATTAGACGATAAGATCTTAGAAGAAAGGCTAAACGCTCATTTCAAAGCCATTGAGCCTTTTAAGGAAGCGTATGATTTGAGCAAGAATTACGAAAAAGATTTGAGAGAGTATTTTAAAACTTACACTCCAAAAATCTGCCCCTTTATCAAAGACACGACAAGCATGCTGATAGAAGCGAACCAAAAGGGTGAAAAAATCCTACTAGAAGGGGCGCAAGGCACGCTTTTAGACATTGATTTAGGGACTTACCCTTTTGTAACAAGCTCTAACACCACGAGCGCTAGCGCATGCGTGAGCACCGGCTTAAACCCTAAAGCGATCAATGAAGTGATAGGCATCACGAAAGCCTATTCCACTCGTGTGGGTAATGGGCCTTTCCCTAGCGAAGACACTACACCCATGGGCGATCATTTAAGGACTAAGGGTGCGGAGTTTGGCACGACAACCAAGCGCCCAAGGCGTTGCGGATGGCTGGATTTGGTGGCTTTAAAATACGCTTGCGCTTTGAATGGTTGCACGCAATTGGCTTTAATGAAATTAGATGTTTTAGACGGGATTGATGCGATTAAGGTGTGCGTGGCTTATGAAAGAAAGGGCGAAAGATTAGAGGCTTTCCCTAGCGATTTGAAAGATTGCACGCCGATCTATCAAACTTTTAAAGGTTGGGAAAAAAGCGTGGGCGTGAGAAAATTAGACGATTTAGAGCCAAACGCTAGAGAGTATATCCGCTTTATTGAAAAAGAAGTGGGGGTAAAAATCCGCCTTATTTCTACAAGCCCTGAAAGAGAAGACACGATTTTTCTATGAAAAAATTCGCTTCTGTATGGGTGCAATTAAAAACCCTTGCGTTAGAAAAAATAGAACAAAAGCTTGAAAGCAAGCGTTTAGAATGGCGGCAAAATGAGCGAGAAATTTTGGACAAACAAGCCCAACTGAGCGCGTTTAAAAACCCTGAATTGGGGGGAATGAGCCTTTTTTTACAAACCCAGCAATTAAAAAGCGCTCTAAGAATGGAGATAGAATGTTACCAACAACAGGGCGAGAATTTAATTAAGGATTTAAAAATTTTAGAAAAAGATTGTCTTTTGGCTAACCAAGAATTAGAAAAAGCTAAAATCATTTTAGAAAATGAAAAGCGAAAAGAAAAGGAAATTTTGGAAAAAAAAGAGCAGGCTCTTTTAGACGAAAACGCCATGATTTTACACTGGCAAAAAGAAGGCTTGCATGCGTAAAATCTTGTTAATGGGCTTGATTTTACAAGCGCTCTTTAGCGAAGAAGCCGCGCAAGAATTGTTGCAATGCTCTGCGATTTTTGAATCCAAAAAAGCCGAATTGAAAGACGATTTGCGCCGATTGAGCGAAAAAGAGCAGTCTTTAAGGATCTTGCAAACCGAAAACGCCCGCCTTTTAGATGAAAAAACCGATTTGTTGAACCAAAAAGAAAAAGAAGTGGAAGAAAAACTGAAAAATTTAGCCGCTAAAGAAGAAGCCTTTAAAACCTTACAAACGGAAGAAAAAAAACGCCTTAAAAATTTGATAGAAGAAAACGAAGGCATTTTGAGAGGAATCAAGCAGGCTAAAGACAGCAAGATTGGCGAGACTTATTCTAAAATGAAAGATTCTAAGTCCGCCTTGATTTTAGAAAATTTACCCACTCAAAACGCCTTAGAAATTTTAATGGCGCTAAAACCCCAAGAACTCGGTAAAATTTTAGCCAAAATGGATCCTAAAAAAGCGGCGGCTTTGACAGAGTTGTGGCAAAAACCCCCAAAAGAAAATAAAGAAAGCCAAAAAACCATACCACCCATGCCTCCTATAGCGCCCACGCCTTTAAAAGAGCCGAAAGAGCCGATGATAAAAGATTCTAACACCAAAGAGCCTGCAGGGGTATGATGTTCATTGTAGCGGTTTTAATGCTGGCGTTTTTAATCTTTGTCCATGAATTAGGGCATTTCACTATCGCTAGGATTTGTGGGGTGAAGGCAGAAGTCTTTAGCATTGGTTTTGGTAAAAAACTCTGTTTTTTTAAGCTTTTTGGCACGCAATTCGCTTTGTCTTTGATCCCGCTTGGGGGCTATGTGAAATTAAAGGGCATGGATAAAGAAGAAAATAAAACGAATGAAACCCATCAAGCGAATGACAGCTACGCACAAAAAAGCCCTTTCCAAAAGCTATGGATATTGTTTGGGGGGGCGTTTTTTAATTTTCTTTTTGCGATTTTAGTGTATTTTTTTCTGGCATTGAGCGGGGAAAAAGTCTTACTGCCCATCATTGGCGATTTAGAGAGTAACGCGCTAGAAGCTGGGCTGTTAAAAGGGGATAAAATCCTTTCTATCAACCACAAAAAAATAGCGAGTTTTAGAGAGATTAGAAGCGTAGTGGCGCGTGCTAGAGGCGAGTTGGTTTTAGAAATAGAGCGAAACCATCAGATTTTAGAAAAACGGCTGACCCCCAAAATCGTAGCGATAATAAGCGATTCTAACGATCCTAATGAAATGATCCGGTATAAAGCGATAGGTATCAAGCCGGACATGCAAAAAACAGGCGTTGTCTCTTATTCCTTAATTCAGGCGTTCAAGCAGGCCTTGAGTCGGTTTAAAGAGGGCGTTGTTTTGATTGGGGATTCTTTAAGGCGTTTGATTATGGGGAGCGCTTCAGTTAAGGAATTGAGTGGGGTAATAGGCATTGTGGGAGCGTTAAGCCATGCCAATAGCGTGAGCATGCTTTTGCTGTTTGGGGCGTTTTTGTCTATCAATCTAGGGATTTTAAATTTACTACCCATTCCAGCCTTAGATGGGGCGCAAATGCTAGGGGTCGTTTTTAAAAATATTTTTCATATCGCTTTGCCAACGCCCATACAAAATGCGTTGTGGCTAGCGGGGGTGGGGTTTTTGGTTTTTATCATGTTTTTAGGGCTTTTCAATGACATCACTCGTTTGCTATAAAAGGGGGAGTTGATGCATGTATTGAGCGTGAGCGAAATCAATGCGCAAATCAAAGCCCTTTTAGAAGCGACTTTTTTGCAAGTTAGGGTTCAAGGGGAAGTGAGTAATTTGACTATCCATAAGGTGAGCGGCCATGCGTATTTTTCGCTCAAAGACAGCCAGTCGGTTATTAAATGCGTGCTGTTTAAAGGGAACGCTAACAGGCTTAAATTCGCTTTAAAAGAAGGGCAGGAAGTGGTTGTTTTTGGGGGTGTTAGCGTGTATGCTCCAAGGGGGGATTATCAAATCAATTGCTTTGAAATAGAGCCTAAAGATATAGGTTCATTAACCCTAGCTTTAGAGCAATTGAAAGAAAAATTACGCCTTAAAGGCTATTTTGATAAAGAAAATAAATTACCCAAACCGCATTTTCCTAAACGAGTGGCAGTCATCACTTCTCAAAATTCAGCCGCTTGGGCGGACATGCAAAAGATCGCTTCCAAACGATGGCCGATGTGCGAATTGGTTTGCATCAATGCGTTAATGCAAGGGGAGGGCTGCGTTCAAAGCGTGGTGGAGAGCATCGCTTATGCGGATAGCTTTCATGGCACAAAAAACGCTTTTGATGCGATTGTAATGGCTAGGGGTGGGGGGAGCATGGAGGATTTGTATTCTTTCAATGATGAGAAAATCGCTGATGCACTGCATTTGGCTAAAACTTTCAGCATATCAGCTATCGGGCATGAGAGCGATTTTTTATTGAGCGATTTAGTGGCGGATTTAAGGGCTTCTACGCCTTCAAACGCGATGGAAATCTTACTCCCTAGCAGCGATGAATGGTTGCAAAAACTTGATGGGTTTAATGTGAAATTGCACCGCTCGTTTAAAATTTTGCTCCATCAAAAAAAGGCGCATTTAGAGCATTTAGCGGATTTTTTAAAACGATTGAGTTTTGAAAACAAGCACCATTTAAACGCTTTAAAGCTAGAGAAACTAACAATCGCTTTAGAAAATAAAACCTTAGAATTTTTACGCTTTAAAAAAACGCTTTTAGAAAAAATCTCTATTCAAGCATTGACAAGCTCTTTTTTACAAACTAAAACAGAGCGATTGAACAGGCTAGAAAACGCCCTTAAACTCGCTCATGCCAATTTGAAATTACCCCAATTCGGGGTGTTGGTGAGCAAAAACCATCAAGCGGTAGAATTAGAGGCATTAAAAAGGGGCGATAAAATTGAATTAAATAATGAAAAAGCCAGAGCGAGCGCTGAAATTTTGAGCGTGGATAGGGTGTAGGGGTTTGAAAAATAATATTTAAAACGCTATTTGTTTTATCTTAAAATTTCGTATTCATGGCTTTTGATGATCTTTTCTAAACGCAATAGCATGATGTTTGGAATCGTGTTTTGGTACCCCTTGTTTTTTAAAATGCTAACAGCTTGCGGGTTATTTTTAATTTTTTCTTCTTTTTGGCACAAATAAAAAGACCAATTCAAATAATAATCCTTATTAACTTCTATAACCGCTTGCGCTGTTGTCCCACTGCCTGCAAAAAAATCTAAAATAATAGAATCTTTAGGGGTGGAGCATAATAATAAATATTTAATCAATGCTACAGGTTTTGGCGTCTTAAAAAGCCCTTTTAAGCCTAATTTTTCTAAATCTTTTGTGCCTTGTCGGCTATAAAAATCTAACACGCTCAAACAATTATCTTGTGATTCTTTTAGGTAATATTTTTCATAAGGGCGATTATTCTTAAAAATAAGTCTATTTTGATAATATAAATCCTTAAGCTTTTCATCGCTGCTCCACCCTCTGCTTTTTAAGGGTTCTAAAAAAAGATTGATTTCTTCTATCGCTACACTGCGTGGGTTTGAAGGCGTGGATAAATCTTTAGCGAAATAAATCTCACCTTTTTCATCCACTAAATTATAATTTTTTAAAAAATTAAAATGTTCTTTTTGGGATAATTCTTTGATTTGTTCTTTTAAGATAAGTTGGGCTTGAGCTTGTCCTTTTTGTTTAAAAACATTCTTAATCGTTCGCATTAAATCTTTCAATGGTTTAGCATAAATGGGCAAAAGCGTTCGTAAGATTTTAAAACCAGGAGCGAACGCTTTATTTTTGGCGTAGCTTAAAACATACTCATGGGTAATATTGATGTGTTTAGCGTTAGACCTTGTGGCTTGTTTAGTGATAAAAGTGCCTAAAAAATTGCGCGTTCCAAAAATCTCATTGGCAATGATTTTAACTTCAGCCATTTTATTATCATCTATAGAAATAAAAATACAACCGCTTTGTTTTAACACAGCCTTCGCTAAAATCAAATGTTCTTTGATCCATTTTTCATAGTCAGCATGAGCGTCTTCATATTCAAAGTTAGAACTCTTAGTGTTATAAGGGGGGTCTATATAGATGGTTTGGATGCTTTCTTTTTCTATCCTTTTCAAACACTCCAAAGCTTCCATGATAAAAACTTTATGCAAGATGGTTTTCCCAAGAAAAACGACCAAATTTAAGATTAAAAAGATTGATAAGCTCTTGTTCTTTTGAATCAATGGGTTTTATTTTAAAACCAAATTCTTTGATTAATTTACTAATTCCTATCGTTTGAGTTGAACGCCTGCTCTCATTATGACACTCTTTTACTTTTTGTTCTAAATACAAGCCCATTTCAGGGTGCTTCCCATAAACAATAAATAAAAGATTAGAAATATTATTCCAAACGCCCACGGCTAAAGTCGTTTTAATATCGCAAAAAACTTTGGCTTTTTCTAAAGTGGTGTCATTAAAAGTCGCGCTCCAAGTTTTACTTTGAAAAGATACTTGTTTGATTTCTAAAAATTCATCGCTTGAACTTCTTTTAGCATCAAGGCCATGCTTTTGGGTATTGATGAGCTCATAATCTAAATATAAAGCCACCATACTGTCTCTCAATTCATTCAAAAATGAATCGTTGTCATGTTTATTGTATTTATTTTGAATTTCTTCAATCGGCTTTAGTGCTTGATAGCTTTCTGTAATGAAGTTTCTGTCAATGGGTTCAAAGTGCCCTTTATTAAAAAATCCCAAAGATTGATTTAAAAATCGCATATCTAGTAGCCCTTTGATTAAATTCTTTCAATATTATTTTAGTGAAAATATATGATTCATTAGCAATACTTTTAAGCAGAATATCTAAAATTTGCATTTCATTATTTATCATAAGTTTGTTTTAAATGCGAGCCATTATAAAAAAGTTTTGTATTATAATTTGATGGATTTCTATGGATTAAAGGTGTTTGGATTGGGTTTAGCCGATGTTATTTTAGAGCGTTTTAAAGATTTCATGAGAGGACAACCTGAGCCTTACAAGTTTTTACAGGTTTTTTATGTGCAAGAAAAAGAACGCTTTTTAAACGATAAAATGAACGATTATATCAAGCAAAATAAAAGCAAGGAAGAAGCCAGTATTTTGGCCAGACAAGGCTTTGTCAGTGCGGTTGGAAGAGCGTTAGAAAAAATCATAGAACTTTTATTAAAAGATTTCTGTATTAAAAACAATGTCAAAATGACGAACGATAAAATCTTAAGGGCTAAGCACATTAATGGCGAATTAGATAAAGTCAAACGGGCTTTATTGGTGCATTTTGGAGAGTATAGCGTTTTGCCAGATATTATTCTTTATCAAACCAACAAGGATAATGTCAAAATCCTAGCGATTTTATCGGTAAAAATTCGTTTAGAGAGCGTTTTACAGAGACGCCTTATTGGAAATTAAAGCTTTTGCAATCGCCTATAACTTCTCACATTAAAGTTTTCATGATAACACCGGATAATGATGATGAAATCAGTTTTAAAGATAAGCCTAAAAAAGCCAGGATCGTCATGGAACATGAATTAGACGGCCTTTATTTAGCCAAAAGCCATTTTGATCAAAGCCCTAAAATCAAGGGCATAGAGAATTTATTAGAAGATTTAAAAAGGCTTTTATGAAACCTTATTTCAGTTTGGAGAAGTTGGATTTATACCATGGCGATGCGAGCGTTTTAGAGACTTTTGAAAAAGGTTTTTATGATTTGTGCGTTACTTCACCGCCCTATAATTTGAGTATTGAATATCAGGGGAGTAATGATTTTAGGGCTTATGATGATTATTTGAATTGGTGTAAAAATTGGCTTAAAAATTGTTATTTTTGGGGTAAGGAACAGGCGAGGTTGTGTTTGAATGTCCCTTTGGATACGAATAAACATGGCAAGCAAAGTTTGGGGGCTGATATTACTATAGTGGCTAAAGAATGCGGTTGGAAATATCAAAATACGATCATTTGGAATGAAAGCAATATTTCAAGACGCACCGCTTGGGGGAGTTGGCTGCAAGCTAGCGCGCCTTATGCGATCGCTCCTGTGGAGTTGATCGTTGTTTTTTATAAAAACGAATACAAACGAAAAAAACAAACTTCTACGATAAGCAAAGAGGAATTTTTGCTCTACACGAACGGGCTATGGAGTTTTAGCGGAGAGTCTAAAAAACGTTTAAAACACCCAGCCCCATTCCCAAGGGAATTACCCAGGCGTTGCATCCAATTGTTTTCTTTTTTGGAAGACACGATTTTTGATCCTTTTAGCGGATCTGGCACGACTATTTTAGAGGCGAACGCTTTAGGGCGTTTTAGCGTGGGTTTAGAGATTGAAAAAGAATATTGCGAATTGTCTAAAAAGCGTATTTTGGAGAGTTTGTCATTAGTGTGAGCGTTTTAAGAACCTTTGAGGGTTAAAATAGTGTAAAATAGTAAAGATTTTAAAACTCAAAAAGGATTGATAATGAATTTATTTGAAAAAATGACTGACCAATTGCATGAGACTTTAGACAGCGCGCTCGCTCTAGCCTTACACCACAAAAACGCTGAAGTAACGCCCTTGCACATGCTTTTTGCCATGCTTAATAACTCCCAAGGCATTCTCATTCAAGCCTTACAAAAAATGCCTGTGGATATTGAAGCTTTAAAACTTAGCGTTCAAAGCGAGTTGCATAAGTTCGCTAAAGTCTCACAAATCAGCAAGCAAAATATCCAATTAAGCCAAGCTTTAATCCAAAGTTTAGAAAACGCTCAAGGCTTGATGGCTAAAAGGGGCGATTCTTTCATCGCTACCGATGTGTATCTTTTGGCGAATATGAGCCTTTTTGAAAGCGTTTTAAAGCCTTATTTAGACACTAAGGAATTGCAAAAAACTTTAGAATCTTTAAGAAAAGGCGCGACTATTCAAGGTAAAAACGATGATTCCAATTTGGAAAGTTTAGAAAAATTTGGCATTGATTTGACGCAAAAAGCCCTAGAAAATAAGCTGGATCCGGTGATTGGAAGAGATGAAGAAATCATTCGCATGATGCAAATTTTGATAAGAAAAACAAAAAATAACCCTATTTTATTAGGTGAGCCTGGAGTGGGGAAAACGGCGGTTGTGGAAGGGTTAGCCCAACGCATTGTGAATAAGGAAGTGCCTAAAACGCTTTTAAACAAACGAGTCATCGCTTTAGATTTAAGCTTGTTGGTGGCTGGGGCGAAATACAGAGGCGAGTTTGAAGAGCGCCTAAAGAAGGTGATTGAAGAAGTTAAAAAAAGCGCGAATGTGATTTTATTCATTGATGAAATCCACACGATTGTAGGGGCTGGGGCTAGTGAGGGGGGCATGGATGCGGCTAATATTTTAAAACCCGCGCTCGCTAGGGGGGAATTGCACACGATTGGAGCGACCACTCTAAAAGAATACCGCAAGTATTTTGAAAAAGACATGGCGCTACAAAGGCGTTTCCAACCCATTTTACTCAATGAGCCTAGCATCAATGAAGCTTTACAGATTTTAAGGGGGTTGAAAGAAACTTTAGAAACGCACCATAATATCACCATCAATGACTCCGCGCTCATAGCGAGCGCTAAACTCTCTAGCCGTTATATCACCGATAGGTTTTTACCCGATAAAGCGATTGATTTGATTGATGAGGGGGCGGCTCAATTAAAAATGCAAATGGAATCAGAGCCGGCCAAACTCTCTAGCGTGAAGCGCTCCATTCAAAGACTGGAAATGGAAAAACAAGCCCTTGAAATGGAAAAAAAAGAGAGCAATGCCAAACGCATGCAAGAAATCCTTAAAGAATTGAGCGATTTGAAAGAAGAAAAAATCCAATTAGAAGCGCAATTTGAAAACGAAAAAGAAGTGTTCAAAGAAATTTCACGCTTGAAAATGGAAATGGAAAGCTTGAAAAAAGAGGCTGAGAGGTTTAAGCGCAATGGGGATTACCAGCAAGCGGGCGAAATTGAATATTCTAAAATCCCTGAAAACAAAAAGAAAGAAGAAGAATTGCAGCGTAAATGGGAAGCGATGCAACAAAACGGGGCGTTGTTGCAAAACGCTTTAACCGAAAACAACATCGCTGAGATCGTGAGCCAATGGACGCATATCCCGGTCCAAAAAATGCTCCAAAGCGAAAAAAATAGGGTTTTAAACATTGAAAGCGAATTGCAAAAAAGAGTGGTGGGGCAAGAAAAAGCAATCAAAGCGATCGCTAAAGCGATTAAAAGGAATAAGGCCGGGCTTAGCGATAGCAATAAACCCATAGGGAGCTTTCTCTTTTTAGGGCCAACGGGTGTGGGTAAAACCGAGAGCGCTAAAGCTTTGGCGCAATTCTTGTTTGATAGCGATAAAAATCTTATAAGAATTGACATGAGCGAATACATGGAAAAACATGCCATAAGCCGTCTTATTGGGGCTGCTCCTGGGTATGTGGGCTATGAAGAAGGCGGGCAATTGACCGAAGCGGTGCGCAGAAAACCCTATAGCGTGGTGCTGTTAGATGAAGTGGAAAAAGCCCATCCGGATGTGTTTAACCTCTTGTTGCAGGTTTTAGATGAAGGGCATTTAACCGATAGTAAGGGCGTGAGGGTGGATTTCAAAAACACGATTTTGATTTTAACCAGCAATGTGGCTAGCGGCGCGCTTTTAGAAGAAAATTTGAGTGAAGCCGATAAACAAAAAGCGATTAAAGAGAGTTTGAGGCAATTCTTCAAGCCAGAATTTTTAAACCGCTTAGATGAAATCATCTCCTTTAACGCCCTAGATAGCCATGCCGTCGCTAATATCGTGGGGATTCTCTTTGAAAACATTCAAAAAAAAGCGCTTGAAAGAGGCATTAATATAACCCTAGACGAAGAGGCAAAAGAATTGATCGCTGAAGCGGGATTTGACAGATTTTATGGCGCTAGACCCTTAAAGCGTGCACTCTATGAAATGGTAGAAGACAAGCTCGCTGAACTCATCTTAGAGGATAAAATTAAAGAAAATGACAGCGTGGCGTTTGTGGTAGAAAATAACGAAATTGTGTCTAAGATTAAGTGAGGTTTGGTTATTCTAAAAAAGATAAGAAATGGTTATTTTTAAAAAAGGATTGAATGATGTTTGATAACACGCTTGTTAATCTCTTTGACACAGCGCCTCTTTTAACTTCGCTTTTAGCTGGGATTTTAACTTTTTTAAGCCCTTGCGTGTTGCCTTTAATCCCGGCGTATATGTCTTATATTTCTCAAATTTCTTTAGAGGATATTAAAGATGGCAAGGCTAAAAGGGTTTCGGTTTTTTTAAAATCCTTGATGTTTGTGGTGGGGTTTTCGCTCGTGTTTTTGGGCGTGGGCATGTCTATGGCCAAGCTTATCCATAGCTTTTCGTTTTCTTGGGTGAATTATATCGCCGGGGGGATTGTGATCCTTTTTGGTTTGCATTTTTTAGGCGTGTTTCGTTTTTCGTTTTTGTATAAAACCCAAAGCGTTGGTTTGGCGAGCAAATCTAATAGCATGCAGCGCTTTTACCCCTTTCTTTTGGGCATGAGTTTCGCTTTGGGCTGGACGCCATGCATCGGGCCGATATTCACTTCTATAGTGATCATGAGCGCGAGTAAGGACGCTTATGGTTTAATGCTTATGGTGGTGTTTGTAATGGGCTTGGCGATCCCTTTTTTATTGGTGGCTTTAATGCTAGAAAGAGCGCTTTTGTTTTTAAAATCCTTAAAGAAATACAACCGCGCGATTGAAATTATTTCAGGGTTGGTGCTTATTTTAATGGGGATATTGATCATGACAAACTCTTTAGAAAGCCTGACGAATTTCTTGCAAAATTAGGAGGGTTTGATGCTGTTAAAAAACGCTTCGTTTTATGATGATGAGATCTTAAAAAAAGCGGATATCCGCTTAAAAGATTCTCTCATTATAGAGATTAAAGAAAACTTAAGCCCTACCAAAAGTGAAGAAGTGGTTGAGTGCACGGATTTATTCGTGCTGCCAAGCTTCATTGATTTGAGCGTTACTGGTTTGGAGGGTTATGAAAATTTAAAACAAAAGGCTTTTAAAGGGGGGGTAGGGTTACTCAATGTTTTTAATTGCGATCAAAGCGGCATTAAAAATATTATGGCGGTTAAAAACAACCAACTAGCCGACATCGCTACGCTTAAAAATAAAGGGGGGGAAATTTTAATTGCGCAATCTGACGCTTTTTTAGAACTCATCAGTCATTACGCCAAATCCTACAACTTGCCTCTTTTAATCTCTTTAGAAAATTCTTTTGAAACCCTAAATAGTGGGGCATTAGCCTATGAATTGGGGCAGAATTTTGTAGAAAATGCGTTTGAAAACACGCGCTTGGTGCGTTTTATGGAAGTTTCTAGAGCGTTACAAATCCCTATGCTTTTGGATAAAGTGAGTAGCACCGCCACGCTCAAACTCATCAAAGCCTTTAACAATTTAGGAGCGCGTTTGCAAGCCCAAACGCCCTTAAGCCATTTAATCTTAGATGAGAGCGTGTATGAAGATTATGAGCTCAGATTTAAAATCGCCCCTCCTTTAAGGGATAAGGAAGGTCAAAACGCTCTAAAAGAAGCCCTAAAAAATAACGAAATCGCCATGCTCACAAGCCTTCATGCTTTTAAAAATTCTAACGCAGAGCTTTTTGAAGAAAGCGCGTTTGGGTGCGAGAGCATAGAGGACGCTTTTAGCGTGGCTTACACTTTTTTAGTTCAAAAAAAGGTTATCAGTTTCCAACAGCTCATTAAAGTCATGGCGATCAATCAAGCGAAGTTTTTAAAACTCAATGCAGGCGAGGTTAAAGAAAACCAATTAGCCAATCTGATGATTGTAGATTTAAACGCTCAAACAAGAGTGAGTAATCAAAATTCGCCCTTTTATGGTTTGGAATTGTATGGTGAAGTGCAAAGAATGATCTTAAAAGGGCAAACCACATTTATTAAGGAGAATGCATGCAAGAAATCATAGGAGCGTCTTTAGTTTTTTTGTGTAATGAAAAATGCGAAGTGTTAGAAGATTATGGCGTGGTCTTTGATGAAAAGATTGTTGAAATAGGCGATTATCAAAGTTTAACGCTTAAATACCCCCACTTAAAGGCGCAGTTTTTTGAAAATTCCGTTCTGTTGCCCGCTTTTATCAACGCGCACACCCATTTTGAATTTTCCAACAACAAGGCGAGTTTTGATTACGGGAGTTTTTCTGGCTGGTTAGGGAGCGTGTTAAACAATGGGGGGGCGATTTTAGAAAATTGCCAAGGGGCTATTCAAAACGCTATCGCTGCGCAATTAAAAAGCGGGGTAGGGAGTGTGGGAGCGATTTCTAACCACCTGATAGAAGTTAATTTATTGAAAGAAAGCCCCTTGAATGCTGTCGTGTTTTTAGAGTTTTTAGGGAGCAGCTATTCTTTAGAAAAATTAAAGGCGTTTGAGGCCAAATTTAAAGAGTTAAAAGATTTAGAAGATGCAAAGCTTAAAGCCGCTCTCGCTGTGCATGCCCCTTATTCGGTCCAAAAAGACATGGCTTTGAGCGTCATCCAATTGGCCAAAGATTCACAAAGCCTGCTTTCTACGCATTTTTTAGAATCGCTTGAAGAATTAGAATGGGTGGAAAAATCTAAAGGGTGGTTTGAAAATTTTTACCAGCATTTTTTAAAGGAGTCTCATTTCAAATCGCTCTATAAAGGCGCGAACGATTACATTGACATGTTTAAAGACACGCACACTTTATTCGTGCATAACCAGTTCGCTTCTTTAGAAGCGTTAAAAAGGATTAAATCTCAAGTCAAAAACGCTTTTTTAATCACATGCCCCTTTTCTAACCGCCTATTGAGCGGGAAAGCGTTGGATTTAGAGAGAGCTAAAGAAGCCGGTTTGAGCGTGAGCGTGGCCACTGATGGCTTGAGTTCTAACATTTCTTTGAGTCTTTTAGACGAATTAAGGGCGTTCTTGCTCACCCATAACATGCCGTTATTAGAATTAGCTAAAATAGCCCTTTTAGGGGCGACTAGGCATGGGGCTAAAGCTTTAGCTTTGAATAATGGCGAGATAGAAGCCAACAAAAGGGCGGATTTGAGCGTGTTTGGTTTTAATGAAAAATTCACTAAAGAGCAAGCGATCTTGCAATTTTTATTGCATGCTAAAGAAGTGGAGCGCTTGTTTTTAGGGGGGAAAAGGGTGATCTAATTTGTTTTAAAGACAGAATGCGTTAAAATGAGAAATCCAAATCAATTAAGGAAAGAGTCAATGAAATTAGTTTTAGCTAAGAATACGAGAAAATCAGACGCTAAGAGCGTGGAATTAGAGGATTTGTATCGCAAATTTAGTGAAGACAAGCGTTCTATTTTCTATTTTGCCCCCACAAACGCCCACAAAGACATGCTCAAAGCGGTGGATTTTTTCAAAGAAAAAGGCCATACGGCTTATTTAGATGAGGTGAGGGTCAGCACTGATGAAAAAGATTTTCTTTATGAATTGCACATTATTTAAAGGCTTGTATTGAAAGTTTATATTGAAACCATGGGTTGTGCCATGAATTCTAGGGATAGCGAGCATCTACTAAGCGAACTATCCAAACTGGATTATAAAGAGACTAGCGACCCTAAAACAGCGGATTTGATTTTAATCAACACTTGCAGCGTGCGCGAAAAGCCTGAACGGAAATTGTTTTCAGAAATCGGTCAATTCGCTAAAATCAAAAAACCCAACGCCAAAATTGGGGTTTGTGGGTGCACCGCAAGCCACATGGGAGCGGATATTTTGAAAAAAGCCCCGAGCGTGAGCTTTGTGTTAGGGGCTAGGAATGTGTCTAAAATCTCTCAAGTGATCCATAAAGAAAAAGCGGTTGAAGTGGCAATTGATTATGATGAAAGCGCGTATGCGTTTGAATTTTTTGAAAAAAAGGCTCAAATCAGATCGTTACTAAATATCTCTATAGGTTGCGATAAGAAATGCGCTTATTGCATTGTCCCGCACACTAGGGGGAAAGAAATTTCTATCCCTATGGATTTGATTTTAAAAGAAGCTGAGAAATTAGCGAATAACGGCACTAAAGAGCTCATGCTTTTAGGGCAGAATGTGAATAATTACGGCGCGCGTTTCAGCAGCGAGCATGCGAAAGTGGATTTTAGCGATTTGTTGGATAAATTGAGTGAAATCCAAGGCATTGAAAGGATACGATTCACTTCGCCTCACCCCTTGCACATGAACGATGGATTTTTAGAGCACTTTGCCAAAAACCCTAAAGTGTGCAAGAGTATCCACATGCCCTTACAGAGCGGATCTAGCGCGGTGTTAAAGATGATGCGAAGGGGTTATAGTAAAGAGTGGTTTTTAAATCGGGTGGAGAGGTTAAAAGCTTTAGTGCCTGAAGTGGGCATTAGCACGGATATTATCGTAGGCTTTCCTAATGAGAGCGATAAGGATTTTGAAGACACGATGGAAGTGTTAGAAAAAGTGCGCTTTGACACGCTCTATAGTTTCATTTATTCCCCACGCCCTTTCACTGAAGCGGGAGCTTGGAAAGAAAGAGTACCATTAGAGGTTTCATCTTCAAGGTTAGAGAGGTTGCAAAACAGGCACAAAGAAATTTTAGAAGAAAAAGCCAAGTTGGAAGTGGGTAAAACGCATGTGGTGTTGGTGGAAAATAGGCGTGAAATTAATAATCAAATCGTGGGTTTTGAGGGGCGTAGCGATACGGGGAAATTCATTGAAGTAACTTGTAAAGAAAAAAGAAACCCGGGTGAGCTTGTAAAAGTGGAGATTGTTTCTCATTCCAAAGGGCGCTTGATAGCGGCCATTAAAGGCAACTAATCAAAATAACCAATGAAGAGCGGGTTTAAAGGCGAGAATTGAGCTTAAAATTTTTCAGGAAAAATATCGTTTTAAAGGTTGTCCCTCGTTTGGCGTTTGGAGTCCTTTGGTTGTTGCATAAAACTTGTAAAAACCGCTATTTTTTAGCTCAAAATTTAAAAGAAAAACCCTTTATTGTAAGCTGTTGGCATGGGGAGCTTGGCATGATCGGATTTGCGTATTTAAGGCTTGAAAAACCTTCTGTTTATGTGATCGCAAGCCAGCATTTTGACGGCTCTATTGCGGCGGGTTTGTTTGAAAGCTTTGGTTTTAAAAACATTAGAGGCTCTAGCAAAAAAGGGGGGGTTAAGGTTTTGATAGAAGGGCTTAAACGATTGAAAGAAGGTTGCGATGTCGCTATCACTCCTGATGGCCCCAAAGGCCCACGACACAGCATAGCGGATGGGGTGATCGCTTTAGCTCAAAAATCAGGCGTGGGGATTAGCGCTTGTCGGGTGGTTTGTAAAAACGCATGGCGGTTGAACACTTGGGATCAATTTGAAATCCCTAAGCCTTTTAGCGAAGTGTATTATTACATGCTAGAATCGGTAATCATCCCTAAAGAATGGGAACTTTCAAGGGCTAAAGAATATTTAAAGACGCGCATGGATTCTGTTGGGTTTGAAGAACCTCAAAGGGGTTTGGGTGCTTAAGGGGTTAAAAAAAGCGTTTAAGGAGAGGTTTTGCTCTCAAGTGTATATCTCTTTTAATGTGGATCACAATCTTTTATCCACTCAAGTCATAAGGATCAAAAACGATCGCATTAAAGAGAAATTTTTTAAAACTTTTGAGACTAAAGTGGAGACTAAAAATGGTGAAGTCCCTATTCAAGCCTTAAAAATCGCCAGAAGTTATAGCCAAAAATACCCCTACACTTATTTTAGCGCGATGAGTAAGGCTAAAGAGGTTTTATGCGAAAAACAGGCGTTTGAACAAATCAAACAAGAAAATCAAGATTATCATGCTTGTGAAGTCAATCAAAAGTATTGCGTTTATGTGGAATCTAAGGATTTTTTAAAGGATTTCAAGCGTTTTAAAATCCAGGATGTGGATTTTTTGTTTTCGCCTTTTAGCCTTATTTATGATTTTGTGCGCGATCATTTAGAAAATAAGCCGTTGTTGTATTTGCTTTTGGAGCGTTCAAGATTTTATTTTTTGATTGCGGATAAAAAAGAGATTTTTTTAGCCAAATCCGTGTTTTTAGAAGAACAACCTGAAGAGTTTATAGAGAGCAAGGAAGAGGATTCTATGGAAATGGATAATGAGGCTGTGAATTTGTTTTTGAGTGAAATCCAAGAAGATATTGACAGCCTTGAAGAAGCGATAGGCCTAGACAGCAGTAAGGATAATAGCGAAAAAAATGAGAACGCTTATAGTTTGATTGAAGGCATGACGAATATCCCCTTAATTGCAGATGTTTTGCAAGAGGGATTGCACAGCGTCTATCATTCTAGAGAGATAGACTTTGTAGAAAAAGTGGTTGTTTTAGACAGCTGTCAAATCCACCACAAAGCGTTAATGCATTTGCAAGAAACTTTGATGATAGAAGTGGATAGGCTTGATTTTTCTTTAGTGGAGCACTTGAATATTTTAGCGCGCATGGAGAATGAAAAGTATGCGTTTTAGCTATATTGAGCCAAGAGCGAAATACCTTATCAGCAAGCTTTCTAAAATTTGGGTTTTTTACATTTTTTTATCTTTTGTGGTAATAGGGGGGTTAGTGTGGTTTATGCACAACGCTATTAAAAGCACTCAAGACAACGCGTCCAGTTTGACGATCCAAGAAAGGCTCTACCGCCATGAAATCAGCCGCTTGCAGGTTAAGACTGATGAAACCTTAAAACTCATTAAAGAAGCCAAAAAGCGTTTGAATTACAATGATGATATACGAGATGTTTTGCAAGGGCTTTTGAATATTGTGCCGGACTCCATCACTATTAATAGCATTGAAATAGACCAGCAAAGCGTGGTGGTTAGTGGTAAAACCCCTTCTAAAGAAGCCTTTTATTTTTTGTTTCAAAACAAATTAAACCCCATGTTTGATTATTCTAGGGCGGAATTTTTCCCTTTAAGCGATGGGTGGTTTAATTTTGTCTCCACCAACTTTTCTAATTCCTTACTGATAAAAAATCCGGAGTCTATTAAATGAAGCCATTGCATTTTTCACACTTAGACAGAGAGCAATCAGGCGATGTGGGTTTTATCATCAAAAACCTTATTTTTTTAGGGGTTTTTTCCTTATTGGGTTGGCTCAATACCGAGTATTTTCTATGGCCTAGCATGCTGGAATTAAAAAAAATCCTTTTAGAAGAAAATCGTAAAAAAAGCGTTTTAGAATACGCGCAAAGGCATTTTGAAACAGCCCTAGCGAACTATCGCAATCAAAAAGAAACCAGCGAATCCTTATTAAAGATTTTTAATGATGAAGAGTCCAGGCGGATCTTAGAAAAGATTTTAAAAAAATGTTTTGATGCTTATAAAATCAAACCCTTGCTCTCTCAAAACCCTCTTCAAAAAACCCAATTTTTCATCATGGCCAGAGCGAGCGAATTGGAAAAAACCTATCTTTTTTTCACCTTAATCAACAAATATTTACCGAGCGCTCAAAGCCAATTGCCCTTAAAAATTTCTAAAGATGATGAAGGGCTGTTGGTGCAATTTAGCGTGAGTATTGATCTCCAATAGGATAGGGGTAGTTTAATGCAAGATTTTGATTTTAGTTTTAATCCTAAGGCATGCGAGAGTTGTGGGGCAAAGTGTTGCGTGGGGGAAAGCGGGTATATTTTTTTGAATATCCAAGAAATGCAACAAATTAGCGCTTTTTTAAAATTGGAATTAGAAGAATTCAGTCAAAAATACGTTAAAAAGGTAGGGTATAAGTTCTCTTTATTAGAAAAAGACGCTAAAGAGTTGGGTTTGGCGTGCGTGTTTTTGGATTTAGAAACCAAAAAATGCCAGATTTATAGTGTGCGCCCTAAACAATGCCAAACTTTTCCTTTTTGGGAGAGCGTGAAAACTTTCTCTAAAGAGCAAAAAAAGGCTTTTTGCCAGAGCTGTCCGGGCATCACACAAAAAACCAAAGAAACTAAAGTGCGCTAAAATTCACTTTAGTTACACAAAAAAGGAAATAAAATAATGAATATTCAAATAAAGAAAAGGTTTTTAGCGAGTTTGTTGTTTTTGAGCTTGTTTTCTTGCCTCAACGCTGAAACCCTTTCAGAAGACCATCAAATTTTATTGAGTTCAGACGCTTTCCATAGAGGGGATTTTGCTGCCGCTCAAAAAGGCTATATGAATCTCTATAAGCAAACCAATAAGGTGGTGTATGCTAAAGAAGCGGCCATTTCAGCGGCGAGTTTAGGGGATATTAAAACCGCTATGCATTTAGCCATGCTCTATCAAAAAATCACCAATAATCGTAACGATGTTTCTATCAATAAGATTTTAGTGGATGGCTATGCGCAAATGGGGCAGATTGATAAGGCGATTGAATTGCTGCACAAAATCCGTAAAGAAGAAAAAACCATAGCCACAGACAATGTGTTAGGGACTTTGTATTTGACTCAAAAGCGTTTGGATAAGGCTTTCCCGTTGTTGAATAAGTTTTATAACCAAGTGCATGATGAAGACAGCCTAGAAAAACTCATTACGATCTATTTTTTGCAAAATCGTAAAAAAGAGGGCTTGGATTTGTTGCAATCTCATATAGACAGGTATGGTTGCTCAGAGCAATTGTGCCAAAAAGCGCTCAACACTTTCACGCAATTTAACGAGCTTGATTTGGCTAAAACGACTTTTGCTCGTTTGTATGAAAAAAACCCTATTGTTCAAAACGCCCAATTTTACATAGGGGTATTAATCTTGTTAAAGGAGTTTGATAAGGCCCAGCAAATCGCAGAATTATTCCCATTTGATAGGCGTTTGTTGTTAGACCTATACACCGCGCAAAAAAAATTCGCTCAAGCTTCCAAACAAGCTTCTTTGATCTATCAAGAAAAAAAAGACCCTAAATTCTTAGGGTTAGAGGCTATTTATCATTATGAAAGTTTGAGCGCGAAAAATAAAAAACTCACCAAACAAGAGATGCTACCTATCATTCAAAAATTAGAGCAAGCCACCAAAGAGCGCCAGCAAATCCTCGCTAAAACTAAAGACAAAGAAGACGCGCAAGACGCTTTCTTTTATAATTTTTTAGGGTATTCCTTAATAGATTATGACTTAGATATTAAAAGGGGTATGGATTTTGTGAGGAAAGCCTTAGCGTTGGATTCTGGCTCAGTGCTTTATTTGGATTCTTTAGCATGGGGTTATTACAAATTAGGGAATTGTTTGGAGGCTAAAAAAATTTTTTCTAGCATCGCTAAAGAGTCTATCCAAGCCGAACCCGAATTAAAAGAGCACAATAAGATCATTCAAGAATGCAAGAAATAGGGATTTTAGAAAATTTACAAAAAAGCTTAGCCTTAAAAGAGGGCATGCTTTCTTATGAAATGCTAGGTAAAAGCCTGTCGTATAACCCTTACTTGCCTAGGATCATTCCTCAAACTAAAGATTGTGTTTTTGTAACCCCTGATGAGATTTTAGAAAAGCTTTTGAATGAAAACACCCACACCGATTGCGTCATTGTCAATTTCAAAGGATTATACGAAATAGGCGCGCCAAGCGTGTTTGATTTAGAAGTTTTAGGGTTATTGCGCCGCCATGCGAGCTCTTTGATAGTCCATCAGGATCTTTTCATCAGCCATTACCAGCTTTTAGAATCGCTTGTTCAAGGATCTGATGGGGTCATTTTAGATGAAGAGCTTTTAAAAGAAGATCTAAAAGGCATGGTAGAATTCGCTTGGCGTTTGGGTTTGAGCGTGTTTGTAGAAACCCACAAACAAGACTACACCCATTTAAAAGATTTAGGGGTTTTAGGCGTGTTGGAAAATAGCCCCCATTCTTATAATCAAAAAAAAATAGTCTTTTTAGATTGAATTTTAAGCTAATTTAGAGTAAAAATCGTATTCAAACTTTTTAAAAGGAGTTAGTCATGTCATTATTGGTGAATGATGAATGCATTGCGTGCGATGCTTGCAGAGAAGAATGCCCTAGTGAGGCGATTGAAGAGGGAGATCCCATTTATAATATTGATCCAGACAGATGCACAGAGTGTTATGGGTATGATGATGAGCCTCGTTGCGTGAGCGTATGCCCTGTAGATGCGATTTTACCGGATCCTAACAATGCAGAGAGCAAAGAGGAATTGAAATACAAATACGAAAGCTTAAAAGAGCAAGATTAAAGGCTAGCAATGGCTAAAATCACAACCGTGATTGATATAGGCTCTAATTCAGTGCGTTTGGCTGTCTTTAAAAAGACGAGCCAGTTTGGGTTTTACTTGCTTTTTGAGACTAAGTCTAAGGTTAGGATTTCAGAGGGTTGTTATGCGTTTAATGGAATCTTACAAGAAATCCCCATGCAAAGAGCCGTTAAAGCCTTGAGCGAATTTAAAGAAATCGCCCTCAAATACAAAAGCAAAAAAATCTTGTGCGTGGCGACCTCAGCGGTGCGCGATGCCCCTAACAGATTAGAGTTTGTAGCGAGGGTGAAAAAGGCTTGCGGTTTGCAAATCAAAATCATTGATGGGCAAAAAGAAGCGCTCTATGGCGGGATCGCGTGTGCGAATTTGTTGCATAAAAATTCAGGGATCACGATAGATATTGGAGGGGGTAGCACCGAGTGCGCATTGATTGAAAAAGGCAAGATTAAGGACTTAATCTCGCTTGATGTTGGCACGATTCGCATTAAAGAAATGTTTTTAGACAAGGACTTAGATGTCAAATTGGCTAAAGCCTTTATCCAAAAAGAAGTCTCTAAACTGCCCTTTAAGCACAAAAATGCCTTTGGGGTGGGGGGGACGATTAGGGCGTTGAGTAAGATACTCATGAAACGCTTTGATTACCCTATTGATTCTTTGCATGGTTATGAAATAGATGTGCATAAAAATTTAGCGTTCATTGAAAAAATCGTCATGCTCAAAGAAGATCAATTACGGCTTTTAGGGGTGAATGAAGAGCGTTTGGATAGTATCAGGAGCGGGGCGTTGATTTTATCAGTCGTTTTGGAGCATTTAAAAACTTCTTTGATGATCACTAGTGGGGTAGGGGTGAGAGAAGGCGTGTTTTTGAGCGATTTATTACGAAACCATTACCATAAATTCCCCCCTAATATCAACCCCTCTCTCATCTCTTTAAAAGATCGCTTTTTGCCCCATGAAAAGCACAGCCAAAAGGTCAAAAAAGAATGCGTGAAATTGTTTGAAGCCTTGTCGCCTTTGCATAAAATAGATGAAAAATACCTTTTCCATTTAAAGATTGCGGGGGAATTAGCGAGCATGGGTAAGATTTTAAGCGTCTATTTGGCCCACAAGCACAGCGCGTATTTTATTTTAAACGCTTTGAGTTATGGCTTTAGCCACCAGGATAGAGCGATCATTTGCTTATTGGCGCAATTCAGCCATAAAAAAATCCCTAAAGACAACGCTATCGCCCACATGAGCGCGATGATGCCAAGCCTTTTAACCTTACAATGGCTGAGTTTTATCCTTTCTTTAGCCGAAAATTTGTGCCTGACAGACAGCCATCATCTAAAATACACGCTAGAAAAAAACAAGCTTGTGATCCATTCTAACGATACGCTTTACTTGGCTAAAGAGATGCTCCCTAAACTCATTAAGCCCATTCCTTTGACGATAGAGTTTGCTTGAAAATAGCGATTGTCAGGCTTTCAGCGCTTGGGGATATTATCGTTGGCGCGGTGTTTTTGGCGGTGATTAAAGAGTGTCTGCCTAACGCCCAAATAGAATGGTTCGTGGATGAAAGATTTGGAGCGATTTTAGAGCATTCCCCTTATATTGATAAATTACACCCCATCGCTTTAAAAAGCACACTTACAACCTTTAACCCTTTGAAGATTTTCAAACTTTTTAAATCTTTAAGGGCTTATGAATACGATATAGTCATTGACATGCAAGGCCTAGTCAAATCCGCTCTCATCACTCAAATGTTAAAAGCCCCTAAAAAAGTCGGCTTTGATTACGCTTCGGCTAGGGAGGGTTTGAGTGCGTTTTTTTACTCGCAAAAAGTTTCTATCGCTTATAATGAGCCTGTTTTAAAGCGCAATTTCACGCTCCTTTCTCATGCCCTAAACTTGCCCCAAAAAGAAATTTTAAAAGAAATTTCAGAGGGCTTAAGCTCTAGGGCTAAAGTGTTTTCTTACCAAGATTCTCCAAAAATTGATGCGTTAAATTTGAATAAAAACAAGCTAAAAATCCTTTTTGTTTTAGAAACTTCTAAAATCAATAAAACTTACCCCATAGAGCGTTTTAAAGATCTGGCGTTAGCGTTAGAAAATTTTCAAATTTGCTTGTTATGGCATGCTGATGAAGATAAGGCTAATGCGCTTTATGGCGCCTTAAAAAACCAGTGCGATGCGTTATTGCTCCCTAAACTCACTTTAAACGAAGTTAAGGCGTTGCTCTTTAAAATGGATTTGATTATTGGGGGCGATACGGGCATCACGCATTTAGCATGGGCGTTGCAAAAGCCTAGCATCACCCTTTATGGCAACACGCCCATGGAGCGTTTTAAATTAGAAAGCCCGATCAATATTTCGCTCACCGGTAATTCAAACGCTAACTACCATAAAAAGGATTTTTCTATCCAAAACATAGAGCCTAAAAAAATTAAAGAATGCGTTTTAAACATTTTAAAGGAAAAGAATGACTTATAAAGAACGACTCATACACGAAAAAATATTAAAACAAGACGACAAGGGTTTGAAAACGGAATTGCACATTTTGAGTATTTTTATCGTGGAATCTTTAGTGAATATTCTAGGGTTTGTTTTAGCTAAAATGCCCCATTCGTGGTTTTTAAGGTGCATTAAAGCTGTGGCGTGGCTGATGAAAACTTTTGATAGGCGCCGTTATTTTGACGCTAAAGCCAATTTGGATTTTGTGTTTGGAGATTCTAAAAGCGAAGAAGAGAAAAAAAGGATTATTAAAAAGGGTTATGAAAATTTTGCTTTCATTATCTTAGAAACCATTAGAGTGATCTTTATCCCTAAAGATGAATACGACGCTCGTTTCACGCTCATCAATGAAGAAAATGTGTGGAAGTCTTTAAACAAGGAAGGCCAAGCGATCACTTTATGCATGCATTTTGGCTATTGGGAAGCGGTAGGCACGACTTTAGCGCAATATTATGAGGACTATGGTAGGGGGTGCTTGGGGCGTTTGACTAAATTCGCTCCCATCAATCACATGATTATGAGTAGGCGAGAGGCGTTTGGGGTGCGTTTTGTCAATAAAGTGGGAGCGATGAAAGAACTCATTAAAATGTATAATCAAGGCAATGGCTTGGTGGGGATTTTAGTGGATCAAAATGTCGTGCCTAAAGATGGGGTGGTGGTGAAATTCTTTAATAAAGACGCTACGCACACCACGATCGCTTCTATTTTATCGCGCCGTTACAATATAGACATCCAGCCGGTATTCATTGATTTTAATGACGATTATTCGCATTACACAGCGACTTATTACGAAAGTATCCGCTCTCAAATCACCGATAATGCTGAAAACGATATTTTAGAATGCACGCAAGCCCAAGCGAGTTTGTGCGAAGAGGTGATTAGAAACCACCCGGAAAGTTATTTTTGGTTCCACAGGCGTTTTAAAAGCACCCACCCTGAGATTTATCAAAGATAGGGTTTTGTTTTAATCAAAAATTAAAAACTAAAGCCTTATTTTTAAGAAAACTTTTATTGATGGTAAAAAACGCTTTTTAGTATTTTTGCATTCCATCATTCAATGAGAGCGAGAATTATATTTCTCCAAAAATTCTTTTTTAAAACTCAAAAACCGCTTTTCTAAAATGGCGTTTCTGGCGTTTTTAACCAGCTCTAAATAAAAATGCAAATTGTGCAAGCTGGCCAAACGAGCGTAAGTGAGTTCTTTAGCCCTAAAGAGATGGTGCAAATAGGCTTTAGAGTAGCGTTTGCAAGCATAACATGCACAATTTTCTTCAATAGGGGTGTTGTCCAATTTATAGGGCACGTTTTTGATAGAAATTTTGCCAGAATGCGTGAAAAGGGTGGCGTTTCTGGCGTTTCTGGTGGGCATCACGCAATCAAACATATCCACCCCCAAACCGATAGCGTCTAGGATATTTTCAGGCGTGCCTACACCCATTAAGTAGCGAGGCTTGTCTTTGGGGAGCAAGGGGGCGGTGTGCGCGATGGTTTCTAGCATTTCATCTGCGCTTTCCCCCACCGCTAAACCGCCTATAGCGTAGCCATCAAAACCTTTATGCGTTAATCCCACGCTAAGGCTTCGCATTTTCAAATGCGTCCCGCCTTGGATAATGGCAAAAAGGTTGTTGTTGGGGCGGTTTTTTTGCTTGTGGTATTCTAGGCTAAGATTCGCCCATTTAGCGCTTCTTTTAATGGATTCTTCAAGGCGTTTTAAGGGAGCGGGCAAACCCACTAAATCGTCTAAAACCATCATAATATCGCTATTTAAAGAATATTGAATGTCCAAAACTTTAGCGGGCGTGAACAAATGCTTGCTCCCATCAATATGGGATTTAAAAACAATCCCGTCTTCTTGCAATTTGACATTATCGCTCAAACTAAAGGCTTGAAACCCTCCACTATCGGTTAAAAAACTCCCATGAAATTGAGCGAAGCGATGCAAGCCCCCTAACTCTTCAACGATCTTTTCGCCCGGTCTTAAATACATGTGATAGGTGTTGGCTAAAATGAGTTTGGCACCTAAAATGTCTTGCATGTCGGTAGCGTCTAAAGATTTGATGCAGCCTTGCGTGCCTACTGGCATAAAAACAGGCGTTGCCACTTGAGAATGGGCTAAATTTAAAAGACCAGCTCGCGCATTATTGTCAGTCGCTTGGAGTTGAAAATCCATCGTTTAAGCCTTAATCTTGGATATAATGGCGTAATCATTTTTTAGGAAGTTTTGAATTGAAAAAAATCGCCCTTATTTTAGATGGCATTGTAGCAAAAAATTTTTTAGACTTGGTGCTAAGGCATTATTCTAATCATAATTTTTATATAGTGGTTGTCAAAAATGAGAGCCTTATCCCTAAAAACTACCCGAGCACTTTCGCTTTTCATTGTTTTGATGCGACTTCTAGTTTCAGGCTTTTGCAAGCGTTAAACGATGAGGTGAGCGATGCGTTTTTAATCATACAAGATTTTAAAGAACAGCGCATCATTCATAAAATCATTCAAACCCATTTCAAACGCATGCGCGTGGTTTTGAGCGTGAAAAGAGATGGTGAAAAAACTTTAGAAAATAATGAAGAAAATAAAGATGAAAAGCTTATTTTAATTGATGAATTTGAAGTTTTAGCCAATAAATTCATTTCTCGTTTGCCTAATATCCCTAGCACCCCTAGAGAGTTTGGGTTAGGCAAGGGCGAGATCATGGAGATTGATGTGCCTTTTGGGAGTATTTTTGCTTACAGACATATTGGCTCTATCAGGCAAAAAGAATACAGGATTGTAGGGCTTTATCGTAACGATGTTTTGTTGCTCTCCACTAAATCTTTGGTTATCCAGCCACGAGACATTCTCTTAGTGGCGGGTAATCCTGAAATTTTAAACGCGGTGTATCTCCAGGTCAAAAGCAATGTGGGGCAGTTCCCAGCCCCCTTTGGTAAGAGCATTTATTTATACATTGATATGCGCTTGCAGAGCAGAAAAGCGATGATGCGCGATGTGTATCAAGCCTTGTTTTTGCACAAACATTTAAAGAGCTACAAGCTCTATATCCAGGTTTTACACCCCACTAGCCCTAAGTTTTACCATAAATTTTTAGCACTAGAAACCGAAAGCATTGAAGTGAATTTTGATTTTTATGGGAAAAGTTTTATCCAAAAACTCCATGAAGACCACCAGAAAAAAATGGGTCTAATCGTGGTGGGCAGAGAGCTTTTTTTATCTAAAAAACACCGAAAAGCCTTGTATAAAACAGCCACCCCGGTTTATAAAACCAACGCTTCCGGCTTGTCTAAAACCTCTCAAAGCGTGGTGGTTTTGAACGAAAGCTTGGATATTAATGAGGACATGTCTTCAGTGATCTTTGATGTGTCTATGCAAATGGATTTGGGCTTGTTGCTCTATGATTTTGACCCTAACAGGCGCTATAAAAACGAGATTGTCAATCATTATGAAAATTTAGCCAACGCGCTCAACCGCAAGATTGAGATTTTTCAAACCGATATTAGAAATCCTATCATGTATCTCAATTCTTTAAGAAATCCCATTTTGCATTTCATGCCTTTTGAAGAGTGTATCACACACACGCGCTTTTGGTGGTTTTTATCCACTAAAGTGGAAAAATTAGCGTTTTTAAACGACGATAACCCTCAAATTTTTATCCCTGTAGCGGAGTGAAAGAATGCAAGAAATTGTAATCCCTTTAAAAGAAAAAAGCTATAAAGTGTTTTTGGGGGAACTGCCTGAAATAAAATTGAAACAAAAAGCTCTCATCATTAGCGATAGCATCGTGGCCGGGTTGCATTTATCATATTTATTAGAGCGCTTGAAAGCCTTAGAAGTCAGAGTGTGCGTGATAGAGTCCGGAGAAAAATACAAGAATTTTAATTCATTAGAGCGCATTTTAAACAACGCCTTTGAAATGCAATTAAACCGCCATTCTTTAATGATAGCCCTTGGTGGGGGAGTGATAAGCGATATGGTGGGGTTTGCGAGCAGTATTTATTTTAGGGGGATTGATTTTATTAATATCCCTACGACTTTACTCGCTCAAGTGGATGCGAGCGTGGGGGGGAAAACAGGGATCAATACGCCTTATGGCAAGAATTTAATCGGATCGTTCCACCAGCCTAAAGCGGTTTATATTGATTTGTCTTTTTTAAAAACCCTTGAAAAAAGGGAATTTCAAGCAGGGGTTGCTGAAATCATTAAAATGGCGGTATGTTTTGATAAAAACTTGGTAGAAAGATTGGAAACAAAGGATTTAAAAGATTGTTTAGAAGAAGTAATCTTTCAAAGCGTCAGTATCAAAGCTCAAGTTATTATGCAAGATGAAAAAGAGCAAAATATCAGGGCCGGGTTGAACTATGGGCATACCTTTGGGCATGCGATAGAAAAAGAGACTGATTACGAGCGATTTTTGCATGGCGAAGCGATCGCTATTGGCATGCGCATGGCTAATGATTTAGCCCTTTCTTTAGGCATGCTCACTTTAAAAGAATACGAACGCATAGAAGATTTATTGAAAAAATTTGATTTGATATTCCATTACAAAATCATTGATCTTCAAAAATTTTACGAACGCTTGTTTTTAGACAAAAAAAGCGAGGATAAGACAATCAAATTCATTCTGCCTAAAGGCGTTGGAGCGTTTGAGGTTGCTTCTCATATCCCTAAAGAAACGATCATAAAGGTGTTAGAAAAATGGCATTAAGGGTATTGTTATTCTTTTGTTTTTTGTTTTTACAAGCAGAAGATAAAAGCCAAGAGCTATTGTCCATACAAAAACAAATGGCTTTGGTGGATAAAAAACTCGCCAAAGACGATAATGTGTGGTTGAAAAAATTTGAAAACTATAAGATCTACAACCAAATTTATACCGAAAAAGAGAGCGTGAGGCAGGAATTAAGGCGTTTAAAAAACAAAAAAAGCAAGGATTTATTAAAGATTAGCACCTTAGAGCACACCTTAAAGGCTTTAGAATCCCAGCAAAAAATGTTTGAAAGCTATGGGGCCAATCCTTTTAAGGACTTGATAGAGCGCCCTAATATCCCCAATATCCCTAATATCGCTAACCCTATTGCGATCATTGATGGCATTTCTTTCATTAAAAGCATGCATTTAAAGCATGAAAGTCTTAAAAAAAACCAAACTTCTTTAGAAGAAGTTTTAAAGCTTTTAGATCAAAAACACCAGCTTTTAAATCAGTGGCACGCTTTGGATAAAAGCACGAAACTAAGCGATGAGATTTATCAAACTCAAGCCAAACGCTTGGAATTGCAAGGGGCTCAAAACATTCTAAAAACCACGATCGGGATTTTCCAAAAAGACAGCGATGAAGCTATAAGCATTGTCAAATCTCAAGTTAAAAACCAGCTTTTTAAATTGGTTTATGTGTTTTTAGCAGCCCTTTTGAGCGTGGTGTTTGCTTGGATTTTAAAAATTATTTCCAGTAAATATATTGAAAATAATGAGCGCGTCTATACCGTGAATAAAGCCATTAACTTCGTGAATGTGAGCGTGATCATTTTGATCTTTCTTTTTTCTTATTTAGAAAATGTTACTTACTTGGTAACGGTTTTAGGCTTTGCGAGTGCGGGTTTAGCGATTGCGATGAAAGATTTGTTCATGAGCTTGCTTGGGTGGTTTATTATTTTGATTGGAGGGAGCGTGCATGTGGGCGATAGGGTGCGTATCGCTAAGGGGACGGATATTTTTATTGGCGATGTGTTGGATATTTCTATGTTGCACATTACGATTTTAGAAGATGTAACCTTTACCACTTACACGAACAACAGGAGAGCGGGCCGAATTATCTTTGTGCCTAATAATTATATTTTCACCACCATGTTCGCTAATTACAGCCATTTTGGGATGAAAACGGTTTGGGATGGGGTGGATTTTTGCATTACATTTGATTCTGATTTTAAAAAAGCTTCTAAAATTGCGCTCAACATCGCTACAGAATTGTCTAAAGAATACACGGATATTACCTATAAACAGCTCAATAAAATGCGCGACCGGTATTCTTTAAGGAGTTTGAGCGTGAAGCCTCGATGCTTTTTGATGCCTGAAAGTAACGGGATAAAGATCTCGGTGTGGTATCAAACCAATTCGTATGCGACCCTGTCTTTAAGGAGCAAGATTGTGGCTGAAATTGTTGAAGCTTTTTTGAAAGAAGAAAATATCCATATCGCTTATACGACCAGCAAGCTGCTTAAAGTGGATGCTGATTTTCTAGGCGATGGTTTTGGGAACAAAAGGGAACAAAAATGAAAAAAGTCTATTTCAAAACTTTTGGGTGCAGGACGAATCTTTTTGACACGCAAGTGATGGGCGAGAATTTGAAGGATTTTAGCACGACCTTAGAAGAACAAGAAGCCGACATTATTATCATCAATTCTTGCACCGTAACCAATGGGGCCGATAGCGCGGTAAGGAGTTACGCTAAAAAAATGGCGCGATTGGATAAGGAAGTGTTATTTACTGGCTGTGGGGTGAAAACCCAAGGCAAGGAGCTTTTTGAAAAAGGGTTTTTAAAGGGCGTTTTTGGGCATGACAATAAAGAAAAGATTAACGTGCTTTTACAAGAAAAAAAGCGTTTTTTTATAGATGACAATTTAGAAAACAAGCACTTAGACACCACGATGGTGAGCGAGTTTGTGGGAAAAACTAGAGCGTTTATCAAGATCCAAGAAGGCTGTGATTTTGATTGTAATTATTGCATTATCCCAAGCGTGAGAGGGAGGGCTAGGAGTTTTGAAGAGAGGAAAATTTTAGAGCAAGTGAACCTTTTATGCTCTAAAGGGGTTCAAGAAGTGGTTTTAACCGGCACCAATGTGGGGAGCTATGGGAAAGATAAAGGAAGCAATATCGCAAGATTGATTAAAAAATTAAGCCAGATTGCTGGATTAAAACGCATAAGGATTGGGAGCTTAGAGCCTAATCAAATCAACGATGAATTTTTAGAGCTTTTAGAAGAGGATTTTTTAGAAAAACATTTGCATATCGCTTTACAGCACAGCCATGATTTCATGCTAGAAAGGATGAACCGAAGAAACCGCACCAAAAGCGATAGGGAATTATTAGAGGTAATCGCTTCTAAGAATTTTGCTATTGGCACGGATTTTATTGTAGGGCATCCGGGCGAGAGCGGAAGCGTTTTTGAAAAAGCGTTTAAAAATTTAGAAAGCTTGCCCTTAACGCACATCCACCCTTTTATTTACAGCAAACGAAAAGACACCCTCTCTAGTTTGATGACTGATAGCGTGAGCTTGGAAGATTCTAAAAAGCGTTTGAATGCGATTAAAGATTTGATTTTGCATAAAAATAAGGCGTTCAGGCTGTTGCAGCTCAAGCTCAATACGCCCCTAAAAGCCTTAGTGGAAGCGCAAAAAGACGGCGAATTTAAAGCCTTAGATCAATTCTTCAACCCCATTAAAATCAAAAGCGATAAGCCTTTAAGGGCTAGTTTTTTAGAAATCAAAGAGTATGAAATTAAGGAGAGGGAAAATCATGCCGTTTTCTAAAAATTTAGAAAACCTCACCGCTCCTTTCAAACGCATCAAAAACCGCTCGCTTGTTTTGGCGTTAGGGTTTTTGATCCTTACTTTTTGCTTGCTTCTTTTTTTAATTTTAAGCGATGTTTCTAGGCTCATATCGGGTAAGGACTTTTTTTATGTGATCCAATCTCACCCTAAGCAAACTCTAATTGAAGATGAAAATTATTTTTATGCTAACAAGGGTCTTTATAAAACCAACAAAGAAGCCTTTTTAAGAGCCTATAAAATCCCAGAAAGCATGCCCATAGAAAAACGAGAAAATTTAAGCAAGGTTTCTAAAATCTTTTTAGCGTTGCTTTTTTTCATTTCTAGCATGCTTTTTGGGATCTTTTGGCGCTTGCCTAAACGATTGGATACTAAAATGAGTTTAGAAAGCGCACACAAAAACGAATTAGAAAATGCATTCCAGCGATACGATGCGCTAGGGGTGCGTTTTGAAGATATTGCAGGGGTGGATGAAGTTAAAGAAGAATTATTAGAAGTGATAGATTATTTAAAAAACCCTAAAAAATACCAGGATTTAGGGATTTTTCTCCCTAAAGGCGTGCTTTTAATCGGACCTCCTGGAGTGGGGAAAACCATGATCGCTAAAGCCTTAGCAACTGAAGCCAGAGTGCCGTTTTTTTATGAAAGCGGGAGCGCGTTTTCTCAAATTTATGTGGGGGCTGGGGCTAAAAAAGTGCATGAACTTTTCATGCATGCTAAAAGGCATGCCCCCTCTATTATTTTTATTGATGAAATTGACGCTTTGGGTAAGGCTAGGGGAGGGCATAGGAGCGATGAAAGAGAGGCCACGCTCAACCAGCTTTTAACCGAAATGGATGGGTTTTTGCAAAACGATGAGGTGGTGGTGATAGGAGCGACTAACCAAATGGAAGTGATGGATGAAGCGCTATTAAGGAGCAAGCGTTTTGATCGGCGCATTTTCATTTCTTTACCGGATTTACTAGAAAGACAAAGCATTTTAGAAAAGCTTTTAGAAAACAAAAAGCACACGCTTAATTATCTTAAGATCGCTAAAATTTGTGTGGGTTTTAGCGGGGCGATGTTAGCGACTTTAATCAATGAAAGCGCTCTAAACGCCCTAAAACACCAACGAAGCGAAATCACTGAGAGCGACATTTTAGAAGTGAAAGACAAGATCGCTTACGGCAAGAAAAAGCCCCAAACCTTAGACGAAAACCAAAAGGAATTAGTCGCTTTGTATCAAAGCGCGAAAGCCTTGAGCGCGTATTGGCTAGAAATTGAATTTGATAAAGCGCCTTTATTGGGGGAATTTATCGCTTTTAATGAAAATAAAATCCATAGCGAGAGCGAGATTAAAAATTACATTAAAGTGTATTTGAGCGGGACGATTATTTTAGAGTTGCTCTATAAGGAGCGTTACAGTCTGTCTAAACAAGACTTGCAAAAAGCGAAATTTTTGAATGAATTTATGGCCAGTGAGCTTCTTTTAACCCCTACAAAAGAGTCTTTAAGCGTTCTTTATGAAGAGCAATTGGAGTTTTTAAAGCCACAAATTGCAGCTTGCAAGCGATTAAGCGTTCTGTTATTGGAGCAAGAATATTTAGAACATTCCAATTTGTATGATTTATTGAATGGGTGAAAATGCGTTTTTTTAGTGGTTTTGGGTTCATTAATGAAAGCGTTTTGTTTGAAGAGTGGCTTTTAAAAGGGGCTTATGATGTGTCAGGCTTTTCTATGGGGGCGATTAAGGCGATAGAATACGCTTATAATGAAATCTCACAACAGCGCCGCATCAATTCTTTGTTATTGTTTTCGCCTTGCATGTTAGCGCATAAGAGTTTGGCGTTCAAACGCTTGCAACTTTCTTCGTTTCAAAAAGACTCACAAAGCTACATGGATAACTTTTATCAAGAAGTGGGCTTGAGCGCTCAATTGGAGCGTTTTAAAAAAGAGGGTTCTTTAGAAGAATTAGAATTTTTATTGAATTACAAGTATAGTGATTCTATAATTAGATTTTTATTAGAAAAAGGCGTGAAGATTGAAGTGTTTATCGGGTTAAAGGACAGGATCACTGACATTCAAGCCCTTTTAGAATTTTTTACGCCTTTAGTTCAAGTGTGGCAGTTTAAGGATTGCAACCATTTGTTGCAAAAATCTTAAAAAAGGTGGAAGATGAAAAAATTTGGTTTAGGGGTGTATTTGCTTCTTTTAGGTATTTTGGGCGGCTCTTTGATCATTCTAGGAGCGATAGTTGCGCCCATTGTTTTCAAAGCTTCAAGCATTTTACCCGAATTGAATCTAACTCCCTTTGAGAGCGGGAAACTCATGGCGCAAATCTTTGTGCGTTTCAATTATGTTTTAGGCGCGATCGGTTTTGTGGTGTTACTTTATGAAATCATTTCGTTTATTTATTATAAAAGATCGTTAGTGTATTTGATCCTTGGCGTGGCGATAGCGGCGTTGTGTTTGCTCTTTGTTTTTTATTACACGCCTTATATTTTAAACGCTCAAAAAGCGGGCGAAGCGGTGCTTCAAAGCGCTGAATTTGCCCGCTCGCACGCTCAAAGCGAATGGCTGTTTAAGGAATTGTTTGTGCTGGTGTGCGCTTTGTTTTTTTGGCGTTTGCTTGGAAAAAATGCGGTTTGATTTAAAGGAGAGGTTTTACTATCTAGGAAATGAGAGGGTAGCATTTAATGAAAAAGTTTAAAAAGAAACCAAAAAGTATCAAACGATCGCATCAAAAAACAATCTTAAAGCGTCCTTTATGGCTTGCACCTTTACTGATTGGTGGGTTTGCTAGTGGGGTGTATGCTGATGGAACGGATATTTTAGGGCTTAGTTGGGGGGAAAAAAGCCAAAAGATATGCGTGCATCGTCCATGGTATGCTGTATGGAGTTGCGATAAATGGGAGGAAAAAACACAACAATACACAGGAAACCAACTCATTACAAAAACTTGGGCAGGGGGTAATGCGGCTAATTACTACCACACTCAAAACAACCAAAATATCACAGCCAATTTAAAAAATGATAACGGCACTTATTTTTTAAGCGGTCTGTATAACTACACCGGAGGGGAATATAATGGGGGGAATTTAGACATTGAATTAGGCAGTAACGCTACTTTTAATCTAGGTGCGAGTAGTGGGAATAGCTTCACTTCTTGGTATCCTAATGGGCATACTAATGTTACTTTTAGCGCTGGGACTATCAATGTGGATAACAGCGTAGAAGTGGGCAATCGTGTGGGATCGGGAGCTGGTACGCACACCGGCACAGCCACTTTAAACTTGAACGCTAATAAGGTTACTATCAATTCCAATATCAGCGCGTATAAAACTTCGCAAGTGAATGTAGGCAATGCTAACAGCGTTATTACCATTAATTCGGTTTCTTTAAATGGGGATACTTGCAGTTCTTTAGCTAGTGTGGGCGTAGGGGCTAATTGCTCCACTTCAGGGCCTAACTATTCTTTTAAAGGGACGACTAACGCTACTAACACGACCTTTAGCAATGCAAGCGGCAGTTTCACTTTTGAAGAGAACGCCACTTTTAGCGGGGCGAAATGGAATGGGGGGGCATTCACTTTTAATAAAGAGTTTAGTGCTACCAATAATACCGCCTTTAATAGCGGTAGTTTTAATTTTAAAGGTGCAAGCTCTTTTAATGGTGCTTCGTTTAGTAACGCCACATACACTTTTAATAATCAAGCCACTTTCCAAAACAGCTCCTTTAATGGAGGGACTTTTACTTTTAATAACCAAATTAATCCAGCTAACAGCGCTCAGCACCCCCAAATTCAAAACAGCTCTTTTAGTGGTAACGCTACCACTCTTAAGGGTTCTGTGAATTTTGAGCAAGCCTTTAACAATTCAAACCACCAACTAACGATCCAAAACGCTTCGTTTAATAACGCCACTTTCAACAATGCCGGTAAAATCACCATTAATGAGAGCGCGAGTTTTAACAACACGATATTCAACACTTCTGTTGATGCAAACAACATGAGTGTTACCGGTGGCGTTACTTTAAGCGGTAAGAATGACTTGAACAATGGCTCAACCCTTGATTTTGGGAGTTCTAAAATCACTATCACTCAAGGGACGACTTTCAACCTCACAAGTTTAAGCAGTGAGAAGAGCGTAACGATTTTAAATTCTAGCGGTGGGATCACTTATAATCATCTTTTAAACCATGCAATCAACAGCCTAACAAACGCCTTAAAAACGAACAAAAGCTCTTCAGATCCGCAAAGTTTCGCTCAAGGTTTGTGGGATATGATCACTTATAATGGGGTTACCGGGCAGCTTTTGAATGAAAACGCCACAACCTCTAAAACCACTGACTCTTCGCCCTCTAAATCTTCTACAAACTCCACGCAAGTTTATCAAGTGGGCTACAAAATAGGGGATACTATCTACAAACTGCAAGAAACTTTTGGCCCTAATTCCATCATTATCCAGGCTTTAGAGAGCGGGACTTACACGCCACCCCCTGTCATTAGCGGCTCCAAATTTGACTTATCCGCTTCAAATTATATTAATTCTAATACGCCTTGGTATGATCATAAATATTACATCCCCAAATCCCAAAATTTTACAGAGAGCGGGACTTATTACTTGCCGAGCGTTCAAATATGGGGGAGCTACACTAACTCGTTTAAACAAACTTTTAGCGCTAGTGGTAGTAATCTGGTGATTGGGTATAACTCAACATGGACTGATCATAATGTTTCTTCTAGCGACACGGTGTCTTTTGGGGACACTTCAGGGAGCGCTCTTAATGGGCATTGCGGACCTTGGCCCTATTACCAATGCACAGGCACGACTAATGGCACTTATAGCGCTTATCATGTGTATATCACAGCGAATCTGCGTTCTGGCAATCGTATAGGCACGGGTGGGGCAGCCAATCTGGTCTTTAATGGGGTAGATAGTATCAATATCGCTAACGCTACCATCACGCAACATAACGCCGGGATTTATTCAAGCTCCATGACTTTTTCCACGCAAAACATGGACAATTCGCAGAATTTGAATGGCCTAAATTCTAACGGCAAACTTTCCGTGTATGGCACCACTTTCACTAACCAAGCCAAAGACGGGAAATTCATTTTCAATGCAGGGCAAGCGACTTTTGAAAACACCAACTTTAATGGAGGGAGTTACCAATTCAGCGGTGATAGCTTGAATTTTTCAAATAACAACCAGTTCAATAGCGGTTCGTTTGAAATTAGCGCAAAAAACGCTTCGTTCAATAACGCTAACTTTAACAACAGCGCTTCTTTTAACTTCAATAATTCTAACGCAACCACTTCGTTTATGGGGGATTTCACTAACGCTCATTCAAATTTGCAAATCGCTGGGAACGCTGTTTTTGGAAATTCTGCTAATGACTCTCAAAATAACGCTAATTTTAATAATACCGGCTCTGTGAATATTTCAGGGAATGCAACCTTTGATAATGTGGTGTTTAATGGCCCCACAAACACGAGCGTGAAAGGGAAAATTACTTTAAATAACATCACTTTAAAAAACCTGAACGCTCCTTTGTCTTTTGGCGATGGGACAATCACTTTTAACGCTCATTCGGTGATTAATATTGGTGAAGCTATCACTAATGGCAACCCTATCACCCTTGTAAGCTCTTCTAAAGAAATTGAATACAACAACGCTTTCAGTAAAAATCTATGGCAGCTCATCAACTACCAAGGGCATGGGGCTAGCAGTGAAAAACTCGTCTCTAGCGCGGGTAATGGCGTCTATGATGTGGTGTATTCTTTCAATAACCAAACCTACAATTTCCAAGAGGTTTTTTCACAAAACAGCATTTCTATCCGGCGTTTGGGCGTTAGCATGGTGTTTGATTATGTGGATATGGAAAAATCGGATCACTTATATTATAAAAACGCTCTCGGTTTTATGACCTACATGCCTAACAGCTATAACAATAATTTAGGGAATGCAAACAACACCATTTACTATTACGACAACAGCATTGATTTTTATGCGAGCGGGAAAACTTTATTCACTAAAGCGGAATTTTCTCAAACATTCACCGGGCAAAACAGTGCGATCGTTTTTGGGGCTAAAAGCATATGGACGAGCTTAAGCGATGCGCCGCAATCTAATACCATCATTCGCTTTGGGGACAATAAGGGAGCAGGGAGTAATGATGCGAGCGGGCATTGCTGGAATTTGCAATGCATAGGCTTTATTACAGGGCATTATGAAGCGCAAAAGATTTACATCACCGGCAGCATTGAAAGCGGGAATCGCATTTCTAGCGGTGGGGGCGCGAGCCTTAATTTTAACGCCCTTCAAGGCATTCTTTTAACGAACGCGACTTTGTATAATCGCGCCGCTGGCACGCAAAGCTCGTCTATGAATTTTATCTCTAACAGCGCGAACATTCAGGCTCAAAACTCCTATTTTATAGACGATACCGCACAAAATGGCGGTAACCCTAATTTTAGTTTCAACGCTTTGAATCTGGATTTTTCTAACAGCTCTTTTAGAGGCTATGTGGGGAAAACGCAATCTGTTTTTAAATTCAATGCCAAGAATACGATTAATTTCACCAACAGCACGAATTTAAGCTCTGGTTTGTATCAAATTTCAGCTAATAATGTGTCGTTTGACAATTCCAATTTAAGCGTTTCAGTGGGGACAAGCAGTATTAAAGCCAATGCGATCAATCTTTCTCAAAACGCCTCTATCAATGCGAGCAACCATTCAACCTTAGAACTTCAGGGCGATTTGAATTTAAACGACACCAGCTCGCTCAACCTCAACCAAAGCACGATTAATGTTTCCAACAACGCCACGATCAACGATTATGCGAGTTTGATTGCGAGTAATGGCTCTCACCTTAATTTTAACGGGGCGGTTAATTTCAATTCAGCGAATATTACTACGAGTTTGAATGATTCTTCTATCGTGTTTAAGGGAGCGAGCTCTTTAGGAGGGCAGTTTAATTTAAGCAATAACTCTTCTTTAGATTTTCAAGGCTCTAGCGCCATTACCTCTAACACGGCGTTTAATTTCTATGATAACGCTTTTTCTCAAAGCCCCATCACTTTCCATCAAGCCCTTGATGTTAAAGCACCCTTGAGTTTGGGAGGCAACCTCTTAAACCCTAACAGCAGTAGCGTGTTGAATTTGAAAAACAGCCAGCTTGTTTTTGGCGATCAAGGGAGTTTGAATATCGCTAACATTGATTTACTAAGCGATCTAAACGATAATAAAAATCGTGTGTATAACATCATTCAAGCGGACATGAATAGTAATTGGTATGAGCGTATCAGCTTCTTTGGCATGCACATCAATGACGGGATTTATGATGCTAAAAACCAAACCTATAGTTTCACTAACCCCCTTAATAACGCCCTAAAAATCACCGAGAGCTTTAAAAATAACCAACTAAGCGTTACGCTCTCTCAAATCCCGGGTATTAAAAACACGCTCTATAACATTGGCTCTGAAGTCTTTAACTACCAAAAAGTTTATAACAATGCTAATGGCGTGTATTCTTATAGCGATGACGCAGAAGGCGTGTTTTATCTCACTAGCAATGTGAAAGGCTATTACAACCCCAACCAATCCTATCAAGCCAACGGCAGCAACAACACCACGAAAAATAACAATCTAACCTCTGAATCTTCTATCATTTCGCAAACCTATAACGCGCAAGGCAACCCTATTAGCGCGTTACATGTCTATAACAAAGGCTATAATTTCAATAATATCAAAGCGTTAGGGCAAATGGCTCTCAAACTCTACCCTGAAATCAAAAAGATATTAGGGAATGATTTTTCGCTTTCAAGTTTGAGCGATTTAAAAGGCGATGCACTAAACCAGCTTACCAAACTCATCACGCCTAGCGACTGGAAAAACATTAACGAGTTGATTGATAACGCAAACAATTCGGTCGTGCAAAATTTCAATAACGGCACTTTGATTGTAGGAGCGACTAAAATAGGGCAAACAGACACCAATAGCGCGGTGGTTTTTGGGGGATTAGGCTATCAAAAGCCTTGCGATTACACCGATATTGTGTGCCAAAAATTTAGAGGCACTTATTTAGGGCAGCTTTTGGAGTCTAGCTCGGCTGATTTGGGCTATATTGACACGACTTTTAACGCTAAAGAAATTTATCTTACCGGCACTTTAGGGAGTGGGAACGCATGGGGGACTGGGGGGAGCGCTAGCGTAACTTTTAACAGCCAAACTTCGCTCATTCTCAACCAGGCTAATATCGTAAGCTCACAAACCGATGGGATCTTTAGCATGTTAGGCCAAGAGGGCATCAATAAGGTTTTCAATCAAGCCGGGCTCGCTAATATTTTGGGCGAAGTGGCGGTGCAATCCATTAATAAAGCCGGAGGATTAGGGAATTTGATAGTAAATACGCTAGGGAGTGGTAGTGTGATTGGGGGGTATTTAACGCCTGAACAAAAAAATCAAACCCTAAGCCAGCTTTTAGGGCAGAATAATTTTGATAACCTCATGAACGATAGCGGTTTGAACACGGCGATTAAGGATTTGATCAGACAAAAATTAGGCTTTTGGACCGGGCTAGTGGGGGGATTAGCCGGACTAGGGGGCATTGATTTGCAAAACCCTGAAAAGCTTATAGGGAGCATGTCCATCAATGATTTATTGAGTAAAAAAGGGTTGTTCAATCAGATCACCGGCTTTATTTCCGCTAACGATATAGGGCAAGTCATAAGCGTAATGTTGCAAGATATTGTCAAACCGAGCGAGGCTTTACAAAACGATGTAGTGGCTTTAGGCAAGCAAATGATTGGCGAATTTTTAGGCCAAGACACGCTCAATTCTTTAGAAAGCTTGCTGCAAAACCAGCAGATTAAAAGTGTTTTAGACAAAGTCCTAGCGGCTAAAGGCTTAGGGCCTATTTATGAACAAGGTTTGGGGGATTTGATCCCTAATCTTGGTAAAAAGGGGCTTTTCGCTCCCTATGGCTTGAGTCAAGTGTGGCAAAAAGGGGATTTTAGTTTCAATGCGCAAGGCAATGTTTTTGTGCAAAATTCCACTTTCTCTAACGCCAATGGAGGCACGCTCTCTTTTAACGCAGGAAATTCGCTCATTTTTGCCGGAAACAATCATATCGCTTTCACTAACCATTTTGGAACGCTTCAATTATTGTCTAATCAAGTTTCTAACATTAATATCACTACGCTTGATGCTAGCAACGGCCTTAAGATTAACGCCGCTAATAACAATGTTTCCGTGTCTCAAGGCAATCTGTTTATCAACGCTAGCTGCACGCAACAAAGCAATCCAACTACAGCTAACATTACAAACCCTTGCACGCTTAGCGCCCAAAGCGCAAATGGCGCTTCTTCTAATAACGCGTCAAATAACGCGCCAATCGCCTTGAATAATAACGATGAGAGCTTGATGGTTACGGCGAATGATTTCAATTTTTCAGGCAATATTTACGCTAACGGGGTGGTTGATTTTTCAAAGATTAAAGGCTCTGCAAACATTAAAAACCTGTATCTTTACAATAACGCTCAATTCCAAGCCAACAACCTCATTATTTCCAACCAAGCGGTGTTAGAGAAAAACGCTAGCTTTGTAACGAATAATTTAAACATTCAAGGAGCGTTTAACAACAACGCCACGCAAAAAATAGAGGTGCTTCAAAATTTAGTGATCACTTCAAACGCTTCTTTAAGCACCGGGATTTATGGGTTAGGAGTAGGGGGGGCTTTGAATCATTTTGGAACGATTAATTTCAATTTAGAAAATTCTCAAACGCCTGTAAATCCGCTCATTCAAGCAGAGGGGATCATTAATCTCAACACCACCCAAACGCCTTTTATCAATGTCAATAACAGCATGGCCAATAACACGACTTACACTTTATTGAAAAGCAGCCGTTACATTGATTACAATATCAACCCTAATAGCTTGCAATCGTATTTGAAGCTCTATACCTTAATCAATATCAACGGAAACCACATAGAGGAAAAAAACGGCGTATTGACTTATTTGGGCCAACGGGTTTTATTACAAGATAAGGGGTTATTGTTAAGCGTAGCGTTGCCTAACTCAAATAATGCCTCTCAAAACCATATTTTAAGCCTTTCTGTTCTTCATGACCAGATTAAAATGTCTTATGGCAACAAGATCATGGATTTTACCCCCCCTACTTTACAAGATTACATTGTGGGCATTCAAGGGCAAAGTGCACTCAATCAAATTGAAGCTGTTGGGGGGAACGCTATCAAGTGGCTTTCAACATTGATGATGGAGACTAAAGAAAATCCGCTTTTTGCGCCGATTTATTTAAAAAACCACTCTTTGAATGAAATCTTAGGCGTAACAAAAGATCTTCAAAACACCGCAAGCTTGATTTCTAACCCTAATTTTAGGGATAACGCTACCAACCTTTTAGAATTGGCGGGTTACACCCAACAAACCAGCCGTTTAACAAAACTCTCTGATTTTAGGGCTAGAGAGGGAGAGTCTGATTTTTCTAAGCGTTTGTTGGAGCTTAAAAACAAGCGTTTTAGCGATCCTAACCCTGGAGAGGTTTTTGTCAAACACTCTCAACTTAGCAAACACCCTAATAACCTTTGGGTTCAAGGGGTGGGGGGAGCGAGCTTTATTGCTGGGGGCAATGGCACGCTTTATGGCTTGAATGCGGGTTATGACAGGTTAGTTAAAAATGTGATCCTTGGGGGTTATGTGGCTTATGGCTATAGCGACTTTAATGGGAACATCATGCATTCTTTGGGTAATAATGTGGATGTGGGGATGTATGCTAGGGCTTTTTTAAAAAGAAACGAATTCACTTTGAGCGCGAATGAAACTTATGGAGGCAATGCAAATAGTATCAATTCTTCTAATCCCTTGCTTTCCGTGTTGAACCAACGCTATAGTTATAACACTTGGACAACGAGCGTGAATGGGAATTACGGCTATGATTTCATGTTCAAACAAAAAAGCGTGGTGTTAAAACCTCAAGTGGGTTTGAGCTATCATTTTATAGGCTTGAGTGGGATGAAGGGCAAAATGAATGATGCCGCTTACAAACAATTTCTCATGCATTCAAACCCCTCTAACGAATCGGTTTTAACGCTCAACATGGGGTTGGAGAGCCGTAAATATTTTGGTAAAAATTCCTATTATTTTGTAACGGCAAGGTTGGGTAGGGATCTTTTGATCAAATCTAAAGGCGATAATGTGGTGCGTTTTGTGGGCGAAAACACTTTATTGTATCGCAAGGGGGAAGTTTTCAACACTTTTGCGAGCGTGATTACAGGGGGCGAAATGCATTTGTGGCGCTTGATGTATGTGAATGCGGGGGTGGGGCTTAAGATGGGCTTGCAATACCAAGATATTAATATAACCGGGAATGTGGGCATGCGAGTGGCGTTTTAGCTTTTTTGCTATAATGCTTCGTTCAAATTTTATGATTAGGTTTTTCTATGTTCAATTATGAAGAGCTGTTTCAAACTCACAAAACCCCTTTTTATCTCTATGATTTTGACAAGATCAAACAGGCTTTTTTGAATTATAAAGAAGCGTTTAAGGGGCGTAAATCTTTGATTTGCTACGCTTTAAAGGCGAATTCCAATTTGAGTATCCTCTCCTTATTGGCGCATTTAGGGAGCGGGGCGGATTGCGTTTCCATAGGCGAGATATATAGGGCTTTAAAAGCTGGGATCAAGCCTTATAGGATCGTGTTTAGCGGGGTGGGTAAGAGCGCATTTGAAATAGAGCAAGCCCTAAAACTCAACATTTTATTTTTGAATGTAGAAAGTTTTATGGAATTGCAAACGATTGAAAAAATCGCCCAATCTTTAGGGATAAAGGCTAGGATCTCTATTAGGATCAACCCTAACATTGACGCTAAAACGCACCCCTATATTTCTACCGGTTTGAAAGAAAATAAGTTTGGCGTGGGAGAAAAAGAAGCTTTAGAAATGTTTCTTTGGGCTAAAAAAAGCGCGTTTTTAGAGCCTATTAGCGTGCATTTTCATATCGGATCACAGCTTTTAGATTTGGAGCCGATTATAGAAGCGAGCCAAAAGGTGGCTAAAATCGCTAAATCTTTGATAGCGCTAGGGATAGATTTGCGTTTTTTTGATGTGGGCGGAGGGATTGGCGTGAGCTATGAAAATGAAGAAACGATTAAGCTTTATGATTACGCGCAAGGGATTTTAAACGCGCTTCAAGGCTTGGATTTGACCATTATTTGTGAGCCGGGCCGATCGATCGTGGCTGAGAGTGGGGAATTGATCACGCAGGTTTTGTATGAAAAAAAGGCTCAAAACAAGCGCTTTGTGGTTGTGGATGCGGGCATGAATGATTTTTTACGCCCCAGTTTGTATCATGCTAAGCATGCCATAAGGGTTATAACGCCCTCTAAGGGGCGTAAGATCTCGCCTTGCGATGTGGTAGGGCCTGTGTGTGAGAGCAGCGACACTTTTTTAAAAGATGTCCATTTGCCAGAATTAGAGCCAGGCGATAAAATAGCGATTGAGAAGGTTGGGGCTTATGGCTCTAGCATGGCCAGTCAATACAATTCGCGCCCCAAACTCTTAGAATTAGCCCTAGAAGATCACAAAATCAGAGTGATTAGAAAAAGAGAGGCTTTAGAAGATTTATGGCGGTTAGAAGAAGAAGGCTTAAAAGGGGTTTGATTAGATGCAAAAGAATTTGGATAGTCTTTTAGAAAATTTAAGGGCTGAAATTGATGCGTTGGATAATGAATTGAGCGATCTTTTAGACAAACGCTTAGAAATCGCTTTAAAAATCGCTCTCATCAAACAAGAAAGCCCCATTTATTGCCCTAAAAGAGAGCGAGAAATTTTAAAACGACTCGGTCAAAGGGACTTCAAACATTTGAATGGAGAAATTCTTACGGGTTTTTATGCAGAGATTTTTAAGATTTCTAGAAAATTTCAAGAAAACGCCCTAAAAGAGTTAAAAAAATAAAAGAGAGTTGCCATGTTTGAAAAAATTACCCTAGCGCATAAGGACTTGTTTTCAAGGTTTTTAAGCACTCAAAAAATCGTGTTATCAGATGTGAGTTTTACCAATTGTTTTTTATGGCAGCACGCAAGGCTTATTCAAGTGGCTGTGATTAGGGATTGTTTGGTGATTCAAACCACTTATGAAAATCAAAAACCCTTTTATTTCTATCCTATCGGTAAGAATACGCATGAATGCGTGAAAGAGCTTTTGAAATTAGAAAAAAACTTAAGATTCCACTCCCTGACTTTAGAGCAAAAAGACGATTTGAAAGACAATTTTGTAGGGGTGTTTGATTTCACTTATAACAGAGACAGGAGCGATTATGTTTATTCTATTGAAGAATTGATCGCTTTAAAAGGGAAAAAATACCATAAGAAAAAAAACCACCTAAACCAGTTTTTAACCAATTGCGCGAATTTTGTTTATGAAAAAATTTCTCCTCAAAACAGAAAGGAAGTTTTAGAAGCTTCTAAAACGTGGTTTTTAGAAAGCCAAACCGATGATATAGGGCTAATCAATGAAAATAAGGGCATTCAAAGCGTTTTAGAAAATTATGAAAGCTTGGATGTGAAAGGGGGGCTTATTAGGGTTAATGGAGAAATAGTCTCGTTTAGTTTTGGAGAAGTTTTAAACGAAGAGAGCGCGCTCATCCACATTGAAAAAGCCCGCACAGATATTGCAGGCGCGTATCAGATCATCAACCAACAATTGCTTTTGAATGAATTTAGCCATCTAACTTACGCTAACAGAGAAGAAGATCTGGGATTAGAGGGTTTGAGAAGGTCTAAAATGAGCTATAATCCGGTGTTTTTGATAGACAAATACGAAGCGGTTGCTAGAAATTAAATGATTTTTGGGGATTTTAAATATCAAAAAAGCGTTAAAAAACTCACAGCCACTAATCTTAATGAGCTGAAAAACGCCCTGGATTTCATCTCTCAAAATAGGGGGAATGGGTATTTTGTGGGGTATCTTTTATACGAAGCGCGCTTAGCGTTTTTAGATGAAAATTTTCAAAGCCAAACCCCTTTTTTGTATTTTGAACAATTTCTAGAAAGAAAAAAATATTCTTTAGAGCCTTTAAAAGAGCATGCGTTTTACCCTAAAATCCACAGCTCTTTAGATCAAAAAACTTATTTCAAGCAGTTTAAAGCCGTTAAAGAACATCTCAAAAACGGCGATACCTATCAAGTGAATCTCACGATGGATTTATTTTTAGACACTAAAGCCAGGCTAGAGCGGATTTTTAAGGAAGTGATACACAACCAAAATACGCCTTTTAAGGCTTTTATAGAAAATGAGTTTAGGAGCGTTTTGAGCTTTTCACCGGAATTGTTTTTTGAATTAGAGTTTTTAGACACAGCGATTAAGATTATTACAAAACCCATGAAAGGCACGATCGCTCGCTCAAATAACCCCTTAATAGATGAAAAAAACCGATTGTTTTTGCAAAATGATGACAAAAATAGAAGTGAAAATGTGATGATTGTGGATTTGCTGCGTAACGATTTGAGCCGTTTAGCCTTAAAAAATAGCGTGAAAGTCAATCAATTGTTTGAAATCATCAGCTTGCCTAGCGTGTATCAAATGATAAGCGAGATTGAAGCGAAATTGCCCCTAAAAACCAGCTTGTTTGAGATTTTTAAGGCGTTGTTCCCTTGCGGCTCTGTGACCGGATGCCCTAAAATAAAAACCATGCAAATCATTGAAAGTTTAGAAAAACGCCCTAGGGGGGTGTATTGCGGAGCGATAGGCATGGTTGAAGAAAAAAAAGCCCTTTTTAGCGTGCCTATCCGCACTTTAGAAAAAAGAGCGCGCGAAGATTTTTTGCATTTAGGGGTAGGGAGTGGGGTAACTTATAAAAGTAAAGCGCCCAAAGAATATGAAGAGAGCTTTTTAAAATCCTTTTTTGTGATGCCCAAAATAGAATTTGAGATTGTAGAAACGATGAAAATTATCAAAAAGGATCAAAAATTAGAGATTAACAATAAAAACGCCCATAAAGAACGCTTAATGAATAGTGCCCAATATTTCAATTTCAAACATGATGAAAATCTTTTAGACTTTGAATTAGAAAAAGAAGGGGTTTTAAGGGTCTTACTCAATAAAAAGGGCAAGCTCATTAAAGAATACAAAGCCTTAGAGCCTTTAAAAAGCCTAGAAATTCGTTTGAGTGAAGCCCCCATTGATAAGCATAATGATTTTTTATACCATAAGACCACTTATGCCCCTTTTTATCAAAACGCCCGAGCGCTCATTAAAAAAGGCGTTATTTTTGATGAAATCTTTTATAACCAGGATTTGGAACTCACTGAGGGTGCTAGGAGCAATCTTATTTTAGAAATCCACAACAGGCTTTTAACCCCTTATTTTAGTGCGGGCGCGTTAAACGGGACGGGTGTTGTGGGATTGTTAAAAAAGGGTCTTGTTGGGCATGCCCCTTTAAAATTACAAGACTTGCAAAGAGCGGCTAAAATCTATTGCATCAATGCGCTATATGGCTTAGTGGAAGTGAAAATCAAACAACCATAAAATAGAGCGGCTAAAACCTCATTTTTTAAAAATAGGTTACTAAATAGAGCAAAAAAGTTAAAACTCGCCCAGAATAATCATAATGATTAAAGTTTTCATATTCATTATAGATCCATTTACACAACTATTTTATAAATTCAAGTAGAGGGTTTGTAGGAACTCTCAATCAAAAAATAAGGAACATAACATGAGACATGGAGATATTAGTAGCAGCCCAGATACTGTGGGTGTAGCGGTAGTTAATTATAAGATGCCTAGACTCCACACTAAGAATGAGGTGTTGGAAAATTGTCGCAATATCGCTAAGGTGATTGGTGGGGTCAAACAGGGTCTGCCCGGGTTGGATCTGATCATTTTCCCCGAATACAGCACGCATGGGATCATGTATGACAGACAAGAAATGTTTGACACAGCCGCAAGCGTTCCTGGAGAAGAAACCGCAATCTTTGCTGAGGCTTGTAAGAAAAACAAGGTTTGGGGAGTGTTCTCTTTGACAGGGGAAAAACACGAGCAAGCTGAAAAGAATCCCTATAACACTTTGATTCTTGTCAATGATAAGGGTGAGATCGTGCAAAAATACCGCAAAATCTTGCCTTGGTGCCCTATTGAATGTTGGTATCCTGGGGATAAAACTTATGTGGTTGATGGGCCTAAGGGCTTGAAAGTTTCTTTGATCATTTGCGATGATGGAAACTACCCTGAAATTTGGCGCGATTGCGCGATGCGTGGGGCAGAACTCATTGTGCGCTGTCAAGGTTACATGTATCCGGCTAAGGAGCAACAAATTGCGATAGTGAAAGCTATGGCGTGGGCTAATCAATGCTATGTAGCGGTAGCGAATGCGACTGGTTTTGATGGGGTGTATTCCTATTTTGGGCATTCTAGCATTATTGGTTTTGACGGGCATACTTTGGGCGAATGCGGGGAAGAAGAAAATGGCCTTCAATACGCTCAACTTTCCGTGCAACAAATCCGTGATGCGAGAAAATACGACCAAAGCCAAAACCAACTCTTCAAACTCTTACACAGAGGTTATAGTGGGGTTTTTGCTAGTGGCGATGGGGATAAGGGTGTGGCGGAATGCCCTTTTGAGTTCTATAAAACTTGGGTTAATGACCCCAAAAAAGCTCAAGAAAATGTAGAAAAAATCACTCGCCCAAGCGTGGGTGTGGCCGCTTGTCCTGTGGGCGATTTGCCCACGAAATAAAGGGCAAAAGGAGGGGGGCTTCATAGAAGCTTAAAAGCATTTTAATACCTCTTTTTAGAACGCTTAAAAACCACCAAAAGGTTACAAATATTTCGTTAAAGACAAGTTATTGATTTTGTTCGTGGAAGCCAAAACAGCGTTATAATTGTTAGTGAGATTGGAAAATTTGTTGTAAGTTTCTGCCATATCCGTGCCGGTCGTTTCCCCACGAATGCTTTGAACTTGCGTTTTTAAAACTTCATTACGCCTGATAATGTTCTCAAACGCCTTGCCATGAGCACCGTTTTTAGCGATCATTTTTTCTATGTGATCGCTCAAGTGATCTATAAGGGTGATGCCGTTTTGAATGCCTAAATTACGCATATCGCTAGAATAAGTATCCCCTAAAGCGTCCGGGCGATAAATCCCTTTTCTTACAGAAGTGATGGTATTTTCTAATTGATCAAAAAAATTCACGCTGGGCTTGTCAATAATTAAAGCGTTATTAGCGTTTAATTTAAGGCTTGGTTTGTCGCTGTGCAAGGCGTTTTGAGAAAAATCATTCGCGTCTTTATCAAAAAGCATGAACTGCATTTTGGTGTTTGAATGCATGTTGTCTTGGATAATGACTTTTCCCTCTTCATTCAAATTAACAGAAAGGTTGTCTTTAGCTTGTTTTAACAATTCAATAAAGCGCTCCTTGCTTTCTTTGGAAGTGGGGTTATCGCTGATTTGTTGGTAGATGGCAGGGTCAGTATTGCTGTAATTGAGCGCGATACTCATCGCATCCATAAGTTGCCTGTAAGTTACTTCATTGGGTTTAGAAGCTTGAATATCAGCGCTTGTGGGGTCATAAAGCGGGATTTTAATTCCATTAGGCAAACTCAAAAAAGCCCCATTATTATCCAAGATCATTTGCGCTTCCAAAAATAAGCCATTCACATCGTTTAATTTCATGTTAAAAACGCTATTTTCTAAACTCCCCTTAGAGACTTCACTCAGTTTAGTAGAGCCATTAGCTGCGCCATTTTGAGCGGTTTGAGCGACATTGCTTTCTAATTTTGCCCCTTCTTTATTGAAGTAGGTTTTTTGGTATTCGCTCGCGTTATTAGTAGGGATACCAGCCACTTCTAGCCCTTTTTGATCTAAGGTGCTTAAAGCAAAAGAAATAGGCGATTGGTTAGAAGAATTGTCAATAATCCTCAAACGCCCGTTTGTTTCAATTTCCACATCCACTTCATTATTGAAGCGTTTTTTGATTGCGTCTTTCAAATCTTTAATCGTAGAATTTTTCACGTCTAAAAGAATGGGAATATCCAAATAAACAGGGAGGTTTGGGATTTTAATAGTGCTTTCATCGTCCAAGCGGCTAGCGTTGATTTTTAAAGTTTCCACCTTATCGCCAAAAATCTCGCTCAATTTAGTGTTTTTGTTGGCTAAAACATTGTCTTTAGTGATAAACACGCTAGGGATTTCAAGCGTTTTTGGGTTATACATGTTAGGAACCGCTTTAACTTGGCTCAAACTCCTATCCGTTACAAACGCGCTTTTGACATATTCAGTAACCCTTTTGCCGCTCGAACGCAAGGCGTCTAAATCATCAAAATCCCCATCGCTAGAAATCAAATGAAAATCCAAATTTTCACTGCCGGGGGTTAGATTTTTGATCTCAATTTGCCCCCAATTATTCAAGCTCACATCCACGACTTTATTTTGCGAAGTGTTCCCGTAAGCATGACCGATTTTATCTAACAAATCGCTCACTTTAGAGGCACTCTCTTTGTTTTGATAGGCTTTAGAGAGCGCGAATTTTTCTTTAAAACTAGAGCCATCAGGCCTAACGCCTTGCAAATAAAAAAACTCTTTAGGGTCGTTGGTGGGATCTTTATCGTTATCGCCGATGAGTTCTCGCAAGGTATCACCGGGTTTAATAAAAACTTCTTCAGGCAATGAAGAATGCTCTAAAGCGTCCATCACATCAGGGTGGAGCTTGTTTTGATTGAATAATTTAATGTTGGTGGTGATGAGTTTGTGCTTGTCTTTATCTGTGCCTAAAAACAAATCTTGCCCGCTGATATTATAAGGCACAAGGTTATCAGAGCTAATGAGCGTGTTTAAATCTTCGCCATTGCCATGGTATTTCCCATTACTATCAATGGGAGGTCTATCCACCTTACTGCCCCCAAATAAAAATTCCCCCCCTATGGAGGTGTTAGCAACATTCATCATATGCTCCCTCAAGCGTTCTAAATCGTTAGCGATAGCGGCACGAGAAGTCTCTGAATGCACATCGTTAGCGGATTGGATGAGCTTGGTTTTAAATGCCTCCATCGTTTTAGAAAATTCTTGCAAGGCTTTGTCGGTATTGAGCGTTGAAGTGTAAGCGTTTTGAGCCACATCAATGCCTTGATCTAAGGTGTTTTCTTCGTATTGGAATTTTAAATTCTGGTTGTTAATGTCGCTGTTTTGATAACCATAACGGATTTTTAGCCCTGAAGCGATCTGCGTGTTAGCGTCGTTGATTTTATTTTGTAAAGCGTTTTGATAATTATTCATTTGGTTGTATTTTGAGCCAAAGGTAACGCGCATGATCAAATCCTTATTGGTTTTTTAACAAACAAGCTAAAAGTATTCCAAAACAAGTTAATAGCAATTGTAAGTGGTTTGAGTGGGGCAATGCGGGTTAATAATGGTGGGTTAAATGGGGTGTTTTTGAGTAAAAAAATTCTTTTAATGTGGATTTAATCTCAATTTAAAGTTACATTTTAGCAAATACTCACTATAATAAGCGTTTATTTTAAAAAGAGCGTTCAATTTTTAAGGAATAGAAATGTCATACGCAATATTCAAGCATGGCGGTAAGCAATATAAAGTCGTTGAAGGCGATATTGTTTTATTGGATAAAATGGATAAAGAGCCTAAGGCTTTAGTGGAATTAGTGGAAGTGTTAGCCGTATCCAAAGAGGGCAAGCTCTCTTGCGGGAAACCCTTTGTGAATGGGGCTAAAATTGAAGCGGAAGTGATCAATGAAGGACGCGGCAAAAAAGTCATCACTCTCAAAAAACGCCGCCGAAAAGACAGCAAAACCAAGCGTGGTTTTAGAAGAGATTTCACTCGCGTGAGAATCACTAAAATTGTAGCATAAAGGAGTATTAAACAATGGCACACAAGAAAGGTCAAGGGAGCACGCAGAATAACAGAGATTCTGCAGGAAGACGCTTAGGCGTGAAAAAATTTGGCTCAGAGTTTGTGAGAGCAGGGAATATTATCGTGCGCCAAAGAGGCACTAAAATGCATCCGGGTAATAATGTGGGCATGGGGAAAGACCATACCTTATACGCGCTCATAGATGGCGTTGTGAAGTTTGAGCATAAAGACAGAAACCGCAAGAAGGTTTCTGTGGTTAGTCAAAATTTTGGGGAATAGGGTAACCTTTAAAGGTTAATTAAACCTTTGGGTGTTTGTGAAACACCTATAAACGCCATAAAATATTTATAATTTAGATCTCTATCCTTTATAGAATTTGTTGTGGAGATTGGCTTATGAATAATGTTTTTGTTAAGGGTTTGTTTTTTTTTCTTTTGTTGTTTGGGTTCTTTTTGAAAGCCTCAGAAAGCCCAAACGCCACTCTTAATCCATCTAAAGAAAATGTTTCTGTTGAAGAGCAAAAGCGTTTTGGAGGCGTTTTAGTTTTTGCAAGAGGCGCTGATGGCTCGAGCATGGATCCTGCATTAGTGACTGATGGCGAAAGCTATGTGGCAACAGGCAATATTTATGACACGCTCGTGCAGTTCAAATACGGCACCACAGAAATTGAACCAGCCTTAGCGACAAGCTGGGAAATATCCTCAGATGGTCTTGTATATACCTTTCATTTACGCAAAGGGGTTTATTTCCACCAGACGAAGTATTGGAATAAAAAAGTAGAGTTTAGTGCTAAAGATGTGCTGTTTTCGTTTGAGCGTCAAATGCATAAGGCTAAACGATACTACAGCCCAGGGGCTAAAAGCTATAAATACTGGGAAGGCATGGGCATGTCTCATATTATTAAGAGCATTGAAGCTTTAGATGATTACACGATCAAATTCACGCTTAATGGGCCAGAAGCCCCGTTTTTAGCCAATTTAGGCATGGATTTTTTGAGCATTTTGAGTAAGGATTACGCTGATTATTTGGCTCAAAATAATAAAAAAGACGAGTTGGCTAAAAAGCCTGTTGGGACAGGGCCTTTCAAATTCTTTTTGTGGAATAAAGATGAAAAAATCATTCTTTTAAAAAATCAAGATTATTGGGGGCCTAAAGCTTATTTAGATAAGGTGGTGGTGCGCACCATTCCTAATTCTTCCACTCGCGCTTTGGCGTTAAGAACCGGTGAAATCATGCTAATGACCGGGCCTAATCTCAATGAAGTGGAGCAGTTAGAAAAACTTCCTAATGTCGTGGTGGATAAAAGCCCTGGGTTGTTGGCGAGTTGGCTTTCGTTGAACACGCAAAAAAAGTATTTTAACAACCCTTTGGTGCGTTTGGCTATCAACCATGCGATTAATGTTGATGATTACATTAAGGTGATTTATGAAGGCTTTGCCCAAAAAATGGTCAATCCTTTCCCGCCCACCATATGGGGTTATAACTACAACATCAAACCCTATGAATACGATTTGAAAAAGGCTAAAGAGTTATTGAAACAAGCGGGCTATCCTAACGGCTTTAAAACCACCATTTTTACCACTTCCACTCGTAACCCAAAGGGAGCGGTGTTCATACAAGCGAGCCTGGCTAAAATTGGCATTGACGTGAAAATTGAAGTGTATGAGTGGGGGGCTTATTTGAAAAGAACGGGCTTAGGCGAGCATGAAATGGCGTTTGCAGGCTGGATGGCAGACATTGCGGATCCGGATAATTTCTTATACACCTTATGGAGCAAGCAAGCCGCCTCAGCTATACCCACTCAAAATGGTTCTTTTTATAAGAGCGACGCCTTTTCCGATCTGCTCATAAAGGCTAAACGGGTTTCGGATCAAAAAGAGAGGGAAGCCCTTTATTTAAAGGCTCAAGAAATTATTCATAAAGACGCGCCCTATGTGCCTTTAGCCTACCCTTATTCAGTGGTGCCGCACTTGTCTAAAGTCAAAGGCTATAAAACGACCGGAGTGAGCGTGAATCGCTTCTTTAAGGTGTATTTAGAAAAATAAAAGGGGTTGCATGCTGAGTTTTATCATTAAGCGTATTTTGTGGGCGATTCCCACGCTGTTTGGAGTGAGCATTATCGTGTTTATGATGGTGCATTTAGTGCCAGGAGATCCGGCGTTAGTGATTTTAGGCGAAAAGGCCAATCAAGCCGCTATTGACGCTTTAAGAGAGCAATTTGGCTTGAATAAGCCCTTGATAGAGCAGTATTTTTTCTTTATCAATAATGTGTTGCATGGCAATTTTGGCACTTCTATCATGACTGGTGAGCCTGTGATGCATGAGTTTTGGCAACGATTCCCGGCTACGGTGGAATTAGCTTTGATCGCTCTGTTTATGGCTCTTGTTTTGGGTATTAGCGTTGGCGTGTTAGCTGCGATCAAACGCTATAGCGTGTTTGATTATTCTAGCATGACTTTCGCTTTAGCCGGGATTTCTATGCCGGTGTTTTGGCTAGGGCTTATGCTGATTTATATCTTCAGCGTGCAATTGGGGTGGTTGCCTGTTTTTGGGCGTTTGAGCGATGTGTATTATTTAGATGGCCCCACAGGTCTTTATTTGATAGACAGCCTGATCGCAAGGGATTATGGGGCGTTTGTGGATACCATCAAGCACTTGATTTTGCCTAGCATTGTGTTAGCCACGGTTTCTACCGCTGTTATTGCCAGAATGACTCGCGCGAGCATGGCAGAAGTGTCTAAAGAAGATTACGTACGCACCGCTAAAGCTAAGGGGTGCAGCTCCTTTAGGGTGATTTTTGTGCATACTTTGCGTAATGCGTTAATCCCTGTAACGACTATCGCAGGCTTGATGTTGGCCGGGCTTTTAGGGGGGAGCATGATAACTGAAACGGTTTTCTCATGGCCTGGGATTGGTAAGTGGATCGTTAATGCGCTCAACCAGCGCGATTTCCCGATTATCCAGTCCATGTCTTTGATTATTGCCATGATGTATATTGGGGCTAATCTCTTAGTGGATATTTTATACGCTTTTATTGATCCTAGAATAAGGTTGTCATAATGGAGTCTTTTAGAGAATTTATCCAACAATTCAAAAAAAATAAGGCGGCAGTAGTTGGCGCATGGATTGTGCTTTTATTGGTGGTTTGCGCGATTTTTGCGCCCCTTTTAGCCCCGCATGATCCTTATGTCCAAAACGCACAAGATCGCCTTTTAAAACCTATATGGGAGCATGGGGGGAACGCGAAATACCTTTTAGGCACCGATGATTTGGGGCACGATATTTTGAGCCGCTTGATCTATGGGGCTAGGATTTCTTTAACCATAGGGATTGTTTCTATGGGGATTGCGGTCTTTTTTGGCACGATATTAGGGCTAATAGCGGGGTATTTTGGAGGGAAAACAGATGCAATTATCATGCGTATCATGGATATCATGTTCGCTTTGCCATCCATTTTATTGATCGTGATTGTGGTCGCTGTGTTAGGGCCTTCACTCACTAACGCCATGCTCGCTATTGGGTTTGTGGGGATTCCTGGATTTGCACGATTGGTGCGCAGTTCTGTGCTAGGCGAAAAAGAAAAAGAATACGTGATCGCTTCTAAAATCAATGGCTCTTCGCATCTTCGTTTGATGTGTAAGGTGATCTTCCCTAATTGCATTATCCCTTTGATCGTGCAAACGACAATGGGTTTTGCTTCCACGGTTTTGGAAGCGGCCGCGCTGAGCTTCTTAGGTCTTGGGGCCCAACCTCCCAAACCTGAATGGGGAGCGATGCTGATGAACTCCATGCAATACATCGCTACCGCTCCTTGGATGCTTGTTTTCCCTGGGGTGATGATTTTTTTAACGGTCATGAGTTTTAATCTGGTAGGCGATGGTATCATGGACGCTTTAGATCCTAAACGAGCCTCTTAAAAGGAGCTTGCATGATTTTAGAAGTTAAAGATTTAAAAACTTATTTTTTCACCGATAAGGGCGTGAATAAAGCAGTAGATGGCGTGAGTTTTGGCTTGAAAAAGTCTCAAACGCTCTGCATTGTAGGGGAGAGCGGGAGCGGGAAAAGCATCACTTCGCTTTCTATTTTGGGGTTGATTGAAAAACCGGGTCAAATTGTGGGGGGGAGCATTCAATTTTTAGGGCAGGATTTGTTGCAGCTCAAAGAAAAACAGATGCAAAAAGAAATCAGAGGCAAAAAAATTGGCATGATCTTTCAAGAGCCTATGACGAGCCTAAACCCTTCCTACACGGTGGGGTTTCAAATCAATGAAGTGTTGAAAATCCACCACCCTAACCTTAATAAAAAAGAACGCTTAGAAAGGGTGGTCTATGAGTTAGAGCGCGTAGGCATTCCCCATGCAGGGGACAAATACCATGAATACCCTTTCAATCTCAGCGGAGGGCAGCGCCAAAGGGTGATGATCGCTATGGCTATGGTGTGTGAGCCTGAAATCTTGATCGCTGATGAGCCTACGACGGCGTTAGATGTAACCATTCAAGCGCAGATTTTAGAATTGATGAAAGAGTTGCAGCAAAAAAAAGGCACTTCTATTTTGTTTATCACCCATGATTTAGGCGTGGTGGCGCAAATCGCTGATGAAGTGGTGGTGATGTATAAAGGGCATGTGGTGGAGCAAGCGAGCGCCAAAGAGCTTTTTGCTGATCCAAGACACCCTTATACGAAAGCTCTTTTAAGTGCGATCCCTAAACCGGGCAAAGAATACCGCAAAAAACGCTTAGAAACCGTGGATGAAAATATAGATTATTTGAGTTTTCCAAAGGAGTTACGATGAAGCTCTTAGAAATTAAAGAATTGAAAAAATCCTATGCGATAGACAGGGGGTTATTCAAGCCTAAAAGAGTGATTTGTGCGCTCAATGGGATCAGTTTTGAAGTGGAACAAAATGAAGTTTTAAGCATTGTGGGGGAGAGCGGTTGCGGGAAAAGCACGACAGCCAAAATTTTAGCCGGGATTGAAAGGCAAGATAGTGGGGCGATTTATTTCAATGGTAAGCGCCATTTGCATTTTAGCAAACAGGATTGGTTTGATTACCGCAAAAAAGTGCAAATGATTTTCCAAGACCCTTATTCTAGCCTAAACCCTCGGTGGAAAGTGGGCGAGATTATCGCTGAACCCTTGCTGTTAAATTCTCACTTTTCAAAAAAAGAAATCAAAGCAAAAGTGCTAGAGATCATGCAAAAAGTGGGCTTGAAATTAGAATGGATCGATCGTTACCCTCACCAATTTTCAGGCGGTCAAAGGCAACGAATCGGCATTGCTAGGGCACTCATTTTGCATCCTAGCGTGGTGATTTGCGATGAGCCTGTGTCTGCACTAGACGTGTCCATTCAAGCGCAAGTGCTGAATTTGCTCTTGGATTTGCAAAAAGAAATGGGGCTGACTTATATTTTTATCAGCCATGATTTAGGGGTGGTGGAGCATATTAGCGATAAAATCATCGTGATGAATCAAGGGCAAATCGTAGAAACCGGGGATGTGGATAGCGTGATAAGCGCTCCAAAGCACCCTTATACGCAGAAATTACTCAATGCGGTGCCGCATTTGGAAAAATCCATGCAAAGATTTGCCAAATAAAAGAAAGGGTATTAAGCTGTGTTTGTAGATAGCGTGGAAATCATCATCGCTTCGGGTAAGGGGGGGCCTGGAATGGTGAGTTTTAGGCGAGAAAAGTTTGTCATCAAAGGAGGCCCTGATGGGGGCGATGGAGGCGATGGAGGCGATGTGTATTTTGAAGTGGATAACAATACCGACACTCTAGCGAATTTTAGAGGCACTAAACACCATAAGGCTAAAAACGGGGCTCCAGGAGGCACACGAAATTGCGCGGGCAAAAAGGGCGAAGACAAAATTATTGTCGTGCCACCAGGAACGCAAGTTTTTGTAGGTGACGAGTTGTGGCTTGATTTGATCACGCCTAAAGAAAGGGTGTTAGCCTTAAAAGGAGGCAAGGGAGGGTTAGGGAATGCGCATTTTAAAAGCGCGACTAAACAGCAACCCACTTACGCGCAAAAAGGCTTAGAGGGGGTTGAAAAAAGCGTGCGTTTGGAATTAAAGCTCATCGCTGATATAGGGTTAGTGGGCTTCCCTAATGCGGGTAAATCCACGCTCATTTCCACCATCTCTAACGCTAAGCCTAAAATCGCTAACTATGAATTCACGACTCTAGTGCCTAATTTAGGGGTTGTGAGCGTAGATGAGAAAAGCGAATTTCTAATGGCGGATATTCCTGGCATTATTGAAGGGGCTAGTCAAGGAAAAGGCTTAGGGATTAGCTTTTTAAAGCATATTGAACGCACCAAAGTTCTAGCTTTTGTTTTAGACGCTTCTAGGCTGGATTTGGGTATTAAAGAGCAATACCAACGCTTGAGGTTGGAGTTGGAAAAATTTTCACCCGCTTTGGCCAATAAGCCTTTTGGGGTGTTGCTCAATAAATGCGATGTTGTAGAAAACATTGATAAGATGACTGAGGATTTTTGTGCCTTTTTAAACTTAGAAGCGCAAAAATTAGAGGCGTTTGGTTTAGAGCCGTATTTAGGGTTTTTACACCCCCATTTAACCAGCGATTTTGAAAATCACCCCAATGAAAAATCAGCACTCTTTGTCTTACCTCTTTCAGCGGTTAGCACCCTTAATGCGCATGCGCTTAAATTTGTGTTGTTGGAAGCGTTACCATAAAACGCTATCTTTAAAATAATCCATTAAAATAAAGGCGAGGAATGAAAAGATTTGTTTTGTTTTTATCACTCATGTGTGTTTGCGTTTGCGTTCAAGCTTACGCCGAGCAAGATTACTTTTTTAGGGATTTTAAATCTACAGACTTGCCCCAAAAACTCCATCTTGATAAAAAGCTCTCCCAAACAATACAGCCATGCGCGCAGCTTAACGCATCAAAACACTACACTTCTGCTGGGGTTAGAGAGCCTGATGCCTGCACAAAGAGTTTTAAAAAATCCGCTCTCATGTCTTATGACTTAGCACTAGGCTACTTAGTGAGCAAAAACAAACAATACAGCTTAAAAGCTATAGAAATTTTAAACGCTTGGGCTAAAGAGCTTCAAAGCGTAGACACTTATCAGAGCGAGGATAATATCAATTTTTACATGCCTTATATGAACATGGCTTATTGGTTTGTCAAAAAGGCGTTTCCTAGCCCAGAATATGAAGATTTCATTAAGCGGATGCGTCAGTATTCTCAATCAGCTCTTAACACTAACCATGGGGCGTGGGGCATTCTTTTTGATGTGAGTTCTGCGCTAGCGTTAGATGATTATGCCCTTTTGCAAAATAGCGCTAATCGGTGGCAAGAGTGGGTATTTAAAGCCATAGATGAGAATGGGGTTATTGCTAGTGCGATCACCAGGAGCGATACGAGCGATTATCATGGCGGCCCTACAAAGGGCATTAAGGGGATAGCTTATACCAATTTTGCGCTTCTTGCGCTAACCATATCAGGCGAATTGCTTTTTGAGAACGGGTATGATTTGTGGGGTAGTGAGGCCGGAAAAAGGCTCTCTGTGGCGTATAACAAAGTTGCAACATGGATTTTAAACCCTGAAACTTTCCCTTATTTCCAGCCTAACCTTATCGGGGTGCACAACAACGCCTATTTCATTATTTTAGCCAAGCATTATTCTAGCCCTAGTGCGGATGAGCTTTTAAAGCAAGGCGATTTACACGAAGATGGTTTCAGGCTGAAACTCCGATCGCCATGAGTTTTTTTGTATTCAAGATGATAGCGATAGCCATGCGCTTTAATCTTTTTATGAATGATTCAGAATGTTTGGTTCAGTCAGCATTATTTACAAAAAGAGTTTAAAATAAACGCAATTGTATCTCTTGAGTCGTCTTTAGAGTGCAAATGATTATCAAAATGAATCGTTTTAGTTGTAAGCGTGTTTATTTACACTAAAATAATAAGCGTTATTGATAAGACCACATTAAAGGATAATGAATGAAAAAAATGGTTTTGGTATCGGTTTTACTAGCAGGGTTTTTGCAAGCGGTGAATTTGGATTTATCTTCGGCTAAGCTAACATGGACAGCCTTTAAAACTAAGGCTAAAACACCAGTAAATGGGAGTTTTGAAAGCATCACCTATAAATTGGGTAAATCTCAAGATAGTTTAAAAACCCTTTTAGAAGGAGCGAGCGCGAGCATGGATAGCTTGAAAGTCAATTTAGGCGATGACACTAAAAACAAAAATGTGAAAGAAGCTTTTTTCGCTCTTTTTAAAAACACTAACATCAAAGTAACTTTCAGGAATGTGATAGAAGGCGATCATGAAGGTTCTCTTACGGCTTATGTGAGGATGAATGAAAAGCTGGTAAAAGTGCCTATGCAATACACGATTGCTGAGGATAAGCTCGTGGTTAAAGGGGTCTTGGATTTGTTGAATTTTGGCTTGAAAAACGAATTAGCGAGCTTGGCTAAACGATGCGAGAGTTTTCATGAGGGCTTGACTTGGTCGCAAGTGGAAATCCAATTTGAAAGCATGATTAAGGGATAATGTAAAATCATGGAGTTGTTGCACAGCATTAATGATTTTAATGAAGCCAAGCAGGTGATCGCTGGGGGGGTCAATTCGCCTGTGAGAGCGTTTAAGAGCGTTAAAAGCACTCCCCCCTTTATTTTAAAGGGTAAGGGGGCGTATCTTTATGATGTGGATAACAACCATTATATAGATTTTGTGCAAAGCTGGGGGCCTTTGATTTTTGGGCATGCTGATGAAGAGATTGAAGAAAATATTATTAATACATTAAAAAAAGGCACTTCTTTTGGCGCTCCCACGGAGTTAGAAACCACTTTAGCTAAGGAAATCATTTCTTGTTATGAAGGCTTAGATAAGGTGCGCTTAGTGAGTAGCGGCACGGAAGCGACCATGAGCACGATACGACTCGCTAGAGCTTTTAGCCAAAAAGATGATTTGATCAAGTTTGAAGGGTGCTATCATGGGCATAGCGATTCGTTATTAGTGAAAGCGGGTAGCGGGTGCGCTACTTTTGGCTCTCCTTCTTCTTTAGGCGTGCCGAACGATTTTAGCAAACACACTCTAGTGGCTCGTTATAACGATTTAAACTCTACAGAAGAGTGCTTTAAAAAAGGCGATGTGGGTTGTGTCATCATTGAACCCATTGCCGGGAATATGGGGTTAGTGCCGGCTCAAAAAGAGTTTTTACTGGGCTTAAAGGCTTTGTGTGAAAAATACCAAGCGGTGCTGATTTTAGATGAAGTGATGAGCGGGTTTAGAGCGAGCTTGAGCGGTTCGCAAGAATTTTATGGCGTGGTGCCGGATTTGGTAACCTTTGGTAAGGTGATAGGTGCGGGGCTTCCTTTGGCGTGTTTTGGGGGGCGTGCGGAAATTATGGACTTGCTTTCGCCCATTGGAGGGGTGTATCAAGCAGGCACATTGAGCGGTAACCCCCTAGCGGTGTGTGCGGGGTTGAGTGCGCTTTATAAAATCAAAAGAGACAAAACCCTTTATACCCGCTTAAACGCTTTAGCCGTTCGTTTGACTCAAGGTTTAAAAAAGAGCGCTCAAAACTATAACATCGCTTTAGAGACGCTTAACATGGGGAGCATGTTTGGCTTTTTCTTTAACGAAAATGCGGTGCGTGATTTTGATGACGCTTTAAAAAGCGATACGGAGATGTTTGCAAAATTCCACCAAAAAATGCTTTTTAAGGGCGTGTATTTGGCATGTTCAAGCTTTGAAACCGGCTTTATTTGTGAGCCTATGACTGAAGAGATGATTGATTTAGCGGTTGCAAAAGCCGATGAAAGTTTTGATGAAATCATAAAAGGTGTGTGAATTTTTTGAAAAAGCCAAAGTATTATAAATTCATAGAGGGGGCGAATTATTTGAGCTTGGGGCTTTCTATGGTGGTAGCGATCCTTATGGGCGTGGTTATAGGCTATGGGCTTAAAAAACTCACTCATGTTTCGTGGCTTTTTTGGCTTGGGGTTATTTGGGGCGTGTTAGCGAGCTTTCTCAATGTCTATAAAGCTTATAAAAGCATGCAAAAAGATTATGAAGAATTAGCCAAAGACCCTAAATACACACAAAACAAAACAAAATAAATCCAATCAAAGCCCATGTGCCAAATCCAATGCTTGCTTATTTTACTTTCTATTAATATAGTTAGCACGATCATCGTTTATTTTTTCCAAGCGTTTCAAGGGGTTTTGAATTTTGAAGGGGGGTTTTTAGGGTTTTTTATCGTGGCGTTGTCTTCGTATTACGGCGTTAAAAAGCGTTTGGATTTAAGGAAACAAAATTTAGGAGAAAAAGAAGAAAAGCAAAAATTCCAAAAATTCGCCCTAGGTTTGGAAATGTCTTTCAATGTGTGGCGTTTAGGGGGGTATGGGGTTTTACTAGGCATTTTAGGAGCGCTTTTATTCTTGCATCTTTTTAACGGGTTAATCTTTCTTATCGGCGTGTTTGTGAGCTCGCTCTCTAGTGCGTTATTACGATTTTTAAACAATAATGGTAAGTTTTGACACAAACTCGTATGGATTTTAACCCCTTTAATCCTCTTTTAATTTCTAATGCTATACAATAAAAACAAAAATGGGAGTGGATCTTGAAAACAAAAAATCCCGCTAAAAGAATCCTAAAAACGGCTGTGATTCAAATGCAATCCAAACCCTACGCCTTAAGTGAAAACCTGCAATTAGCGCTCAATCTCGCCAAAGAAGCCCGCGACAAAGGTGCAAATCTCATTGTTTTACCGGAATTGTTTGATAGCGGTTATTGCGTGAATGATAAGGATGCGGATTTTGGGATAGATCTTAAAGCGATAGAGCATGGCGAAAAAACGCTAAAAAACGAGTCGTTGAACGCGTTAAGCGATTTTGCAAAATCTAATAAGGTGCATTTAGTGGCGTGCAGCATTGAAAAAACGGATAAAAAACTCTACGACAGCGCTTATATCATTCCACCAAAAGGCGGGATCGTTGGAAAACACCGCAAGATTTATTTGTGGGGCGATGAAAAATCGCGCTTCAAAAGGGGTAAAAAATATGAGATTTTTACGCTGGATTTTGGGGATTTTAGTGCGAAAGTGGGTTTGCAAATTTGCTATGAAATCGGCTTTGGCGTGGGCGCGAATCTTTTAGCGTTACAAGGGGCGGAGGTTTTAATCTATCCTAGCGCGTTTGGCAAAGCTAGGGCTTATAATTGGGATTTGTTGAGCAAGGCTAGAGCGTTAGAAAATGGCTGTTTTGTGTGCGCGTGCAATCATAGTGGGGAAGAAACTAACGCTCAATTGAAACAAACGCTAGAGTTTGCCGGCGATTCAAGAATCATCGCGCCCAACGGGAAAATCATCGCACAAGCCACCAAGCTTAATGAAGTCATTATCGCCGAAATGGATTTAAACGAAGTGGCACTGCAACGCCAAAAAATCCCTTATTTACAAGATTTTGACACCAAACTCACCAAAAAGGGGTTTGGAAAACTCACTTAAAAAGGAGCGATTATGGCAAAAGAAATTTTAGTGGCTTATGGCGTGGATATTGATGCGGTGGCTGGTTGGCTAGGGAGCTATGGTGGGGAGGATTCGCCTGATGATATTTCGCGCGGGCTTTTTGCGGGTGAAGTGGGGATCCCACGGCTTTTAAAATTGTTTAAAAAATACCATCTCCCGGCGACTTGGTTTGCGCCTGGGCATTCTATTGAAACTTTCCATGAGCAAATGAAAATGATTGTGGATGCAGGGCATGAAGTGGGTGCGCATGGGTATTCGCATGAAAACCCTATCGCTATGAGCGCTAAGCAAGAAGAAGACGTTTTGTTAAAAAGCGTTGAGTTGATTAAAGATCTCACCGGCAAAGCCCCCACAGGCTATGTGGCGCCGTGGTGGGAGTTTTCTAATATCACTAATGAATTGCTTTTAAAACACGGCTTCAAATACGACCACTCGCTCATGCACAATGATTTCACGCCCTATTATGTGCGCGTGGGGGATAGTTGGAGCAAGATTGATTATAGTTTGGAAGCCAAGGATTGGATGAAACCTTTAATCCGTGGGGTGGAAACCGATCTGGTGGAAATCCCTGCGAATTGGTATTTGGACGATTTACCGCCGATGATGTTTATCAAAAAATCCCCCAATAGTTTTGGTTTTGTAAGCCCGCACGATATAGGGCAAATGTGGATCGATCAATTTGATTGGGTTTATCGTGAGATGGATTATGCGGTGTTTAGCATGACAATCCACCCTGATGTGAGCGCCCGCCCGCAAGTGTTGCTCATGCATGAAAAAATCATTGAGCATATCAACAAGCACGAGGGCGTGCGTTGGGTAACATTCAATGAAATCGCTGATGATTTCTTAAAACGAAACCCTAGAAAAAAATAGCGATAACGCCAAAAGATTTTTGGCGTTTGATTAAAAGGTTGGAAGATGTGCGTTTTATGCGGGGAGCTTATCAGTTCTTTTCATTGGAGTGATGAAAATTATGGGAGCGATAGTTATGAGATTGATGAAAATTTGAGAGAGCCAAATGTGCTTATTAGCGCGAATGAAAATGCTAGAGAACGCAAAAGAGCGCGGCTCAAACGAGTGGGATTGCTCAATCAAATCCTGGCGTTTTATGGGCTAAAAATTAATGATTGGCAAGGTGCGAAATTTGTGCTGTGCGATAAAAAAGGGCAGAGCGTGATCGTGAATGATTTAGGCGATTTGTGGAATAAGGCGCAAAAATTAGCCAAAAAAGAAATGGACGTGCTAGATTCTAATTTATTAGCGTTTTTAAACCAACAGACACACGCCACTCACTGATGCCCAAAATCCCTATCACGCTCATCACCGGTTTTTTAGGTAGCGGTAAAACGAGTTTTTTGAGCGAATATTTAAACCAAACAGATCACCAAGGCGTTGCTTTGATTATCAATGAAATCGGTCAAGCCGCTTTGGATCAGCGCATCTTAAGCGTTCAATATTGCGGTGAAAAAATGCTCTATCTTAACGCAGGGTGCGTGTGTTGCAACAAACGCTTAGATTTAGTGGAGTCTCTAAAAGCCACGCTCAACAACTATGAATGGCGCGGCGAAATTTTAAAGCGCATCATCATTGAAACCACCGGTTTAGCCAACCCGGCGCCGATTTTATGGACGATTTTGAGCGATGTTTTTTTAGGGGTGCATTTTGAGATTCAAAGCGTGGTGGCTTGCGTGGATGTTTTGAACGCTAAAACGCATTTAACAAACAACGAAGCTAAAGAGCAAATCGTTTTTGCTGATAGCGTTTTATTGACCAAAACGGATTTGCAAAACGACAGCAGGGCTTTAATAAAATTAAAAGAGCGGATACAAGCCCTTAACCCTAGCGCAGAAATTTTTGACAAGAAAAATATAGATTACGAAAGCTTTTTTTCGTGCAACAATAGGGCGCGAAATTTTATGCCAAGAATGCCAAAAGATTCGCACTCGCAAGGCTTTGAGACTTTAAGCATTAGGTTTGAAGGCACGATGGAGTGGAGCGCGTTTGGGATTTGGCTGAGTTTGTTGTTGCATCAATACGGCACGCAGATTTTACGCATAAAGGGGATTATTGATATTGGAAGCGATCTTTTAGTGAGTATTAACGGCGTGATGCATGTCATTTACCCGCCTAAACATATTTTAAAGGATCAAAACGGCTCTAACCTCGTTTTTATCATGCGCCATTTAGAGCGTGAAAAAATCTTAAATTCCTTAAAGGGTTTTAAGGATTTTCTCGGCATCAAGGGTTTTGAAACCCCATAATTTTTCTATTTATTGGTAGCCGTTTGCATTTTAATGGGGAAAAGAACGATAAAGCTTAAAACCAAACACACCCCACAAATAACAAAAATCAAAACATAGCCCAAATCCCCTAAAAAGATCGTAAAAAGATACGAGAAAAGCGCTTGGAAAATGCCAAAAGAAAACACCACCCACGAAGACGCTTGAGCGAAATGCTTCGCGCCTGCAATTTTTAAAGCCATCATGCTGAATAAATTGATATTGGCGGTTGTGGCCGCTCCCATTATAAAGATGCTTAAATTGAGTAAAGAGATTTGGTGGAAAAAAATGGGCAAAAAGCATGCGATAGATTTTAAAATGAGGATAAAGATATTGGCGTTTTTAGCCCCTAGCTTTTGAGCCATGGGGCCGCTGATTAAAGAACCAAGCGTAGCGCCAAAGCCAAAAAATGCCCATGAAGTTCCAGCGATAGTGGGGGAGATATTTAAATGGCGGATCAAATAATCCACCCAAAAAAGCGTGTGCGGTAAAAAACCAATCGCATTGAGCGCGCAAGAAATGAGCAATAACCACAAATGAAAGGGGATTTTAAATGCGCTTTCTTCTTTTTTAACGGATTTTTTCCTTAAAGAACGGGTTTTTAACCCCACTAAGGAAAGGATGAAGGCTATCAGACAACTGCCCCCTAAAAAAATCCATGCCCATTTGATATTATAAGAGCTGATCCAAGGCAGAACAAACCCGCTAAAGACAGATCCAATGCCTACAGCGCTAAAAATAAGCCCTCCCACTAAGGCTTTTTTATGTTCTTTGACATAGGGCAAAGAGAGAGGAGCGACTAAAATCATTAACGCGCTGCTAGCCACACCAGCGATAAAACGCCAGATCCAAAGCCAAAAGAAAGGGATACTATCAAAATAACAGACTAAAAAACTCAAAGCGATTAAGCCAAAACTGATTTTAGCGATGCTTTCTAATGACATTAACGGGCTTAAAAATTGGATTAAAAAACTCCCAAAAACATAGCCCATTAACACCGCAATACCCAGTTGGAAGCTTTGGTGTGGGGTTAAACTCCCTGATAAAATGAGTAGGGGGATTAAAACCACATAGCCAAAACGAGCCAAGCCGTTAGACACAAAAACCCCTAAAAAGCAAACAAACACGCGCATTTTGATCCTTAACAAACGACAATATAAAAAAACAAGATCTTATATTATATTAAAACTTGTTAATTGATAGTGCATAATAAAAGCGAGATGAGAATAAATTTAAGGAGCGTTCATGCTATTTAGTGAGCGCACGTATCATTAAAGAGGCCCCACGATTGAATGAAAAAGAGTTGGTTATTAGCGTTATAGAGCTTGTGTCTAAAGCACTTCATAAAAATAAGGCTTCTTTGCGGTGGTTTTCATTGCTGAAACAGAGATTAATAACTATGGGCTAGGCTTAAAGGAAAGCATCACTGAGAAAAAGTAGAGTTGAACGCTTAAGTTATTTTTTATAGCGGTTTAGAGGGTTAGCATGCGATTGTTGCGTTCTTTTTAGGCGTTATGGGTAGTTTATAAAACAGCTCGCTATGACTGCATGAGTCATAAAAAAGCGTTGCTTTTCACTCTATAAGTGCCAAGAATTTTAAAAATTTGGCTAAACACTAGGATTTCACAATCTCAGTAAAATCGCTAAAGTCCT
>NZ_JAHXLB010000007.1:0-109298 GCF_021062735.1 Helicobacter pylori | reverse complement strand
TTGACGCTAATTTAAGCGATAGTTTTTAAAAAAGCGCTTTTTTATAGGGGGATTTAGTAGGGTTAAAAGGGGGATAGTTATTCCAAAATACTTCCTATATTATCAAGAAAATAAAATAAAACTTTAAGAACTTTAAGAAAATGAGTTTTTACGATAAAACGGAAGCTAAAACGATAAAACAAAGTTTCAAAACCCCATTTTTTAAAAATGTAAAGAACATTAAGAAATAAAGCTTATGGTGGGAATAAAGCTGAAAGTAACCTAACGCTTTAATCAAAATCAAAGCGTTAAATCTAACTAAGCGGTAAAGCGAAAACGCTCCTTAAAAAGCGTTTTAGCGTGTTTCCACAAAGATGGCTAAACCTTAAGCACGTTCAGATTTTTGCTTTTCTCTATACTCTATGATCATGCCGTGGATTTCATCTTTTAATTTTAATTTTTGTTTTTTCATGTGGCTGATTTCAGCGTCGCTAGCGTTTTGTTGCTCAGCGGTTTTGATGTCGTCATCAAGCTGGTTGTGTTTCTCAAAAATCTTATCAAAATGCGGATTATTCGCTTTTAACACGCTGATTTCGTCTCTAAATTCATGGAACATGGTTTTCTCCTTTAAGTTTGGATGTTTAAAGTATAATAAACTATCTTTTTAAAAAAACAACTTAAAAGAGCTATAAAATAGCTTTAAAGTGCGCGATAAAACGACAAAAAGGAATACCCATGGATATTCGCAACGAATTTTTACAATTTTTTCAAAATAAAGGGCATGAGATTTATCCCAGCATGCCTTTAGTGCCTAATGACGCCACCTTGCTTTTTACCAACGCTGGCATGGTGCAATTTAAAGATATTTTTACCGGGATGGTGCCACGCCCTAGCATTCCCAGAGCGACAAGCTCGCAATTGTGCATGCGCGCAGGCGGCAAGCATAACGATTTAGAAAATGTCGGTTATACCGCAAGACACCACACGCTTTTTGAAATGCTAGGGAATTTCTCTTTTGGGGATTATTTCAAAGAAGAAGCGATTTTGTTTGCGTGGGAATTTGTAACCAAGAATTTAGGGTTTAAGCCTAAAGATTTGTATATCAGCGTGCATGAAAAAGACGATGAAGCCGTTAAGCTATGGGAAAAGTTTGTGCCTTTTGACAGGATTAAAAAAATGGGCGATAAAGATAATTTCTGGCAAATGGGCGATAGCGGGCCTTGCGGGCCTTGCAGTGAAATTTATATTGATCAGGGCGAAAAACACTTTAAGGGGAGCGAGGATTATTTCGGGGGCGAGGGCGATAGGTTTTTAGAAATTTGGAATTTGGTGTTCATGCAATACGAACGCTCTAATGATGGCGTTTTATCCCCCTTGCCAAAGCCTAGCATTGATACAGGCATGGGATTAGAAAGGGTGCAAGCACTATTAGAATGTAAGCTCAATAATTTTGATTCTTCATTATTTGCACCCTTAATGGGAGAAATCAGCGAGCTTACAGGTTTGGATTATGCGAGCGAGTTCCAGCCAAGTTTTAGGGTAGTGGCCGATCATGCAAGAGCGGTAGCGTTCTTGCTCGCTCAAGGGGTGCATTTCAATAAGGAGGGCCGTGGCTATGTTTTGAGGCGCATTTTAAGGCGGACCTTAAGGCATGGGTATTTAATGGGCTTGAAAGAAGCGTTTTTATACAAAGTCGTGGGCGTGGTGTGCGAGCAATTTTCTAACACGCATGCGTATTTGAAAGAGTCTAAAGAAATGGTGATGAAAGAATGTTTTGAAGAAGAAGAGCGCTTTTTAGAGACTTTGGAATCTGGCATGGAATTGTTTAATTTGTCTTTAACGCATTTGAATGAAAATAAAATTTTTGATGGCAAGATCGCTTTCAAGCTTTATGACACTTTTGGTTTTCCTTTGGATTTAACAAACGACATGCTAAGAAGCCATGGGGCACGCGTGGACATGCAAGGCTTTGAAAATTGCATGCAAGAGCAAGTGAAACGCTCTAAAGCTTCATGGAAAGGCAAACAAAATAACGCTGATTTTAGCGCTATTTTAAACGCTTATGCGCCTAATGAATTTGTGGGGTATGAAACGACAGAATGTCCTGCTAAAGCTTTAGGATTTTTTGATAGCGGTTTTAAAGAAATAACAGAAGCAAATCCTAACCAAGAAGTCTGGGTCTTATTAGAAAAAACCCCTTTTTATGCAGAAGGTGGGGGGGCTATAGGCGATAGGGGCGCGCTTTTTAAAGACAATGAAGAAGCGGCTCTAGTGTTAGACACAAAAAACTTTTTTGGGCTTAATTTTTCGCTTCTTGAAATCAAAAAAGCGCTAAAAAAAGGCGATCAAGTGATCGCGCAAGTGAGCGATGAGCGCTTAGAAATCGCCAAACACCATAGCGCGACGCATTTATTGCAGAGCGCTTTAAGAGAAGTTTTAGGCTCGCATGTGAGTCAAGCGGGGAGTTTAGTGGAATCCAAACGATTGCGCTTTGATTTCTCGCACCCTAAAGCGCTCAATGATGAAGAGCTAGAAAAAGTAGAAGATTTAGTTAATGCTCAAATTTTCAAGCACCTAAATAGCCAGGTGGAGCATATGCCTTTAAACCAAGCCAAAGATAAGGGAGCGTTAGCGTTATTCAGTGAAAAATACGCTGAAAATGTGCGCGTGGTGAGCTTTAAAGAAGCGTCCATTGAATTGTGTGGGGGCATTCATGTGGAAAATACCGGGCTTATTGGGGGGTTTAGGATTGTAAAAGAAAGCGGGGTGAGTAGTGGGGTCAGACGCATTGAAGCGGTGTGCGGGAAAGCCTTTTACCAACTGGCTAAAGAAGAAAATAAAGAGCTTAAAAACGCTAAGACTTTATTGAAAAATAACGATGTGATCGCCGGCATCAACAAGCTTAAAGAGAGCGTGAAAAACAGCCAAAAAGCCCCCGTTTCTATGGATTTACCGGTTGAAAAAATCCATGGCGTGAGTTTGGTGGTGGGCGTAGTGGAACAAGGCGACATTAAAGAAATGATTGACCGATTGAAAGGTAAGCATGAAAAATTGCTCGCTATGGTGTTTAAAAAAGAAAATGAGCGAATCACTCTCGCATGCGGGGTGAAAAACGCGCCCATAAAAGCGAACGCATGGGCTAATGAAGTGGCGCAAATTTTAGGGGGCAAAGGGGGCGGGAGAGGTGATTTTGCGAGCGCTGGAGGCAAGGATATTGAAAATTTGCAAGCGGCGCTCAATTTAGCGAAAAATACCGCTCTTAAAGCTTTAGAGGGATAGCATGGAGCTTATTTTAGGCTCTCAATCTAGCGCTAGGGCGAATCTTTTAAAAGAGCATGGGATTAAGTTTGAACAAAAAGCGCTCTATTTTGATGAAGAAAGCCTAAAAACCACAGATCCTAGGGAGTTTGTCTATTTGGCGTGCAAGGGGAAATTAGAAAAAGCTAAAGAGTTACTTGCGAATAATTGCGTTATTGTGGTGGCTGATAGCGTGGTGAGCGTGGGTAATCGCATGCAACGAAAAGCTCAAAACAAGCGAGAAGCCCTTGAATTTTTAAAACGCCAAAATGGCAATGAAATAGAGGTTTTAACCTGCTCTGCATTGATTTCTCCTGTGTTGGAATGGCTGGATCTGTCGGTTTTTAGAGCGCGTTTAAAGGCGTTTGATCCTAGCGAGATAGAAAAATATTTAGAGAGCGGATTGTGGCAAGAAAGCGCGGGCTGTGTGCGGTTAGAAGACTTTCATAGGCCCTATATTAAAAGCTCAAGCAAGAATTTGAGCGTGGGGTTGGGGCTGAATGTGGAAGGCTTGTTAGGGGCACTACAATTAGGGGCTAAACTTTCATCGTTATAAACGCTATCATTTTATAAACATTAAAAACACTCTATCTAACTGATAAACCCCCTTGACAAACAAAAAAACGATATACTCTAGCATTTGATGTTTAAGGAGTTGTCATGGGGTCTTGGTTTCGTATTCTTTTATCAATCTTGGTGGTGGTTTTGGGATTAGCGCTTACTACCATGCTCTTAAATTGGCATGTTTAGCGGGAATGATCTATTGTGGCTATGGCATTATTACAGATTTTAACGCTCTATCAGCCGCAATGGGGTGGTGGTCTTTATCAAAAATAACATGGTTTTGCATAGGTTATGCGCTTTTTTGGTCGCTCGCGCTTATTATGGGTTTTCTTACATGCTCTGTGATAGAAGACTATTCGTAAAAATTGATTGAAAAAATTAAAATAGGGGAGAAACTAGAACCTTTAAAAACAGGTTCTAGCAAAAATATAAGGTTAGGGATTATTTCCCAAAACGCCCACCGGTGGTAGGGTAGCCATAAATAGAGCCATCTTTGATTTTCATGTGATCTTCCCAAGGCAATTTGTATTTACCAGCGGCTAAGTCTTTGATGTAGGTTAAGCCTGCGTCATGTTCTCCGCCCGGTTTAGCCACATACCCTCTATGGCCTAGGTTGTAAATGTTGTTTTCTAAGCCCCAGCTTAAGCGAGCGTTGTCTGCCATTTTAGGATAGATTTCCCCGGTTACAATCTCCCAAGGGTTGCGGTGCCCTTGAACAAGAGTCGTGCCATCAAAGTTACAGATTTGCCCTTCACCAAAGTAGTAAAAGACATTATCATAGCCGGCTAAATTCACGCTCACGGTATACATCAAATTGTGCCATGCGTTGGAGCGGTTGGTCAAAATCCATTGATCATTGACTTGAGTGCTATAGCCTGAAATGCGGATATACACATTGCACCCTTTATAAGCCGCTTCTCTAGCGAGCTCTGGAATCATGCCGTCATGGCAAATGCACACGGCTAATTTTGATCCGCCCGGACCTTCACACACAGGCATTCCTAAATCCCCAGGATACCATGGCTCAATAGGATTCCATGGGAATAGTTTGCGGTATTTTAAAATGATTTTACCTTGCGGATTGATGATAATGGCGGTGTTGTAGGGGTTTTTGTTAGAATCAGGATTGCGTTCCATGATTGAAAAAACACCATAAACTTTCGCCTCTTTACACGCTTTGGCGTAAGCTTCTGTCTCTTTACCCGGGACATCTAATAAAAACTCTTCGCTAAGCCACTTAGCGGTATTCAAACCTTGCGTGCTATACTCAGGGAAAATGATAAGTTCCACTCCCGGATACCCCGCTTTAGTCGCATGCAAGGTTCTAATAATGCTTTCAATATTGTGATCAATATCCTTACGGCTGTTGACAATTGGCACAGGAAACTGAATGGCTGCCACTAAAAACCCTTCAATAGGTTTGCCCATACTACCGATACTTCCCATAATAACTCCTTCTAAAAGTTTTGTCGCAATAACAATAACAATTATTGCGGGAGAATAGTATTGCAAGAGAACTAATTTAGAGTAAATGCGAGATTTTTTGATAAAAAGATTTAAATCTATTTTTAAAGCGCTTTTCAGCCTCTATAAGCGCTACTTTAAAAACCCCTAAAAACCCTTTAACAATTCCACAAATTCCTTAAAAATATAGTGGCTTTCTTTGGGGCCGGGGCTGCTTTCTGGGTGGTGTTGGACAGAAATAATGGGAGCGTTTTTATAGTGCACGCCCTCAATGGTGTTGTCAAAAAGATTGCGGTGCGTGATAGTAGCGATTTCTTCAATTTCTTCAGGGACGCAATAGTTGTGGTTTTGCGCGGTGATTTCCACGGCGTTTGTTTCTAGGTTTTTAACCGGGTGGTTGCTCCCATGATGGCCAAATTTGAGTTTGTAAGTAGGGTAGCCTTGCGCGATAGAGAGCAATTGATGCCCTAAGCAAATGCCAAACATGGGGATTTTAGCGTTAATGAGCTGCTTGATTTCTTTAATTTCTTGCTGCAAGCTCAAAGGATCGCCAGGCCCATTAGAGAGAAAAATCCCGCTAATTTCTTTTTTTTCATAGGCTTTAATCAGCTCGCTAGCCTTAGTGTGGTGCGGGTAAATAAGGGCTTTTAACCCCACATTTTGAAGCTCGTTTAAAATATTGCCCTTAGCCCCAAAATCTAACACAGCGATAATTTTATGAGAGGTTTTTTCATCAAAAGGCTTGTAATCTAGGGTTTTGAAATCAAAAGTAGCACGCTGGTGCGTGATGATTTTTGGCGTGGAAACGCTAGACACTAAGGGGGAGTGGGAAATTTTAGGGGCGTTTTTTAAAATTTCTTCAAGCTTGTTTTTGTCATGCTCTATCGTGGAAGCGACCATCATCAAGCACCCATGATGGCGTAGGGTTTTAATCAAACTCCTGGTATCAACGCCACAAATCCCTAAAACGCCACGCTCTTTCAAATAAGCGCTCAAGCTAAAATCCGCCCTTGAGTTAGAAAAAAATTCGTTGTAATGGCGCGCTAAAACCCCTGCGCATGAAAAAAAGGATTCATCATCTTTAGAATTAGCGCCCACAACCCCAATTTCAGGCATGCTAAAAACCACAAATTGCCCCTTATAGCTAGGGTCGCTAATGACTTCTTGATAGCCGCTCATAGAAGTGTTAAAAACAAGCTCGCCCACTTGCGTGCCGCTAGCCCCAAAACTTTGAGCCTGTAAAAAAAGCCCGTTTTCTAAATAAAGAGAGACCATTATAAAAAGCCTTTGCGTCTTAATTCTTCTTCATAGAGCCTTTCAAACACCAACTCGTATTCATCGCTCCCTACGGGGAGTTTGCGTTTGTAATGCTTGATTTTTTCATGCACTTCATTTTCAATGCTTTCATACGCTTTAGAATAGGTGTCAATGGATTTGTAAATCAAGTTTCTTATCAAATTTTCAGACACGCTAAACATGATCAAATCTTCATCTAGGATTTTATTCAAAATCTGGTGCGACAAATCGTTGCACCTTTCCTCCCAAAACAAATGAAAGCCCTCTTTTTGAGCGATCTGTCTTTTAATCATCCAAAAAAGCTGCCTTTCATCCATTCGCATGAATTCTATCTCATCGGTGTTTTCTTCTAAAAGCTCTCTGGCTTGCTCATCTATGGCGTTTTCTTTTTTAACGCTTTTTTCCAAAATCCCTTCTATCAATTCACACAATAATTCTCTAGGGGCTTTTAATTCTAATAGTTTTGAATGGATAAAGTCATTGGCAATCTTATGGCTGATATGGTTTATATGGGTTAGTTTGAGTCTCATGATTTTTCTCGCATATTTTATTTATTTTTAGAGTGTATTTTATCATTCTTTAGATAAAATGCTTTTTAAAGAATGGGTTTAATGGTGCACCAAACTATAGGATTGTAGAATCTTATCAGCGTAGATGATTGTAATATCAGGGCGTTTTTTAGAAATCTTAGTGTTAATCAGTCTTAACCTCCCCCCTTCTTTAATGCCATAGAATTGAAGCCTTAAAGCGAGCTGTTTATCGTTAGTGCGGATTTGATGAATGCCCCTTAATTGCAAGGCTGTGGCGACTTCTTTGGCTAAGAAATGCCGGTTTAATAATTTTTCATTAGCACCAGAAATTTTACTCCCCCATAAAAAAAGCGTTTCAGTGAGCATTAAAAGATACAAACTAAAAACGCGCAAATAATACTGCCCCCTAAATTCCTTTAAACGCACCCTAAGGCTATTTAAAACGCTTTTAACAAACAAAGGCAAACCGATTAACGCTAAGGGGGCGAAAGTTTTTAAATCTATCTCTTGGCGCATGCTCAAAAGCAAAGGGAAAAGCCAACCGCTCGCGCTCATAAAGGCTAGTAGCGATGGCTTTTTATCCAAAAGGGCTTTATAGATCGTATAAGGGTAGTAGAGGAAGAATAAGGGCGAATATAAAAGCATGAGTTCTAAGCATGTGTCTATAAAATACCCACTAGGCAAGCCCTTATTGAAACTCCCGCTAAAAAGAGCGATATTCACGCCTAAACCCACCAAAATAAAGATCGCGCTCTTAAAGTAGCGTCTCCTTAAAGCGTAGGCAAAAACCCCTAGTAAAAGCGGGATAAACGCGCCGTCTAAAAACGCGCAAGCGCTGAGGGTTAAATAAGGGATTTTTTGGGTTTTGATATATAAATAGCTAATCAAAAGCCCAAGGCTTAACACCAGCACGCTTTTAGCCAATAAAATCGCAAAGAGATTCACCCCAGGCAATAAAGCGTAAGTCAATACCACATAAAGGGCGTCTTTAGGCTTTTTTAAAATCTTTCGCCCTATCAAATAAAATAAAAACATGTTAATGAGATGAGCGATCAAAAAAGGCAATCTTAAAGCCAAATCGTTTTGACCCAAAATTTCAGTGCTTTTTTGAGCGATTTGAACAAACCATGCATTGCTATAAAAAAAATCCTTCGCTTCATTGTAGCTGATAGAAATTTCTTTACTCATCAACAGCCCCAAAGCTAGGACTAAAAAAACCATGATGATAAAGACTAAATCGCTTAAATCAAAGCTTCTTGTTTTTTTCTCTGGATAAATAAAATAGCTAAAGTATAACAGAGTGCTTTGTAAGGGGCTTAGTTGCATGACTTAAATTTTTTTTAATTCTTTTAAAAGAGCGGGCAAAGCAATGAGTAAGCCTGAACATAAAATCAAAGCCACCCCCAAAGAGCTTTTAAGATCCAAGAATTTATCGCCCAAATACAGCCCAAACAACAGCCCCCAAACAATGCGGGTGTATTCAATGGGGGCAATGATCCCAGCGGGCGCGTTCATGTAAGCATAAGTTAAGAAATACTGCCCTAAAGTCCCGCTAATCCCTATTAAAGAAATCCACAAAATGTCTTCTTTTCTAGGGACATGAATGCCTGTGGATAAAAAAGGAATATCAATGAACATGCCCACTAATCCAAGAAGGCTCATGCCAAAAGCGAACGCTAAAATCACGGCTTGCTTGTCATAATATTCCCTCAAATCCCTTAAAGTGATATACGCTAAAGACACAAAGATTCCGCTCAATATGCCCATAAAAATTTCAACCGGCCCCACATTTTCCACGCTAGGATCTGAAATCAACACCACCCCCACTAGTCCGATGCATGCAGAAATTAACACGCTTCTTTTGAGCTTTTCTTTCAAAAGAAAAGGGGAAAGAAGCACCGTATAAATAGGCGCGCATTGCGAGAAAGCCGTCGCTGTAGCGAGCGAAATTTTTTCAATATTATAAAAAAACGCCAGCATGGCTAAACCCCCCACAACGACCCTAAAAGCGAGCTTTTTAAAACCGCCTTGTTTGTAACTCTTCAAGCGGTAGGGTTTGAAAGGATAAATAAATAAGAGTAAGAGCGTCATGGTAATGGAGCGGTAAAACACATTCTCCATAGGGGAAAAATAATCCGCTGTGATTTTAACAAACGCGCTCATGATCCCAAAGCATAAATTCGCCAAGAGTATCATTGAAACGCCAAATAAAATGGTATTACGCATGCTTTTTGCTCATAGATTAAAGATTTTTAGGGTAGTTTAACCTAAAATCTCTAATTAAGACTTAAGTTTTTAAGCTCTAAAAGCATAAAAATTGCATTGATTGGTAAAATCATGTTATAACAATGTTCTAGGAGTTTTACCTTTTGTTTTGTCTAGAATCATTCTAGAAGCTTCAGCATTTCAAACTCCTTATAGAAATATGAAAACATAAAAACACGAATCCTTTTTGAAAATAAACTCCTAGACCCTTTTTAAAGGGTTTGAATGCCACTAAGAAAACTCTTTTAAGCTTTTTAAATTTTTTAATCTCATTAGGGAATGGATTTTGCTTAATATCAGCGTAAAATTCAATTTTAGGAAATTCGCATGGCTGTTTCTTCTATCAACCAGTTTGATTCTAACCTCTATGGGCTTTTAAACGCTAAAAGCGCTCCTAAAGAAGACCTAGCTCCTATTGAAAGCACAGAAAAAGTAGAGCGAGAAAAAAAAGACGCTCCAACAGAAAACCTCCCCTTTGACCCTGACAAGCGAGAGACTTACGGCTTTTTGGTTTTAGAATTGATGAGCGATAGAGAGTATGAGGCTTTTTTAAGGGCTACGGCCGGGATGGATGAGAGCCAGAAACGCTTGGCCGCTCAGTCGCTCTATAGTTTGACGGATTTTTATAACGGGAAATTCTCTAAAGAAGTGGAAAACGCCCCCAAACAACCGGTGAATGGCTTGCACAAAAAAGCCCTACAAACCTTTAACGCCACCAACCATAACGCTTTTTTGCAACGCTATCAAAACGCTTACAACAACCCTTCCTCTATGGATGTGATTCTTTAAAGATTAATCAAGGATTGATCATCAAAAATAGCGTTTTGATGATGACCAACGCCCAGTGGGATCAAAGCTAAAAATTTTGGTTCAATCCGTCTCTTCCAAACTCTTAAACACCTTGATGAGATCGATATGCTCATCAATATCATGCGCTCTTAAAATGCTCGCTCCATTTTGCAGCGCCATTAAATGCAAACTCAAAGTGCCGGCGAGCCGGTCTTGAACTTCACGCCCAGTGATAAGCCCGATCGTGTTTTTACGACTCGCTCCCACCAATAAGGGTTTTTTGAATTTGAGAAAGTGGCTTAAATGCTTGATTAAAGCTAAATTATGCTCTTTTAATTTAGCGAATCCAAACCCTATATCTAAAATAACATCTTGGAGTGCGTATTTTTCTAAAACCTCTAGTTTTTCCTTAAAGAAGCGATCCATTTCATCAAACAGATTGTGGTAAAAAACATTTTCTTGCATGTCTTTGGGGGTTTTTTGAGCGTGCATTAAAACGCAAGTGGGCTTGTAATCTCTTGTGACTTCTAGCATTTCAATGCTATTAAAACCGCTCACATCATTAAGGATGGAAAAACAATGCTCCAAAGCCATTTTAGCGGTTGTGGCATGGTAGGTGTCTATGCTGAATTGAGCGCACTGGTAGAGTTTTTGAGATTTGATTTCTAATAAAACTTCTTTTAAGCGATCTTGCTCTGTTTTTGGATCAATGATTTCACTCTCTGGCCTTGAACTGGCCGCGCCTATATCAATGAGCGTGATACCCTTTTCTAGTAATTGATAGATTTCTTCAAGCGCTTTTTTGCTACTAAACCGGCTCTTTTCATAGAAGCTATCCGGCGTGAGATTCAAGATTGCCATGATCTGTGGGGCGTTAGGCTTTTTAGCTTTGAGGTGGCTTTTTAATTCTTGCGCTAAATGTTTAAGCCCAAAGGGTTGGGAATGGCACTTAACAATAAGGCGTTCTAATTGGTTAGCGCTCACAATCAACACCCCATCATAAAAAGGCTCTTTAGCTAAAATACAATCTCTTGGCGTGGCAAAATCGCCCCCAACGCTTATGGCTTCTTGTTTTAAAATCAGCGTTGCACTTAGGGGCAGGTGTTGGATCTCAAAAACAAAGCTAACGCCTTTTTGGCGCATGCGATCTTGTGCGATCTTTTCTGGGCCTATTTTTTGCAGAGCGTTTTTGAGCGCATCAGGGTTAAGGCGTTTTACAATCATGGCGTTTTCTTTTTAGATAAAAGGCTTAAAAGCAGGGGTAAAAGATTATAGCTGAGCTTGTAATAAGAGCTGTTAGCCTTGATCGCTAAATCAAAGGCTTGCAATTCTTGCTCGTTTAAGGGGATCTTATGCCTGTTAACACTCTCTAACAGGCTTTCAATTTTTTCCCTCTGATTTTCTCTGGAATCAAAATTTTCTTTGTCTAAATTTTTTAAAAACGCATAAATATCTTTCAAATCCAGCTTGGATAAATCCAAATCTAAAGGTTTTAGAGGGATTTTTTGGCGTTTGTCTTCTTTGATCAGGCGGGATTTAATGGTGGCTAAAACATGGTTTGGGCTTTTAGCGAACATGATAAAACAAACATTATTCGGAGGTTCTTCTAAGATTTTTAAAAGCGCGTTTTGGGCTTCTGTGCCATAGCTAGGAGCGGCGATTAAAAAAGCGTTTAATTCGCTGTGTTTGAGGTTGGCCTTGGATAGGACTTCTTTGGCATGCTCTATTTTAAAATCCTTGTTAAAAGTTTTGATCACCTTTTTGTCTTTTTCAATAATCTCGGTGTAGAATTTAATGTGGTGTTCAAAAAGGCTTGCAGTCTCTTCTAGGCTCTCTTCAAGATTGTCCGTATAAATAAGGCGGTTGGAGTTTTTCACAAAGTAACCTTATTGTATAGCACGCTAAAAAGCGCGTTTTCAAAGAGTTTGAAGAGTTGCAATAATTTATAATCTAGCAAGCTATCATGCTCTTTTAAAAGCAAGCAATCTTCTTTAAGCTCTTCAAAAAGCCATAAAAAACTAGGGATTTTACTCAGTAGTAAGGTTTTTAAGCCTTCATTTTCAATTTTCCCAACATGCCAAAACATGGGATTTTGATAAGTCAGCTCTATGGTGGCTAGAGAGAGATTCGCATCGTTTTTGGGGTAGAAAGAAGAAGCGTTAAAATCAATGACGGACAATAAGGGGCGCTCTTTTAAATCTTTGGGGTTTAGGTTAGAAAGGATGTAGTTTAAAAACCAGTGCCTAGAAGAATCCGCGCTCACCAACAGCGATCCGCCATTAAGCACATGCGAGATGGTTTGTGCGATGAGTTTGGCATAGCTTGATCGCTCTAATTCCAACCACCCGCTTTGTTGCGCGATAAACTCCCCTTGATCACGCACAAATTCTTTGATCCAGTCGTAGAAATTTTTCATTGATCTAATTGATACACCGCATGCAAAGTTCTAACCGCTAATTCAGCGTATTTAATGTCAATCAAAACCGAAATTTTAATCTCGCTTGTAGAAATCATCATGATATTAATATTGTCTTTGGCTAGGGCTTTAAAAGCGATGCTCGCTACCCCAGAATGCGACTTCATGCCCACGCCCACTATGGAAACTTTAGCGATATTTTCATCATAATCAATGGAATCCATTTGCGCTAAAAAGGGCTTTAAGGCTTGCTTGGTTTCTTCTATTTGGGTTTTAACGATCGTAAAATCCAAGTCGGTTTTGCCGTCTCTGCCGATCGTTTGGACTATCATATCCACATTAATGCGATACTCCGCTAAAGCGCCAAAGATTTCAGCGGCAATGCCAGGCCGATCTTCCACGCCCTCCATGCTCACACGAGCCTGATTCTTATCCAATGCGATCCCACTCACTATAGGGGTTTCCATGCGTTCTCCTTTAAAATCTTTTTCAGCCACAATGAGCGTGCCTTCGCTATGGTTAAACGAATTGCGAGTCACTAATTTCACGCTGAGTTTTTTGGCTAATTCTACCGAGCGGTTTAACAACACTTTAGCCCCCATAGAAGCCAGTTCAAGCATTTCATCATAGCTGATTTGCACGATTTTTTGAGCCTTTTCTTCAATGCGCGGATCGGTGGTATAAACGCCATCCACATCCGTATAGATTTCGCACAAATGCGCCTTTAAAGCCCCGGCCAAAGCGACCGCGCTCAAATCGCTCCCCCCACGCCCTAAAGTCGTTGTTTCGCCTTGAATATCAGCGCCTTGAAACCCAGCGATCACCACAATGTAGTTTTTTTCTAAAAGCTCTGTGATGCGTTTGGTGTCAATGGATTGGATCACGGCGTTTTGAAAATGCGAGCTGGTTAAAATGCCAGCTTCTTTCCCGCTCAATGAAATGGCTCTATGCCCATACCTCTCTAACGCCATGCTTAAAGCCGCGCTTGAAATCAATTCCCCCACGCTTACAATCCTATCCATTTCTCGCTTGTTAGGGTTATGGCTGAAATTCTTGCCAAATTCTAAAAGCCTATCGGTTTCGCCGCTCATCGCCGAAACCACCACCACCACCTGATGCCCTAATTTAACGCTTTCTAAAACTCTTTGAGCGACATTGTGGATCCTTTCCACGCTGCCCATGCTCGTGCCGCCGTATTTTTGAACGATTAACACCCTAAATACCCCTCTTTTCTGAAATAAGCAATGACTTGGCGATACACTTGGCGTTTAAAGGGAACGATTTTTTTAAGCAAATCCTTAAGGTGAATGAATTGATAAGCTCTAAATTCTGGCGTGTGTTTGTTCAAATCAATGTTGTTAGCATGCTTTAGGCGCACTAAAAAATAGCGTTGCTTTTGCCCGTCAAACGAATAGAATTTATGCTCTATATTGCTTGGGAAATCATAGGCGATCCATCTGGGGTATTGCGCCAAAATCTCTATTTCATTCGTGCCAATTTCTTCTAATAATTCTCTATGGAGCGCTTCTAAAGGGGTTTCGCCCTCATCAATGCCCCCTTGGGGGAATTGCCATGCCCCTTCAATATCTATGCGCTCAGCGATAAAAATTTCGCATGTATTAGGGTAATCTGGCGACACAATGATAGCCGCAACATTAGGACGATATTTTTTATGTAGCATAGGTCTTTATTTTAGCTCTTTCTTGTTTGATTAAGATGGTATTATAGTGCATGCTGGCTTTAAGTAGGGTTAAGAACGCCATTAAAATCAAAAATTAAAAAAAAGGGCTTGAAACTCATTTTAATAGCGCCCAAACAGCGCTATTAAAACTAAGAGAATTTATTTGAGAGTGGGGATGTATTTGGCTAAAGCTTTGATGTCTTCATCGCTTAATTTTTTAGCTTGCGCGGTCATGACAGGATTCTTGTTGGCACCGCTTTTAAAATCCATAAGATCTTTTTCAATTTCTGCTTCACTCATCATGTTGACGATTTTGCTTTTGCCTAAAGCTTTCTTTTCAAACTTAACCCCATGGCAAGCGGCACAACTTTTTGCAAGAGCCTTAACATCTGTTGCCATTAAAGTGTTTGCGAACGCTAAAACGCCTAAAGCCATAATAACCTTTTTCATCGTTTGTCTCCTCATGCTTATCAAAATAATCTTAAAATGATACAATTACAAGTTTAAGTTTCGCTTAAAATGAAATGAAAATGAGAGAAATAAATATGATTTTATACATTCATATCCCCTTTTGTGAAAATAAATGCGGTTATTGCGCTTTCAATTCCTATGAAAATAAGCATGGGCTAAAAGAAGAATACACTCAAGCGCTATGCCTGGATTTAAAGCATGCCTTAAATCAAACTGATGAACCAATTGAAAGCGTTTTTATTGGCGGCGGCACGCCTAACACTTTAAGCGTAAAGTCTTTTGAAAGGATTTTTGAAAGCATCCATCGCAATGCAAACTTGAGCATGGATTGTGAGATCACCACTGAAGCTAACCCCGAATTGATTTCTAAAGCTTGGTGTCAAGGCTTAAAAGATTTAGGGATCAACCGCTTGAGTTTAGGGGTGCAAAGTTTTAGGGAAGATAAATTATTGTTTTTAGAGCGCCAGCATTCCAAAAATATCGCTCCTGTGATAGAAACTATTTTAAAAAGCGGGATTGAAAATGTCAGCATTGATTTGATTTATAACACCCCATTAGACAATGAAAACTCTTTAAAAGAAGAATTAAAGCTCGCTAAAGAACTCCCCATCAACCACTTGAGCGCTTATGCTTTGAGTATTGAAAAAAACACGAATTTAGAAAAAAACGCCAAAAAACCCTCATGCGCTAATTTTGACAATGTGATAAAAGAGGCTTTAGAGGGCTTTTCTTTCAAGCAATACGAAGTGTCTAATTACGCTAGAAATTATCAAGTCAAACACAACCTAGCTTACTGGGGGGCTAAAGATTATTTAGGGTGCGGGGCTGGGGCTGTGGGCTGCGTGGCGAATGAGCGCTTTTTTGCGAAAAAACTCATAGAAAACTACATCAAAGACCCCCTAAAACGCCAAGTTGAGACGCTTAATAAACAAGACAAGCGCTTAGAAAAGCTGTTTTTAGGCTTGAGATGCGTGCTGGGGGTTGAACTTAGTTTGTTAGATGGAAATAAAGTAAAGTTTTTGATTGAAGAGAACAAGGCTTTCATTAAAAATAACCGATTGATAGCGAGCGATTTTTTCATGGCTGATGAAATGGCTTTGTGGCTGTTATAAGGCTCTGCTTCAATCAAGCGTCAATAAAAACGCCAAAAAGCGTTTTTTAATTAATGCCTACAAAATTTTTAGCCAAAAACCAACCGATAGCCACCCCAATAAGCCCTAAAATGTTAGTGCCTAAAACATAAGAAACGGCTTCAATGTATTGGGATTTTTGCAAGAGTTTTAAAGTGTCTAACCCATAAGAAGAAAAGGTCGTAAAACCTCCTAAAACCCCAGTTACAAAGAAAATCCCAAAATCATCGCCAAAAACTTTTTTGACAGCCAAATGCCCCATAAAGCCGATGACAAAACACCCTATGAGATTCACGCTAAAAGTCCCTAAAGGGAAACTTTCAAACATTAAAAATTTACTGGGCATTATTTTGCCCACAAAATACCTTAACGAACTCCCTATAGCCCCCCCTAAAGCGGCCCATAAAAAGACAAAATTCATGCATCATCCTTTAAAAATCAATGGAGAGTATTATAATGAGGTGTTTTTAACATTCCTTAACCCTCAAACTTAAAGCCAGTTCTAAACACGATTCTAAGGAGGGCTTTTGGGCAATATAGCTTTGAATGCCTCGCTCTTGTAGGTAAGAAGCGGTCGTGTTGCCAATGCTGATAGCGGTGTAATTTTCTAAAAATTCAAAATAGTGCAAGAAGGCTTTCGCATGGCTTATGGCGGTAAAAATAAGAACGCTCTTTTCTTTAGGTTTTAGGGCGTTTTGTTCGCTTAAAGTCAAATGTTTGAGCTTGTTTTCATAAACAACGGCTTGTTTAAGATTAATGCCATGCTCTAAAAGAATGGTGTCTAAAGAAGAGGCAATCTCTTTTGCCCTGAGATACAAAACGCTTTTTTTTTCCAATAAAGGAATGATTTCTTGAACAAACTCCTTGCCATGGGCTTTTTCCCCTATAAAGGCGACTTTAAAATGGTGATCTTGTAAGGTTTTGGCGGTGGGTTCGCTCAAAGCGTAAGCAGGAATGTTTTGTAAAATTTTGAGTTTGGGGCTGTCTTTTAGAGTTTCTAGCAAGGAAAACACCGCATTTTTAGAAGTAAAAATAAGAGCGTTAAAAGGGGTTAAATCCAATCCTAAAGGATAGTAGCAAAATTCATTTAAAATGAGAGTCTTATAAGGGGCGATTCTTTGAGAATGCACCCATACAATCTCCCTCATGTCTAGTTTTTTTTAGTGCAAGTGTCATCATAGACCATTCTAAAGCCGTATTTTTCAAAATCATAGACATTGCCCTCTAAATAATAGGGCGTATAGCCTAATTCATGCATGCTTTTAGCCGCATCTAAAGCCCTGCGGCCAGCTCTGCAATGGAGCAACACTTTTTGATCTTTGTGTTGGGCTAAAAAATCAGCGAGCTTTTCTTGGTCATTGACGCTAATGAGCGTAGCGTTAGGCAAATGCAATTCTTCATATTCGTCCAATTCGCGCACATCTACGACGATAAAATCATTGAAATTGACTTCTTCTAAACTGATTGCATAATCTTCAAGCATGTTTATCCTTAATTATTAAAGTAAGGTTATGTTACAATGATTTGATAAATAGGAATGTTTAAGGAGTGTGTGTGCAAGAAAATTATCATGCTTTTTTTACCGAAGCGAGTGGGTTTTTAAACGAGCGGATCTTTAAGGATTATTTACGCCGTTTGGCTTATGGCATTGATGCGTCATGTTATCGTTATATCCCTAAAATAGTCGCTTGGGTGAAAGATGAAGAAGAAGTCCAAAAGCTTTGTGTTTTAGCCAAAAAGCATGGCGTTTCATTGACTTTTAGAGCGGCTGGGAGTTCCTTATCAGGGCAAGCGATCTGTGATGGGGTGTTAGTGATGGCTACGCATTTTTTCAAAGATGCTAAAATTTTAAATAACGCTACAAGCATCCAGCTCTCATGCGGAGTCATAGGAAGCAACGCAAACGCTTTATTGAAACCTTACCATAAAAAAATAGGCCCGGATCCCTCTACGATAAACGTCGCTATGATAGGGGGGATTGTTGCTAATAACGCTAGCGGAATGTGTTGCGGGGTGGAGCAAAACAGCTACAAAACCCTAAAATCCTTAAGAGTGATCTTAGCTGATGGCACTCTTTTAGACACCGCCAATCAAGAGAGCGTTGAGAATTTCAAAAACGCACGTAAAGATTTGATTGAAGGGGTTTTGGATTTAAGAAAAGAGATTTTAAAAGATAAAGAATTGCATGCTTTAATTAAGAAAAAATACGAGATCAAAAACACCACCGGCTATAGCTTAAACGCTCTCATTGATTTTGAAGATCCGATTGAAATCATTAGCCATTTATTCATAGGCTCTGAGGGGACTTTAGGCTTTATTTCAAGCGTGGAATTAGAATGCGTGAAAGACTACGCTTATAAAACTTGCGCGTTATTGTTTTATGAAAATTTAGAGCGATGCGCCAAGGCCGCTCAAATTTTAGCCGCTTTAAAAGCCAAACAGCCTGAAATGATTTCTTCAGCAGAGCTTATGGATTATGCGTGCTTAAAAAGCGTGAAAGGTTTGGAGGGCATGCCTAGAGCGATTTTAGAAATCAAAGAGCCTAACGCATGCTTACTCATTCAAAGCGAAAGCGATGATCCTTTAATTTTAGAAAACAACATGCAAACGATTTTAAACGCCTTGAATGCGATACCGGTCGTTTTAGATTCTCAAATCAGCAGTGATCCTAATGTTTATCAATCATGGTGGAAGATCAGAAAAGGCATTTTCCCTATCGCAGCGTCTCAAAGAAAAAGCCAAAGCTCTGTGATCATTGAAGATGTGTGCTTCAGTCAAGAAAATTTTGTAGAGGGGACAAAAGCGATTGAAGGGCTTTTGAAAAAACATGGCTTTAAGGATAATGGCATTATTTTTGGGCATGCATTAAGCGGGAATTTGCATTTTGTCGTTACGCCGATTTTAGAAAATGAAACTGAAAGAAAAGCGTTTGAAAATTTAGTTTCTGACATGTTTTTAATGGTGAGCGAAAGCTTTGGCTCTATTAAAGCCGAACACGGCACAGGCAGGATGGTAGCCCCCTTTGTGGAAATGGAGTGGGGAGAAAAAGCCTATAAAATCCACAAGCAAATCAAAGAATTGTTTGATCCTAACGGCATTTTAAACCCTGATGTGATCATCACAAACGATAAAGAAATCCACACTAAAAATTTAAAGAGCATTCACCCTATTGAAGAGTATTTGGACATGTGCATGGAATGCGGGTTTTGTGAAAGGGTTTGCCCTAGCAAAGATTTATCTTTAACGCCACGACAACGAATCGTTATCCACAGAGAGATAGAGCGTTTAAAAGAAAGGGTCAGTCATGGTCATAATGAAGATCAGGTTTTATTAGATGAGCTTTTAAAAGAGTCCGAATATTTAGCGCACGCCACTTGCGCGGTGTGCCATATGTGCTCTATGCTATGCCCTTTAGGAATTGATACCGGAAGCATCGCCCTAAATTATTATCAAAAAAACCCTAAAGGCGAAAAGATCGCTTCAAAGATCCTTAATAACATGCAAACAACCACAAGCATGGCTCGTTTTTCTTTAAAAAGCGCTCGCTTAGTTCAAAATCTCATAGGCTCTCACAACTTAGTAAGCCTAACAAAAGGGATTAAAAAATTCATCAAGCCCTTCCCTAAAGCCTTTAATTACATGCCTAAAAACAACGCCTATCCTTTAGAAAATAAAACGCTTAAGAGCGAAGAAAAAGTCATTTATTTCAGCACTTGCATCAACCGCTCGTTCGCTCCATCAAAAGAAATGGCGGATCAAAGGAGTATTCAAGAAGTGTTTGAATCCTTATGCCAAAAAGCCAAAGTTTCGGTAATGTATCCTAATGGATTGGATGCACTTTGTTGCGGGAAAGCCTTTATCAATTACACCGACTTAACCAAACAAAACAACGAAAAAAACCATGCGATCTTTTTACAATTAAGCGATAACGGCAAGATACCCATTGTTTTAGACCATAGCGCATGTTCGACGCATTTTTTCAAGCAAATGAAAGCTTATAAGGATTTGAAAGTCTATGATTTGAGCGTCTATATTGAAGAAGTTCTAAGCCATAAATTAAAATTCAACCCCATTAACGAAGACATAGGGTTATACACGATGTGCGCTTTAAAGTTAGAAAATAAAGAAGAGTTGTTATTCAATTTGGCTAAAAAATGCACTTTGGGCGAGATTGTTATCCATAAAGAGACGGGTTGTTGTGGCTTTGCGGGGAATAAGGGCTTTTTCACCCCTGAACTAAACGAGAGCGCTTTAAACGGCTTTCAAGAATTTTATCAATCCTATGATCTTAAAAGGGGCTTTTCCACTTCTAGCACTTGTGAAATTGGTTTGAGTGAAAAAACCCAATTCGCTTGGCAGCATATCGCTTATTTAGTGGATGCTTGCACGCTTTAAATGGTGTATAATTAAAGACTTTCTTTAAAGGGTAAAGGCATTGGATAACACTCTCAAACACCTTGCCATTATTATGGATGGTAATGGCAGGTGGGCTAAATTAAAGAATAAAGCTAGGGCTTATGGGCATAAAAAAGGCGTAAAAACCCTTAAAGACATTACGATCTGGTGCGCTAACCATAAATTAGAGTGCTTGACTTTATACGCTTTTTCTACGGAAAATTGGAAACGCCCCAAAAGTGAAGTGGATTTTTTGATGAAAATGCTTAAAAAATACCTTAAAGATGAGCGATCCACTTACTTGGATAATAACATACGCTTCAGGGCGATAGGGGATTTAGAGGGCTTTTCTAAAGAATTACGAGATACGATTTTACGGCTTGAAAACGATACCAGGCATTTTAAGGATTTTACGCAAGTTTTAGCCCTCAATTACGGATCTAAAAACGAGCTTTCAAGGGCGTTTAAAAGCTTATTAGAAAACCCGCCTAGCCATATAAACCCTTTAGAAAGCTTAGAAAATGAAATTTCTAATCGTTTAGACACGCATGATTTGCCGGAAGTGGATTTGTTGTTACGAACAGGGGGGGAAATGCGCTTGTCTAATTTTTTATTGTGGCAGTCCAGCTATGCGGAATTGTTTTTCACGCCGATTTTATGGCCTGATTTCACCCCTAAAGATTTAGAAAATATCATTAGCGATTTTTACAAAAGAGTGCGCAAATTCGGGGAATTAAAATGCTAGTAGAAATAGAGAATTTGACTAAAACTTATGGGAGTTTAAAAGCGCTAGACAATATCAATTTAAAACTACCCAAACAGCAATTTATAGGGCTTTTAGGGCCTAATGGGGCGGGTAAAACCACTCTGTTAAAAATTTTAGCCGGATTGAATTTGAATTATCAGGGGGAAGTGAAAATTTTAGATCAAAAGATCGGCATAGAGACGAAAAAAAGCGTGGCGTTTTTAAGCGATGGCGATTTTTTAGATCCTAAATTAACGCCTTTAAAAGCGATCGCTTTTTATAAGGATTTTTTTAGCGATTTTGATGAATCAAAAGCCCTAAATTTGCTAAAACGCTTCAGCGTGCCTTTAAAAAGAGAGTTTAAAGCCCTTTCAAAAGGCATGAGGGAAAAATTACAGCTGATTTTAACCCTATCACGAAACGCTTCTTTGTATCTTTTTGATGAGCCGGTGGCTGGGATTGACCCTATTGCAAGAGAAGAGATTTTTGAGTTAATCGCTAAGGAGTTTAGCCAAAACGCAAGCTTGCTAGTCTCTACGCATTTGGTGGTGGATGTGGAAAAGTATTTAGACAGTGCGATTTTTTTAAAAGAAGCCAAAGTAGTGGCTTTTGGGGGTGTGGGAGAATTGAAAAAAGGGTATAGCAGTTTGGAAGCGGCGTATAAAGAAAGGTTGAAATAAATCAGTAAAGGATTTCCTATTGAGTGATAATATTTTAAGAAATACTAAAAGCGTTTTTTATAATAATATAAAAGATTTTGACGCTAGTTAAATGATAACTTCTTAAAAAAGCGCTCTTTAGGGTTATGGGGTTTAGTTTGGGGTTGTAGGGGGAATGAGTTTTACTATTAAAAATAAAATCTAAAGTCATGTCTAATCATAACAGATGGCTTGATTGCTAAAGATTGTATTGTTGCAGATGAAGCCTAAGATTGAATTGCGAGTTATCGCTTTGTTGGTGGTGAGATCTTTAGAAAAAATCTTTTTAGTAATATTTATGTTGAGTTTAGGTTTCATTAAGTTTAGGTTTCATTAAGTTTAATGGGGTATTAAAATTAGAGATGGTTAGAATTTTTGTCTTATTCTATTTTGGTAGAATATAACTTTTTACAAGGAATTACACATGAATAATATTTGGTTTCAGTATAAAATTGGCAAGCAACTAGATGAATTAGAAATTGAAGATTCTTTATGTCTTTCTTTATTCAAATCTCTTGAAAATTGTATTAAGTTTAAAAAACTTAGCAATATTGGATTAAAAGAAGCAGAAGTTAAAAGAGATACTGAAATTTTAAGAGAAAAAAATCTTAAAGAACAGCGTAGGCAAAAAGAAGAGCAAGAAAAAAAATCTCAAGAGAATTTTCAAAAGTTTTTAGAATTTTGCAAACAACAAAATCGTGTTCTTAAAAAATTTGATAACACCAATTTTTCGTTTGAATGCGATGAGCCGGCTACAAAAAAGCCCTTAGAAAACCCTACAAACAACATTCTTAACTCCAATCATCAAAATACACAGCCACAAAACAATACTAAAATGTTTGATTATTTTGATAATCCTATGTTTAGGTATTGAAGTGAAAAAAGCATTATACATAACAAGCAAAATAACTCTTTGGTTATTGGCGCTTCTAGGTGTTTATGCTTTAGTGATCTTTGTTGCACTTAAAACCTATTATCAAAATAAAGGCTATAGCATTTTAACATTTGGAGTAATTATAATGACAGAAGAAACCTATGAAGCCTATCTTGATACGAATATTAAACAATTGGAAGAGATAAGAAATCAAAAGCTTAACAAAGCATTGGAATTGTGCAAACAATCAGGTCTTGTCCTTAGAGCGTTTGACGGAAAAAATTTTTCATTTGAATGTGATGAACCAAATCGCTCTAAACCCTAACGAAAAGGTGAATCCTTAGAATTTGAATCTTTTCTAAAAGATTAAGAGCAAAAAATTAGAAATTCGAACGCAATTGAAATCTTACCGCCCATACCCACGACTATAACTTCTCTCGTTTTCTATCTTTTGATTGTGTTTTTTATGCTGTATAGTTTTGCATGGAATTTCTTTAAAATTTAAGTATAATTGTAAGAATCGCCTGGATGATTCGTGTTTCTTATTGATGGCAAGTTCGTTGAAAAAATAAGTTAGGCTAAGGTAGTGGTTTTTGTGTGATGGCATTTTTTAAATCTGCCCCTAAGAAAATCCTCCTAGCCTTATTAGTGTAGGTTTGTTGAACTTATGCGCATGTAAAAGTAGCGGTCATCTGGGTTTAAAAACAACCACATTTTAGGAAAGACATGAAAGATAACAATAACTATAATGTTTTAATTGTGGGGAATAAGGGGCGAGAGTATGCTTTGGCTCAAAGGCTTCAGCAAGATGAGCGAGTGAATGCTTTGTATTTTTGTTTGGGTAATGGTGGCACTCAAGATTTAGGCGAGAATCTGGAATGCGAACATTACGAGCATATCGTGGAATTGGCCCTTAAAAAACAGATCCATTTAGCCATCATTTCAGAAGAAGAGCCTTTGATTTTAGGGCTTACAGAGATGCTAGAAAAAGCGGGTATTTTAGTGTTTGGGGCTTCTAAAGAAGCGGCTAAGTTAGAGGCTTCTAAAAGCTATATGAAAGCTTTTGTTAAAGAATGCGGTATCAAAAGTGCGTCTTACTTTGAAACAAACGACTTAAAAGAAGCTTTGAGTTACATTCAAAACGCTTCTTTCCCCTTAGTCATTAAAGCGTTGAATAAAAACACAAGCATTGTCCATCAACAAGAAGAGACGTTAAAAATCCTTGAAGACGCTTTCAAACAAAGCAATGAGCCTGTGATCATAGAGCCTTTTTTAGAGGGGTTTGAGCTTTCAGTTACAGCGCTCATAGCCAACGATGATTTTATCTTGTTGCCCTTTTGCCAAAACTACAAACGCTTATTAGAAGGGGATAATGGAGTCAATACAGGAGGTATGGGGGCCATCGCTCCTGCAAACTTTTTCTCTAATGAATTAGAAGAGAAAATAAAAAATCATATCTTTAAACCCACTTTAGAGAAACTTCAGGCTGACAACACGCCTTTTAAAGGGGTTTTACTCGCTGAAATTGTAATCATAGAAGAAAAGGGTGTTTTAGAGCCGTATTTATTGGATTTTAGCGTGCGTTTTAAAGACATTGAATGCCAAACGATTTTACCCCTTTTAGAAAGCTCGCTTTTAGATTTGTGTTTGGCTACAGCCAAAGGGGAATTACATTCTCTTGAATTGGTGTTTTCTAAAGAATTTGTGATGAGTGTCGCACTTGTTTCTAGGAATTACCCCACTAGCTCTTCGCCCAAGCAAACCCTTTATATTGATCCGGTTGATGAAAAAAAGGGTCATTTGATTTTAGGGGAGGTGGAGCAGGATAATGGCGTGTTTGAAAGCAGTGGGGGGAGGGTGATCTTTGCCATTGGCAGAGGAAAATCCTTATTAGAAGCCAGAAACCATGCTTATGAAATCGCTCAAAAGGTGCATTTTGAAGGCATGTTTTATCGCAAGGATATTGGTTTTAAGGTGTTAGATTTGAAAGAATATTCTTAAAGTTTAAGACAATCCAAAGAGTTTGTCTTGTTTGTTTTTGAATGCGCTCTCCAAATTTAGAAAAAGAAGAAACTGAAATCATAGAAACACTCCTTATGCGTGAAAAAATGCGTTTATGCCCCTTGTATTGGCGCATCTTAGCGTTTTTAACCGATAGTTTGTTAGTGGCGTTTTTATTGAGCGATCTTTTAGGCGCGTGCGATTTCTTGCATTCTTTATATTGGCTGACTAACCCCATTTATCACAGCACGTTTGTTGCGGTGAGTTTTATCATCTTGTATGGCGTTTATGAAATCTTTTTTGTGTGTTTGTGCAAGATGAGTTTGGCTAAATTGGTTTTTAGGATTAAGATTATTGATATTTATTTAGCGGATTGCCCCAGTAGGGCTATTTTATTGAAGCGTTTAGGGTTAAAGATCGTGGTTTTTCTATGCCCCTTTTTATGGTTTGTAGTGTTTAAAAATCCCTATCATAGGGCGTGGCATGAAGAAAAAAGCAAAAGTCTTTTGGTGTTGTTTTAATCATGATTTATTGGTTGTATTTGGCGGTCTTTTTTTTGTTGAGCGCATTAGAGGCTAAAGAAATCGCCATGCAACGATTTGACAAACAAAACCATAAGATTTTTGAAATCCTTGCGGATAAAGTGAGCACTAAAGACAATGTGATAACCGCATCAGGGAATGCGATCTTATTGAATTATGATGTGTATATTTTAGCGGACAAGGTGCGTTATGATACCAAGACTAAAGAAGCGTTATTAGAGGGGAATATCAAGGTTTATAGGGGCGAGGGTTTGCTCGTTAAAACCGATTACGTGAAATTGAGTTTGAATGAAAAATATGAAATCATTTTCCCCTTTTATGTCCAAGACAGCGTGAGCGGGATTTGGGTGAGCGCGGATATTGCTAGCGGGAAGGATCAAAAATATAAGGTGAAAAACATGAGTGCTTCAGGGTGCAGCATTGATAACCCCATTTGGCATGTCAATGCGACTTCAGGCTCATTCAACATGCAAAAATCGCATTTGTCTATGTGGAATCCTAAGATCTATGTCGGTGATATTCCTGTATTGTATTTGCCCTATATTTTCATGTCCACTAGCAATAAAAGAACTACCGGGTTTTTATACCCTGAGTTTGGCACTTCCAACTTAGACGGCTTTATTTATTTGCAACCCTTTTATTTAGCCCCCAAAAACTCATGGGATATGACCTTTACCCCACAAATCCGCTATAAAAGGGGTTTTGGCTTGAATTTTGAAGCGCGCTACATTAACTCTAAAAACGACAGGTTTTTATTCAATGCGCGCTATTTTAGGAATTACACCCAATACGTCAAACGCTATGATTTGAGGAATCAAAATATCTACGGGTTTGAATTTTTAAGCTCTAGCAGGGACACTTTACAAAAATACTTCCATCTTAAGTCTAATATTGACAACGGGCATTACATTGACTTTTTATACATGAACGATTTGGACTATGTGCGTTTTGAAAAGGTTAATAAGCGTATCACAGACGCCACGCACATGTCTAGGGCGAATTACTACTTGCAAACAGAAAACAATTATTACGGCTTGAATATCAAGTATTTTTTAAACCTGAATAAAATCAACAATAACCGCACTTTCCAATCTGTCCCTAATTTGCAATACCATAAATATTTAAATTCTTTGTATTTTAGAAATTTATTGTATTCGGTGGATTATCAGTTTAGAAACACCGCAAGAGAGATTGGTTATGGCTATGTGCAAAACGCTTTGAATGTGCCGGTGGGCTTGCAATTTTCTTTGTTTAAAAAGTATTTGTCTTTAGGGCTTTGGAACGATCTCCAACTATCTAATGTGGCTTTAATGCAATCTAAAAATTCCTTCGTGCCTACGATCCCTAATGAATCAAGGGAATTTGGGAACTTTGTGTCTTCAAATTTTTCCATGTATGTCAATACGGATTTAGCCAGAGAATACAACAAACTTTTCCACACGATCCAACTAGAAGCGATTTTCAACATCCCTTATTACACCTTTAAAAACGGCTTGTTTTCTCAAAACATGTATGCTTTAAGCGTGCAAGCCTTAAACAGCTACACTTCGCCTTTATTGAGAGATTATGATTATCAAGGGCGTTTGTATGACTCCGTGTGGAATCCTAGCAGCATTTTACCTAGCAATGCGAGCAACAAGACGGTGGATTTAACCCTAACGCAATACCTTTATGGCTTAGGGGGGCAGGAGTTATTGTATTTTAAAATATCGCAACTCATCAATCTTGACGATAAAGTTTCGCCCTTTAGAATGCCACTAGAGAGCAAGATCGGGTTTTCGCCCTTAACGGGATTGAATATTTTTGGGAATGTCTTTTATTCGTTTTATCAAAACCGCTTAGAAGAAATCTCTGTGAACGCCAATTACCAACGCAAGTTTTTAAGCTTTAACCTCTCTTATTTTTTAAGGAACAATTTTAGCAGTGGGATTAATAGCATTGTAGAAAATCCTGCGGATTATTTAAAGGCGGGCTTTAGCAACGACTTTGGCTATTTTTCCATGAGCGCGGATGTGGGTTATGATATTAGAAACAATGTGGTTTTAAATTGGAATGTGGGGATTTATAAAAAGATCCGTTGTTTTGGGATTGGCTTTCAATTCGTCAACCAACGACGCCCCATTCTCACCGGCGATCCCAACCAACCTATAAGAGTGTTTGAAAATAACTATGTTAAGCTAGAATTAGACTTTTCACCGATCACTAAAACCAATGTAACTTACCGCTCTTTACAGCGTAAGTAAAAAAGGAATAGATTTGAATACGGACTTTAGTCATATCACCGATATAGAGGGCATGCGTTTTATCAATGAAGAAGACGCTTTAAACAAATTAATTAATGAAATCCACACGCGCCACATTGATTTAAAAGATTCCATCATGCTCGCTTTGAGTTTTAACGCTCTGTATTTAGCTCACGCTTTAGCGCAAAAATTTGGAGCGACTTATGATATACTTTTTTTAGAACCTATCCTAGCCCCTTTAAACTCAAAATGCGAGATCGCTTTAGTGAGTGAGAGCATGGATATAGTGATGAATGAAAGTTTGATCAATTCCTTTGACATCACTTTAGACTATGTTTATGGGGAAGCCAAGCGAGCTTATGAAGAAGACATTTTGTCTCACATCTATCAGTATCGCAAAGGCAATGCGATCAAAAGCTTAAAAGATAAAAATATTTTTATCGTAGATAGGGGGATTGAGACCGGGTTTAGAGCAGGGTTAGGCGTGCAAACTTGTTTGAAAAAAGAATGCCAAGACATTTATATTTTAACCCCCATTCTCGAGCAAAATGTCGCTCAAGGCTTAGAAAGTTTGTGCGATGGGGTGATTAGCGTGTATCGCCCTGAATGTTTTGTCTCTGTGGAGCATCATTATAAAGAACTCAAGCGATTAAGCAATGAAGAAATTGAAAAATACTTGGGCGCTAACAACGCGCCTAATTTAAAAAAGGAACATTAAATATGGATTTTATCACCATCAATTCTAGTAACAAAAACGAAGAGTTCGCTCTCAAACAAGTGGCCAAACAAGCCACCAGCTCTCTTTTATATCGCTTAGGAAAAACCATTATTTTAGCGAGCGTGTGCATAGAAAGAGAGCCTGTGAGTGAAGATTTTCTGCCTTTAGTGGTGCAATTTTTAGAAAAATCGTATGCAGCCGGTAAAATCCCAGGCGGTTTTGTTAAAAGAGAAGGCAGAGCGCAAGATTTTGAAATCTTAACCTCTAGGCTCATAGACAGGACTTTACGCCCTTTATTCCCTAAAGATTACCGCTACCCTACACAGATCACTTTAATGGTTTTAAGCCATGATATTGAAAACGATTTGCAGGTTTCTGCTTTAAACGCCGCTTCAGCCGCTCTCTTTTTATCCCATATCGCTCCCATTAAAAGCGTGAGCGCTTGCAGGATCGCTAGGATTGATGACGAATTTATCATCAACCCTAACACAAGCCTTTTGAATCAATCCAGTTTGGATTTGTTCGTGTCCGGCACGAAAGAGAGTTTGAACATGATAGAAATGCGCTCTTTGGGGCAAAAATTAAACGCTTTAGAAGAGCCTTTAATGCTAAAAGCTTTAGAATTGGCTCAAAAAAGTTTGAAAGAAACTTGCACGCTTTATGAAGAGATTTTCACGCCCCACCAAAACGAGCTACTTTTTAAAGAGAGCCAAGGAATAATTTTTAATGAAAGGCTGTTAGATTTATTGAAAAATCAGTATTTTGATGAAATCATCAAAGGCATTGAAAGTTCTGCTTTGAGCGAGCGAGAAAACGTTTTCAATGAAATTGCCAGAAAAATCAGTGAAGCCCACTCAGAATTCAGTTTAGAAGAAATTGAATCGTCTTTAGAAAAAGTGAAAAAAACTGAGATAAGACGCATGATCATTAAGGATAAAATCCGCCCGGATAAGCGCGCGTTAGAAGAAGTGCGGCCCATTTTGATAGAGAGCGATTTGCTCCCTATGGCGCATAGCTCCATTTTATTCACTAGGGGGCAAACTCAAAGCTTAGTGGTAGGGGTTTTAGGAACGGATAATGACGCTCAAACCCATGAGAGTTTGGAGCATAAAGCTCCCATTAAAGAGCGCTTCATGTTTCATTACAATTTCCCTCCTTTTTGCGTGGGCGAAGCGAGTTCTATTGGCGCGGCTTCAAGGCGTGAATTAGGGCATGGGAATTTGGCTAAAAGAGCCTTAGAAACGAGCATTAAAAATAAAGAGCAGGTGATACGATTGGTTTCTGAGATTTTAGAAAGCAATGGTTCAAGCTCAATGGCGAGCGTGTGCGCAGGGTCTTTAGCCCTTTATGCAAGCGGTGTGGAAATTTATGATTTAGTCGCTGGGGTGGCTATGGGCATGGTGAGCGAAGGGCAAGATCACGCTATTTTAAGCGATATTAGCGGCTTAGAAGACGCAGAAGGCGATATGGATTTTAAGATTGCTGGGAATTTAGAAGGCATTACGGCCATGCAAATGGATACCAAAATGAGCGGTATCCAGCTAGAAATTTTATACCAAGCCTTGCTCCAAGCCAAAGAAGCGCGGAAACATATTTTAAAAATCATGCATGAAGCGAAAGAAAAGATTGTGATCAATTTTTCTAACTTGCCCACAACTGAAATTTTTAATGTCGCGCCCGATAAAATTGTAGAAATTATCGGTCAAGGGGGGCGTGTGATTAAAGAGATAGTGGAAAAGTTTGAAGTTAAAATTGATTTGAATAAACCGAGCGGTGAAGTGAAAATCATGGGGAATAAAGAGCGCGTTTTGAAGACTAAGGAATTTATTTTAAACTACTTGCATTCTTTAGATCAAGAATTGGAGCAATACGCTATTGATGAGGTGTTAGAAGCTCAAGTGAAACGAATCGTGGATTTTGGGGCGTTTTTAAGCTTGCCTAAGGGGGGCGAAGGCTTGTTAAGAAAACAAAACATGGACAGGTGTCAAGTGGTTTTAAAAGAAGGCGATAGCATCAGGTGTAGGGTGATTAGTTTCAATAAGGGTAAAATCGCCTTGGATTTGGCTTAAAATTTTAAAAAGCGTTTTTTAAAAGCGTTTTTAAGCTAGTTTGTATTAAAATAAATTCTTGCTTGTATTTTTGAAAGTAGAGGAACGATTCGAAATGAAAATCAAGCCTAATTTTTGAAACGGAGTGCGAAAATGAAATTTTTAGCGTTATTTTTTCTGGCTTTAGCGGGCGTTGCTTTCGCTCATGATGGTGGAATGGGTGGGATGGATATGATTAAATCTTATTCTATCTTAGGGGCGATGATTGGTTTAGGGATTGCCGCTTTTGGTGGGGCGATCGGCATGGGGAATGCGGCTGCAGCGACCATTACAGGCACAGCGAGAAACCCAGGAGTGGGCGGTAAATTGCTCACAACCATGTTCGTAGCCATGGCGATGATTGAAGCGCAAGTGATTTATACTCTAGTGTTTGCTATTATCGCTATTTATAGTAACCCATTCTTAAGTTAAGGGTTTTTTGATGGGCTAAATTATTGCTTAAAAAGCATGATTTAGCTATAATGTCTGTTTTAAATTTTTAGCACTGGTGGTGGAATTGGTAGACACGCCATCTTGAGGGGGTGGTGGGAGCAATCTCGTGCGAGTTCGAGTCTCGCCCAGTGCACCATTAAGTTTTTTTAAGGAATAAGTGGGTATAATCTCACTCTTTGTTCTGATAACGCCGAAGTGGTGGAATTGGTAGACACGCTAGACTCAAAATCTGGTGGGAGCAATCCCGTGTCGGTTCGAGTCCGACCTTCGGCACCACTACTAGTAATTTTTTTCAATCTGCTTTTTATCTTTTTCGTTTAAAATAGTTTTATCCCAAATAAATGCCAAATCAATGTGGATTAGTGGGTTCTTTAAACCTTTTTTAAAGGGTTGTTAATAGAATTTGAAAAAATTAAAAAAGAGAGCGTTTTACTCTATTGATTTTACTCCATTAAAAGAAGTGTGAGTTTGTGTATAATGGCAAGAAAAATTTATCAAGTTTTATTGGAATGGATGAGAAAAAATCTGCTTAAGTCATGTTGATCCAAATATATTTTAACCGGAGACTCTATCATGCTAGATTTGTCTTATAGCCTGGAGCGTGTCTTGCAAGAAGACCCGGCAGCTAGGAATAAGTGGGAGGTTCTTTTGCTTTATCCGGGCATTCATGCATTACTTTGCCACCGCCTAGCGCATGCGTTGCACAAGAAAGGGTTTTATTTTACTGCGCGCGCGCTTTCTCAGTTGGCGCGTTTTATCACTGGGATAGAAATCCATCCGGGTGCTAAGATTGGGAGAGGGCTTTTTATTGATCATGGCATGGGTGTGGTGATTGGCGAGACCACAGAGATTGGAGATGATGTTACCATTTATCATGGCGTAACTCTAGGGGGCACGGGCAAGTTTAAGGGCAAGCGCCACCCTACTTTAGGCAACCGAGTGGTAGTGGGGGCAGGGGCTAAGGTCTTGGGCGCGATTTGCGTGGGCGATGATGTGAGGATTGGGACTAATGCGGTGGTGCTTTCAGATTTACCCACGGGTTCTACGGCTGTAGGCGCTAAAGCTAAAACCATCACAAAAGATCGTTAATTCTAGACAAGCGGTTGAGCTAATTTGCGCGATGCGGGTTATTTTGAGATAAATTGATCAATGAGACTGATTTTATGAGAGTTAAGCGGGTTTGTTATTAAGCTATTTTTTAGGGATTTTGTGATAAAATACTCAAATACTCAAATACTCAAATACTCAAATACTCAAATACTCAAATACTCAAATTAAGGTTTATCTGTTAGTTGTGCTATAGACTAGACTGGTAGTTTGATGTTGGGTATATCACAATTTATATTTTAGGAGGTTTATAATGGCGATTGTAGTTAAAGTCGTTAATGGCAAAATACAGGAATATGAGAATGGTAACTATAAGAGAACTTATGGTAGTAATATCGTAGCTGCAGATACTGATGGGCATATTGTTGCTGCTGTTACTGCAAAGGGTAAGGTAGAAGAATATGAGAATGGTAACTATAAGAGAACTTATGGTAGTAACGCTATTAATGTGCAAGTTTCAGGTGGTGTAGTGGCTGTAACCACATCAAAAGGTAAAGTGGAAGAATATAAAAATGGTAGTTATAAAAGAACCTACTAGAAAATAGGGTAATAGCGACAAAAGCTTTGATGCATTCAGCTAGTGGGGGGTGTCGCTGTTTTTTTGGCGGTATTTTAATGAGCAGTTGCGATAGAAAAAGTCTTTATTGGCAATAGGGGGGTTGTTTCGTTGTTTTAATGAAGCGATTGGTAGGGCGTGCGGTGTTAAAAAACGATCATCGTTTCACATAGGATTGATTAGTTGGTTTTAAGATTATTTTAATCGTGGGGTTTAAGACTTATTCATAATCAAGTTATGTTACAATACATAAAATTTAATTTTAATAATAGCCATACTTATTTTAAAGAAGCATACAAACACAGATCAATGAACTACATCGGCTCTAAATACAAGCTCATTCCCTTTATTAAAGAAAATATCCATGCGGTTGTAGGCCATGATCTCTCTGGTGCGATTTTTTGTGATCTGTTCGCTGGGACGGGCATTGTGGGGCGCGCGTTTAAAAAAGCCGTTAATAAGGTTATTTCTAATGATTTGGAATATTATAGCTTTGTTTTGAATCAAAATTATATCGGCAACATTCAAGAAATCCCCAATAAAGAAGAGCTTATTGATAGGCTCAATAGCGTTGCTTTAAAAAAGGGCTTTATCCATTCGCATTATTCTTTAGGGGGGGGTTCAAGGCAGTATTTTAGCGAAACAAACGCTCAAAAAATTGATGCGATGCGTCTAAAAATTGAAGAGCTTAAACTTTCTCAAAACATTGATAATTGCGCGTATTATTTTTTGCTTGCATCACTATTAGAGAGCGCAGACAAGGTGGCTAACACCGCTTCAGTTTATGGGGCTTTTTTAAAACGCCTTAAAAAAAGCGCTCAAAAAGAACTCATCTTAAAAGGCGCTCATTTTGATGTGAGTTTAAACGCTAATGAAGTGTATCAGCAGGATTCTAATGATTTGATTGGAAAGATTTCAGGGGATATTTTGTATTTAGACCCCCCTTACAATGCGAGGCAATACGGGGCGAATTACCATTTATTGAACACGATTGCTATTTATACGCCCTTTACTCCAAAAGGTAAAACCGGCTTGCCCAGTTACCAGAAATCCTCTTTTTGCTCTCGTTCTCAAATCTTAAACGCTTTTGAAAACTTGATCAAAAAATCGCGATTCAAATATATCTTTTTAAGCTATAACAATGAAGGGCTTATGAGCGAGACAGAGATTAAAAATATCTTAAAAAAATACGGTGCTTACTCCTTAACTACCACAACTTACATGCGTTTTAAAGCGGATAACAAACGCGCCCATAAAGCCGCGCACACCAAAGAGTGTTTGCATATTCTTGTCAAATAAGAGTCAAAATAGCCCAACCTTTAAATGGCAAAAATAATCGCTTAAATACCGCTTAAATAAGGTAAAATGAAACCAAAATAAGCCTATAAAAAAGGGGAAATCATGGCACTTGAAGTGGTTTTATGGGATTTTGATGGCGTGATTTTTGACAGCATGCATTTAAAATATGAAGGGTTTAAGGCGTTGTTTCAAAAGCATGGCAACAAGAATCAAGAGGATTTGAAGCAATTTGAAGTTTATCATTATCAAAGTGGGGGGATTTCAAGGAATGAAAAAATCCAATATTTTTATAACGAGATTTTAAAAACCCCTATCGCTCAAGAAAAAGTGGATAAATTAGCCCTAGAATTTGGCACTATCATAGAACAAAAGCTTTTTGATAGGGGGCATTTGAATAGCGAAGTGATGGCGTTTATTGATGAGCATTATCAAAATTATATTTTCCATATCGCTTCAGCGGCCTTGCATAGCGAATTGCAAGTGTTGTGCGAGTTTTTAGGGATTACTAAGTATTTTAAGAGCGTTGAAGGGAGTCCGCCCAATAAACCTAAAATCATCGCTAATATCATTCAAAAATACGCCTATAACCCAAGCCGCATGCTAATGATAGGCGATAGCGTCAATGACTATGAAAGTGCTAAGGCTAATGAAGTGGCGTTTTTGGGTTACAACAGCAAGGTTTTGAAAAATTTAGTGGGTCAAAACGGCTATCAAGGGAAGTATTTGCAGAGCTTTAAGAGGTTTGATTTGCAAAATTTCATGAAAGAGTGAAGCTGCTTGATTAGCCAAGCTTGTCTTTGTGCTGGCTCATGTCAATGATGACTTCACAGCGTTCAATCGTGCTTAAGCGGTGGGCGATAACGATTAGGGTTTTATCTTTGGCGATTTGATAGATTTCATCCATGATTTTACTCTCGGTTTCGTTGTCTAGGGCCGAAGTGGCTTCATCTAAAACCAAAATTTCAGGGTTATCGTATAAGGCTCTTGCAATGCCTATGCGCTGTTTTTGACCGCCGCTAAGCTTAGCGCCCCCTTCGCCCACTTGGGTTTTAAGGCCCTCATGCTCGCATAAAAAATCATAAATATGAGCCATTTTGCACACCTTAATCAAGCGTTTTTCATCTATGGCGCTCCCAAAAGCGATATTATCCCCTACAGTGCCATCAAAAAGGTAAATATTTTGGGGGATATAGCCTATTTTTTTACGCCATGAGCGCCTGTTTTCGTTGGTTAAAAGGGTGTTATCAATAAAAATTTCCCCACTTTTAGGGTAGGTAAGCCCCATAATAATATCCGCCAGCGTGGATTTTCCGCACCCGCTATGGCCTATGAGAGCGACTTTTTGACCTTTTTGAATGGTGAGGTTAAAATTCTTTAAAACCGGGTGTTTTGACTTATAAGCGAACGAAATGTTTTGGAGAGTGATTTTTTTATTAAAGTCTAAAGGGACTAAATCCTCTTCAACGATGGTTTTAGTAAGGCTTTTAAACACAATGTTAGTCGCAAGCTGGTTGTAAGCGATTTCATTATACTGATTCAAAACGCCAGTAACAGAAGGGAGCGTGCGATAAAGCGCTAGAGCATACATAGAAATGGTAGGAAGCACCATTTTAGCTTCGCCGTATTTGAATAAAATGTAAGCGACCGCTAAAATCAACAAGCTAAAGCCCACCGTTTCTAATGAATACCTGGGGACTACTTGCAAAGTAGAATAAATAATCTCGGTGTCATGGGCTTTACGGCTATTTTCTCCAAAAAGCTTGTGGGCTTCTTCGTGGTTGTCTTTGAGTTTAGTGATTTTGAAATTGCTGAAAAATTTGGAAAAAACTTTAAGCGTTTGCGCCCTAGATTTTGCCGCTATCTCGCCCTTTTTTTGAATAAGAATGGTGATTTTTTTAGTGATGATAAAAATTTGTATAGAGATGATTAGAGTGAATATAAGCGTTAGCTTCCAGTTAGTGATTAATAGCGTGGAATAGAAAAAAACGATCACGGTTAATTCAGTGAGTAGATTCAAAAAAGCGTTAAAGCTCATAAACATGCCATCCGCTTTATTATTGATAATATCTCTTAAAGAATCCAAGTTGTGGTTAAGGTGGGAGAGGTAGTTGCTTTTAATGTGCTGTAAAAAAAGTTGTTGCTTGATTTGATAAGCTTTTTTATTGGAAAAACGCCCTTTCAAATAAGTGAAAGACACCCCATAAAACATCCTGAACAAATAAATCCCCACCAAGCAAAAACTAAAGAAATACATAAGGCGAACGGGAGATGAAAAATGGAAAAAATCATAGACCATTTTCCAATCTTTATCGTCTAAAGCCCTACTAGGATCGGAAGCGAGAGTGATAAAAGGCATCAGGAGGGTTAGGGACATCACTTCCACAAAAGAAGAAAAAACCGCCATCAGCACAAGCAGGAAAAAAACCATTTTTTCCTTGAAAGTGATGAGCATGTAGATTTGCTTTAAAGAGCGTAAAAAGTATTTTAAAGTAGAAATTTTATGTTTTTTTTTCGCCATAATTTAAGTGTCCATAAATTCTTTTATATGTAATGAGCTTTGAGCTGTGTTAAGCCAAATTGAGCTAGATTATAGCTAAAATTTTAACCATGCTCTGTGCCATACGAATAATTTAGCTTTCTGTCATCATTTCTTGACAAGTCAAGTATAAAACTGCTATAATCCCAAGTCTTTGATTATTTTAGTTGCTGGCTTAGCTCAGTTGGTAGAGCAGCTGCCTTGTAAGCAGCAGGTCGGGGGTTCAAGTCCCTTAGCCAGCTCCAGTTGAAATGTTATTTTGCAAAGTTTTTGGTGAGATACTCAAGTGGCCAACGAGGGCAGACTGTAAATCTGCTGACTATGTCTTCCGTGGTTCGAATCCACGTCTCACCACCATTTTGTTTTATAGATGCGGGAATAGCTCAGTTGGCTAGAGCATCAGCCTTCCAAGCTGAGGGTCGCGGGTTCGAGTCCCGTTTCCCGCTCCATTTTTAGGATAACATTTTAGTTTTTGAGACGCCTATATAGCTCAGAGGCAGAGCACTTCCTTGGTAAGGAAGAGGTCGGCGGTTCAATTCCGCTTATAGGCTCCAGTTTATAATCTCTTGAATGGCGATAAGACAAAAATGTCTTAAATTTTGTGGTAGCATTTAGGAATACTTAGGATTTTGTTTAGTATAATTCTAAAATCCATTTCAAAAAATTAAGGAGAAATCAAATGGCAAAAGAAAAGTTTAACAGAACTAAGCCGCATGTTAATATTGGAACCATTGGGCATGTAGACCATGGTAAAACGACTTTGAGTGCAGCGATTTCAGCGGTGCTTTCTTTGAAAGGTCTTGCAGAAATGAAAGACTATGATAATATTGATAACGCCCCTGAAGAAAAAGAAAGAGGGATCACTATCGCTACTTCTCACATTGAATATGAGACTGAAAACAGACACTATGCGCATGTGGATTGCCCAGGACATGCTGACTATGTAAAAAACATGATCACCGGTGCGGCGCAAATGGACGGAGCGATTTTGGTTGTTTCTGCAGCTGATGGCCCTATGCCTCAAACCAGAGAGCATATCTTATTGTCTCGTCAAGTAGGCGTGCCTCACATTGTTGTTTTCTTAAACAAACAAGACATGGTAGATGACCAAGAATTGTTAGAGCTTGTGGAAATGGAAGTGCGCGAATTGTTGAGTGCGTATGAATTCCCTGGCGATGACACTCCTATCATAGCGGGTTCAGCTTTAAGGGCTTTAGAAGAAGCGAAGGCCGGCAATGTGGGTGAATGGGGCGAAAAAGTGCTTAAGCTCATGGCTGAAGTGGATGCCTATATCCCTACTCCAGAAAGAGACACTGAAAAAACTTTCTTGATGCCGGTTGAAGATGTGTTCTCTATTGCGGGTAGAGGGACTGTGGTTACAGGCAGGATTGAAAGAGGTGTGGTGAAAGTAGGCGATGAAGTGGAAATCGTTGGTATCAGACCTACACAAAAAACGACTGTAACCGGTGTAGAAATGTTTAGGAAAGAGTTGGAAAAAGGTGAAGCCGGCGATAATGTGGGCGTGCTTTTAAGAGGAACTAAAAAAGAAGAAGTAGAACGCGGTATGGTTCTATGCAAACCAGGTTCTATCACTCCGCACAAGAAATTTGAGGGAGAAATTTATGTCCTTTCTAAAGAAGAAGGCGGGAGACACACTCCATTCTTCACCAATTACCGCCCGCAATTCTATGTGCGCACAACTGATGTGACTGGCTCTATCACCCTTCCTGAAGGCGTAGAAATGGTTATGCCTGGCGATAATGTGAAAATTACTGTAGAATTGATTAGCCCTGTTGCGTTAGAGTTGGGAACTAAATTTGCGATTCGTGAAGGCGGTAGGACTGTTGGTGCTGGTGTTGTGAGCAATATTATTGAATAATATTAGCAAAAAGAGTTACCATAAAGGGTCATTATGAAAGTTAAAATAGGGTTGAAGTGTTCTGATTGTGAAGACATCAATTACAGCACAACCAAGAACGCTAAAACTAACACTGAAAAACTGGAGCTTAAGAAGTTCTGCCCAAGGGAAAATAAGCACACTCTTCATAAAGAAATCAAATTGAAGAGCTAGCTCTTTCTTTTGTGTTGTGATTTAAAAGGAGGGGAGGTTAGGTCAGTAGCTCCAATGGTAGAGCGTCGGTCTCCAAAACCGGTTGTTGGGGGTTCGAGTCCCTCCTGACCTGCCATCTACTAATTTATTCTATCAAATTTTTGTTTCAATTGGATTGTTTTTGAATTTTTTAATTTTAGTTTAAGCTATTTTGGATAAAATTGAAAATTCTTTTAATGTATAAATGTATTAAGTTTAAGTGAGGGCGAAAAGAAACTATGGATAAATGGCTCATGCAATATAAATTAGCTAGAGAAGAGCTTTCTAAAGTGATATTTCCTATTAAGGAGCAGATACGCAATGCGCTTGTTTCTGTTTTGGTGGTGGTGAGTGCTATCACGCTGTTTTTAGCTTTGTTGGATTTTTCTCTGGGGGCTTTTATCTCTAGTGTTCTATAGGTTGGTGGCTTTAAATAAGGAGAATAATGATGGATTGGTATGCTATACAAACTTATTCAGGGAGCGAGCAGTCCGTTAAGAAAGCGATTGAGAATCTAGCGAACGATCATAATATAAGAGATAGGATACAAGAGATCATTGTGCCTACTGAAGATATTATAGAGGTTTCTAAAAAAAGCAAGACGAAAGTAACGGAACGAAGCCTTTATCCTGGGTATGTTTTTATTAAGGTGGATTTAGATACGGTTTTGTGGCATAAGATACAATCTTTGCCAAGAGTGAGCCGTTTTATTGGAGAAAATAAAAAGCCAACCCCATTGAGTGAAGCGGATATTGGGCATATTTTAGAAAAAATGAATAACCGAGCGGCCCCCAAGCCCAAAATCTTTTTTGAGCAAGGCGAAGTGGTGCGCGTGGTGGAAGGCCCTTTTGCGAACTTTACCGCTACGGTGGAAGAGTATGATGTGGAGCACCGCAAACTCAAGCTCAATGTTTCTATTTTTGGTAGGAACACTCCAATAGAGATTTTGCATTCGCAAGTGGAAAAAATTATATAACTTTTTAAGGAGAAAACATGGCTAAAAAAGTAGTCGGAGAAATCAAACTTCAAATCCCTGCCGGTAAGGCAAACCCTTCACCTCCCGTAGGGCCAGCGTTGGGTCAAAGAGGGGTTAATATCATGGAATTTTGTAAGGCTTTTAATGAGAGAACTAAAGACATGGGGAGTTTTAATATCCCGGTGATTATCACGGTTTATCAAGACAAGAGTTTTACCTTTATCACTAAAAAGCCTCCGGTAACGGATTTGATCAAAAAAGCTTCTGGGGTTGAAAAAGGTTCTGACAACCCACTCAAAAATAAAATTGCAAAGCTCACCCACAAGCAAGTGGAAGAGATCGCGCAATTGAAAATGGAAGATTTAAACACAAGCACCATGGAAGCGGCCAAAAAAATCGTTATGGGCAGCGCTAGGAGCATGGGCGTAGAAGTTGTGGATTGATTGGGTTTTGTTGGAATTGAAAGAAATTTTTAAGGATTAGAATCGTGGCAAAAAAAGTATTTAAAAGATTGGAAAAACTTTTTTCTAAAATTCAAAACGATAAAGTATATGGCGTAGAGCAAGGCGTAGAGGTGGTTAAATCTCTCGCTTCAGCCAAATTTGATGAAACCGTGGAAGTAGCGTTAAGGCTAGGGGTTGATCCAAGGCATGCGGATCAAATGGTACGCGGTGCGGTGGTGCTTCCTCATGGAACAGGGAAAAAAGTAAGAGTGGCTGTTTTTGCAAAAGACATTAAGCAAGATGAAGCCAAGAACGCTGGGGCTGATGTCGTTGGCGGAGACGATTTGGCTGAAGAAATCAAAAATGGTCGTATTGATTTTGACATGGTGATCGCAACGCCTGATATGATGGCGGTTGTCGGTAAAGTGGGTAGGATTTTAGGTCCTAAGGGTTTGATGCCAAACCCTAAAACCGGAACCGTTACGATGGATATTGCTAAAGCGGTTACTAACGCTAAAAGCGGTCAAGTGAATTTCAGGGTGGATAAAAAGGGCAATGTTCATGCCCCTATTGGCAAGGCGAGTTTTCCCGAAGAAAAAATCAAAGAAAACATGCTTGAGTTGGTTAAAACGATCAACCGCCTAAAACCCAGTAGCGCGAAAGGCAAGTATATTAGAAACGCCGCTCTCTCGCTCACCATGTCGCCTTCAGTGAGTTTGGACGCGCAGGAATTGATGGATATTAAATAGCGTTAGGGGAGTTTTTAATCTTAGGCTGAAGATCGTAAGAGCTAAAAAGCTTAAAATTTCTTTTTTAAAAAGATAATCTTGCAGAGGTCTAGTCTAGAAAGGAGGAAAAGATGCAAAAACAACATCAAAGGCAGCATAAAGTAGAGCTAGTCGCTAACTTAAAATCGCAATTTGCAGATGCCAAAGCCCTTTTAATTTGCGATTATAAGGGTCTTAGCGTGAAAAAGTTGGAAGCTTTAAGGAATAAGGCTCGCAATCAAGGCATTAAAGTGCAAGTGATTAAGAACACTCTCGCTCATATTGCCATGAAAGAGGCTGGCTATTCTGATTTGGATTTGAAAGAAACCAATGTGTTTTTGTGGGGCGGTGATCAAATCGCTCTCTCTAAACTCGTGTTTGATTTCCAAAAAGAGCATAAAGATCACTTTGTGTTGAAAGCGGGCTTGTTTGATAAAGAAAGCGTTAGCGTAGCTCATGTGGAAGCGGTTTCAAAACTCCCAAGCAAAGAAGAGCTTATGGGAATGTTGCTTTCTGTTTGGACGGCTCCGGCGCGTTATTTTGTGACCGGTTTAGACAATTTGCGTAAAGCGAAAGAAGAAAACTAAGAGCCTATGATGGCTTTAATTAAAAAAAATTTGAAGGATTGGATTATGGCAATTTCAAAAGAAGAAGTGTTAGAGTATATTGGTTCATTGAGCGTTTTAGAGCTTGCTGAATTGGTTAAAATGTTTGAGGAAAAATTTGGCGTGAGTGCGACTCCAACGGTCGTAGCGGGTGCGGCTGTAGCTGGCGGTGCAGCGGCTGAGAGTGAAGAAAAAACCGAATTTAATGTGATTTTAGCCGATAGCGGTGCTGAAAAAATTAAGGTGATTAAAGTGGTTCGTGAAATCACTGGACTTGGCCTGAAAGAAGCTAAAGACGCTACCGAAAAAACCCCTCATGTGCTTAAAGAGGGCGTGAATAAAGAAGAAGCTGAAACCATCAAGAAGAAACTTGAAGAAGTGGGTGCTAAGGTTGAAGTCAAGTAAGACTTAAAAACAGAAAGGCCTTTGCGCCTTTCTCTGCTCTAGCGTGGCAGATGATTTTGCTCCATGATTTTGTTTGTGAGCGTGTGGCCTAAAGTGGTTAGTATTGCAGGTGGGTTTTGGTATTTTTATCATGGATGGTTCTAAAGTTTAAAGATCCTTTTGCAATGCTTACTTGAATTAATGCATTAAATAACTCAAAATTTTTGATCAAAGGCTTGAAATATGTCAAAAAAAATTCCCCTAAAAAACCGCTTGAGAGCTGATTTTACAAAAACCCCGACAGATTTAGAAGTTCCTAATTTATTATTATTACAACGAGACAGCTATGATTCTTTCTTGTATTCCAAAGAGGGTAAAGAGAGCGGGATTGAAAAGGTTTTTAAATCCATTTTCCCTATCCAAGATGAGCATAACCGTATCACTTTAGAATACGCGGGTTGCGAATTTGGCAAGTCTAAATACACTGTTAGAGAAGCGATGGAGAGGGGCATTACCTACTCTATCCCCCTCAAAATTAAAGTGCGTTTGATCTTGTGGGAAAAAGACACCAAGAGTGGCGAAAAGAACGGCATTAAGGATATTAAAGAACAAAGCATTTTCATTCGTGAGATCCCTTTGATGACAGAACGCACTTCGTTTATTATTAATGGGGTGGAGCGCGTGGTGGTCAATCAGCTCCACAGAAGCCCCGGTGTGATTTTCAAAGAAGAAGAGTCCAGCACTTCTTTAAACAAGCTCATTTACACAGGGCAAATCATTCCTGATAGGGGTTCGTGGCTGTATTTTGAATACGATTCTAAAGATGTTTTGTATGCTCGTATCAATAAACGCCGTAAAGTGCCTGTTACCATTTTATTCAGGGCGATGGATTATCAAAAACAAGACATCATTAAAATGTTCTACCCGCTTGTTAAAGTGCGTTATGAAAACGATAAATATTTGATCCCGTTTGCTTCATTAGACGCCAATCAAAGAATGGAATTTGACTTGAAAGATCCTCAAGGCAAGATCATTCTTTTAGCGGGTAAAAAGCTCACTTCAAGAAAGATTAAAGAGCTTAAAGAAAACCATCTAGAATGGGTGGAATACCCTATGGATATTTTACTCAATCGCCATTTAGCTGAGCCTGTTATGGTGGGGAAAGAAGTCTTATTGGACATGCTCACTCAGCTAGATAAAAACAAATTAGAAAAAATCCACGATCTAGGCGTGCAAGAATTTGTGATCATCAACGATCTAGCGTTAGGGCATGACGCTTCCATTATCCATTCTTTTTTGGCCGATTATGAGTCTTTGAAATTGCTCAAGCAAACTGAAAAAATTGATGATGAAAACGCTCTAGCGGCGATTCGTATCCATAAGATTATGAAACCAGGCGATCCTGTTACGACTGAAGTGGCTAAGCAATTTGTCAAAAAACTTTTCTTTGATCCAGAACGCTATGATTTGACCATGGTAGGGCGTATGAAAATGAATCACAAGTTAGGCTTGCATGTGCCTGATTACATTACGACTTTAACGCATGAAGATATTATCACCACCGTTAAATACCTCATGAAAATCAAAAACAATCAGGGCAAGATTGATGATAGGGATCACTTGGGCAATCGTAGGATCAGAGCGGTAGGGGAATTATTGGCTAATGAATTGCATTCAGGCTTAGTGAAAATGCAAAAAACCATTAAAGACAAGCTCACTACCATGAGCGGGGCTTTTGATTCGCTCATGCCCCATGACTTGGTCAATTCTAAAATGATCACCAGCACCATCATGGAATTTTTCATGGGCGGTCAGCTCTCGCAATTTATGGATCAAACTAACCCCTTGAGTGAGGTTACGCACAAACGACGCCTTTCAGCACTCGGTGAAGGGGGATTGGTGAAAGACAGGGTAGGGTTTGAAGCCAGGGATGTGCACCCCACGCATTATGGCCGAATTTGTCCCATTGAGACCCCAGAAGGTCAAAATATCGGCCTGATCAACACCCTTTCCACTTTCACGAGGGTGAATGATTTAGGCTTTATTGAAGCCCCTTATAAAAAGGTTGTGGATGGCAAGGTAGTGGGTGAGACGATTTATTTGACCGCTATTCAAGAAGACAGCCACATCATCGCTCCCGCAAGTACCCCTATTGATGAAGAGGGTAATATTTTGGGCGATTTGATTGAAACGCGCGTGGAAGGCGAGATCGTTTTAAACGAAAAAAGCAAAGTTACCTTAATGGATTTAAGCTCTAGCATGCTAGTAGGGGTCGCCGCATCGCTCATTCCTTTCTTAGAGCATGATGACGCCAACCGTGCCTTAATGGGGACTAACATGCAGCGCCAAGCGGTGCCCTTATTAAGAAGCGACGCTCCCATTGTAGGCACGGGGATTGAAAAAATTATCGCTAGGGATTCTTGGGGAGCGATCAAAGCCAATCGTGCAGGCGTTGTAGAAAAAATTGATTCTAAAAACATTTACATTTTAGGCGAAGGCAAAGAAGAAGCCTATATTGATGCGTATTCTTTGCAAAAAAACTTGCGCACCAACCAAAACACCAGCTTCAATCAGGTCCCTATCGTTAAAGTGGGCGATAAAGTGGAAGCCGGGCAAATCATCGCTGATGGCCCTAGCATGGATAGGGGCGAGTTAGCGTTAGGGAAAAATGTGCGCGTGGCGTTCATGCCTTGGAATGGCTATAACTTTGAAGACGCCATCGTGGTGAGTGAGCGCATCACTAAAGATGATGTTTTCACTTCCACCCACATTTATGAAAAAGAAGTGGACGCTAGGGAGCTTAAGCATGGCGTGGAAGAATTTACCGCTGATATTCCTGATGTGAAAGAAGAAGTGCTCGCTCATCTTGATGAAAGCGGGATCGTTAAAGTCGGCACTTATGTGAGCGCTGGCATGATTTTAGTGGGCAAGACTTCTCCTAAAGGCGAGATTAAAAGCACGCCTGAAGAGCGGCTTTTAAGGGCTATTTTTGGGGATAAAGCCGGGCATGTGGTCAATAAGAGTTTGTATTGCCCCCCCAGTTTGGAAGGCACGGTGATTGATGTGAAAGTCTTCACTAAAAAAGGCTATGAGAAAGACGCGCGGGGTTTGAGCGCGTATGAAGAAGAAAAAGCCAAGCTTGATATGGAGCATTTTGACCGCTTGATCATGCTCAATAGAGAAGAATTGTTGCGCGTTAGCTCGCTCCTTTCTCAAGCGATTTTAGAAGAGCCTTTCAGCCACAATGGTAAGAACTATAAAGAAGGCGATCAAATCCCTAAAGAAGAAATCGCTTCCATCAACCGCTTCACTTTGGCTAGTTTGGTCAAAAAGTATTCTAAAGAAGTGCAAAACCACTATGAAATCACTAAAAACAATTTCTTAGAGCAAAAGAAAGTTTTGGGTGAAGAGCATGAAGAAAAGCTCTCTATTTTAGAAAAAGATGATATTTTGCCTAATGGCGTGATCAAAAAAGTCAAGCTCTATATCGCTACAAAACGGAAGCTTAAAGTGGGCGATAAAATGGCAGGAAGGCATGGGAATAAAGGGATTGTGTCTAATATCGTGCCGGTTGCGGATATGCCTTATACCGCTGATGGCGAACCTGTAGATATTGTCTTAAACCCTTTAGGCGTGCCAAGCCGCATGAATATCGGGCAGATTTTAGAAATGCATTTAGGCTTAGTGGGGAAAGAATTTGGGAAACAAATCGCTCGCATGTTAGAGGATAAAACCAAAGATTTTGCCAAAGAATTGCGCGCTAAAATGCTAGAAATTGCTAACGCCATTAATGAAAAAGACCCCTTGACAATCCATGTTCTTGAGAATTGCTCTGATGAAGAGCTTTTGGAATACGCTAAAGATTGGAGCAAGGGCGTTAAGATGGCTATCCCTGTGTTTGAAGGCATCTCGCAAGAAAAATTTTATAAGCTATTTGAATTAGCCAAGATCGCTATGGATGGCAAAATGGATCTGTATGATGGGCGCACAGGCGAAAAAATGAGGGAGCACGTGAATGTGGGCTATATGTATATGATCAAACTCCACCATTTAGTGGATGAAAAAGTCCATGCCAGAAGCACAGGCCCTTATAGCTTGGTAACGCACCAGCCTGTTGGGGGTAAAGCGCTTTTTGGGGGTCAAAGGTTTGGGGAAATGGAAGTGTGGGCTCTAGAAGCTTATGGCGCAGCGCACACTCTAAAAGAAATGCTCACCATTAAATCCGATGATATTAGAGGCAGAGAGAACGCTTATAGGGCTATCGCTAAAGGTGAGCAAGTGGGTGAGAGTGAAATCCCTGAGACTTTCTATGTTTTGACTAAAGAATTGCAATCGCTCGCTTTGGATATTAATATTTTTGGGGACGATGTGGATGAAGATGGAGCGCCTAAACCCATTGTCATTAAAGAAGATGACAGGCCTAAAGACTTTAGCTCTTTCCAACTCACACTAGCTAGCCCTGAAAAGATCCATTCTTGGAGTTATGGGGAAGTTAAAAAGCCAGAAACGATCAATTATCGCACCCTAAAGCCTGAACGAGACGGCTTGTTTTGCATGAAAATCTTTGGCCCCACTAAAGATTATGAATGCTTGTGCGGTAAATACAAAAAGCCTCGCTTCAAAGACATTGGCACATGCGAAAAATGCGGCGTGGCGATCACGCATTCCAAAGTCAGGCGTTTTAGAATGGGGCATATTGAATTGGCCACTCCTGTAGCGCATATTTGGTATGTCAATTCCTTGCCCAGCCGTATCGGCACGCTTTTAGGCGTTAAGATGAAAGACTTAGAGCGCGTGTTGTATTATGAAGCTTATATCGTTAAAGAACCAGGCGAAGCCGCTTATGACAATGAAGGCGCTAAGCTTGTGATGAAATACGATATTTTGAATGAAGAGCAGTATCAAAATATCTCACGAAGATACGAAGACAGGGGCTTTGTAGCGCAAATGGGCGGCGAAGCGATCAAGGATTTGTTAGAAGAAATTGATTTGATCACCTTGTTGCAGAGTTTGAAAGAAGAAGTGAAAGACACTAATTCGGATGCGAAAAAGAAAAAACTCATTAAGCGTTTGAAAGTGGTAGAAAGCTTTTTAAATTCCGGCAACAGGCCTGAATGGATGATGCTCACGGTTTTACCGGTATTGCCACCGGATTTAAGGCCTTTAGTCGCGCTAGATGGCGGGAAGTTTGCGGTCAGCGATGTGAATGAATTGTATCGTCGTGTCATCAATCGTAACCAACGCTTGAAACGCCTAATGGAGCTTGGGGCGCCAGAAATCATTGTGCGCAACGAAAAAAGGATGTTGCAAGAAGCCGTGGATGTGCTTTTTGATAACGGCCGCAGCACCAATGCGGTTAAAGGGGCTAACAAACGCCCTTTAAAATCGCTCAGCGAAATCATTAAAGGCAAGCAAGGGCGTTTCAGGCAAAACCTTTTAGGTAAGCGCGTGGATTTTTCAGGCAGAAGCGTGATTGTGGTTGGGCCTAATCTTAAAATGGATGAATGCGGGTTGCCCAAAAACATGGCGTTAGAACTCTTCAAGCCGCATTTGTTATCCAAGCTTGAAGAGAGAGGTTATGCCACCACGCTCAAACAAGCTAAACGCATGATTGAACAAAAAAGCAATGAAGTGTGGGAGTGCTTGCAAGAAATCACAGAAGGGTATCCGGTGTTGCTCAACCGCGCTCCTACCTTGCACAAGCAATCCATTCAAGCGTTCCATCCAAAGCTGATTGACGGCAAGGCGATCCAATTGCACCCGTTAGTGTGTTCAGCGTTCAACGCCGATTTTGACGGGGATCAAATGGCGGTGCATGTGCCTTTAAGCCAGGAAGCGATCGCTGAATGCAAGGTGCTGATGCTAAGCTCTATGAATATCCTTCTGCCCGCTAGCGGTAAAGCCGTAGCCATTCCTAGCCAGGATATGGTTTTAGGGCTTTATTATCTTTCTTTAGAAAAGAGCGGGGTCAAGGGCGAGCATAAACTTTTTTCTAGCGTGAATGAAATCATCACCGCTATTGATACGAAAGAATTAGACATCCACGCAAAGATTAGGGTTTTAGATCAAGGGAATATTATCGCTACGAGCGCGGGGCGCATGATCATTAAGTCCATTTTGCCTGATTTTATCCCTACTGATTTGTGGAACAGACCCATGAAGAAAAAAGATATTGGCGTGCTTGTGGATTATGTGCATAAAGTCGGTGGTATCGGTATTACCGCAACCTTTTTGGATAATTTAAAAACGCTTGGCTTTAGGTATGCGACTAAGGCTGGTATTTCTATCTCTATGGAGGATATTATCACGCCAAAAGACAAGCAAAAAATGGTGGAAAAAGCCAAAGTAGAGGTTAAAAAAATCCAGCAACAATACGATCAAGGGTTGCTCACTGACCAAGAGCGTTACAATAAGATCATTGACACTTGGACTGAAGTCAATGACAAAATGAGTAAAGAAATGATGACCGCTATCGCAAAAGATAAAGAGGGCTTTAACTCTATTTATATGATGGCTGATAGCGGCGCAAGGGGTAGCGCGGCGCAAATCCGTCAGCTTTCAGCGATGAGAGGTCTTATGACAAAGCCGGACGGCAGCATCATTGAAACGCCCATTATTTCTAACTTTAAAGAGGGGTTGAATGTCTTAGAATACTTTAACTCCACGCATGGCGCTAGAAAGGGCTTAGCGGATACGGCGCTAAAAACAGCCAATGCGGGGTATTTGACAAGAAAACTCATTGATGTTTCGCAAAATGTCAAGGTGGTGTCTGATGATTGCGGCACGCATGAAGGGATTGAAATCACGGATATTGCGGTGGGGAGTGAGCTGATTGAACCTTTAGAAGAGCGTATTTTTGGGCGCGTTTTATTAGAAGATGTGATCGATCCCATTACGAATGAAATCTTGCTTTATGCGGACACTTTGATTGATGAAGAGGGCGCTAAAAAGGTGGTTGAAGCCGGGATTAAATCCATTACGATCCGCACCCCAGTAACTTGTAAAGCGCCAAAGGGCGTGTGTGCGAAATGCTATGGTCTGAATTTGGGCGAAGGCAAGATGAGTTATCCGGGTGAAGCGGTGGGCGTGGTAGCCGCGCAATCTATCGGGGAGCCTGGAACTCAGCTCACTTTAAGGACTTTCCATGTGGGCGGGACAGCGAGCAGGAGTCAGGATGAGCGCGAAATTGTAGCGAGCAAAGAAGGTTTTGTGCGTTTCTACAACCTTAGGACTTACACGAATAAAGAGGGTAAAAACATTATCGCTAACCGCCGCAACGCTTCTATTTTAGTGGTAGAGCCTAAGATTAAAGCGCCTTTTGATGGGGAATTACGCATTGAAATGGTCTATGAAGAAGTCGTTGTGAGCGTGAAAAATGGCGATCAAGAAGCTAAATTTGTTTTAAGAAGAAGCGATATTGTCAAGCCAAGCGAATTGGCCGGCGTTGGCGGTAAGATTGAGGGGAAAGTGTATTTGCCTTATGCTAGTGGGCATAAGGTGCATAAGGGGGGAAGTATCGCTGATATTATCCAAGAGGGCTGGAATGTGCCTAATCGCATCCCTTACGCGAGCGAATTGCTAGTCAAGGATAATGACCCTATTGTGCAAGATGCGTATGCCAAAGAAAAAGGCATAATCAAATACTATGTTTTAGAGACTAACCATTTAGAGCGCACCCATGGGATCAAAAAGGGCGATATTGTGAGTGAAAAAGGCTTGTTTGCGGTGATAGCTGATGATAATGGTAGGGAAGCCGCTCGCCATTATATCGCTAGGGGTTCTGAGATCTTGATTGATGACAATAGTGAAGTGAGCGCTAATAGCGTGATTTCTAAACCCACGACTAACACTTTTAAAACGATTGCCACATGGGATCCTTACAACACCCCTATCATTGCGGACTTTAAAGGTAAGGTGAGTTTTGTGGATGTTATCGCAGGGGTTACGGTCGCTGAAAAAGAAGACGAAAATACCGGTATCACAAGCTTAGTGGTGAATGATTACATTCCAAGCGGATACAAACCAAGCTTGTTTTTAGAAGGGGCTAATGGCGAAGAAGCGCGTTATTTCCTAGAGCCAAAAACTTCTATCGCTATTAGCGATGGCTCTAGCGTGGAGCAGGCTGAAGTGTTAGCGAAAATCCCTAAAGCGACCGTTAAATCTAGGGATATTACCGGGGGTCTCCCAAGGGTTTCGGAATTGTTTGAAGCGAGAAAACCCAAGCCTAAAGATGTGGCGATCCTTTCTGAAGTTGATGGGATAGTGAGTTTTGGCAAACCCATTCGCAATAAAGAACACATCATCGTAACTTCTAAAGATGGCCGTTCTATGGATTATTTTGTGGATAAAGGCAAGCAAATTCTAGTGCATGCTGATGAATTTGTGCATGCGGGAGAGGCGATGACGGATGGAGTAATTTCAAGCCATGATATTTTAAGGATCAGCGGCGAAAAAGAGCTTTATAAATACATTGTGAGCGAAGTCCAGCAAGTGTATCGCAGGCAGGGGGTGAGCATTGCGGACAAGCACATTGAAATCATTGTCTCTCAAATGCTAAGGCAAGTGCGCATTTTAGACAGCGGGGATAGCAAGTTTATTGAAGGGGATTTAGTCAGTAAAAAACTCTTCAAAGAAGAAAACGCTCGTGTGATCGCTTTAAAAGGCGAGCCAGCGATTGCTGAACCGGTGCTTTTAGGGATCACTAGAGCGGCTATCGGGAGCGATAGTATCATTTCAGCGGCCTCTTTCCAAGAAACGACTAAAGTTTTAACAGAAGCCAGTATCGCTATGAAAAAAGACTTTTTAGAAGACTTGAAAGAGAATGTGGTGTTGGGGAGGATGATCCCTGTGGGAACGGGCATGTATAAAAATAAAAAAATCGTGATGAGAGTGCTTGAAGATGACCCTAAATTTTGATATAAAAAATCGGTTAAGATTTTTAAAAGAAAAATTAGGGTAAAATGGGAGAACTTTTAGTTTTAAATTTTTAGAATAAGGAAAAATAGTGCCTACTATCAATCAGTTGATTAGAAAAGAAAGGAAAAAGGTGGTTAAAAAAACGAAATCACCTGCATTAGTGGAATGCCCTCAAAGAAGAGGGGTTTGTACTAGGGTTTATACGACTACCCCTAAAAAGCCTAACTCGGCTTTAAGAAAGGTCGCTAAGGTCCGTTTGACCAGTAAATTTGAAGTGATCAGTTACATCCCTGGTGAAGGGCATAACTTGCAAGAACACTCCATTGTGTTAGTGCGTGGGGGTAGGGTTAAGGATTTGCCCGGTGTGAAATACCACATCGTTCGTGGTGCTTTAGACACTGCAGGGGTTAATAAAAGAACGGTTTCACGCTCTAAATATGGGACTAAAAAAGCTAAAGCGACCGACAAGAAAACAACAGACAACAAGAAAAAATAAGAGGAAAACAAAAACATGAGAAGAAGAAAAGCACCCGTTAGGGAGGTTTTGGGCGATCCTGTTTATGGGAACAAAGTGGTTACCAAGTTTATCAATAAGATGATGTTCGACGGCAAGAAAAGCGTGGCGGAAAAAATCATCTACAAAGCTTTTAATAAGATTGAAGAAAAAAGCGGTGAAAAAGGGATTGAAGTGTTTGAAAAGGCCCTAGAAAGAGTGCGTCCTTTAGTGGAAGTGCGCAGCAGAAGAGTGGGTGGGGCTACCTATCAAGTGCCGGTAGAAGTGAGGGCGAGCCGCCAGCAGTCGCTATCTATCCGTTGGATTTTAGAAGCAACCAGAAAACGCAATGAAAGAATGATGGTGGATAGATTGGCTAACGAGCTTATGGATGCGGCTAGCGATAAGGGTGCGGCTTTTAAGAAAAAAGAAGATGTGCATAAAATGGCAGAAGCGAATAAAGCGTTCGCGCACTACCGCTGGTAATTGGAGTTAGAATGGCTAGAAAAACCCCATTAAATAGGATCAGGAATATCGGTATCGCCGCTCACATTGATGCCGGGAAAACCACCACTTCTGAAAGGATTTTATTCTATACAGGCGTGAGTCATAAGATTGGCGAAGTGCATGACGGCGCGGCGACAATGGATTGGATGGAGCAAGAAAAAGAAAGAGGGATCACTATCACTTCTGCAGCAACGACTTGTTTTTGGAAGGATCACCAAATCAATTTGATTGACACTCCAGGGCATGTGGATTTCACTATTGAAGTAGAACGATCCATGCGCGTGCTAGATGGCGCGGTTTCGGTGTTTTGCTCAGTTGGGGGCGTGCAGCCTCAAAGCGAGACCGTGTGGCGTCAAGCGAACAAATACGGCGTGCCTAGAATTGTTTTTGTCAATAAAATGGATAGGATTGGGGCGAATTTCTATAATGTAGAAAACCAGATTAAGCTTCGCTTGAAAGCTAATCCTGTGCCTATTAATATCCCTATTGGGGCTGAAGACACTTTCATTGGCGTGATTGATTTAGTCCAAATGAAAGCGATTGTTTGGAATAATGAAACCATGGGAGCCAAATACGATGTGGAAGAAATCCCTAGCGATTTGTTAGAAAAGGCTAAACAATACCGAGAAAAGCTTGTAGAAGCCGTAGCTGAGCAAGATGAAGCCTTAATGGAAAAGTATTTAGGCGGTGAGGAATTAAGCGTTGAAGAAATCAAAAAAGGCATTAAAACAGGTTGTTTGAACATGAGCCTTGTCCCTATGCTTTGTGGTTCTTCTTTTAAAAATAAAGGCGTGCAGACTTTATTAGATGCAGTCATTGATTACTTGCCAGCACCCACAGAGGTTGTGGATATTAAGGGGATTGATCCAAAAACCGAAGAAGAAGTTTTTGTGAAATCCAGCGATGATGGCGAGTTTGCCGGTTTGGCGTTTAAAATCATGACGGATCCTTTTGTTGGCCAACTCACTTTTGTGCGCGTGTATCGTGGCAAGCTAGAGTCCGGTAGCTATGTGTATAACTCCACCAAAGATAAAAAAGAGCGCGTGGGAAGACTGCTTAAAATGCACTCCAACAAGAGAGAAGACATTAAAGAAGTTTATGCGGGTGAGATTTGTGCGTTTGTGGGCTTGAAAGACACGCTGACTGGGGACACGCTTTGCGATGAAAAGAATGCGGTTGTTCTAGAGAGGATGGAATTTCCTGAGCCAGTCATTCACATCGCTGTAGAGCCTAAAACGAAAGCAGACCAAGAAAAAATGGGCGTGGCGTTAGGCAAGCTCGCTGAAGAAGATCCAAGCTTTAGAGTGATGACTCAAGAAGAAACCGGGCAAACCCTTATTGGTGGCATGGGTGAATTGCACCTAGAAATCATCGTGGATAGGTTGAAAAGAGAATTTAAGGTGGAAGCTGAAATCGGTCAGCCGCAAGTCGCCTTTAGAGAGACTATCCGCTCAAGCGTGAGCAAAGAGCATAAATACGCTAAGCAAAGCGGTGGTCGTGGGCAATACGGGCATGTGTTTATCAAGCTTGAGCCTAAAGAGCCTGGCAGTGGGTATGAATTTGTGAATGAAATTTCTGGGGGCGTGATCCCTAAAGAATATATTCCTGCGGTGGATAAGGGTATCCAAGAAGCGATGCAAAATGGCGTTTTGGCAGGCTATCCGGTGGTGGATTTTAAAGTTACCCTTTATGATGGGAGCTACCATGATGTGGATTCTTCAGAAATGGCGTTTAAAATCGCTGGCTCTATGGCGTTTAAAGAAGCGAGTCGCGCGGCTAACCCGGTTTTACTAGAGCCTATGATGAAAGTGGAAGTGGAAGTCCCTGAAGAATACATGGGCGATGTGATTGGCGATTTGAATAGAAGAAGAGGGCAAATCAATTCTATGGACGACCGATTAGGCTTGAAAATCGTGAACGCTTTTGTGCCGTTGGTGGAAATGTTTGGCTATTCCACAGATTTACGATCAGCCACTCAAGGGCGTGGGACTTACTCTATGGAGTTTGATCATTATGGCGAAGTGCCTAGCAATATCGCTAAGGAAATTGTAGAAAAGCGCAAAGGCTGATTTTGTCATAACGCTCTCTTGTGAGAGGGTGTTGTAGGTGCTATTTAAACTTTTTTCTTTTGGATTTAAAAAGACTTCTTGAGTGTTTTTATCTCTTTTTATCTCTTTTAATGACCTTTTTTAGTTTGCTTATGAAATTGATTTTTGACTCTATTCTTGTCAAATAGGAGTAATTAAAACTTTTTAATTTTTTAAAAAATGGGATTTTGGTTGCTTTGTTTTATGGTAAAGTTCATTTTCTTGAGTTTATTTAAGACTTATTTTTTAGGGGATAGAGGGTATTTTGAAATAACTTTTCCCCCTAACACCCGTAAGAGCACACTATAAGAAATTCCGCTTGACTAATAACAAGCTTTTTTATATTCAACCTTAAAAAACGCTTTTGAGCGTTTTTATTTTTTAAGAAAAATGGCTGATTGCTCCCAGGCGTTTTTTATATAGCAAAACGCAATCTGCAAATTTCTTTAGTGAAAATCCTATTGGTTTCTATTCATTTACTTTTGAGAAATATAATTCTCTTGCTTTTAAGATCATTACAAGGAGTTTTCGTATGAAAAAGCAAATCTTGACAGGCGTTTTATTATCAGTTTTGGCAGTGAGTTCTGCATACGCTCACAAAGATAAAAAAGACGCTAAAAAACCTAAATTTAGCACAGAATTAGTCGTGGCTCAAAACGACAAAAAAGACGCTAAAAAACCTAAATTTAGCACAGAATTAGTCGTGGCTCAAAACGACAAAAAAGACGCTAAAAAACCTAAATTTAGCACAGAATTAGTCGTGGCTCAAAACGACAAAAAAGACGCTAAAAAACCTAAATTTAGCACAGAATTAGTCGTGGCTCAAAACGACAAAAAAGACGCTAAAAAACCTAAAAACTCAGTGGCCTAATGGCTTTGACTCTAAAAAAGCGTTTTTAAAAACGCTTTTTTAGATACTATCTTACCATATTTTTTAAAACCCTTGATAGGATTTATCGCTCTTCTCACGCTTTCAAAAGTAAAGTTTATATATACAGAGTTTTATCAATATGGTTGCGTTTTTAAAAAAAAGCCCATGAAGGGCGTTAAGGCTTTTCTAAAAGGGTGTGAGCGGCTTGAAGGACTTCAAGGGGCGTGATAGATCGCATGCACAAGTGGTTTTTTTCATTCTTTAAAGGGCAAACTCGTTTCTTGCATGGCGAACAGCTTAAATGGTGGTTCAATACGATCGCTTTTTGAGCTTTATAGGGGCGAGTCTCTTTTTCATCAGTGGGGCCAAAAAGAGCGATTAAGGGGGTTTGCGCACTAGCAGCCACATGCATGGGACCGCTATCGTTAGTGATGAATAAATCTAAAATAGCGATGCGTTGTATCAATTCTTCAATGCTTGTTTTCCCGCACAGATTGTAAACGTTATGGAACAATAAGGGGTTTTTTAATGAGCCTTTGATGAGTTTTAAAATTTCTTCAGAAACGATAGCGTCTTCTTTAGCCCCAAAAAAATAAATTTCATGCCCTTCTTCTAACAAAGTAGCAGCGGCTTTGGCGTAATAAGAAGCCGGCCATCTTTTCGCACTCCCATAGCTTGCACTAGGGTTAAAGCCGATTTTTTTAGGGGTGTTTGGGGTGTGAGTGGGGAGGTTAAAGGCCAGTTTTAAGGGTAAAACGCTTTTTTGATCCAATTCTTTTTCTAAAAATTGCGAAAATAAAAAGCAATACTTTTCCACTTGATGATACTCTTTAGGGGCAGCCATTACCGCATGGCTGAGAAACAAAGAACGGAAAAATTGAGCAAAACCGATGCGAATAGGCGTTTTTGTCGCATAGAGCAAAAAAGCGGAATAGAAATGGTTGTTTAAGGTGATCGCTATATCGCAACGCCCTATTTTTTGAGCGAGTTTGTAAGTGGCTAGCAGCCTGAAAAAGGATTTTTTGGTGTCATCTGTAAAAACGGCTTCTATTTTTTCATCTTTTTTGAAAAGTTCGCAAGTGATTTGTGGGCCCACTAAGATAAAATGCGCGTTAGGGTAGTGGTTTTTAAGGGTGTAAAAAAGCGAGCTTGCCATCACCCCATCGCCTAACCAATTAGGCAAACGCAATAAAATACGCATGCGTTTGGGCGCATTTACGCTCATCAATAGCCCTTTTTTAAAGAATTTAAGCTAAAATTTTAGCATACAAATACAAGGAAATGGAATGATTACCCCTAAAGTGTTGAGCGGGTTTAAAGACCGCTTGCCTAAAGATGCGATACAAAAAGCCCAGTTGCTTTCTAAAGTTTCAGTCGTGTTTCAAAGTTTTGGTTTTGTGCCGATTGAAACCCCTCATTTGGAATACGCTCAAACGTTATTGCCTGATGCGAGCAGCGATATTCAAAAAGAAATTTATCGTTTTAAAGACCATGGGGATAGGGATGTGGCTTTAAGGTTTGATTTGACCGTGCCATTAGCCCGCTTTGTCTCTTTGCACCACCAAATATTAGGCATGCCCTTTAAACGCTACGCTATAGGCAATGTCTTTAGGGGCGAAAGGGCGCAAAAAGGGCGTTACAGGGAATTTACTCAATGCGATTTTGATTTTATAGGGAGCGAAAGCTTGGTGTGCGATGCTGAGATCGTTCAAGTGATTGTCGCTTCTTTAAAAGCCTTGGATTTAGAAGATTTTTGCATCTCTATCAACCACAGAAAAATTTTGAATGGGATATGCGAATATTTTGGCATTTCTCAAGTGAATGAAGCGCTGCGCATTGTGGATAAATTGGAAAAAATTGGCCTAAATGGGGTTGAAGAAGAATTAAAGAAAGAGTGCGATTTGAATTCAAACACCATTAAAGAGCTTTTAGAAATGGTTCAAATCAAACAGAACGATTTAAGCCATGCGGAATTTTTTGAAAAAATTGCTTATTTGAAAGACTATAATGAAAATCTGAAAAAGGGCATACAGGATTTAGAAAGGCTATACCAGTTGCTAGGGGATTTACAGATTTCTCAAAACCTGTATAAAATTGATTTTTCTATCGCTAGGGGGTTAGGGTATTATACAGGGATTGTGTATGAAACCACGCTTAATGGCATGAAGTCTTTAGGGAGCGTGTGTTCAGGGGGTCGTTACGATCATTTGACTAAAAATTTTTCTAAAGAGAATTTACAAGGGGTAGGGGCTTCTATTGGGATTGACCGATTGATTGTGGCCTTGAGTGAAATGCAATTATTAGACGAGTGCTCCACCCAAGCTAAAGTCTTAATCGCTTGCATGCATGAAGAGTATTTTTCTTATGCAAACCGCTTGGCGGAGTCTTTAAGGCAAAGCGGGATTTTTAGCGAAGTCTATCCAGAAGCTCAAAAAATCAAAAAACCCTTTTCTTATGCCAACCATAAAGGGCATGAGTTCGTGGCTGTTATTGGCGAAGAAGAATTTAAAAGCGAAACCTTAAGTTTGAAGAACATGCATTCAGGCATGCAGTTGAATTGTTTGAGTTTTTTAAAAGCCCTTGAAATCATTGGAGAAAACGATGAAGACTTATAATGTCGCCATTGTTGGGGCTAGTGGGGCAGTAGGCCAAGAGCTGATTAAGGGTTTAGAAAATTCTTCTTTCCCAATTAAAAAATTTGTCCCGCTCGCTAGCACTAGGAGCACTGGTAAAAAGATCAGAGCTTTCAATAAAGACTATGAAATTTTAGAAACCACGCATGAAATTTTTGAAAAAGAAAGAATAGACATCGCCTTTTTTAGCGCTGGGGGGAGCGTGAGCGAAGAATTTGCTACAAGCGCTGCAAAAACGGCCTTAGTGGTTGATAACACGAGCTTTTTTAGATTGCATAAAGATGTGCCTTTAGTCGTTCCTGAAATCAACGCTAAAGAAATTTTTAACGCTCCTTTAAATATCATCGCTAACCCTAATTGCTCCACCATTCAAATGACGCAAATTTTAAACCCCTTACACCTTCATTTTAAGATAAAAAGCGTTATTGTTAGCACCTATCAAGCCGTGAGTGGGGCAGGGAACAAGGGCATAGAGAGTTTAAAAAATGAATTAAAAACCGCTTTAGAACATTTGGAAAAAGACCCCGCTATTGATTTAAACCAAGTCTTGCAAGCTGGGGCTTTCCCTTACCCGATCGCTTTCAATGCGATCGCTCATATTGATACTTTTAAGGAGAATGGCTACACGAAAGAAGAGCTAAAAATGGTGCATGAAACCCATAAGATCATGGGCGTGGATTTCCCTATCAGCGCGACTTGCGTGCGCGTGCCGGTATTGAGGAGTCATAGCGAAAGTTTGAGTATCGCTTTTGAAAAAGAATTCGATCTTAAAGAAGTCTATGAAGTTTTAAAAAACGCCCCTAGCGTGGTTGTTTGCGATGATCCTAGCCGTAATCTCTACCCCACGCCCTTAAAAGCGAGCCACACGGATAGCGCCTTTATTGGACGCTTGAGGAAGGATTTGTTTGATAAGAAAACTTTGCACGGCTTTTGCGTGGCGGATCAATTGAGAGTGGGGGCAGCCACCAATGCGCTCAAAATCGCTCTGCATTACATTAAGAACGCTTGAGTTTATTCAAAGATAACAAAGATGAATGCGCATGCACTTGAATTAAGGATAAGGATCAATCTAACCCAATCTCTAAAAAAGAGCTTTAAGTTACTAGGCTTGCGATGTTAAACAAGGGTGTAATTGAATTTCTCAAGGCTTGATTGAGAGAAATGCTAATATTTGGTAGGTCAAAAGGAATGAAAGGCTTACACTCAAGCAGAGAGTGAATGTTTAGCTAGCGAGTTATTGCCTATTATTCCCTTTAAAAGGGTGTGAGTTTAAGGTATAAAGGAAAACTTGTATCAAGTTTTATTGGAATGGATTAGAAAAATCTGATTGGATTGACCCTTACAATTTTTTCAAACCAATCGTTTAATAGCGATTAAATATGACTATATATACTAATAAGATTTTGATGGGTAAGATTGTTTTTTGAAAGGATTTAAATGCCTGTTATAAGAGTTTTAGTAATGCTTGCAACAATGATGATGAAATTAGTGAAAACGGCAAAAGAAAAGAAAGTTTTTAAGAATGTGGGAGTGTCTATAATGGGGATTACTTTTTGGGAAGCGATAAAAGACTCAATAAAAAAACAAATTAAAAAAAGCGATTGGATATGTGGGAATGTTAAGACTGCGGATGATTATTTAAAAACGCATCCTAACTCATGGCTTAATTCAACAATAGGTGTAGTAACGATAACAACCATGCTTATGAATGTGTGTTTTGCTGATGACCAATCCAAAAAAGAAGTGGCTCAAGCTCAAAAGGAAGCTGAAAACGCTAGGGATAGAGCGAACAAGAGTGGGATAGAACTAGAACAAGAAGAGCAAAAGACAGAACAAGAAAAACAAAAGACAGAACAAGAAAAACAAAAGACAGAACAAGAAAAACAAAAGACAGAACAAGAAAAACAAAAGACAGAACAAGAAAAACAAAAGACAAGCAATATAGAGACTAATAATCAAATAAAAGTAGAACAAGAACAACAAAAGACAGAACAAGAAAAACAAAAGACAAGCAATATAGAGACTAATAATCAAATAAAAGTAGAACAAGAAAAACAAAAGACAGAACAAGAAAAACAAAAGACAGAACAAGAAAAACAAAAGACAAGCAATATAGAGACTAATAATCAAATAAAAGTAGAACAAGAACAACAAAAGACAAACAATACACAGAAAGATTTGGTTAAAAAAGCAGAACAAAATTGCCAAGAAAATCATAGTCAATTCTTTATTAAAAAATTAGGAATTAAGGGTGGTATTGCTATAGAAATAGAAGCTGAATGCAAAACCCCTAAACCTACAAAAACAAACCAAACCCCTATCCAGCCAAAACACCTTCCAAACTCTAAACAACCCCACTCTCAAAGAGGATCAAAAACGCAAGAGCTTATAGCTTATTTGCAAAAAGAATTAGAATCTCTGCCCTATTCACAAAAAGCTATCGCTAAACAAGTGGATTTTTATAAACCAAGTTCTATCGCTTATTTAGAACTAGACCCTAGAGATTTTAAGGTTACAGAAAAATGGCAAAAAGAAAATCTAAAAATACGCTCTAAAGCTCAAGCTAAAATGCTTGAAATGAGAAACCCACAAGCCCACCTTTCAACCTCTCAAAGCCTTTTGTTCGTTCAAAAAATATTTGCTGATATTAATAAAGAAATAGAAGCAGCGGCTAATACTGAAAAGAAAGCAGAAAAAGCGGGTTATGGTTATAGTAAAAGGATGTAGGCATAAGAAAACACCATAAAATCGTTTTTAGCTTATTTATGGTATTTTAAAAACTCTATGTTACCCAATTAGAACAGAGCCTTTTTTAAACTCCTTAGTAGGAATCCCAATCGTCTTTAGCGTTTGAGCGTTTCACAAAATACAAGCGGTTGCAATTTTTAGCAGCGTTTTATTAGAATAATTTTTATCTCCCTCTTTTATAAAGAGAGAGTTTTCATTTTAGCGGGTCTCAGCTGAGCTTTTAATAATCACGGTGTTGTAGTCAGGCTGGACGGGGCGTTGGTTAGGCGAATTTTTCATGCGTTTTTTGATTTCAGCCAATTGTTTGGCAGAGACTTCCAAAGGCTCTTCTATCACAAACCATGCCACCCCTTCTGTGCAAGGAGGAGCGGTGAGAGAGCCGTTAAAATGGTAGTAATTGATGCTTTTAGGCAAGAAAGCGTCTAATGCCACCTCTTTAAAATTTTGTTTCTTTTGAATGCCTTCTAAAATGGGATCAAGGTTGGGGTTTTCTTTCCCTTCTTCAAAACCAATCGCTAACACTAACAAACGCCCTTTAGCGTCTTTATGCACGAAATGCGCGCTCAAAGGCCTGGTTTTATTATTGATTAAAAACTCCATAGGGGCGTGGAAATGCACATTATCCAACACATAGTCATGCCCTCTATAATTGATGTGGTTAGTCGGCTCAAACGAAGCCTTTAAAGTGTGGTGGGTGAAAAAGACCGCTTTAGGTTTAGAAGCGGCGTATTTGAATTGCAAATCGGCTTTATCTTGCGTGTGGTAGTAATGCTCAATGTTGATGGGCGATTGGCTTTTACCGCTTTTGCACACTTCAAAATCTTTGTGCAATTTGTCCCAGCGGTGCGGGCCATTTTCTTTATTTTTATAATCCCATTTGGTATTTTCAGCACCTATAAGAGAAGTTGCCAGTGCTAAAGCGATCAAAAAAGTTTTTTTCATTTTAATTATCCTTTGTTCTAAAATTCTAAAACATTAAAAAGCAATGGGCTAATTCTAGCGCTCAAATTATAATGAGTGGGGTTATTAAAATGAGACTTAACCGCAAGCTCTTAACGATTTTAAATTCTGTTTTATATAGTAACAACTCCCTTAAATTAATGCGCCTATGGAGCGGAAATATTTGTTTTAACCAGCCCCCAATTTATAAGTGATTAAAATTTTTGTCTTATACTACAAGTTTTCAAATTGAATAAAATTTAACCCCTTAAGATTTAAATGATGATGACCAAACAATCGTATCAAAAGTTCGCCTTAATGCGGGTTTTTGTGTTTTCGCTTTCGGCGTTTATTTTTAACACCACGGAGTTTGTCCCTGTTGCGCTTCTATCAGACATTGCGAAAAGCTTTGAAATGGAGAGTGCAAGCGTGGGGCTAATGATCACTCTTTATGCATGGGTGGTATCTCTTGGCTCGTTGCCCTTGATGCTATTTAGCGCTAAAATTGAAAGGAAACGCTTATTGCTTTTTCTTTTTGCCCTTTTTATTCTCAGCCATATCCTTTCAGCGTTAGCGTGGAATTTTTGGGTGCTATTGGTTTCTCGTATTGGTATCGCTTTAGCCCACTCAGTGTTTTGGTCCATCACGGCTTCTTTAGTCATTCGTGTCGCGCCCATTGGCAGGAAACAGCAAGCTTTAGGGTTATTGGCACTAGGGAGTTCGTTGGCGATGATTTTAGGGTTGCCGCTTGGGAGGATCATTGGGCAAATGCTAGATTGGCGCTCCACTTTTGGCGTGATTGGGGGCGTTGCGACTCTTATAGCGTTGCTGATGTATAAATTGCTCCCGCCTTTGCCGAGTAAAAACGCAGGCACTCTATCTAGCCTTCCTGTATTAGTCAAACGACCGCTTTTAATGGGGATTTATTTGCTTGTGATCATGGTTATTTCTGGGCATTTCACCACTTATAGCTATATTGAGCCTTTTATCATTCAAATCAGCCAGTTTTCCCCTGACATTACGACGCTAATGTTGTTTGTGTTTGGGTTAGCAGGCGTGGTGGGGAGTTTTTTATTCGGCCGTTTGTATGCGAAAAATTCAAGAAAATTTATCGCTTTTGCAATGATCTTAGTCATTTGCCCGCAACTCTTGCTTTTTGTGTTTAAAAATTCAGAGTGGGTGGTTTTCTTGCAAATTTTCTTATGGGGGATTGGGATCACTTCGCTTGGGATTTCCTTGCAAATGAGGGTGTTACAGCTCGCACCAGATGCCACGGATGTTGCGAGCGCGATTTATTCGGGGAGCTATAATGTGGGGATTGGGGCAGGAGCGTTATTTGGCAGTATTGTGATCCACCAATTAGGGCTAGGGTATATTGGCTTTGTGGGTGGGGCTTTAGGGTTGTTGGCGCTGTTTTGGCTTAGATTCATTACGATAAAGTTTAAAAAAACATAAAGAGCGTTAAAAGGATTAGCCCAATTTAGCCCAATAAAGAAATCCCTTTCGCGCTAAAAACCATTTTTAAAATTTAATGATACTGCTTAAATCTAAGTGTGCTAACGGACAGATTGTCTTTCTTTTTATGTTAAAATAGAAAAATTTGTCATAAATTTTAATGTGTGGTTTAAATGCTAAAAAAAAAGATTGATTTGCATAAAGATTCTATAAGAAAGCTCTTTTTTTATTACTTTATCCCTTTAGCTTTTTCTATGATTTCACTTTCCACTTACTCTATGATAGATGGCATGTTTGTGGGCAAGAAACTGGGTAAAGAAGCTATCGCTGCGGTCAATATCGCATGGCCTATTTTTCCAGGGCTCATTGCGTATGAATTGCTTTTTGGTTTTGGGGCAGCGAGTATTGTGGGGTATTTTTTGGGTCAAAATAAAACCCATAGGGCTAGGCTTGTGTTTAGCAGCGTGTTTTATTTTGTCGCTATAAGCGTCTTTATTTTGAGCATGGCGTTATTGCCTTTTAGCGAAACTATCGCACGCCTTTTTGGGAGCAATGACGCTTTATTGAGCATGTCCAAACGCTACATTGAAATCATTTTAATGGGCGCGGTTTTTATGGTTTTGCACCCTTTGGCGGATGTTTTTGTGGTGAATGACAAACGCCCCATTTTAGCGATGGTAGCGATGCTGATTGGCTCGTTAGCGAATATCTTTTTCAATTACTTGTTTATTTTTGTTTTGGAAGTGGGGGTTCAAGGCAGTGCGATAGCCACCGTGATAGGGCATGCGATAGGGGTTTTAGTCTTAATGCAGCATTTTTTGCACAAAAAAGGGCAATTGTATTTCATCAAGCGTTTTTCTTTGTCTTCAGTCATTTCTTCAGCCAAAAGCGGCGTGCCTCAAAGCACGGCAGAATTTAGCGCTTCTGTTATGATTTTGTTGTTTAATACCGCTATCATGCACACTGCAGGGGAAAGATTTGTGAGCATGTATGGGATCGTTATGTATAATGCGATTATCTTTTTTACGACTTTATTTGCGATTTCTCAAGGCATCCAACCGATTGCGAGCTTTAGCTATGGGGCTAGAAATTTAGAGCGCGTGAAAGAGGTGTTTGTCTTTGGTTTGAAAGTAGCGTTTTGTATAGGGATTGTTTTCTATGGCGCTTATTATTTCTTAGATGAATTTTTAATCAAGCTTTATTTGCAGCCAAGCGAACAAGACCCCCTTTTTATGCAAGAGACCAAAAGAGCGATGAATATTTATTATGTTGGCTATGTTTTTTTAGGCATGACTTTGTTGTGCGCGGTGTTTTTCCAATCCATCCAACGCACTAAAAGTTCGTTTATTATCACCCTTTCGCACACGCTAGGGTTTATGGTTATTTTATTGCCGATTTTAAGCCATTTCTATGGGATTAATGGCGTTTGGGTAACTTACCCTATCGCGCAATTTTTAGCGTTTTTAGTAGCGTTAGGGGTAACTTATTGCGAAATCAAAAAAGGGGTTTTTAGCGCTTATAAAGAGAAAAACCCTATCGCTTTGAAAACTTAATCAATAAATAAGGTAAAATTAAGACATGCATGCAGAATTTTTCACTTTCGCGCTCATCATGCTTTTAATTGTGATGGCCCCTTATATGTCTAGAATCTCTCGTTTGCCTATCACGGTTGTGGAGATTTTATTTGGGTCTGTTGGGGCGTATGTGGGTTTTATTGAGCCAACCAAGGGTTTTGAAATCATGTCTGAGATTGGCTTTTTATTTTTAATGTTTTTATGCGGTTTGGAAGTGGAAATTTATTTGTTTAAAAAATTAGGGGTTTCTCTTTTAAAACGCATTTTTGCTTATCTGTTAATTTTATACACGCTTTCGTTCATCCTTACTTTTAGCCTTAATTTAGAGCCTATTTTCATGGTGATTTTCCCTATTATCAGTTTGGGCATGATCATGACTTTAGTCAAAGATTATCGTAAAGAGATTTTGTGGCTTGATTTGGTTTTGAAAGTGGGCGTTATTGGGGAATTGTTAAGCATTTTTGGTTTGGTGGTCGTGGATGGGGTGTATTCGCATGGTTTGGGCATGGATTTGATTAAAGATTTAGGCATTCTCATTGTTTTTTTAATCTTAATTATCGTGGCGTTTCAAATCTTTAAGACTTTGTTTTGGTGGTTCCCGCATTTAAAGCTTTTTGTGATGCCTAAAAGCAGTCAGTTTAACCAGGATGTGCGTTTTTCGCTCATGCTCTTTTTTTCACTGGTTGCGATCGTGGTGTGGCTCAAAATAGAAATGGTTTTAGGGGCGTTTCTAGCAGGGTTAGTCGTTTCTACTTTTTTCCCTCATAAATCAGAATTGATCCACAAGCTCAATGATGTGGGGTTTGGGTTTCTTGTGCCTTTGTTTTTCATCCATGTAGGATCTACTTTAGACTTAAAATTAGTGTTTTTAAACCCGCATTTGATTCTCCAAGGGATATTGATTGTCATAGCGATGTTGAGTTTGCACTTAATCACTTCAACCTTATTGTGGCGTAAATACTTTAAAGAAGCTAAGCATTTATTTTCATTCGCTTTAGGGGCTTCTATGCCTTTAACTTTTTTAGTAACCACCGCAGCAGTAGGCTTAAAAGCGCAAGCGATCTCACAAAACACCTACTACGCATTGCTCATGGCGGCTATTTTTGAAGGGGTATTATTCACGATTGCGATCAAAATACTCAACAAAAAAGCCTAAATGAAAGCTTAAGCGTCTAAATACTTAGCGTCGCTAAAGCTGTTCGCTTGAACATTGTTGAATGCGTTTTCTAAGCTGTCAAAGAAATGAGGGTGCAAGTTTTGCATTTCTTTTAAGAAATTTTTAGTGGCTAATCGCGCGATAGGGGGCTTATCAGAGGTGGGCTGCTTGGCTGGGCAGTTGCAATCAGGAGCAACCGGGATATTTTGAGAAGTGACAAAATGAATGCTGCTGGCTTCTCGAACTTTAATCAAAGGGCGGATCACCAATAAGCCGTTTTCAGCCCTATAAATGGGGGGCATGCTCCTCAAACTCCCGTTATAAGTGAAATTCATAAAAAAGCTCTCTACAGCGTCATCTAAATGGTGCGCGATAGCGACTTTATTATAGCCTTCTTCTAAAGCTTTAGAATACAAAGTCCCTCTCCTCAAACGAGAACAAAACGAACAAAATGAGCTTTTTTCACGGCGTTTTTCGTTGATGGTGGCAGCGATTTGGGTGTAAATGATCTCATGCTCAATGCCTTGCTCTTGGCACAAATCGCTCAACCATTTCAAATCTTCGCCCAAACCATAATGCACGGTAACCGCTTTAAAATCAAATTTGAAAGGGGCATGTTTTTGCATCCTGGCTAAGATGCACGCAAGCATGATAGAATCCTTGCCCCCACTCAATCCTAATAAGACTTTATCGCCTTCTTCTATGAGTTTGTAAGTGGCGTTTGTCTTGCCTACAATGTGTAAGACTTTTTTGGAAATTTCATAGGCCATTTTTGATCCTTGATTGTTTTATTTTCTAAAGTTTCGCGCTAAGCGAATGATTTCTTCTTCACTAATGTGATCGGAATTATATTTCACAATAATGATTTCTTCGCTAATATTGACATACCATTCAATAATTTTATCTCCTAAAGTTTCAAATTGTTCCTCATTATAAGCGTCTAAGGGGAAATAGACATTTTTTTGCTTGGAAGGGTTATGGAGTAAAAAGAGCGATAGTCCCCAAATAAGCCCTAAAGCTACAACGATTAAGCTTGTGTTAGAAACGCCTAAATGATGATAACTCAACCCTCCGCTCACGCCCCCAACAAAGCTCCCTAAATAGCCAAAAGTAGTGAATTGCCCTAAAACCTTGCCTTTTTCGTTTGCTTTAGCGAATTTAGACGCTAAAGATTGCATGATAGGCTCTAAGGTGGCAAAGCCAATAAAGAAAAACGCCACCCCAACAATAAAAAGCCATAAATATTTCCCTAAAAAGCTAGAGTCGGCTAAAAACAAGCACAAATAACTCATAATAAACAACAACACGCCAGAAAGCATCACCCCTTTAGGCTTGTTGTATTTTTCAGCCATAACGCTCGCTATTCCCATGCTTAAAACCCCTAATAAGGCTCCAGGCACATACACCAAGATCAAAAAACTTTCATCTTTATGAAATTCATTCACTAAGGCTAAAGGGATTAATACAAAAATAAGCGTCATGAACGCTTTTTCAAAAAAAGAGCTTAGATACAAAAGATACAAGGCTTTAGAGTTGGGTTGATAAGCTTTTATGTTTTTGATTTGGTAAGAAATTTTAGGGGCGTCTTTGACTTTTAAAAGCATCAACAAACTCAATAAGGTTAAGATCGCCGTGAGTAAAAAGAGCCATTTTGCCCCCCCAAAAAATGCCACAACCCCAGGGCCAATCGCCATGCTTATGGTGAAGCTAATGAAAATAAACGCTCCCATGATGGCCATGGCTTTGGTGCGCTCTTCTTCTTTCACTTCATCAGCCACCATCGCGCTAACAACCCCCCCTAAAGCCCCCATGCCTTGAATGAAGCGCCCGATAACGAGCGTAATAATATCATTCGCTATAAAGCACACTAACGAGCCAGCTAAAAACAACAGCAAGCACACCATAACGACCACTTTACGGCCTATCTTATCGCTAAGAATGCCCATGGGGGTTTGAAAAACAATTTGCGTGAGATACGCTCCGCCCACAGCCAACCCCACGAGTAAGGGACTGCTTGAATGGAAACTATCCGCATACAAACTAATGACCGGCAAAACAATAAAAAGCCCCAAAAACCGCAACGACGACACTAACGCTAATGGAAAAATTTTCTTAAACATGCGGGTTATTTTACAAGAAAATATCTAATTTTTATCATTAATTTAGGAAAGTAGGATTGATAATAAAAGTTTAATTTTAATGGATTTTTAAGAAAATTTTTTGTATAATCTCATTCTTTTATTTTTTGTCAAGGTAGCTCAGCTGGTTTAGAGCGCTGGTCTCATAAGCCGGAGGTCGGGGGTTCAAGTCCCCCTCTTGACACCATGATTTGATTTAATCTTCATTTAATATCCGTTTAATCTTTTTTTTAGCAAAACTAAACTACAATAACCTTGCATCTTTTAATTTCTTACATTAGGGATTTGACGATGATTTTTAGCTCTCTTTTTAGTGTTGTAGGGATGGCGGTGCTTTTTCTTATTGCTTGGGTGTTTTCTAGCAATAAAAGGGCTATAAATTATCGCACGATTGTCAGCGCCTTTGTGATTCAAGTGGCTTTGGGGGCGTTGGCTTTGTATGTGCCTTTGGGTAGGGAAATGTTGCAAGGCTTAGCTAGCGGCATACAAAGCGTGATTTCTTACGGCTATGAGGGGGTGCGTTTTTTATTTGGCAATCTCGCTCCAAACGCTAAAGGCGATCAAGGGATAGGGGGGTTTATTTTTGCGATCAATGTTTTAGCGATCATTATCTTTTTTGCTAGCTTGATTTCACTTCTATATTATTTAAAAATCATGCCTTTATTTATCAATCTCATCGGTGGGGCGTTGCAAAAATGCTTAGGCACTTCTAAAGCAGAAAGCATGAGTGCAGCGGCTAATATTTTTGTAGCGCACACCGAAGCGCCCCTAGTCATTAAACCTTATTTGAAAAGCATGAGCGATTCAGAGATTTTTGCGGTCATGTGCGTGGGCATGGCTAGCGTTGCGGGGCCTGTGTTAGCCGGGTATGCGAGCATGGGCATTCCTTTGCCTTATTTGATCGCCGCTTCGTTTATGTCCGCTCCTGGGGGGTTGTTGTTCGCTAAAATCATTTACCCGCAAAACGAAGCCATTTCTAGCCATGCAGATGTTTCGGTAGAAAAGCATGTCAATGCCATAGAAGCTATCGCTAATGGGGCAAGCACAGGGCTAAATTTAGCCTTGCATGTGGGAGCGATGCTTTTAGCCTTTGTGGGGATGCTCGCGCTCATTAACGGGCTTTTAGGGGTTGTAGGGGGGTTTTTAGGCATGGAGCATTTGTCTTTAGGGGTGATTCTAGGCGCACTCTTAAAACCCTTAGCCTTTATGTTAGGCATTCCTTGGAGTCAGGCTGGGATTGCCGGAGAAATCATAGGCATTAAAATCGCGCTCAATGAATTTGTGGGCTATATGCAATTTTTGCCTTATTTGGGCGATAACCCTCCTTTAATCTTGAGCGAGAAAACTAAAGCGATCATCACTTTTGCGTTGTGCGGGTTTGCTAACTTAAGTTCAGTCGCTATGCTCATTGGAGGGCTTGGCAGTTTAGTGCCTAAAAAGAAGGATCTCATTATAAGGCTTGCTTTAAAAGCGGTGCTTGTGGGCACGCTTTCTAATTTCATGAGCGCGACTATCGCTGGGTTATTCATAGGGCTAAACGCTCATTAAAAGGATAAAACATGCAAAAAAGAGTGGTAATCTTATTATTGGATTCTTTTGGTATAGGGGCTAGCGAAGACGCTAAAGATTTTGGCGATTTGGGGGCGAACACTTTAGGCAATATCGCTAAGGCTTGTTTCAATAACCTAGCTGATTCTAACGATCGCAGTGGGGCTTTGAAACTGCCTTATTTAGAGAGTTTGGGTTTAGGGTTGAGTGCTTTAAAAGCCGCAAATGAATTGCCTTTGGGTTTCCAACCACAACCCAATTTAATAGGGGCTTACGCTTACGCGCAAGAACTTTCTAGCGCTAAGGATACGATTTCTGGGCATTGGGAGATGATGGGTGCGCCCGTTCTTTTTGAATGGGGGTATTTTAAAGACAAAAACAATTCCTTCCCTAAAGAAATTTTAGATGAAATTGCGCGTAAAACTAAGATTAAGGGCTATTTGGGGAATTGCCACGCATCAGGGACAGAAATCATTAAAGATTTAGGCGAAAAGCATTTAGAAACTTTATACCCCATTTTTTACACTTCAGCGGATTCGGTGTTTCAAATCGCTGCACATGAAGAAAAGTTTGGATTGGATAATCTTTACACTCTTTGTGAAGAAGCGTTTCACATTCTAGAGCCTTTAAAGATCGCTAGAGTGATCGCAAGGCCTTTTATTGGCGCAAATAGAGAGGATTTTAAACGCACCGCTAACCGCAAAGACTATGCGATAAAGCCCCATAAAAAATTGCTTTTTGAAAAATTCATTGAAGAAAAGCAAGGCGAAGTCATCAGCATTGGAAAAATCGCTGATATTTACGCTCATGTGGGGATCACTCAAAAGTTCAAAGCCGGTAGTTTGATGGAATTATGCGATGTTACTTTAGAGCAAGTCAAAAACGCCCCAAATAACAGCTTGATTTTTACGAATTTTGTGCATTTTGATAGCGATTATGGGCATAGGCGCGATGTTAGCGGGTATGCTAACGCTTTAGAGTATTTTGATGCGCGTTTAAAAGAGGTTTTAGACAATTTAAGGGAAAACGATTTGCTCATTCTTTGTGCCGATCATGGGTGCGATCCCAGCTTTAAAGGCACCGATCACACACGAGAATACATTCCTGTTTTGTTCTATCACAAAGATTTGCAACCAGCCTTTTTAGGCAAGAGCGAGTCGTTTGCGGATATTGGGCAGAGTATCGCTCACTTTTTGGGATTAAGCCCCCTAGATTATGGCAAAAACTTATTAAACTTTAAAGGACAACCATGACCCCTCACATCAACGCCAAAATCGGCGATTTTTATCCTCAATGCTTTTTATGCGGCGATCCCTTAAGGGTGAGCTACATTGCGAAAAAATTCTTACAAGACGCCAAAGAGATCACGAATGTGCGTAACATGCTAGGCTTTAGCGGGAAGTATAAGGGTAAGGGGATTTCTTTAATGGGGCATGGCATGGGCATTGCGTCATGCACGATTTATGTAACCGAACTCATTAAAACCTATCAGGTTAAAGAGCTTTTAAGGATTGGCACTTGCGGGGCGATTAGCCCAAAAGTTGGCTTGAAAGACATTATCATGGCCACTGGAGCTTCAACGGATTCTAAAACCAATCGGGTGCGTTTTTTAAACCACGATTTGAGCGCAACGCCTGATTTTGAATTGAGTTTAAGAGCGTATCAAACAGCAAAGCGTTTGGGTATTGATTTGAAAGTGGGTAATATTTTTTCAAGCGATTTTTTCTATTCTTTTGAAACGCATGCCTTTGATTTGATGGCCCAATACAACCACTTGGCTATTGAAATGGAAGCGGCAGGGTTATACGCCACGGCGATGGAATTGAACGCTAGGGCTTTATGCTTGTGCTCAGTCTCAGATCACTTAATCACTAAAGAAGCCTTAAGCCCTAAAGAAAGGGTAGAAAGCTTTGATAACATGATAATTTTGGCTTTAGAGATGATGACGCAATGACGATTGAAAATAAGTTTAAAGAGCAAAAACTCATTCGCTCTACTGAGTAAAATCATCAAATTTAGCTCTTTATATTATAGCTTTAGTGTGGAGATTATTTTTGACCATACTTTAAAAAACATATGTAATGTATAAAAATATTCTTTTTAAGTCTGTGTGTATCCGATAGGTTTTTTATTATGATTTTTAATAAAATTTTCTAAAATCACATTCTCAGCCCTTTTAGAAGTTGAAAAACTATCTTGGTAAGTTTTACCAAATAGGGTATAGGTAGGTTGTTCTGGAAAAAATGCATACACTTGTACGATTTTATTAATCTTTAAGAGCGATTGCAATACAAAATAATTTGTTGTGCTGCAAGTGCCATTTTTACGATATTCTACTTTGCCACAATTATAAGATTGTACTCGCTTCGTGATGGGTGTAATGCTATGACCGATTTTAAAAATTTTACCTTGAATAACAAACACATATACAAGTCCTTTGTTTTTCATATTCTTTTCATCAATGGCGTTGATTTCTAATTTTTCCAAACTATTATTGGGGACTAATTCGCATAACAAATTAAAATACTCTTTGTATTCAAAGTCCTTGTAATCAATTTCATCTTTTAAATCATTAACACTCTTTAAAATTATATCGCTCTTTCTTTTTGCCATAATACGCCCCATTAAATTTTTGGATAAATTCTAATTCTTGCTTGTTTAGAACAATACTTTCCAATAAAGGTAAATGCTGTAACACTCTAATGTTATTAAAATTTCCATAACGAGTGAGATTATTAAGAAATAAATAAATTTCATTATCTAATTCGGTTTTAATTTTTAAGGCCTCTTCGTAGTTTTTGCAACGCACAAACGCAATGCTTTGTGTCATACCGCAATTATCAATAAATGTGCTGTATTGATTAGTTAAAGATAAAAAGACTTTATAGCCTTCTTGATATTTGTGAGGGATTTTACTATATACGACTTGACTAGGGGTATGGATAAGCTTATAAGGATAGTCCTTATTTTGAATGGGCGATAAAAATTCCTTTTTGGTTGTTCTGTGTAGAAAGCTTGTTGTTTCTATTTTGTAGGTGGGTAAATGAGTGTTATTGATTGTCTTATCTAAAATGCTACAAACCAATTCATTTAAATATAATGGAATAAAATTCAAACGAGTTTTAAGAGATACTCTTTGTTTGTCTTTTAAGGTGTAATGATTTTCAACAATAAAACTTTTTTGATTAGGGATTTTTTGTAATAAAAACCAAGTGAAAGATGATCCGACTTTTTTAAAGTATTTTTTAGCTCCACCAATATTAAGATGGATAAATTGATATTGTGAGAGTAAGTTGGGTAAAACATTCCTATCTGAAAAACTCATCCAATGATTAGGCACAATAAATAAAATATAACCCCCATTTTTTGTAAGCTCTAAGGCTTTTTTAATAAAGTCTCTTGCCAGATTATGATTTTTAGAAGTGCGACCTAGTGCATTAAATTTAGCAAAAGGCGGATTAGCCACGATTAAGTCATAAAGAGTAGCCCTATCAAATTTTAAAAAATCCTTACAGCTTAAATGGATATTGTTCCCAAAATATTTTTTAACATGCTCAATGCGTTTAGGGTTAATCTCATTAAAATACAGATTGCTTAAAGAAGTCTTAGTCTCTAAATAAGCAAAAAAATTCCCATTCCCACAACAGCAATCTAAAATTTTTAAATGTTCTTGTTTAAAAAAATCGCTTGGGATAGTGTCTATCATTTCTTTCACACAATCTAATGGGGTGCAAATATCATTAGAATTAACAAAATGACTTGTGTCAAAATTGAGTGTGTCAAAATACGCTTTAATTTGCGAAAAACTATGTAATTTGATGCGTTCGTGATTTAAAAAAGGGCGTTTTTCTATCAAAGGGAGAGCTAACACTATTTTTGAACCTTTTTAATTTTATTGGCGTTTCCTAAGTCCATTATATCATATCCACCTTTATAATTTCGTTAGTGTTTATTTTCTATTTTTTAAGAAATAAGCTTTTGATTATCTTTTATAAGAAATCTATCGTTTTTTGGCAGAGTTTTTTAAAATCTAGTATTCCAAGTAAAGAACGCTAAAAAGAATATTAGGGCTAATTTAAAGAGTTTTATAACCCCATAAGTTAAGGATAAAATTTAAAGGAAAACCCTTAAAGCTAAAAGCCTTAAGGGAACTTTTGAAAAACAAAAGCTATCGTTTTACAGAAACTTCGTTTTACAAAACTATCGCTTCAATAAAACAACAACTTTACACCCCAAAAACGAAATTTCAAGGTATAATGTTTTCCAAGAGTTTTTGCCATGTTTGGTAGCCATGACAAACTCCTTTTATGGATTTATCCCCATAATCCGACTTATGGGGGTGTTTATTCTACAACAATCTTTCTAAAAACACTCTTATAAAGCTTGATTGAACATGTCAAAACACCCTAAAACTTTTTTTGAAATTCAATAAATTTATGCTACAATTAAACGCATTGTAAATAAATTCTCATTTTGATACATTTTTGCAATAAAACATTACTTTAAGGAACATCTTATGAAAAAAACGAAAAAAACGATTCTACTTTCTCTAACTCTTGCAGCATCACTCTTGCATGCTGAAGACAACGGCGTTTTTTTAAGCGTGGGCTATCAAATCGGTGAAGCGGTTCAAAAAGTGAAAAACGCCGACAAGGTGCAAAAACTTTCAGACGCTTATGAACAATTAAGCCGGCTTTTAACCAACGATAGTGGCACAAACTCAAAGACAAGCGCGCAAGCGATCAACCAAGCGGTTAATAATTTGAACGAACGCGCAAAAACTTTAGCCGGTGGGACAACCAATTCCCCTGCCTATCAAGCCACGCTTTTAGCGTTGAGATCGGTGTTAGGGCTATGGAATAGCATGGGTTATGCGGTCATATGCGGAGGCTATACCAAAAGTCCAGGCGAAAACAATCAAAAAAATTTCCACTACACCGATGAGAATGGCAACGGCACTACAATCAATTGCGGTGGGAGCACAAATAGTAATGGCACTCATAGTTCTAGTGGCACAAATACATTAAAAGCAGACAAAAATGTTTCTCTATCTATTGAGCAATATGAAAAAATCCATGAAGCTTATCAGATTCTTTCAAAAGCTTTAAAACAAGCTGGGCTTGCTCCTTTAAATAGCAAAGGGGAAAAATTAGAAGCACATGTAACCACATCAAAGTATCAACAAGATAATCAAACTAAAACGACAACTTCTGTTATTGATACGACTAATGATGCGCAAAATCTTTTGACTCAAGCGCAAACGATTGTCAATACCCTTAAAGATTATTGCCCCATGTTGATAGCGAAATCTAGTAGTGGAAGTAGTGGCGGAGCTACTACAAACACCCCTTCATGGCAAACAGCCGGTGGCGGCAAAAATTCATGCGCGACTTTTGGTGCGGAGTTTAGTGCCGCTTCAGACATGATTAATAATGCGCAAAAAATCGTTCAAGAAACCCAACAACTCAGCACCAACCAACCAAAAAATATCACACAACCCCATAATCTCAACCTTAACACCCCTAGCAGTCTTACGGCTTTAGCTCAAAAAATGCTCAAAAACGTGCAATCTCAAGCAGAAATTTTAAAACTAGCCAATCAAGTGGAGAGCGATTTTAACAAACTTTCTTCAGGCCATCTTAAAGACTACATAGGGAAATGCGATGCGAGCGCTATAAGCAGTGCGAATATGACAATGCAAAATCAAAAGAACAATTGGGGGAACGGGTGTGCTGACGTGGAAGAAACTCTGTCTTCATTAAAAACAAGCGCCGCTGATTTTAACAACCAAACGCCTCAAATCAATCAAGCGCAAACCCTAGCCAACACCATTGTTCAAGAACTCGGTCATAACCCTTTCAAACGGGTGGGCATCATTAGTTCTCAAACCAATAACGGAGCGATGAATGGCCTTGGGGTGCAAGTGGGTTATAAGCAATTTTTTGGAGAAAAGAAAAGATGGGGGTTAAGGTATTATGGTTTCTTTGATTACAACCACGCCTATATCAAATCCAATTTCTTTAACTCGGCTTCTGATGTTTGGACTTATGGGGTGGGCAGCGATTTATTGTTTAATTTCATCAACGATAAAAACACCAACTTTTTAGGCAAGAATAACCAGATTTCTTTTGGGCTTTTTGGAGGCATCGCCTTAGCAGGGACTTCATGGCTTAATTCTCAATTCGTGAATTTAAAAACCATCAGCAATGTCTATAGCGCTAAAGTGAATACGGCTAACTTCCAATTTTTATTCAATTTGGGCTTGAGAACCAATCTCGCTAGACCTAAGAAAAAAGATAGTCATCATGCGGCTCAACATGGCATGGAATTGGGCGTGAAAATCCCTACCATTAACACGAATTACTATTCTTTTCTAGACACCAAACTAGAATATAGAAGGCTTTATAGCGTGTATCTCAATTATGTGTTCGCTTATTAAAAGCTCTCTTTTTAAAAAAAGGGGGGGTTAAACTTCTAAAAAACCCCTAAAGCTAAAAATTTTCAAAAAACAATCATTAAACCCTAAAAAAGAAATTTTAAGGTATAATGTTTCCGCCATTTTTATTTTTCGTTTTTAGTTTTCCATGGCAAACTCCTTTTTAGAATTTACCCCCATAACCGCTTTTATGGGGGCGTTTGTCTTACAACAATCTTTTCAAATTTAAAAAATGCTCTCTTTAAAAACTATTAAAGAGTAAAATGACCTTACAAGATGAGCTTTTTTGTGGTTTCCATTAAAAAATTTTTTAGCGGAGGTTTTAAAAACAAGGGTTTTTTACTCACTTCTCTTGATTTACACAACACAATCAAGCGTCTTAAGGCAATTTAAAATAAAATAGTGCTAGCATGACCCCAAAGCCCCTTATTAAATTAATCTATACCAAATAGTAAGGAGTTATCTAACATGGGGTTTTTCAAGCTTAAAGAACACAACACTAACATTGCCACCGAGTTTAGAGCGGGTTTAACGACCTTTATCACCATGATTTACATCGTGCCCTTAAACGCTCTTATCCTTTCTCACGCCAACATGCCTTATGAAGCCCTTTTGAGCGCAACGGCCATTATCACTATCTTATCAAGCGTGTTTAACGGATTGTGGGCAAACACCCCTATTGCTATGAGCGTGGGTCTAGGGCTATCAGCTTATTTTAGCTTTGGGTTAGTTCAGGGGCTAAAACTCCCTTGGCAGAGCGCTTTAGGCATCGTAGCGCTCTCGGGAGCGATTTTTGTGATTTTGTCTTTCACTAAATTTAGAAGTTGGGTCATGCGAAGCATTCCTAGCGATTTAAGGCGTGCGGTGAGCGCGGGGATAGGGGCTTTTATCGCATTTATTGGTCTTAAAGAAATGCATATCGTCGTTACCCATAAGGCTACGCTGGTAACTTTAGGCGATTTTGGAGATCCGCATGTGTTATTGGGGGTTGTGGGGATCATTCTAACTTTCGCGCTCTACACGCTCAAAATCAGGGGTTCTTTCATTATAGCAGTCTTAATCACTTCCATTCTCGCATGGGTTTTAAAGCTAGCCCCTTACCCTAGCGAGTTTTTTTCCATGCCCGCTAGCATTGGCCCTATCGCCTTTCAATTAGACTTTAAGGGCATTTTTTTTGATGCGAGTGGGGCTTTCACTTTAGCGTTAGTGCCAGTCATCATCACTTTTTTTGTAACCGATTTGTTTGATTCTTTAGGCACGCTTGCAGGGATTGGCCACAAGACTGATTTTTTCAATGATGAAGAAAAAAATAAGGAATTAGAAAGGACTTTAGAAGCGGATGCGGTGGCTTCTTTAGGGAGCGCGGTGGTGGGCGTTTCTACTACGACCGCTTTTATAGAGAGCGCGAGTGGGGTTGAAGAGGGGGGCCGCACAGGGCTTACAGCGGTTTTTACCGGATTATTTTTTGTTTTAACGCTCTTTTGCTTACCTCTTTTAAAAGCTATTCCTAGCAATGCGATTTATCCGGTGCTGGTGGTAGTAGGGGTTTTGATGTTTAGCGTGTTAGAGGGGGTGAATTTTAAAGACATGGCCATTAGCGTTTCCACTTTTTTAACCGTGGTGATGATGCCCTTAACCTTCTCCATTGCCGATGGCTTAGCCTTTGGCTTTTTGTCTTATAGTATCATCAAATTGGTTCAAAAAGACTTCAAAGCGCTCAATTCAGGCATTATCATTCTCTGCATCATTTCTGTTTCTGTATTTATCTTTCGTTAAGCTCTTTTTAAGGGGCTTTGCATTTTTTACTCATTTCATGCCTCTTTTTCTTTATTTAGACAGATTATTATCTTAAAATAATTGTAATATCATTATTATTATATCAACTCAATAAAAAAGGAGAAGGTATGCAAAAAACTTCTAACACTTTGGCGCTGGGGAGTTTGACAGCGCTATTCTTTCTAATGGGTTTTATCACGGTTTTAAACGACATTTTAATCCCACACTTAAAGCCCATTTTTGACTTGACCTATTTTGAAGCTTCGCTCATTCAATTTTGCTTTTTTGGGGCGTATTTCATCATGGGAGGAGTTTTTGGGAATGTGATCAGTAAAATCGGCTACCCTTTTGGCGTGGTGCTTGGTTTTGTGATCACAGCGACGGGGTGCGCGTTGTTTTATCCGGCGGCACATTTTGGCTCCTATGGGTTTTTTTTAGGAGCGTTGTTTATTTTAGCGAGCGGGATTGTGTGCTTACAAACCGCTGGTAATCCCTTTGTAACCTTGCTTTCTAAAGGTAAAGAAGCCAGAAACCTGGTTTTAGTCCAGGCGTTCAATTCGCTTGGCACGACTTTAGGGCCTATTTTTGGGAGCTTGTTGATTTTTAGTACGACTAAAATGGGCGATAATGCAAGTTTGATAGACAAATTAGCGGACGCTAAAAGCGTTCAAATGCCTTATTTGGGCTTGGCGGTGTTTTCGCTCATTTTAGCGTTCATCATGTATCTTTTGAAATTGCCTGATGTGGAAAAAGAAATGCCTAAAGAAACGACGCAAAAAAGCCTGTTTTCGCACAAACACTTTGTTTTTGGGGCTTTGGGGATCTTTTTTTATGTGGGGGGAGAAGTGGCGATTGGCTCATTCTTGGTGCTAAGCTTTGAAAAGCTTTTGAATTTAGACCCTCAATCAAGCGCGCATTACTTGGTGTATTATTGGGGAGGCGCGATGGTGGGCCGTTTCTTAGGCAGTGTTTTGATGAATAAAATTGCCCCTAATAAATACCTGGCTTTCAACGCCTTAAGTTCTATCGTGCTTATCGCTTTGGCTATTCTCATTGGAGGCAAGATCGCTTTATTCGCTCTGACTTTTGTGGGCTTTTTCAACTCTATCATGTTCCCTACCATCTTTTCTTTGGCTACACTCAATTTAGGGCATCTCACTTCTAAGGCTTCTGGAGTGATTAGCATGGCGATTGTAGGAGGAGCGTTAATCCCCCCCATTCAAGGTGCGGTTACAGACATGCTAACAGCGACCGAATCAAATTTGCTCTACGCTTATGGTGTGCCGTTATTGTGCTATTTTTATATCCTCTTCTTTGCGCTTAAAGGGTATAAGCAATAAGAAAACTCCTAAAAAAGGGGGGGTTTCTCTTTTATTTTCTTTCTTTTAGCTTGTTTTAAAAATCAATAATTAAAAAACTTGACTTTAATCAAGCAAGCACTCTATAAAAGGTTTTATTTGTCAGTATTTGATGAGGACAGAGCTTTTTTTAACAACTTGAGGCAAAAACACAAACAGGGTTTTTAAAATTTTTAAGACGCGATCAAAAACATTGCTAATGAATAAAAAAATCTCCTAATTACAAAAGATTAAGAGATTTTAAGAATGAAGCGAAGAATAAAGACTAGTAAATGGGTTTAGCGTCTTTGAATTTATATTCCGTAAGAAACCCAGTGCCATCAAAATTACCCACTAAAGAGATCTTTGCAATATCACCCACTTGACAATCGGTTTCTAAGATAAGATAAGGCACTTCATCTTTACCGATTAAAGTGATCACTCGGCCCTTTTTTTCACGGCTTTGCTTAGGGAACTCTTTAGAATCAAGGCCTGTGGTATTATCGCCGGTTTGGAGCATTCTAAAAGCATAGCACATGCCATCATTGATTTGAGCGCTATAAATTTTGCCTTTTTTAACTTCTTTTTTAACCCCCGGTTTAAGCGCAATGCGTATTTCTGAGTGGATCTCAGCTTCTTGCATTTTGCCCTTATAATCTCGCACCTGAACCTTATGCACGCCATTAGGATCTCCCTTTTTAAGCAGAGAATCTTCATAACTGAATTTTTGAATGTCTAAATCCCCATCAACAAAACTCCTAGCGTCAAGCTGAACGCTCAAAAGCCCTAGCAACCCAATTAATGAAAATTTCAAACAACGCTTATAAAAACAACTCATCAACAAATCCTTTCAATGTAAAATCAAACAAATATATCCCAAAATGAAAAACAAAAAGATCACAAAATTGCTAATTTAGCAACAAAAACGCACCCTGTCAAGAATTCAAAGCCTAAAGAAATCATTCAAAAATAATTTCTTCCGGTTTGATTTCATCGCCATAAACAGGCTCTAAAGTTTCCTTATAAGCTTCTTTTAAGAAGTCGCTAGAAATGAGAGAATCCATCTCGTTATTCAGCCATTCTAAAAGCTTAGGGTTGCCTTTTTTAATCGCTGGAGCGATCACATCCTTATCGCCAAGGCTTGTAATGCCTAATTTAAACTCAGGGTGCTGTTTCGCCCAAGCGAGCAATAAAGTGTTGTCATGGGCTAGAGCGGTAGCCTTATTATTTAAAAGGGCTAAAAAAGTCTCTGTGTTTTGCTCAAATTTCAAAAGTTTGATATTGGGGTAATTTTTAGTGAAATAAAAATCCGCTGTCGTGCCTTTATTCACAATCAACTCTTTATCCTTCAACTCTTCTATATTTTTAATGACCCCATCTTTAGAAATCACCCCCAAAGCGACTTTCATATACGGCTTAGCGAAATCCACGACTTTTTCTCTTTCTTTAGTGCGCGTGAAATTAGCCATGATAATATCCACTTTATTGGCTTTTAAAAATTCCACCCTAGCTGAGGCTTCTACAGGAATAAACTCAATCTTATTTTCATCGCCCAATAAATCAAGGGCCATGCGTTTAGCGATGACTACATCATAGCCTTGATATTTCCCTTTAGAATCCACAGATCCAAAAGGAGGCTTATCGCTAAAAACCCCCACTTTTAAAACCCCTCTTTGTTTAATGACTTCTAAAGCGTCCTTTTTTTCTTTATGGCTATCAGAGCATGCGTTAAAGACTAAAGCGATCAAAACTAAAAACAGCCCCCACATTTTAAAAAGCCCGTTCGTTTTCATAAAAACACCTTTTTTTTGAAATTAAAATCATCTTTTTAGCAAACTTTATTTAACAGCTCCCTAAAAAATGGAAAGTTTCTAAAAATTTTTGCGCTCTTTGAGATTTCGGGTGGTTAAAAAATTCTTTAGCGCTGTTTTCTTCAGCGATTTTACCGCTATCAAAAAACACGATTTTATGAGCGATTTTTTGCGCGAATTTCATTTCATGCGTTACAATCACCATGCTCATGCCCGTTGTGGCTAATTCTAAAATCACTTCTAAAACTTCTTTAACCATTTCAGGGTCTAAAGAGGCGGTTACTTCATCAAAAAGCATGATTTTTGGCCGCATGCACAAAGAACGCACGATCGCTACTCGCTGTTTTTGCCCGCCGCTCAATTCTTTAGGGTAAGCTTGTTGTTTATGCTCCAAACCCACTCGTTTTAAAAGCTCTATGGCTTGAGAAATGACCTCATCTTTGGATCGTTTTTGCACTTTCATAGGAGCGAGTAAGATATTATCTAACACATTTAAATGCGGGAACAATTCATAATTTTGAAACACCATGCCTATTTTTTGGCGCATTTGATTCCAGTTAGTGGCTGGCGTATTAAGGTTAGTGTTTTCAAAAAGAATTTCACCTTCATCAATCTTTTCAAGCCCGTTCAAACACTTTAAAAAAGTGCTTTTCCCGCACCCGCTAGGCCCTAAAATCACTGCCACTTCACCCTTATTTAAAGTGAAATTGATGCCGTCTAAAACCAAATGGTTTTGATAGGTTTTTTTTAACCCTTTGGTTTCTAAAATCGCGCTCATTTTACCCTCTAATGTGTTGGAATTTTTTTTCTAAATGGGAACTATACAGGCTCAAACTATAGCATAAACTAAAATAAAACATTAAGATAACGCCATAAACCACAAAGCTCGCATTGGGCATGCGTAAGAGGTTAAGCTCTATGATTTGCTGGCCCACTTTTAACAAATCAATCGCTCCAATGAGAGAGACTAAGGCTGTGGTTTTAATCATGCGCGTGAATAAATTAAGACTTGAGGGTAATAAAGACAAAAAGCTTTGAGGGAAAATAATATTAAAAATCACCCTTTTTGAATCCATGCCTAAAGCCAGAGCGCTTTCTACTTGGTGTTTGCTCACGGAAGTTAAAACCCCTCTAGTCAAATCCATCATTTCAGCGCCCCCCCACAAGCTAAAAACAATAACGCTCGCCAAAACCGCGCTAATATGCAAATCAAACCAGCTCGCTAACCCAAAATACACGATAAAAAGCCATGCTAAAAGCGGGATGATGCGAATGCTTTCTAAATACACACGACACGCCAAAACCATTATTTTAGAGCCAAACGCCATCAAACTCCCTAAAAGCATTCCAACAATGATTGAAATCATTGCAGAGCTAAGAGCGATCAAAAGAGTGATCTCAAACCCTTCTAACAAACGCTTAAGGTTGTCTAATTCTAACAAAACTCCCATTTTAAGCCACTTTCTTTTTAAAGAAGCGCTCTAAGATCACAAACAAAACGCTTAAAGGGAGCAAAGCGATCAAATAAGTGAGGCTTAACATCAAAAGGCTTTCAGTCGTTTTGTAATAAATGCCAATAAAATCTTTCGCCACAAACATGATATCGGTTAGGGCTATCGCGCCCACCACAGAAGTTTCTTTGAGTAAAAAAATCACATTCGCCCCTATAGAAGGCATAGAAACGCTTAAACTTTGAGGCAGAATGATGTAATACATCATTTTCAAAGGGCCAAACCCCAAACTCAAAGCGCTTTCTCTTTGAATGGAAGCTAGGCTTTTAAACCCAAGCAAAAAACTCTGACTCATATACCCCCCACCCAAAAACCCTAACGCTAAAATCGCGCACTCTAAAGCGCTCAAACCGATTTCATTCAACCCGTAATACAAAAAGAAAAGCTGGATGAGTAGGGGCGTGTTCCTAGCGATTTCGCCATAGATATAGATAATAGGGGAGATAAAGCGCGTTTTAAAATACAAAATGATCGCGCACAAAAACCCCACCAAAAGAGAGAGTAAAATCCCAAAAAAAGAAATATAAAGCGTGAGTTCTAACCCCTTAAGAAACATAGGGATGGAGTGAAACATAAAATCCCAATCTAATGCCATAACGCTAAACCTTAAAATTAATGACGCTTTAAAGCATCATGTTTAAAAACAGCTCTTATTCACCCTAATTGTTAGAAGTTTGGAAAACCCAAGCCTTTAAGCGGGAAGTTTATGAGCTATTTTGCCACTATTCAAAGAAAATTTGGATTATAATAAAAAAACTGGCTGAAATTAACAACAATGATTAAACAATCATTAAATGGAGAGGACATGCAAAAAAGTTTAGTTTCTTTGGCTTGGGTTTTTGTCGCTATTTTAGGGGCGATCTGTTTAGGGGTGTTAGCCTTACACAAGGGTGAGAGCATTAACACGCTATGGCTTGTAGTAGCGAGCGCTTGCATTTATAGCATAGGCTATCGTTTTTATAGCCATTTTATCGCTTATAGGGTGTTAAAGCTAGATGATAGCAGAGCCACGCCCGCATGCGTAAGGAATGACGGCAAGGATTTTGTGCCAACCGATAAAGCGATCACCTTTGGGCATCATTTCGCCGCTATTGCTGGGGCTGGCCCTTTAGTAGGCCCGATACTAGCCGCTCAAATGGGTTACTTGCCCTCTATCTTATGGATTTTGATAGGCTCAGTTTTAGGGGGTTGCGTGCATGATTTTGTGGTGCTTTTTGCTTCCATTAGGCGCGATGGCAAGTCTTTAGGCGAAATGATCAAGCTTGAAATGGGTCAATTTGTAGGCATGATCGCAAGTCTGGGCATTTTAGGGATCATGCTCATTATCATTGCGATTTTAGCGATGGTGGTGGTGAAGGCTTTAGCGCATTCGCCTTGGGGCTTTTTTACGATCGCAATGACTATTCCCATTGCGATTCTTATGGGGCTTTACATGCGGTTTTTCAGGCCGCATAAGATTTTAGAAGTTTCTGTTATCGGCTTTATCCTATTGATTATAGCGATTTATGCGGGTAAATACGTTTCTTTAGATCCTAAATTAGCGTCAATATTCACCTTTGATGCCAGTTCTTTAGCGTGGATGATCATGGGCTATGGGTTTGTGGCTTCTATTTTACCGGTATGGTTTTTACTCGCTCCACGAGATTATTTAAGCACTTTTTTAAAAATTGGCGTGATAGGGGTGTTGGTTGTGGCTATTGTTTTTGTCGCTCCGCCTTTACAAATCCCTAAAATCACGCCCTTTGTAGATGGCAGTGGGCCTGTGTTTGCAGGAAGCGTGTTCCCTTTCTTGTTTATCACGGTGGCTTGCGGGACGATTAGCGGTTTTCATGCTTTAATTTCTTCAGGCACGACCCCTAAAATGCTCGCTAAAGAAAGCGACGCAAGGCTAGTGGGCTATGGCTCTATGGTGATGGAGAGCGTTGTGGCTCTTATGGCGTTGGTGTGCGCAGGGATCTTGCACCCAGGGCTTTATTTCGCTATCAATTCACCAGAAGTGAGCATCGGTAAAGATATAGCTGATGCGGCTTCAGTGATTAGCTCATGGGGGTTTAATATCAGCGCTGAAGAAATCAGTGAAATGACCAAAAACATCGGCGAAAGCTCTATTTTGAGCCGCACCGGTGGGGCGCCCACTTTTGCGATCGGTTTAGCGATGATTGTGTATCACATTTTAGGGGATCCAAGCGTGATGGCGTTTTGGTATCATTTTGCGATTTTGTTTGAAGCTTTGTTCATTTTAACCGCTGTGGATGCTGGCACACGAACCGCTCGTTTCATGATCCAAGATTTGCTCGGTAATGTTTATAAACCTTTGGGTAATCTTAGCTCTTATAAGGCTGGGATTTTTGCCACTCTTTTGTGCGTGGCAGGGTGGGGGTATTTCTTGTATCAAGGCACGATCGATCCTAAAGGAGGGATTTATACGCTATGGCCTTTATTTGGCGTGAGCAATCAGATGTTAGCGGGCATGGCGTTGTTGTTGGTTACGGTGGTGTTGTTTAAAATGGGGCGTTTTAAGGGGGCGATAATAAGCGCCTTGCCGGCAGTTTTGATTTTATTTATCACTTTTTATAGCGGTATTTTAAAAGTAATGCCAAAGAGTGATGATAGCGTGCTTAATAATGTTTCGCATGTGGCGCAAATGCAAATCATCAAAGAAAAAATCGTGCTCACTACCGATGAAAAAGCGCTAAAAACGCTCCAAAAATCCCTTTTTAACCATGCGATTGATGCGATTTTGTGCGTGTTTTTCATGCTTGTAGCGCTTTTAGTGCTGATCGTGAGCGTTAGGATTTGCTCAAACGCTTATTTTAAAAACAAAATTTACCCGCCACTGGCTGAAACCCCTTACATTAAAGCTACTTGAATAAAGGGGGCTTAAACCTCCTTTTGCTACAAACCCAATAAAATCATTTAAACTTTTGCTATATTTGTAATCTTTTATGTAAAACTCTTAAGGGGATAGGGGGTATTTTGAAATCATTCTCCCCTCTAACCCCCTTAAGATCTCGCTAATCAAAGACTGCTTTTAAGAGAGGTTATTGTTTGATTAAAATCAAGCTCTTTACTATTAGATTATAAAAATGCTAAAAGCATGCTTTAGATTTTAAAGATGATGGATTTTTGCTTATGCGATTTACAAAAAGAGTTTTTACTTGAGTTTTGTATGATAGAGATTAGAGAGACGGTGTCAAAAACGCCCGCCACAGAGACAGCATCAAAATGATGCTACTAGGGCCGTGTATAACGCGCTCCTGTCAGAATAAAGGGCGGGGAAGTCTTTAGGCACAGGCCCGTTTTCACCCGGTTTAAAGCCTTTGTTAGTATACACGCCATAATACGCAAGATCCACGCTACCACTCAAATATTCAGTGAATTTATAACCTAAAGAGATCATCGCTCTCGCTTCCCAAGAGACCACTGAATTGGAATATTGTGTGGCGAATTTCCATGTGAATTTTTTGGCAAAATGAGTGCCGCCACAAGAAAGGAGAATGGTAGCGGCGTCTCTTTTAAGAGCTGTGCCTGTAAAACCCGCATAGACGCTGTTACTCCCCATTATCACACCGCTTGGATTCCCCATATTGCCTATCCAACCATTAGCGTTTTGAAAGACTTTATAAAAAGCGATTGAAACATTATAATTATTGATGTCAAAGCGTTGGCGGATAATGAGATTTTGCCCGTTTTGAGTGGCAGGCGTGTCGTATCTATAGACCGGACTCCCGTCGGATTTAACGATCATCCAAGGGTAGTAAATGGGGAAAAACCCTATGATAGCTGTATCAGAGCGAAAGCCTGTGCCGCTAAAATTAGGGTTAGAGTCCCAACCAATCTTAACGCCCGGAGCGTTAAAGATTTGAGGCGAAAGGTAATAAAAGCCTTCTATGAGGAAACGATGAGGTTTATAGGTGAGTTGCACCGCATGCGTGCCATAAAGCACCTTTCGCCCATGGCTATCATAACCTCCTTTATCGTTTTTGGTAAAGCCTCCGCTATAAGTGGTCCGTGCGGCAAACCAATCCATTAAAAACGAACCATAAGCGAACGCCCTCCCAAAAGAGCTAAACCAAGTCAAGTGCACTTTCTTGTATTGCCCAGAAATTTGAAAGCCTTGCGTTTGACCGCTTTTATAAGGCATAGTGGATAAATAGCGCCCGGCTTTTATTTCAAAATAATTCTTATAAGCGTATTCTAAATACGCATCGCTAAAGACATAATTGCGGACATTTTTGTTGTGTTTCATGTTCTGTGTTTCAAGGCTATCGGTCTGTAAGATATTCGTATAGCCCCCCATGAACCCATCGTAATAACCAAAGAGATTGTAAGCTACAGATCCGTCTTCAAATTTCTTCGTGCCGTCATAGAAAATAGATCCCACCATGCCCCCTATTTTGCCTTTTAGAACATGGTCTGAAACCTTTTTGGGTAACAGGCTAAAACCAAGCCCTAAATAGCCCGCAATCGTTGCGAATTGCTGCATAGGGTAGATGCCTCTTTCTTTATTGATTTTATGCTGGTTAAAACCGATAGTGCTGGATTGATCCACAAAGCCGTTGAGCTTAGCTTCAAAACCTTGCAAAGAAGAGCTTAAAAATGCCCCAAAGAATAAAACCTGACTTGCCTTTTTCATGCATGCCTCCTAAAATGAGATTGATAAATGCAAATATTTTTAAAGATAAATCTATTCTTTGATTTTTATTATTCTTAGCTTTGAAATAATTATAATATGTAAAATAATGCGTATGATGAGAAAGTCAAGCTTTTAAAAGCTAAAAACGATTAATTTGTGGAAAATTTACTCTCTTTAAATTCAAATGGCTAATATATGGTGCTAAAATCCGTTACGAGTAACGGATTATTTTGAATGGATCGCTTGAGAATGGGGTTAAGCTTTGTTTTATTGTTTTTAGGTTTTATCTTGTTATAAAACAAAGCCTACTGGTTGTAATTCTTATACAATTCTATTAAATGCTTAGTGGAGCTGTCAAAATAAGCGTTGCTTTTATGCCCTTCTAATTCTTGTAAAATCGGCACGGCCAGTTCTTTCCCAAGCTCCACGCCCCATTGATCAAAGCTGTTAATATCCCAAATAACCCCTTGCACAAAGACTTTATGCTCATAAAGAGCCACTAACGCCCCAATATTGCTTGGTGAAATCTTTTCTAATAAAAGGATATTAGAGGGGCGGTTGCCAAAAAACACCCTGTGGTGGGCTAAATCTTTGGCTTCATCTTTGTCTAAGCCTTTAAAGAGCAATTCCCCAAGCGCTTCTTCATAACTCTTGCCTTTCATGAAGGCTTGCGCTTGCGCTAAAACATTGCTGAATAAAATCTCATGGTGGCCTTTAGCGTTAGGCTTTTTATCTAAGGAAGCGATAAAATCAATGGGGATTAAATGCGTGCCTTGATGCAAGAGCTGGAAAAAGGCGTGCTGAGCGTTAATGCCCATATCGCCCCAAACAACAGGGCAGGTGTCATAGGGGATGGTTTCGCCTTTTTTGCTGATGCGTTTGCCATTGCTTTCCATATCTAATTGCTGAATGAATTTAGGGAAGTGCCTTAAATACTGATCGTAAGGAGCGATTAAATGGCTTTTGGATTGGAAAAAATTGATATACCACACGCCAATTAGCCCCATTAAAACGGGCAAATTGCTTTCAAAAGGGGCGTTTCTAAAATGCTCATCCATTAAATACGCCCCCTTCAAAAGAGCGTTAAAATTTTTCTTCCCTAAATAGATCATAATGGATAAGCCAATGGCCGACCACAAGCTATAGCGCCCCCCTACAAAATCCCAAAATTCAAACATGTTATGCTCGTCAATGCCAAATTGTTGCACGGCTTCTTTGTTGGTGGATACCGCTACAAAGTGTTTAGCGATATGCTTTTCATCGCCGCTCCTTTCTACAAACCATTTTCTAGCGGTTAGGGCGTTGGTTAAGGTTTCTTGAGTGGAAAAAGTCTTAGAAGCCACGATAAAAAGCGTGCTGGCTGGATTGAGTTTTTCTAAAACATCTAAAATCTGTGTGCCATCCACATTAGACACAAAATGCATTTTTAATCTCGGGTGGGCGTAGCGTTTTAAGGCGGTGCAAACCATTAAAGCGCCCAGATCTGACCCCCCAATGCCGATATTGACAATATCGGTGATCACTTGATTGGTATAGCCTAGTCTTTTACCGCTCCTCACGCTATCGCTAAAGGCTCGCATGCGTTTTAAAACGCTCCTAATACTTTTTAACACTTCCATGTTGTCTAGCAAGATTTCTGTGTCGTTCAAGCTTCTTAAGGCGGTGTGTAAAACAGCCCTTTTTTCGGTGGTGTTGATTTTTTCGCCCTTAAACATCGCTTCAATCTTTTCTTTTAAAGAGCAATCCTTTGCTAATTCAAAAAGAAGCTTTAAAGTGGTATCGTTCAAGCGGTTTTTGGAATAATCCAAGCTCAAGCTTTCCAATTGCACAAAATAGCGGCTCGCTCGCTCCTTGTCTTTAGAAAACCAATCGCGCATATGCATTTCTTTGATTTCTTCATAATGTTTGAGTAATTTTGGATAAGTTTTTAATTGGGTTAGCATCAATACCCCTTAATTAAAAGATATAACGCTGTATTATAAGCTAGTTTTAATTACAATTTTCAAATGTTAAGGAAAAACATTTTAGCTTACTATGGGGCGAATTTTCTCTTGATCATCGCTCAAAGCTTGCCCCATGCGATTTTAACCCCCTTGTTGCTTTCTAAAGGGCTTAGTTTGAGTGAAATCCTGCTCGTGCAAACCTTTTTTAGCTTTTGCGTGCTGGTGGCTGAATACCCAAGCGGCGTTTTAGCGGATTTGATGAGCCGAAAAAATTTATTCTTGGTTTCTAATGCCTTTTTAATCGCTAGTTTTTCGTTGGTTCTGTTTTTTGATAGCTTTATTCTCATGCTTTTAGCGTGGGGGCTGTATGGTTTGTATAATGCATGCTCTAGCGGCACGATTGAAGCTTCACTCATCACAGACATTAAAGAAAACAAAAAGGATTTGTCCAAGTTTTTAGCCAAAAACAATCAAATCGCTTATTTAGGCATGATTATAGGGAGTTCTTTGGGGTCGTTTTTGTATCTCAAAGTCCATGCGATGCTGTATGTCGTGGGGATTTTTTTAATCATGCTTTGTGCGCTAACGATCATCATTTATTTTAAAGAAAAAGAAGAAGATTTTAAAAGCCAAAAAAGTTTGAAACTCCTTAAAGAGCAAGTCAAAGGCAGTCTTAAAGAGCTTAAAGATAACCCCAAGCTTAAAATTTTGTTAGTGGGGCATTTGATTACGCCTATCTTTTTTATGAGCCATTTTCAAATGTGGCAAGCGTATTTTTTAAAACAAGGCGTTAAAGAGCAATACCTTTTTATGTTTTATATCGCTTTTCAAGTGATTTCCATCCTCATTCATTTTTTAAAAGCTTCAAATTACAGCCAAAAAATCGCCCTAAGTTCGCTTTTGGTGTTGCTTAGCGTTAGCCCCTTATTGCTTATGAATATCCCTTATTGTTTCATAGGGGTGTATGCACTCATGGTGGCGTTTTTTGCTTACATGAGTTATTGCTTGGGGTATCAATTTTCCAAATTCGTTTCTAAAAACAACATTTCATCGCTCTCATCGCTTTTATCAAGTTGTGTGCGTGTGGTCTCTGTGCTAATCTTATCGCTCAGTAGCCTGGAACTGCGTTACTTTTCGCCCCTAACTATCATAACCATGCATTTTGCCCTTACGCTTATAGCACTCTTTTTCTTTTTGTATAAGGCTAAGCCACTTGATGAGTGAATTTGCTTTAAGATTGTAACCTTTTAGCGATTTCTACAGCAACATCATAGCCATGATTTAATGCGGTAGCGATGCTCGCTCCTGATTTGAATAAAATATCGCCCACGATGAACAAATTAGGGATATTGTTGCTCTCTAAATTTTCCTTCACCACAGGGATATTGGTGCTAGGATCTAATTCTAAAGAACAGCGTTTAAAAAACTCTAAAGGGGTAGAGCCGCCGATCGCATACAGCAAGCGATCAAAACTCTCGCTCGTGTTATCGGTGAAATTAACCTTAATTTGAGCCCCATCTTCTTCTAGGCTTTCAATATCCACTCCAAGCTTGCTTTTAAGCGTGTTGTTGTTTAGGACTTCTTGCAAGTTTTTAGCGTTGTCTTCATTGATGCGGCTGAATTCTTTTTTGCGGTAATTGAGAGTGGTAGGGGTGGTTTTGCACAAAGCAATAGCGTATTCCACCGCTGAGTTGCCTCCGCCGATCACAAGGGTTTTTTCATTTTCCTTACAATCATTGATGCTAAAAACCACTTGTTTAGAGAGCGCGACAGGGATTTTATAAGTAGTAGGGCGGTTTGGCTGGCCCATTTTCCCGATCGCAACCACCACAAATTTAGCATGATAGGTTGTGTTAGAAGTGGTGGTGATTTTAAAGTATTCGCCTTCTTTTTTCACGCTCTCAATATCGGTTTTATAGCTTGGCGTGATGCGGTGCTCTTTTAAAAGGTTAGTGAAATTCTCTAAAGTTTCTTCTTTAAAGCTGTCTTTAAAAGGGATATGCCCTTTAAGCTCTACGACTTGCTTTTTATAATCTTTATCAATCCTTTTACCGGCTTTATAAAACTTTTCCAACATGCCTGAATGGCTTTCGGTTTTTTCGCATAAAAGCACTTTTTTAACGCCGGCTATTTCGCATTCTACGGCCGTGGCAATGCCCCCAGGCCCTGCACCCACTATCAATACATCTAAAATTTCTTGGTCCATTCCTATCCTTTTATTTTAATTCTTTTTAATTCTTTTGGCGTTTTTCTTGTAAAATCGCTTCGTTCAAATCGCTCGTGCTGTCATACAACACGCTTTCAAGCATGCGTTTTTCGTCGTCAAACTGACCGCTTTTAACCCCCCATAAAAACGCTATTAAGCCTACCAATCCCATAAGCACTGAGACAACTAACATGATGGTTAAAATTTCTGTATTCATCTCTATATCTTTTAGGTTATTAGGATAATGCTGTCATTATACTAAAAGATAGCGTTTAAATCACCAACAGGTTAATAAGTTTGGATAACATGAAAATGAGAAAACTAAAAAGAGGGTTTTTATGCAAGAAGCGTTGTTGCGTTTTCAAGAGGGTTTTAAGGAGTGGGGTTATCTTATTTTATTTTTATATTCTTTAGGGGGTGGGTATGTGGGGATTGTCATCGCTTCCATTTTGAGCGCTACCACGCACGCTTTGGATATAAAAATAACCATTTTTGTCGCTTTTTTAGGGAATATGGTAGGGAGTGGGGCTCTTGTAATCTTTGCCCGCTATCAAAAAAGAGAGTTTTTAAAGTATTTCCAAAAGCACCGAAGAAAGCTTGCTTTAGCGAGTTTGTGGGTGAAACGCTACGCCTTGCTCATGATTTTTGTCAATAAATATTTGTATGGGATTAAAAGCGTTGTGCCTTTGGCGGTTGGTTTTAGCAAATACCCTTTAAAAAGATTTTTATGGCTTAATGTTTTATCCAGTTTTTTGTGGGCGTTAATCGTGGGGAGCGTTTCTTTTCAAGCGAGCGATTGGGTGAAAACGCTGTATGAAAGGCTTTCTCATTACACTTCGTTTTTTGTCATAAGTTTTGTTCTTATAGTGCTTTTAATATGGTTTTTGTTGAAACGATATTCGCGCAAAATGGGTTTTTAAGCAAGATGTTTAATTAAATGCGCTAGACTACGCCCACAAGCATTCGCATGAAGCGGGTGTGTTAATATCTTTAAACACAAGGATTGGAATATGGGAAAAATTGGTATCTTTTTTGGGACAGACAGCGGGAACGCTGAAGCTATCGCTGAAAAAATCAGCAAGGCTATTGGTAATGCGGAAGTGATTGATGTGGCTAAAGCTTCTAAAGAGCAATTTAATGGCTTTACAAAGGTTATTTTAGTCGCTCCAACAGCCGGTGCGGGCGATTTGCAAACAGATTGGGAAGACTTTTTAGGCACACTAGAAGCGAGCGACTTTGCGAATAAAACCATTGGGCTTGTAGGCTTGGGCGATCAAGACACTTACAGCGAAACTTTTGCAGAAGGCATTTTCCACATTTATGAAAAAGCTAAAGCCGGCAAAGTGGTAGGGCAAACTCCCACTGATGGTTATCATTTTGAAGCTTCTAAAGCGGTAGAAGGCGGTAAATTCGTGGGTCTAGTGATTGATGAAGACAATCAAGATGATCTCACTGATGAGAGGATTTCAAAATGGGTAGAACAAGTTAAAGGTTCTTTCGCTTAATCTTTATAAGCCCTAAATTTTAGGGCTTTTTTAAACTTCTTTTTATATCTTATTGATGCTAGAAATAGACAACCAAACCCCACTAGAATCAGACTTTTTATTATTAGAAAAAATCGCAGATGTTTTAGCCCCCACTCAAATCATTGAGCTTGTTTTAGTGAGCGATGAAACCATGCGAGAAATCAATAGGGATTTAAGGGGTTGCGATTACGCTACCGATGTTTTGAGCTTCCCTTTAGAAGCGATCCCTCACACCCCTTTAGGGAGCGTGGTGATTAATGCGCCATTAGCTCAAGAAAACGCCCTGAAATTAGGGCATAGATTAGAAGAGGAGATCGCTCTTTTATTCATTCATGGGGTGTTGCACTTGTTGGGCTATGACCATGAAAAAGATAAGGGCGAACAACGTCAAAAAGAGGGCGAACTCATTAAAGCGTTTAACTTGCCTTTGAGTTTGATTGAACGGGCACAAGATTAGTTTTAGATTGCTTTAATGCTGACAAATAAAGCTTTTAATTTCTTTTAAAATGGGGCTTTAATTATTTTGTCTTATATTTTAAATTTTATTTTATAGTAAAGGGGGGATAGGAGATAAAACATTTCCTCCTACAACCCCCAACTAAATCCCACTAATCCCCTAAGATCGCATTATAAAAAACTATCTCTTGACTAGCGTCAAACTCTTTCGTATTGGATTATAAAAAATGATTTTAGTATTTTTTCAAAGCCCTTCATAGTAATACGACTGCGTGATGCCTTTAATGAGAGTTAAGGGATCGTTGGTATTAGAACTCAAATGCTTTTTTAAAAGCGTTTTGATTTCCAAATCATTCACAGGACTCCTTTCCATTGCACTCAAATAAGCGGCTTTATCAATCCTATCCCAAAGCACAATTTTTTTCAATTCCTTTTTAAGCAACAAATCAAGCCATATTCTAGTCGCTCTGCCATTACCCTCCAAAAAAGGGTGAGCGATATTCATTTCCACATATTTTTCTATGATTTGATTGAAATTATTTTGCGGCATGCTCTCAATTCTGGGTAAAATCAAATCCAAATACAAGCAGTTAGCGAACCTGAAATTTCCTTTAGAAATATTTTTATCCCTGATTTTCCCGGCAAATTCATACAGCCCTTCAAACAAAAACCGATGGATTTCTTGCAAGCCCTTGATCGTGCCTACTTCTATGGTGTCAATCAGACCGCTTTGGATCAAATGCTTGGCTTTTTCTAAACTCTGTCTGTCTAAATGCATCGCACTGTTTTTTAAGAGTGTAATTTTTAGAGGTGCATTTTTTTCACGCTTTCATGGCAAGCTTCTATAAACGCTCCCCTAACCCCTTTTTTTTCTAAAACGCTCAAGCCTTCAATCGTTGCGCCTTTAGGGGTGCAAATTTGCTCTATAATCATTTCTGGGCGTTCTTTTTCTAACAGCTTGGCAAAGCCTTTAAAACTCATTTTCACCAATTCTAAAGAATCTCTAGCGTTCAAGCCCTCTCTAATACCGGCATCTTTCAAACTGCTCGCTACCAAGCTTAAAAACGCGAGCGCGCTCCCGTTTGTCGCCACGCTGGCATCCACCAACTCTTCATTACCCACTCGCACGCAATTCCCAAAACTCTCAATAACACTCAAGGCCTTTTGGCTTATTAAGGGCATGGGTGATTTTTCACACACCGCCGTAGAAGAAAGGGCGAACTTGCTCGCAATATTGGGCATGCATTTGAGATAATGTAAAGAATCTATCGCATCGCTTAAAGCTTTAAAACCCACGCCAGCTAGTGCACTCAAAACGCTTTTGGCTTGCCCTTGATAATTAAAATCCTTAAGGTTATAAGGCTTAAAAAGTAAAAACACGAATTTTTGGTGTATGTCAATAGCGTCTTTATAGGGAACGATGCGCGCTTGAATGTTTTTTTCTTGTAAAAAGGGGGCGATCTTTTCAGGGTTTCGCCCGGTAATTTCTAAAATAAAACGCTTGGATAAAATTTCATGAGAGCCTTCTAAAATCGCTTGAGCCATATTCCCATAGCCGATGAATTGTAAGATTTCCATGACACACCCTTTTTTAAAACCCCATGATGTAATTGATATAGAAAGTATAAAGCCTCCTGTAACTCACATCAGCCCCAGTGCTTCTCAAATACGCTTGATTGATGAGAGGCACTTTAATCCCAAATTCCACGCTCTTTTGGCTTATAACCCCTTGATTGTGGAATTTCTTAGCGAAACGCTTAAACTCCGCAAAGTTGGTGCGCACCCCAAAATTCAGCGCCACTTGAAAATTCGTTGAATGGATGTCATTAGCGTTCCCCCAGTTGTCAATGATTTGTTGCCTTAGAGAGCTAAGCCAAGTTGCACCGCCCAGTTGGACCCCAGCAAATAGCCCAAAATTCAACGCTTTAGTGTTGTAAGTCCTCCTGAACAAGTTCCATAAAAAATCCGTGCCTACCCCATAAGCAAAGATATTCGCTTTCACGCTTTGATTGGCTAAGCCTATTTCACTAAAGCCGTAATCAAAGAAAAAATAATGCCTAAGACCTAATTTTCTCGCTTTACCAAAGAAATATTTATAGCCCAAACCAACCCCTAAGCCATTGCTCATGCCGTGTTGGGTGCTTTTAGCGGCCACATACTGGCTTAAAATGGGTTGAGAGCCGTAGTTATTGGCTTGATTTTGCACGTTTTGAACCTGATTTCTAGCGTTAATCATCGCATCAATGAGTTTTTGTTGCACCATAAAGAATGTTTTATCCCCTAAAAGCTGCCGTAAGGTTTGCGAGAATGACTGAATGGTGGTGGTGTTAGAAGTGATTTCTTGGAGCAAGGTTAAAATCGCATTAGGGCTAATGTCGTTTTGTAAGGCTTGAAACCCTTGAGAAATAGCGCTCGTAATGGCTTGAAAAGCGCTTATAAGACTAGTAGATACATTACTATCATTATTTTGGATAAACCCGGCGGTTTTAATAAATTCAGTGAGCAAATTAATTAAATTGTTCGTATCGCTCACCCCATTTGTGGGGATTGCCCCTAAAAGGTTGATAAGCTCACCGGAGCAAGTAGCACCACTACTACCGCTACTACCATTACACAAATTACTGAGACTGCTGCTATTATTTTTTAACGCTTCAAAGAATTGTTTTAAGCCGTTTTCAACGCCTTTATTATTCCCAGAGCTAGCGATAATGTTGGCTATTTTTTGGGCGTCATTATAGACTTTTTGCAAGTTGGTTTCGCTAGTGGTTGCGGTGGTTGCGGTGGTGGCGTTTTGTTGTTTGTTGGGTTCATAACAATTGCTCGTTCCATTGCTCCCGTTAGTGCTATTGCATGGCGTATAGCCGTTATTACTGCCACTATTGCTACTACTATAAGTCCCTAATTTCCCATCGCTGGCGTCTGTGAGCATTTGGTAGGCTGTGTTGATTTGATTAGTGCCATTTCCGTTTCCATTGCTTCCTCCATTGCCCCCATTAACACCCTTAAGATTTGTGATGATTTGATTGAGCAAACCACCGCTAGTGAGCGTGATTTGTTGGACATTGTAGGTGATGCTGTTCCAATCACTGCTCCCGCTTTGAGTTGTCGCTTGTGTTTGATACCCTAAAGCACTTTGTAACCCGCTGTAATAAGCCTTAGAATCGGACCATTGCTGATAGCACCAGTTATTACCACTCCCACTCATTCCGCTCGCGCATGCGTTATTTGTGGTGCTTGCTGATCCACTTGTTGCACTCGCTTGCGCTTGGCTCTGAGCGATTAAAGTGCTCATGCCTGTAGGCACTTGCTGGTTAATGGTATTGATGAGTTGGTAGAAATTCGCTCTTAATTGGATGCGTAAATCTTGGTTAGTGTTAGGTGTCGTCTCTTGCGACTGACTCCCATTAGTGTTATAAATCGCATTCGCCCAAGCTTGGATATTACTTTCTTGGTTTTGAAAAGCGCTTTGAATGCTTTGTTGGAAATTGCTGACATTTTGCAATACGGTGTTTAAAGCGCCCATCACCGTGCTGTTAGGGGATTGAGTGGTTGGCCCACTGCTTTGAGCTAAATTGGTCGTTTTAGCTTCTTCTTCATTATTCACCACCACCATCGCTTTTAGTTTGGGAGCGTTGCTTTTAGCTTGAGTGGTAGTGCTAGTCCCACTAGTAGAGCTTAAAATATTTTGCAATTGGGAGTTCCCGCTGATGCTCAAACCCCCCGAAGAATTGTTGTTATTGCATGTACCTTGCGATCCGTTACTGCCACTTGGGCATAGTATCTGAGCGTTTTTTTGCAAATTGGCTTCTGAAGTTTTTAAAGAGTTATAAACGCTCCACACTTGAGAAACAAGGTTAAAAGAATTCACGCCGATCTGCTCTTTGCCCCCTATGGTTTGGACTTTGGAGGTAGCGACTAAAGAATTGTCAAAGCTATTTGTGTTGTTTGTGGAGCTTGTGGCTGAGCATGAAATCCCATTAGAAGTATCGCCAGAAAGACTCCCGGTAGCGCTTGTGCAATCATAGGTGCTGATATTTTGCCCTTGAGCGTTGGTAACGGTGCCGATTTGGTAGTTATTAGAAGTGTTTTTGAGCAAGTTTTTAGGCTCAGTAAAACTAATCCAAGAAATTTGTTTTAAAGCGTTATTGTATTGTTCTATCGTGCTTTCATAGGCTTGGAAATTCAAAGCGTTGTGCAAGTTGTTTAAATTATAGGTAGTGTTGTTGATCGCATTGTTGTCTAAAGTGTTGATAGCAACGCTTTGAAGCTTTTGAGCGATGGCTTGGACTTGTTGGTTGGCTTGGTTATTTGAAGTGGGGGTTGCGGCTAAAGGGGCTAAATTTTGGATGAATTGCTCTAAGCATTGGACTTGATTGGCGCAACCATTGGGGTTATTTTGATTATTAGTGCTTAATTCCCCTTGTAAGGTGTTCATTAAAAGGGTATTGTTGTATTGTTGTTGGTTATTGCTGTTTGAAGAAGTAGAGCCTAAAATGGAATTAGTGGGATAAAATACGATTTGTCCCGGTGGGTTTAGCACCACATGCGTTGTGGTTGTCGTAGGGAAATACCCCACCCCAAGAGTGGTTAAAGCATTTTTTAAAGCGCTCACATAAGCGGTATTATTGCTAGAGGCATTCACCGCATCGGTCAGATTGGAGAGTAAGGATTGCGCGTAAGTGGTGCTAGTGGTTTTAGTGATGCTGTGTTCAACTTGTTGCAACAATTCTGCCATGGATTGCGCGGTGTTTTGGAGCTGTTTTTTAACTTCTTGGGAGTTGTTGCTAGGGTTTAGGCTATTGACTGCACTAATAATATTAGAGCTTAGGGCTATGCCCTGATTAAAGGTGCTTTGGGTGTTGGAAAGGAGTTTGGCTGTGATTTGTGAAGAGTGGGCTTTTAAGGGATCAGAGCTCCCTTTAAGCCCTATGATTTGCTGAGAAATGCTAGAGATTTGATGGCTAGAATAAAAGTCTTTTCTTTTGCCAATTTGATTCAAGATATTAGAAATGCCCTCTAATTGGTTGCCCACGGTGTTACTCACGCCATAGCCTAAAGCGTCAATGACGCTTTGAGAGCTTAAAGTGATAAGGCCGGTAGTAGGCCCTGCAATATTGATCGCGCTTTGGGTTATGCTGTTGATGATGTTTTGATTTTCTAAAAGTTGTTTGTTATTGATGAATTGTTGCGTGCCGCCGATTTGATAGCCTACAGACATATACCAGCCATTGTCTTCAGCTAAGAGGGAGCCAATTAAAAAGAATGGTATAAATTTTCTAGCTTTTTTTATCATATTTTTCCCTTATTTTGTTTAATCAAAAGCCTATGTTGTAGCCCACATAAAAACTAAAGGCTCTTCTATACTTCGCTGTAACGCCTTCTGATTGGTAATAGGTGTGATAAAGCACCGGTATTTTAACGCCAAATTCTATCCCTTGAGAAAAACGGGATCTTTTTTGATGAGCGATTTTGGAAAAATTAGTCCTTATGCCTAAATCAAAAAGCAATTGGAAAGAAGTGTCTTTGGGCTTAAGATGGTTGCCATCCACTTGATCTAAAAAATTCGTTTTCCAGGTTTGCCCTGCAAGTTGGATACCGGCAAAAAAACCTATATCTATCGCTTCAGTCCCCCTTTTTCGGGTAAAAACATTATAAAGAAAGTCTGTGCCTGCCCCATAGCTAGAGAGAGTGGCTTTCACCAAAGAAGGTCCTGTGCCAAATTGCGCGTAACCAAAATCATAAAAGCCATAATACCTAAGCCCAAACATGCGCTTTTTGCCAAAGAATTGCTTATAGCCCATTTTCACGCCAAAGCCGTTCATGTTATTAGAATTAGAGTTATGCTCCAAAAAATTCCTAGCAAAGCCCATTTGATAGACTTGATTTATTTTAGTTTGCATTTCATCAATCACTCCATGAATCACTTCTTTAGAGCGATAAAGCCCATAAGCCATTAAAGTTTTTGCCGTGGGGGAATAGGGGTTGGCTAAGATCTTGTCTATTTGCGCGGGGGTGGGGGCGTTTGTGGCTTGCTCTAGCTGGTTCATGATGACTTTTTGCTCTTGTTGGGCTTGTTGTGGGGTTAAATGATTTTGTGGGGTTTGATTATTAGTGCCATTCAATTGCCCTCCATAATTAGGCAAGAAATTCAAACCTTTATTGTTTAAATCCAAATAGGGGGCGACCCAATTGGTGATGAAATCCCCATACGCTACGGTGTTATTAAGTAAGCTTTCCCCATAGTTGATCGCTTCTTGAATCTGGCTATATCTTGAAGTGCTTGTCAGTTTAGCGGCTTTATTGGCGAAATTTTGTATGCCTGAAAAAATCATAGAAGCGGTGATGCCATTAGCGATGACGCTATCCGCTAAATAATAGACTGCCGAGCTAGGGTGGTAGGTGTATTGGCCATTGCCTGATCCAATTGTCGCTCCAGCGGGTAATACTTTTAAGGGCGCTTGCGTGGTGTTAGTGCCGTTTTTGGTGTAATAACCTGGGCCGCTAAAGCTTTGGTAGCCTTGTTGGGAATTGCTGCCATTAGGGGCTTTGTTGTAAGTGAATCCAAATTGCTTTTCATTGGCTAAGCCCCCTAAAATCCCTGCTTGCATTAAAGCCTGGAAGATGTTTTGGGCGTTTTGAGCGATAGAGTTAGCTTCATTAGTAGCCATGCATTGGTTTTGAGTGCTGCAAATGGTTTGATTACCGCTTGCTGTGGCTAAGCCGTCTTGTAAAAGGTGTTGCAAGACTTTAGGGCTAAAATTTACAGGACTGCCATCAGGGGTGCTAAAAGATTTATTCGTTAAGGTTTGGTTATACCAGAGCGTGGTTAAAGCGTTGGTAATATCATTGTTTAAAGCGTTCATGACACTAGCTAGACCTTCAGGCAATGCAATAACAGTGCTTTGATTGCCGAATTTGACATTAAAGACTTTGGCGTTAGAAAGATTTTCAGGGTTACGGATTAAAGTTTCGCCGATGAGTTGGGTGAGCTTGTTTAAATTATTGACCAGAGATTGCATATCAAAGGTGGCATTGACATTGCCTCTTGGGGGGTTGTTGCCTGTATCGCCACTATTTTCTTTAGGATAGCCCCCCGCATAGAGCAGACATCTTTTAGAAGGATCAGGGCAGAGCATTTGCATTAAAACTCTAGTTTGTTGCCCCATCGCTTCTAAATAATAGGCTAAAGGCACTGCCGCAGATTCTAGAGCGATAGCGTTTTGGCGGATGTAGGTGGATGCGTCTTGACTAGCGTTAAGCCCTGAGTTATCCACCCTTTGAATGGCTAGAGAAGTTTGATAACTCACCCCCATAAAAAACTCATCATCTTCAGCCGCTAAGGGATTAAGAAAAAATAAGGGGAGTAGGCTAGAACAGATAAGCCATTTTTTATTAAAAATAAAGTCTTGCAAGGGGTTATCCTTTTCTCTTTAAAAGATTTGAGCTATCCTAAATTTTATCTTATTTGTCGCTTAAGTTTAATGGTTGGTCGCTTAATTGTTGATTAAAATGGGCTATTTTAGGCGCTCAAAATCGTTTCAATGATGGTTTTTGCGCCGTTTTTAGCGATTTTTTGTTGCAATTTGTTGCTGATAGTGGTGAGGTTTTTATTGCCTTGATCATCTTTTTGGTTGAGTTTTCTAATGACTTCAAAGAGTTTTTTAGGCAATAATTCATTTTGAGGCACGACATAGCATAAGTTTTCTTCTTCAAATTCTAAGACATTGTAATACTGGTGGTTATTGCTCGCAAAAGGGTAGGGGATAAAAATCGTGGGTAAGCCATTGGCGCACAATTCCCACACGCTGCTAGCACCCGCTCGGCTCACACACAAATCCGCCCTGTGCATGACTTCTGTGATGTTATTGTGGAAAGCAAACAATTCTACCTTATCCAACAGCCCCAATTCCTGGTAAAAAAAACGCATTCTTTCATGAGCGTCTGAGCCGCAAATATGCGTGATTTTAATCCCTTGTTTGGTGAGTTTAGGAGCGTTTAATAAAGCGAATTCATTGATCGCTTTTGCCCCTTGCGAACCGCCTAAAAATAAAATATGCTTGATTTCAGTGCGAGTCCTAGCAAAATCAAAAAAAGCGTTTTGCACGGGATAGGAGGTTAAAACATGATTTCCCTTATCTTTAAAGGTATAGCTTGAAAACACCGCCTTAGCTTTAGGGGAAAGGTAGCGATTAAGAGAGCCTTTAATCGCATTTTGCTCATGGATATAAAGGGGTATTTTATTGAGTAAGCTTGCAAAACTCGCCGGCCCTGCGCTAAACCCTCCCACGCTAATGGTGTGCGTGATCTGGTGTTTTTTTAAGATTTCTTTAGCCTTAAATGTGGCTTTAGCTTGCAAGAATAAAGAGCCTATTTTTTTAAAAAAGCTTTTATTGACCACGCCTTGCGTGTTGAAAAAATAGCGTTCGCTAAACAGGGGGCTATTTTCAAACCATTCTTTATCTTGCCCATAAGTTGAGCCTAAATAAATAGCCTCTATGCCTTGTTTTTCTAATTCTATGGCTAAGGCTTTAGCGATAGAGAGATGCCCGCCTGTGCCTCCCCCTGTGAGAGCGAATTTCATGCTAAAAACCCTTAAGCTCGTTCTCTTTCTTGAATCACAAAGCTTTTTAAAGGATCTCTAAAGCCAAAATCCGGATAATCCATCATAGAAAGTGCGATTTGAGCGCCAAAGCCATTTTTGGAATTAAACACCAAAGGGGCTAAGAAATTAACCATAGAATCTTCCAAATTTTTTTGCAACACGACCACGCAATACACCTCAACTTTGGAATGAGAATCTAATTCTAGCAGTAATTCTATGTATTTGGGTATCACAAAGCTGTATTCTCTCAAACAATAAGGATTCACTAAGACCATATCCAACGCCATGGGGGAATTGGTTTGGCCAATTAATCGGCTGAATAAGGAATCAATTTTTTCCAAACGCACTTCATGGATATGTTCAAATCCTAAAATAGGGGCTTTTAAAAAGTAATTCACTGGACTATCCTTTTTAATTTAAATGCTTTGTTGTATAATTTTTAAAAAATACGCAACAATTAAAAGCGTAAAAGCAAAAGGCGTTCCAAATCCAACCATTTTTTAAGGAACGCTCTATTTTAGGATAATGATAATAATGAAACAAGAACCCACCACCTACCAACCAGAAGAGATAGAAAAAAAGATTTATGAAATTTGCTCTCATAGGGGGTATTTTGAAATTGATGGCAATGAAGCGATCCAAGAAAAAAACAAACGATTTTGCTTGATGATGCCCCCTCCTAATGTGACTGGCATCTTACACATAGGGCATGCCCTAACTTTAAGTTTGCAAGATATTTTAGTGCGCTACAAACGCATGGACGGGTATAAGACTTTGTATCAGCCAGGGTTGGATCACGCCGGCATTGCGACGCAAAATGTCGTAGAAAAGCAACTTTTAAATCAAGGGATTAAAAAAGAAGATCTAGGGCGTGAAGCGTTCGTTCAAAAAGTGTGGGAATGGAAAGAAAAGAGCGGGGGAGCGATTTTAGAGCAAATGAAGCGTTTAGGCGTGAGCGCGGCCTTTTCTAGAACTCGTTTCACGATGGATAAGGGCTTGCAAAGAGCGGTTAAATTGGCGTTTTTGAAATGGTATGAAAAAGGCTTAATCATTCAAGATAATTACATGGTGAATTGGTGCACTAAAGATGGGGCGTTAAGCGATATTGAAGTGGAGTATGAAGAGCGTAAGGGGGCGTTGTATTATATTAAATATTATTTAGAAAATCAAAAAGATTATTTAGTGGTGGCTACCACACGCCCTGAAACCTTGTTTGGCGATAGCGCGCTCATGGTCAATCCTAATGATGAGAGATACAAGCATTTAGTGGGGCAAAAAGTGATCTTGCCCTTAATTAATCGCAAGATCCCTATTATCGCTGATTTGCATGTGGAAATGGAGTTTGGCACAGGGTGTGTGAAGGTTACCCCTGGGCATGATTTTAACGATTATGAAGTGGGCAAACGCCACCATTTGGAGATGATTAAAATCTTTGATGAAAAGGGGATTTTAAACGCGCATTGCGGGGAGTTTGAAAATTTAGAACGATTAAAAGCCAGAGATAAGGTCATAGAAAAATTAAAAGAAAACGCCTTATTGGAAAAGATAGAAGAGCACACGCATCAAGTGGGGCATTGCTATCGCTGTCATAATGTGGTAGAGCCTTATGTGTCTAAGCAATGGTTTGTCAAGCCTGAGATCGCTCAAAGTTCTATTGAAAAAATCCAACAGGGTTTGGCGCGATTCTACCCTTCTAATTGGATCAATAATTATAACGCTTGGATGAGAGAATTACGCCCTTGGTGTATCAGCAGGCAATTGTTTTGGGGGCATCAAATACCGGTATTTACTTGTGAAAATAACCACCAGTTTGTAAGCCTAGACACCCCCTTAAGCTGCCCTACTTGTAAGAGTGAAAAACTAGAGCAAGATAAAGATGTGCTAGACACATGGTTTAGTTCAGGGCTATGGGCGTTCTCTACTTTGGGGTGGGGGCAAGAAAAAAGCGATTTGTTTAATGAAAACGATTTGAAAGATTTCTACCCTAACACAACGCTCATTACTGGGTTTGACATCCTCTTTTTTTGGGTGGCCAGAATGCTTTTTTGCAGCGAGTCGCTTTTAGGCGAATTGCCTTTTAAAGATATTTACTTGCACGCCTTGGTTAGGGACGAAAAGGGTGAAAAAATGAGCAAATCTAAAGGCAATGTGATCGATCCTTTAGAGATGATAGAAAAATACGGTGCAGATAGTTTGCGTTTCACTTTAGCCAATTTGTGCGCTACGGGCAGAGACATTAAGCTTTCTACTACGCATTTAGAAAATAACAAGAATTTTGCCAACAAGATTTTCAATGCGGTGAGTTACTTGAAGCTCAAACAAGAATCTTTCAAAGATAAAGAGCGTTTGAACGAATACCAAACGCCTTTGGGGCGTTATGCGAAATCGCGCTTGAATCTTGTTACTAAAGAGGTTCGTAACGCTTTAGATAATTATCGTTTTAATGACGCCACGACTTTATTGTACCGCTTTTTGTGGGGGGAATTTTGCGACTGGTTCATTGAATTTTCTAAAGTGGAAAATGAAGCGATAGACGAATTAGGGAGCGTGTTAAAAGAGGCCTTAAAACTCTTGCACCCTTTCATGCCCTTTATCAGCGAATCTTTATACCACAAGCTCAGTAACACGGATCTAGAAAGCACTGAATCTATCATGGTCATGCCTTACCCTAAAGATTTGGCGCAAGATGAAAAATTAGAGCATGAATTTGAAGTGATCAAAGATTGCATTGTGTCTTTAAGGCGTTTGAAAATCATGCTAGAAACCCCACCGATTGTTTTAAAAGAAGCGAGCGTGGGATTAAGGGAGAAAATAGAAAATACAGAGCGTTTGCAAACTTACGCCCAAAAATTAGCGAAATTAGAAAAAGTCAGCGTGATAACTTATAAGCCTTTAAAAAGCGTGAGCGATGTGGGGGAATTTTGCCAAACTTATGCGGATTTAGAAAATCTTGATTTAAGCCCGCTCATTGCTCGTTTAAAAAAGCAGTTGGAAAAATTGGAAAAAGAAAAACTAAAACTCAATTTGCACAATGAAAATTTTGTCAAAAACGCGCCTAAAAGCGTGCTAGAAAAAGCCAAAGAGAGTTTAAAAACGCTTTTAGAAAAAGAAAGTAAAATTAAGCAAGAATTGGATTTGTTAGAACAACCATAATAAAAGGATAAAAAATGTTTCAAGCATTAGGCGATGGGTTTAAAAACGCGCTCAATAAAATCCGCTTTCAAGATGATGAAAAAGCGCTAGACAGAGCGTTAGACGAATTGAAAAAAACGCTTTTAAAAAACGATGTGCATCATAAAGTGGCTAGAGAATTGCTCAAAAAAGTGGAAAGCCAGACTAAAGCGAGTGGCATTGGCAAGCAGCAATTTTTAGACGCTTTAGAAAAGAGTTTGTTAGAAATCTTAAGCGCTAAAGGGAGCAGTGGTTTCACTTTCGCTCAAACGCCCCCCACCGTGGTTTTAATGGCCGGTTTGCAAGGGAGCGGTAAGACAACCACCACCGCTAAACTCGCTCATTATTTAAAAACCAAAAATAAAAAAGTGCTTTTATGCGCATGCGATTTGCAACGCTTAGCGGCAGTGGAGCAATTAAAGGTTTTGGGCGAACAGGTGGGCGTGGAAGTGTTTTATGAAGAAAATAAAAGCGTGAAAGAAATCGCCAACAACGCTTTAAAAAGGGCTAAAGAAGCGCAATTTGATGTTTTGCTCGTGGATAGCGCGGGGCGTTTAGCCATTGATAAAGAGCTTATGCAAGAATTAAAAGAAGTCAAAGAAGTCTTAAACCCCCATGAAGTGCTGTATGTTGCAGACGCATTGAGCGGGCAAGATGGGGTCAAAAGCGCGAACACCTTTAATGAAGAAATAGGTGTGAGTGGGGTGGTGTTAAGCAAATTTGATAGCGATTCTAAAGGGGGTATCGCTTTAGGCATTACTTATCAATTGGGCTTACCCTTGCGGTTTATTGGGAGCGGGGAAAAAATCCCTGATTTAGATGTGTTTGTGCCTGAAAGGATTGTGGGGCGTTTGATGGGGGCTGGAGATATTGTCTCGCTCGCTGAAAAAACCGCCAGCGTTTTAAACCCTAATGAAGCCAAAGATTTAAGCAAAAAGCTCAAAAAAGGGCAATTCACTTTCAACGATTTTTTAAACCAAATTGAAAAGGTGAAAAAATTAGGCTCTATGAGTTCTCTAATCTCTATGATTCCAGGTTTAGGGAATATGGCAAGCGCGCTGAAAGACACGGATTTAGAAAGCTCTTTAGAAGTGAAAAAAATCAAGGCTATGGTCAATTCCATGACCAAAAAAGAGCAAGAAAATCCCGAGATTTTAAACGGCAGCCGAAGAAAAAGGATCGCTTTAGGGAGCGGCTTAGAAGTGTCTGAAATCAATCGCATCATCAAACGCTTTGATCAAGCGAGTAAAATGGCGAAACGCTTAACGAATAAAAAGGGCATTAGCGATTTGATGAATCTAATGAGTCAGGCTAAAAATCAAACACCCCCTAAAATGCACTGATTTTTAAGCATGTTTTAGGCGCTTTTGTTGTATAATCTCAAATTTAATATGAATATTTTAGGAGATTTTTGTAATGACAGTCATCAGACTCACGCGCATTGGGAGAAAGAAAAAGCCTTTTTACAGAGTGGTGGTAACCGATTCTAGGAAAAGAAGGGATGGAGGTTGGATTGAATCCATTGGGTATTACAACCCTTTAAGCGAGCCTAAAGATATTAAAATTGATAAGGAGCGCTTGAATTACTGGAAAGGCGTGGGGGCTAAAATGAGCGAGAGGGTGGAAAAACTTTCTCAAAAAATCTAAGGTTTTGTGAGGCTAAATGTGCGAATTAGATCCTTTGAACACGCCTTTTTCTCAAGCTGAGTGTAAGGACTATTCGTATTGCGTGGCAACTTTTTTAGAAAAATATTTAAAAAAGGTTGTTTCTTTTCCTCAAGCTTTGAGCGTAGAGCACACGCTTTTAGAAGATAAAGTCAAACAAATCACTATTTATACCCACCCATCAGACATGGGGCATGTGATCGGTAAAGAGGGCAAAATGGTGAGCGCGATTAAGGCGTTTGTTTCTGGTGTGAAAGCCAAAGACGGATTTTCTTATAAGATTGTTGTTTTTGCTAGTAAAAACGGCGGTAAAAATCCCCATGTTTTAGGCGATCAAACGCCTTGAATGGTTTCTATGCTTTTAGTGGGTAGAATTGGTAAAAGCGTGGGGCTTAATGGGGGGTTAAAGCTTCATTTAGAGAGCGATTTTCCGGAGTGCTTAAAAAAGGGCGTTAAGGTGAGTGTCGCTCCAATCAACGCTTTCTCTTGTGTTTCTTCTTTTAAAGACTATGTGATCCATTCTTATGAGCATGCCAAAAATTTGTTGTTTTTAGAAACTATCCACACGCCCGAAAAGGCTAAAGAGCTGACTAATTTAGGGCTTTTTATGAGCGAAGCAGAGAGCAAGAAACTCTGTGTTTTAAAAGAGGGGGAGTTTTTTTATTGCGATTTAGTAGGGCTTAGCGTGGTGGAAGAAAACGAGATTCTAGGGAAAGTCATAGAAATCCAAAGGATTTCTCAAACAGATTATTTCATGGTTGAAACCACGAGAAGTTTGGTTGAAAAAGGTTTGGCTAAGATTTTTTTAATCCCTTATAGGGATTTTTATATCAAAGAAATCCTTTTGCAAGACAAAAAAATAACCACCCATAACGCTAAAACGCTTTTAGAGAATAGTTGAGTGAAATTCAGCGTTTTAACCCTTTTCCCGCAACTCGTATGGCCTTATTTTGAAGATTCTATTTTAAAAAGAGCGTTAGAAAAAAATCTTTTTGAATTGGAAGTGTTAAACCTTAGGGATTTTAGCGCCAATAAATATCAAAAAGCGGATCACACGCTCATTGGTGGGGGTGCGGGGCAAATTTTAGACCCTGAGATGATAGAAAACGCGCTCCATTCTGTTAAAAACCCTAAACACACGATTTTTTTAAGCGCGGTGGGTAAGCCTTTCAAGCAAATAGATGCGATGCGTTTGGCTCAAAAAAAGCATGTCGTTTTGGTGTGCGGGCGTTATGAGGGATTTGATGAACGCTCTATTGAACTTGACGCTGATGAGGTTTTTTGTATAGGCGATTTTATTTTAACAGGGGGCGAGCTTGGGGCGTTGTGCTTGATAGATAGTATCGCTCGCTACATTCAAGGGGTTTTGGGTAACGCCCGATCTTTAGAAAATGAGAGCTTTGAAAACCATTATTTGGAAGCCCCTAATTTCGCTAACGCTGTTTTTAAATCCAAAGAAATCAATAAAATCCCTGCCCCTTTAGAATATTCTAAAGGAAATCATGCTAAAATCAAGCAACTAAAACTTGATTTGTCAAAATTAAGGACGAAATTCTACCGCCTTGATTTATTCAAACAGCACAAATCATGAAATTGACATTAAGGAAAACACATGAAAAACCGCTACATTCAGCAGTTTGAAGACGCTCAATTAAAAGGCAAGACCATGCCAGCATTTAAAGCCGGCGATACTTTGAGATTGGGTATCACCATTAAAGAAGGCGAAAAAACACGAACTCAGTATTTTGAGGGCGCGTGCATTGCGATTAGAGGCAATGGCGTGGATAAGACTTTTTGCGTGCGTAAAATAGGGGCTAACAATATCGGCGTGGAGAAAATTTTCCCTTTCTATAGCGAAAGTTTGGCGAGCGTTGAGGTGTTGCGCGTGGGCAGGGTGCGCCGCGCGAAGCTCTACTACTTGCGCGATAGGAGAGGTAAGGCAGCAAGGATTAAAGAAGTCCGCCATTAACTTCAAGGCTTTTTATCAGTCATGCTTCAATCAATGCCGATGGGTAGAACGCTCTTTAGGGGTTGAAATCCGTTTTTTAACCGCTTCTCTTAAAATTAGTGTAGAACTTTTTAAATGGATTGGATTGGCTTGAAAAAGAGTTTTTTAATCCCTTTTTAGTTTTACCACCGACTTTTTTAAAACTCTAAACTCTTTTTAGCGTTGGTGTTCGTTTTTTTTTCAAGGCAAAGCTTTAATCGCTTCTTTTCTAGCTTGCTGTTTGTTAAACTGAATTTTTGGCTCTGTTTTTTAATGGGGCGTTGGTTGTCAAATTTTAAAAAAGGTTAAAAAGCGTTTTTTACCATTAAAATACAAAAAGCTTGACGCAAGTTAAACGATAACTCCTTGAAAAAGCGATTGGGTTAGGGGATTTAAAGGGTTTGAAAGAACATTAAAGTGCGAAATATCCCCTCATATTCTCAAGAAAGTTTTACTATAAAGTTTTTAAAAAATGAAAGAAATTAATTAAGGCTTTGAGTGTCTGCTTGATGAGAACAGAACCTTTATTTTATTTTAAAAAACAAGGCATGTTTAAATCCCCATGCTATACTCAACCCTTATGGCAAAATTCATATTTTGGGAGAAAGCATGGAAAAAACTGAAACCACGATTTTTGTGGATTGGGAAAATCTTCTCGCCGATTTGAAAGCAATCCAAGAAACGGATGAGCGTTTAAAAGAGCCTAATTTTAATTTCAACAATCCCGATCAACTCTTAGCGCTAATCCGTTCGTTTTTGGAGCCTGAAGAGAAATTGAAGCGGATCTATTTTATGTATCTGAGTCTTTCACAGAAGTTGAACCTAGAATCAAGGGCAATAAAAACGAAGAACTTGAGGAGTATAAAGAGAAGAATCCTAAAGAATATGAGGAAAAAGTGAATAAATCAGGGATTATCCAATCTTTCAACCATGCGATCGCCCAACAAAATCAAGTGAAATTACGAGTCGGGCGGATAAAGTTCAAATTCGTTTATAAGTTCGAAGACAAAGAAGTCTATAATGGTCTAGAAGCCAAGATTTTCATACCTTACTTAAAGTTGCGTCAAAAACAAGTTGATGCGCTGTTGGCGCACGATATTACCAAGCTGTATTGCACCAAACAAGGAGGGTGTATTTTGCTGTTCAGTAGGGATACTGATTTTGTGCCTGTGTTAGAAGCCGCTTGGGAGAAAGGCTTTGAAGTCTTCATCGCCAACATTCAAGAAAGTCCCAATTCTGTCCCTTCAGACTTGAAGAAGTCTTGCAATGTGAGAGAGCACAGTGTCGCTGACATTGTAGATAACTTGCCAAAAAATCAGTACACCCCCAAGAAAAAGAATTTTTCCCCCAACGAGCCTTTCAACAACCCATTTAAAGACCAACTCTTTAAGAAGAACTAACGTATTTCCCCCACCAAGGGGACAAAAAAGCACCCAATTTAAAAGGGTTAGCTTAAGCGGATTTTTCTAATCCATGATTTCACTTTTTGCTCTCTATTATGGAGTGATTTTTGAAAACAGAGATAAATTAGCACTTATAATAGTGGTTTTATGGGGAATGTGCGCGTGTTTTTGGCGGTATTTAGATTTCTCAAAACCCAATTATTTTAAAATTTTAACTTACTCTGTCAAAAATTTTTATAGTTTAAGCAAACCTTAAGCTTTGTATGACTATACTTTCATTTCCTTGTTTCAGCAAGGGCTTTTAAAAAGCCGCTTGATACCTTACAAGGATAGCTGATTAAAAGCAAACGATCTTTGAAAACTAAGC
>NZ_JAHXLB010000006.1:0-125591 GCF_021062735.1 Helicobacter pylori | reverse complement strand
AAAAGCAAAATACCCATTCTCATCTTTTTCTATGACAGCGTTTATAAGCATGGCACTACCTTTGATTAAATTTCTTATGATTATACACATAATATCTTTTAAACAAAATTAAATTGAAAGTTTAATAATAACATTGACTTCATCATTGTTTTTATTTTTCATGCTCATAGTATCATCACCATATCCCTCATCGTCCTCTATGGTGTCCTCGTCCGCTCTAACCATGCATGCATCATCTTTAGCTTTTTCTTTATCACGGAGGGCATCGTCTCGTTCTTTGTCTCGTTTAACTCTATCGTCCTCTTCATAAAGCTTATCATCGTTAGGGCTTCTTTTGTCTTTAGCGATTTCTTTGTCAAGCTTCTCGGCTTTTTTGTCATCGTCTTTTTCGTAGCCTTTTTCGTCTTTATCGGCTTCTACTCGTGCGAGATTTTCTTTGTCTTTTTCAATATCTTTTTTAATTGCTTCGCTCATCGCTTGTTTGTCTTTATCAAGTGTTTCTAATGGTTCGCTCATTTGTGTGTCCTTTGTGTCAATTTCGCTATGTTTTAACTCATCGCTGTCTTGTTTGTCTTTTCCAATTTCGGCTTTTAGATTTTCTTTTTCATCTTGTCTTTCCTTTGCTTCGTTTTTGTCTTTGATATTATAATCAAAAAAGTTCGGTATGCCCTTATTTAGGTAACGATAATCATCCACTAAACATGGGCTGATGCTGTTGTCTTGTAACGCTTGCTTCATTTTGCTATCCTTTAAGTCTAGTATGTTTAACTTGCTATTGTCAATTGAATTTCTGTTTTGTTTATCCCTAAAGAGCGTTTTATAGTCAACTTTAGAGAGTCTTTGCTATATGCTTTTAAAGTTAGTTATAGCTTCCATTAATATAGGTTCTACAATATCATAAATATAATAGTAAGTCAACATAAAAAATATTTTTATTGTTTAAATTATTTTAATAGCAGAAAAAAAGTATAAATATAATAATTAAGTAAAACCTACATCAAGTTCTACTTAAACCAAATTAAAAAAATCCATTTAAGTTATCTTAACCCTTTAGTTTAACCCTACCCCACAATATCCAGCAAATGCTCTTCATGCCACAATTCAATCTCTTCTTCTTCCAAGCCAAACGCCTTAGCCCTTTGGCTGTTTGGATAGCGGTTTTTGGAGCCTTCTTTAGGATCTTTATCGCTAATAGCTTGCATGTTTTCTAATGCCCTTGTTTCTTGGGCTAATTCAAGCTTACTTTGAAAACTTTGTGCTAAATCCAGCATATCACTTCTTGCACCCTGTTGGATAGCAGAATTTAAAGGAGCGTTTTGGTTGATATAAGTTACATTGCCTAAAGCGGAAACACCCATGCTAACCTCCTTAAGTGTTTAAGTGTCCTTTAGACTAATAGTTCGGTATTTTGAGTAAATGACATTAGCTCCTTTGATGATTTTGACAAATTTTCGTTGCGTGTAGTCAATTTCGTAACTATTAAACACATCTTTTTGCATTTTAATCAACATTTTGGCTAATTCCATAATGACCTCATCTTTGGGCGCGTTCTTTTGGCAAAAAACGATCAAATGCGATCCGGGAATATTTCTTACATGCATCCACAAATCATTCGCTCTTGCGTCTTGTAAGAGTTTGATATTCTCTTTTTGGTTTTTCCCTAAACCGATTTTAAAATCCTTATAATACAGCACTTCATACCCGCTCATCGGGCGTTTGATTTTGGAATTTTTTACCGGCATAAACATTTCTAAAACGCTTTCTTCTTGCGCTCCTTTAACATAGTTGATTTGATTTTCTTTAAAAGCGATTTTTTCTTTCAAATTCTCTTCTTCTAAATACAAGAATTGCGATTTTTGTTTCTTTTTTTTACTGAGAGTGAATTTTTTATTGATAAAAGCGTTTAAGGGCATGCTCTTATCAATTTCAATCGCACACTCCTTATCTTCAAAATCCTTTAAAACCACGCGGCTTTCATGCTTATGGATTAAATGCTGGTAAGTGAGTAATAGCGAGGCTTGAGTTTGCAATTCTTTCGCTTCTAGCTGTAAATTTTTAGGATCTTCTAGTTTTTCTAATTTTTCTTTCAAGCGTTCTTTTTGAATATTTAATCGCTTGATGATGTGATTTTTTTTGTGTTCTAATTCTTTGTGCTGATAGGATAAAAAATCTTTTTCTAAAATGTCTAACAATCCCTTAAAACCCAAATCCTCTTCTTGATGCTCGTAAATATTAGGAGGCAATGCCCCTAAAATATCGTTTTTAACGACCCTGTCATTAAAACGAAAGGCTTCTATCACGCATTTTTCTTGATCTAAAATCATGAGGTTGGCTTTTTTAGGGATCATTTCTAAACGCAAAATAAAATTTTCACTCTTATAAGCTAAATCTTTAGCGCCTGTGATTTCTAAAATCCGATCGTTATCAATGATGTTTGCTTGTAAAATTTTGGCGTTTTTAGTGAATTTGTTCAAACAAAAATCTAACGCTAGGGTGTTTTTTAAAACGCTCTCTGGGGGTTTTTTTGACAAACCGATATAAGGCACACTCAAATCTACAACAAAGGCGTGTTTTTCTTTAGAAAAAGCCTCTAATAAAAAACTAGACGCGCTCAAGCGTTTGAGGTTAAAATGCGTTTGAGCGTTTAAAAATTCGCTGAATTTCTTTAAAAGAAAAAATTTCATTCTTGCGCCTTTAATTTTTCTTTAGCGAAAGAAATCGCGCTCTCAATATTTTCGCTCCCCCCTATCATGCGCGCGATTTCTAAAACCCTTTCTTCGTTATTAAGGGTTTTTGCAAGGCTTTTATGGTTTTCTTTAAACACTAAAATATGGTTTTTAGCGAGTGCTGGGATATGGACTTGGTGCGAAATGGCAAAGATTTGCAAATGGCTGCTTAAGGTTTCAAGGGCTTTAGAAACCGCCAAACTCTCTTCACCGCTCAAATTAGAATCCATTTCATCTAACACCAACACGCCTTTAAAATCCTTTAAAAACTCCATTTCTAAAAGCATGAACGCCAACCTCAAACGGCTGTATTCTCCAGAGCTTAAGGTTTCTAATTGGGAATTTTGTAAATGTAAAACGAGTTTTTGAGCGCCTTTTTCGCTCATGGGGGCTTCTTCTAAAACCAAACTAGGGCTTTTTAGGAGCAAATCTTTCGCTTTAGCGCTTAAAAGAGCGTTAAAACCGGCTAAATACTCTTTTCTAAAGCCGCTTATTTGATCACACAATTTCAAGCATTCGGTTTTTAATCGCTCTATTTCTTTGTGGTAAGTTTCGCAATGGTTATCAATTTCTTTTAAATTATGCAATTCGTTTTTAACATGCCCTAATCGTTCTTTAGCATGCGTAATACTCCCGTAATCCTTAATGATCCCGCTTAACGCACCAAGCCTTTCTAGCACTTTTTCAATATCCAAACGCTCGCACTCTTCTAATTTGGCCTGCTCTTTTTCCAATAGAGCGCTCGCTTCTAATAAAGCGCTTTTTAAAAACTCAGCACTATGGCCCACGCTCTCTAAAGCATGCGTGATTTTGTGGGTATTTTCTAGCACCTCTAACGCCAGAGCGATTTTATCGTTCAATTTTTCCTTACTGGAAAGCAATTTTTTTTGCTCTAAAAGGCGTTCGTATTCATCTTCTTTTAAATCCAATCTCTCTAATTTCATTTTTTCAAAATTCAAACGCTCTTCTAAATCCTTTTGGAAACGCTTTTTATCCTCTAATAATCGCCTTTCTTTTTCCAGATTCTCTAAGCGGGTGAATTTTTCTTCAAGTGCGCCTAAAAGGGGGCTAAACGCTTTGTTTTTATTTTGGATATAGCCATCTAATAAGGAGAGCATTAAAATATCGTTGAGTTCATTCTGGCTGAATCTGTCGTTAGATAGGCGTTTGATCAAACCTTTTAATAACGCTTTGAGCGTATTTTTAGACAGGCTTGTTTGGTTTAAAAAATAGCGCGTTTTTTCTTTTTTAATCACGCTGATGACTAAGGGTTCATGTTCATCTTCTCTAAAAATGCCGTATTCTTCAGTGTCTAAAAAAGGCGCAATCAACTCCACTTCAATGTTTGAAGCGTTGCTCTCTTTAAGCCCAAACGCCCCTAAAAGGCTCGCAATAAGAACGCTTTTTCCCACCCCACTAGCCCCACTAATCGCGCTCAATCCGTCTTTAAACTCTAGATCCAATTTTTCAAAAACAGCGTTTTGACGCACTTTTAAGCGTGTGATTTGAGCGTTATTAAAATCTCGCATGTTTTAGCCTTTTTATCTTTTTTTGCTAGGGCTTTCCCCCCATAAGAGCTTTTCTTTAAGCACTTTAAAATAATCCCTTGAATTTTTTTGTAAGAGCTTGGTGGTCGTGGGGCTTTTTTGGATGTATAGGGGTTGGTTGGCTTTTAAATCATAGGTGGCTTGCCCATCAATGACCACAAGAGCGTCTTCATGAGTGCAAAAATTCAAGCAAAATTCCGCTCCTAACACTAAAGGGCGTTGCGTTAAAGAAAAATCGCACAAGGGCGTTAAAATATAGCTCTGGCTTAAAGCATGCACAATAGGCCCATGAGCGCTCAAATTATAAGCGGTCGAGCCTAGGGGCGTGGCAATGATAAGCCCATCGCCTTTATAGGTGTTAAAGGGCGTATGGCCCACATAAGCTTGGATATCTAAAACCCCTAAAGCTTTTTTTTTGGCGATCACAATTTCATTGATCGCATAAAAAGAGGTTTTCCCGATACGGCCCTCTAAAGCTAAATGTTCCTCTAATTTGATCCTGTCTTGCTTGAGATCTTGTAAAAAACCTTTCAGACCATTCAATTCAACCGCGCTCAAAAACCCTAAATTCCCTATTCTAACCCCAAAACATGGCTTATTGTAAGAATGCGTCATTCTTAAAGCCCCTAAAATTGTGCCATCGCCCCCTAAACATAAAAACGCATAAGCTTTTTCTATCAACCGTTCATCTTTTGCTCCATCAAGGCTATCAATCATAAAACTTTCAAACCCCTCATCTTCTAAAAGCTTTAAAACCCATTCTTTAGCTCGCTCTAGCTTTTCAAAAAGAGGGTTTTGATAATGGGTGGGCCGCACAAACACGCCGATAGTTTGATGTGAATCTTTCATGCGTATATTGTAGCTTAAAGCTTGAAACAAAATTTTAAAAAAAAAGGGTTTTAGCCGCTTTTTATTAATCTTATGTGAAATTCATAAGAAGTTTTTATTTTTATTAATGTTTCATTCTTTAATCGTTTTTAATTGTTTTTTGGGTATTCTTTTTAAAAATGTAAGCATTATGTTAAGGAATCATACATGAAGAGATTTTTTTCTAAACCTTTGTTAGCTTTGGTTGTTTCTATGAATGCACTACTAGCTATGGATGGCAATGGCGTTTTTTTAGGGGCGGGTTATTTGCAAGGACAAGCCCAAATGCATGCGGATATTAATTCTCAAAAACAAGCCACTAACGCTACTATCAAGGGCTTTGATGCGCTTTTAGGGTATCAATTTTTCTTTGAAAAACACTTTGGCTTGCGCCTTTATGGGTTTTTTGACTACGCCCATGCCAATTCTATTAGGCTTAAAAACCCCAACTATAACAGCGAAGCGGCACAAGTAGCGGGTCAAATTCTTGGGAAACAAGAAATCAATCGTTTAACAAACATTGCCGATCCCAAAACCTTTGAGCCAAACATGCTCACTTATGGGGGGGCTATGGATGTGATGGTTAATGTCATCAATAACGGCATCATGAGTTTGGGGGCTTTTGGTGGGGTGCAATTAGCCGGCAATTCATGGCTTATGGCGACGCCGAGCTTTGAGGGTATTTTAGTGGAGCAAGCCCTTGTGAGCAAAAAAGCCACTTCTTTCCAATTTTTATTCAATGTGGGGGCTCGCTTAAGGATCTTAAAGCATTCTAGCATTGAAGCGGGCGTGAAATTCCCCATGCTGAAGAAAAACCCCTATATCACCGCAAAAAATTTGGATATAGGGTTTAGGCGCGTGTATTCATGGTATGTGAATTATGTGTTCACTTTCTAGGGGCGTGTCTATAGAGGGTCAGAACGCTCTCAATGATGCTCATCAAGTCTTTTTCTCTTTTTTCTAGGCTTTTGGGCGTCCATTCTGTGTATTTGTATGCAATGTCTTTGGTGGTGTCATAGCAGGTCATCACTCTTTTGTGTAGTGCGACAGGTTTCCCCATATAGATTTCTTTTTTCTCTTTGAAATCCAAATTTGAAGCTTCAGAGTTTTTATTGCCCCCTAAAAGCGTGAGATTGGCTAAAGAATGCGTGTAGCGTTCCCTTTCTTCTTCGCTAAAGTCCTTCGCCCATTGGCTTGAGAGAGTGGGTTTTTGGGGCAAGATGTGTTCAACATGCAGATTTTTATCCATTTGAATGCGTTTAGGTTTAGGATCATCGCTCATGAAATATTCCACTAAAATGAGAATGGGCTTGAGCCATGAATTTTTTTTGCCAGATTTACCAGCGAAGTAGAATTTTGTGTATAAGTTGCTGTCTTGTAGGTTTTCTCTGAAGCGTTGCGTGATATTTTTTTCATCTAAATATTCTTTTACAATAGAGATAATATCATCAATGTTTTTCTTTTCCTTTAGGGCTTTAATGATGTTGCAACAAGTTTGGCTGCGTGTGGATCTTGTCTTCCCTGCAACCCAATCTTGGTAGTAAAACTTGACTAACAATTCTTTTAAAGTCTCTATGTCTTGATCGCTATAGCGGTGCAACAAACTAGTGCACAAAATAACACATAAATAATCATCGTCTTTATACGAGAGCAAGTGGGCGTATCGGTCTTGCATTTCTAACACCTCGCAATAAGCGTTGTAAAAATCTTCCACGCCCTTAAGGTATTCTAATGGGGTTTTATTAAGCCTTTCAAACTGATCGGCAAGTCTTTCTTCCATGTTTTTCCCACTAGTTACCGGATGGAGATAGGTTAAATACCAGCTAAACAATATTTCTGCGGCGTTCTTCTCTCGCTTGTTCTCTTTTCTCTTTGGAAATTTTGACTCATTATCCAAGCATTTTTGACGCAAGGCATTCCACCGAGACACAAACTCTTCTTGATCCTTTTCTTTAGCGAGTTTTTTTAGCAACTCCACCTTAAAAACATCTATCGCATGCAAAGCCAAACCCCTAGCGTTTAAAACACTAAAAATCCTTAACGCCATACTTATATTGGAGCAAGTGGTTTTGATAAATATGACCTTAAGATACAGCCATCTGATGAAATCGTTAATGTCTTCAATCTCTTTTTTTCAAGATAGTTTTTTAAACAAATCGCATTTTTCAAGTAGCTGTTCTTACCCTTGCTTGGGGCGTTGCTCTTGCTATTCTCGCCCTTGCTTGCATCAAGATCGTCAAAAAAATCTAAGGCATCCTGAAAATCTTTTTTAGCACTAAACCCTACTAGATCAAAATCCAATCGCTTTCTCTTTTTCTTTTTTCCATCTTCATGCCTGTCGCTCCAACTCTCTTGTAAATATTCTTGGATCATAGGGTCTAAACGCTCAGAATAAAGAGTAGCTAAAACTTTTGCAAGCAGAATGAAAGTGCTTAAGCGTTGCTGGCCATCCACAATATCAGTTTTGTTATCTTTGTCTGGTTGGATAAAGACTAACGAACCGCAGAAATAATCGTCCTCTCGATGATCTTCATAGTTCTCAAACAGATCGTTCAAGAGCTCTTCGCATTGCTCCTTACCCCATTGGTAAGGGCGTTGGTAGATGGGGATTTGGTAATAAGTATCATTTCCTACGACTAAAATCTTTTTCAGGCTTTTCTTGTCAGGCTCCATTTCTGCCATAAAAACCCCTTTGTGTGTTTTGAATGGATTATAACATTAAAAAGTGTTTTTTTTTTTTTTTTTGAAATATTCCCACGCATTAAGACGCATGGTTTATCGCCATGCCCTTTTTTACAGCCTATTTTTAAAGCTCTTTTAAAACCTCTAAAGGCGATTTGAACGCTAGATTGAAAGCTTTAGCGATGCCTTCTTGGGTGATATAGCCGTTATAAGCGCTCAAGCCTCCAAGGGTGTTTGCTACGATTTTAGTGTTGGCTTTTAAAAAGCCCTTCAAGCCATGCTCTAAATAATACAACAAATACGGCGCGCTCGCATGGCTATAAGCTACAGAGCTTGTTTTAGCGGCAATCCCTGGCATGTTAGGCACGCCATAATGCAACAAATCCTCTTCCACATACACCGGGTTAGAATGGCTTGTTTGGTGTATGGTTTCTATGCACCCCCCTAAATCGCAAGCCACATCTATCACTACCCCTTGTTTTTGCATGCATTTTAAATGCCTTCTTAAGATCACTTTAGGGGTTTGGCTCGCTGTAACTAGCACCGCTCCCACTAACCCCACCGCCCCACTTAAAGCCTGAATGATATTGGCTTCATTCACGCTTAAGACTTCTAAATCATACAAATGGTAATAGGGGTGGTTTTGCAATTTAGCGTAGTCCAATTCTAAAATCGTTACTTTAGCCCCCATTTGGCTCAACACTTTCGCGCTCTCCATGCCAACCACACCGCCCCCAACCACGACAATTTTAGCCCTTTGCGCGCCCGATAACCCTCCAAGCATGACCCCCTTACCCATAAAGCCCTTAACATGCTCTAAAGCCAGCAAATAATGCTGGATTAAATGCGCAGCCAACCTCCCAGCCACCACGCTCATAGGCGCTAAAATAGGGTAGTCGTTTTTAGGCCCGGCAATGGTTTCAGTGCAAATGGAAGTGATTTTTTTATCTATAAACATTTCGCACAAGCTTTTTTGATACGCTAGATCCAAATAGCTAAACAACGCGGCTTTTTCTTTCAACAAAGGGTATTCATGCTCTAAAGGCTCTTTGCATTTGACCATCAAATCCTGCCCCCACGCTGTTTTAGTATCCACGATTTTAGCCCCCACGCTCTCATACGCTTCATTACTATAGCCGCTATTAGCGCCGGCTTGATTTTCCACTAAAACCCCCACGCCCTTTTGAATTATTAGCGCCACATCATCAGGCACCAAAGCCACTCGTGATTCTAAATCCATGCTTTCTTTGACTAGCCCAATAGTCATGTTAATCCTTTTTAAATAGTAGTGTCAATTATGATTATACTCACTCCATTAAACGATTGGGTATCTTTCTTTTAAAAAGCTAAATAGTATTACCCTTTTACACAATAGAATTCATTTTGTTTGTTATTCATTTTCTTATTATTTTGTAATTGTTGGTTGGGATTTAAAATAGAATTTACCTAACGATTAAAGGATGCGTTTATGAAAGACAACACGACTTTAAGCAGGGACATTAGCTTCAACCAATTGATGATGATCGCTTTAGGGGGAACGATTGGCACTGGGCTTTTTGTAGGCACAGGGGGGAATATCGCTAGTGCAGGCCCTTTAGCCACGCTTCTAGCGTATTTGATTGGAGGGATTATTGTCTATTCTATTGTTTTATCTTTAGGGGAATTAGCGAGCGTGTATCCCACTACAGGGAGTTTTGGGGATTATGCGAGCCGTTTTATTAACCCAAGCACAGGGTATATGGTCTTTTGGATGTATTGGCTGAGCTGGGTTTTAACCGTGGCCGTGGAATACATCGCCATAGGCTTGCTTATGCAACGATGGTTTCCGACTATTCCTGTGTATGTGTGGGTCATCGCATGCATTGCACTTTTATTCTTGTTGAATTTCTTTTCGGTTAAAATTTTTGCCACGGGCGAATTTTTGCTCAGCACCATCAAAGTTTTAGCGGTCTTTGTGTTTATTGTGCTTGGGTGCATTGGCATTGTTTATTCGTTTTATTTGCATGGTTTTGAAGGCGTGTTCGCTAATTTCTATTTTAACGGGGAGACTCAAGGGCTAGAAAAAGGCTTTTTCCCTAAAGGCGTGGAAGCGTTCTTTGGAGCGATTTTAGCGGTGATTTTTGCTTACACGGGCACAGAGATTATCGGCGTTGCAGCAGGAGAAACTAAAGACGCTAAAAAAGTCATGCCTAAAGCGATTAAAGCGACTTTATGGCGGATTGTGTTTTTCTTTTTAGGGGCGGTGTTTGTGGTATCGGTGTTTTTGCCCATGACGGATAGTGGTTTGACGCAAAGCCCTTTTGTGAGCGCTTTAGAAAAAATCCCCTTACCCTTTTTGGGCGTGGGTATCCCTTATGCGGCAGATATTATGAATTTTGTCATTGTCACTGCGATTTTATCCACCGCTAATTCTGGGCTATACGCTTCAGGGAGGATGATTTATGGTTTAAGCCAAAAAAAGATGTTTTTCCCCCTTTTTGCTAAACTTAACGCCTCTGGCACACCCACTTATGCTTTGTATTTATCTTTAGGGGTTACACTTATTGGCATGCTCACCGAAGCGTTTGCACCAGAAAAAATCATGGCAAGCTTGATCAATGTAGTGAGTTTTATGGTGATTATTGTATGGATCAGTATCAGCGTAGCGCAATACCGCTTCAGGAAAGAGTATCTGGCTTTGAGAAAATCCTTAAAAGATCTTCCTTATAAAGCCCCTCTTAATCCCTTGATCCAAATTGTTGGCATCAGCGGGTGTTTGGTGGGGCTTATAGGGGCGTATATGGATGCAAATGAACGCATTGGAGGGTATCTCACGCTGGTGTTTATGGGGCTTTGCTATGGGGCGTATTATTTGAGTAAAGACAAATGGGGCTATCAGCAAGAAAAAGGAATTTAAAGGAGTTATAAAATGATTTTAATAGGATTGGAAGCGGAATTAGGAGCGTCAAAAAGAGGCACCGATAAAGGGGTTAGGCGTTTGAGAGAAGCCTTAAGTGCAACGCATGGCGATGTGATTAAAGGCATGCAAACGATCATTCAAGAGCGGTGCGTGCTTTATAAAGAGTTTAGATACGCTAAGAATTTTGAAGATTACTACCTTTTTTGTAAAGAAAGTTTGATCCCTTGCATGAAAGAAGTGTTTGAGAAAAAAGAATTTCCTTTGATTTTAAGCTCAGAGCATGCGAACATGTTTGGGATTTTCCAAGCCTTTAGGAGCGTTCATAAGGACAAAAAAATAGGGATTTTGTACTTAGACGCGCATGCGGATATTCATACGGCTTATGACAGCGATTCAAAGCATATCCACGGCATGCCTTTAGGCATGGTTTTAAATCGTGTTCGTAGCGGGTTCAATCGCATGAGCGAGAGCGAAGAAAAGGCATGGCAAAAGCTCTGCTCTTTGGGGTTAGAAAAGGGAGCGTTAGAAATTGATCCTAAATGTTTGGTGTATTTTGGGGTAAGAAGCACCGAACAGAGCGAAAGAGATGTGATTAAGGAATTGCAAATCCCTTTATTTAGCGTGGAAGCGATAAGAAAAAACTTGCAAGAAGTGGTTCAAAAAACCAAAGAATCATTAAAAGCGGTGGATATTATTTACCTTAGTTTGGATTTAGACATTATAGATGGCAAGCTTTTCACTTCTACCGGCGTGCGTGAAAATAACGGGCTGAGTTTTAATGAGCTAAAGCAATTACTGGGCTTGCTTTTAGAAAGCTTTAAAGACGGATTAAGAGCCGTTGAAGTAACCGAATACAACCCCACGGTGAGCGCAAAACACACCGACGAAGAAGAAAAGCAGGTTTTAGAGATCTTAGATCTCATCATCAATAGCTGTAAAATTAAAGACAAGAAGCCATCTTTTACAATGAGTCGCTGATCGCTTTTCAAACACAACGATAAAAAGTTGAAAAAAGGGGCGGTGTTTAGATGAAAGGTTAAACCACTTTGAGCGTCAAAGAATGTCTTGTGTGTTTTGAGAACGCATGCAAGCTTGTCGTGTGTCAAAAATGGGTATTTTCTACTAAAATCAAGCGAAATCAAAAAAAAAGATTTTCATGGGATTAATAAAATTTTAAGAATTTTATGATAAAATTTCGCGAATTATTAAGTTTTTTTTATTTTTATTACTTAATAGGCGTTCGTTATTGGTGTGGTTTTACTTGAAAAATTTAAACTATTTTTTAATCTCTCAAAATACAAGGAGTTTGTGTTGCATAAAAAAGTTCTGTTGGCTTTAACTGCTAGTTTGATTTGCCAAGAGTCTTTGTTCGCTAAGGAAAAAGACTACACTTTGGGCAAGGTTTCTACTGCCGGCAAAAAGGATAAATCTGATTATTCTGGGCAGGTCAATTTGGGTTATAGCGGGATTACCGCGCCTAAGAGTTGGCAAGATGAAGAAGTGAAAAAATACACAGGAAGCCGCACGGTGATCTCTAATAAAGCGCTCACCCAACAAGCTAACCAAAGCATTGAAGAAGCTTTACAGAATGTCCCAGGTCTGCAAATTAGGAATGCGACAGGCGTAGGGGCTATGCCCACTATCCAAATCCGTGGCTTTGGAGCTGGGGGTTCAGGGCATAGCGATGCGACGCTCATGTTAGTTAATGGTATTCCTGTTTATATGGCCCCCTACGCCCACATTGAGCTAGACATTTTCCCTGTTACCTTTCAAGCCATTGATCGCATTGATGTGATCAAGGGTGGAGGCAGCGTGCAATATGGGCCTAACACTTATGGGGGTATTGTCAATATCATCACTAAGCCTATCCCTACTCAATGGGAAAACCAAGCGGCTGAAAGGATCACTTATTGGGCTAAGGCTAGAAACGCCGGGTTTGCCGCTCCCCCTGATAAAACCGGCGATCCTTCTTTTATCAAGTCTTTAGGCAACAACCTCCTCTATAACACCTATGTGAGGAGTGGGGGGATGATCAATAAGCATGTGGGTATCCAAGCGCAAGCTAACTGGGTTAGAGGACAAGGCTTTAGGGACAATAGCCCCTCTAATATTTCAAACTATTGGCTAGATGGGATCTATGACATCAATGAAAGCAATGGGATTAAGGCCTATTACCAATACTACGATTTTGCTATCGCTCAACCGGGATCACTCAGCGAACAAGATTACAAAATAAACCGCTTCGCTAATTTACGCCCTATCAACCAAAAAGGCGGGCGCTCACAACGCTTTGGGGCTGTGTATGAAAACCGCTTCGGGGATTTAGACAGAGTGGGCGGGACTTTCAGCTTCACTTACTATGGGCAGTTGATGACTAGGGACTTTCAAGTAAGCTCCAGCTACAATAGCGCTAACACGGTTACTTGTTTTAGCGAAGCGGCATGTAGGGCGGCAGGACTTCCGGCAGGGTATAACTTGGCTGTGCCTTATTATGCCACCAACTACAATGGTTGGGCAGAAGTAGAAAACCCTGTGCGCTCCATTAACAACGCTTTTGAGCCTAAAGTGAGTTTGATCGTCAATACCGGGAAAGTCAGGCAAACCTTTATCATGGGCTTGCGTTTCATGACCACCACTTTTTTACAACGCCAATACTTAAACACCAATGAATGCCCCACCAAAACGAGCGGTGAGGGGGCAGGATTCTTGTGTGAGGGCGCTAATGTGATGAGCGGTTGGAAACCCCACATCAAGCATGGCGTTTATAGAAACTGGAATAACTGGCGCAACAATTACACAGCAGTTTATTTGAGCGATCGCATTGAAGCTTGGGATGGGCGCTTTTTCATCGTGCCTGGTTTGCGCTACGCTTTTGTGCAATACAACAACGAAAATGCGGCCAACTGGGTGCAAATCCCTGAGAAGGATTTAAGAAAAATCAAGCACATGAACAATTGGATGCCCTCAACCAACATTGGCTTTATCCCTGTGCAAGGCGATCACAATGTGCTTACCTACTTTAACTACCAACGCTCTTTTGTCCCGCCTCAATTAGACGTTTTGAGCTATGGAGGAGCGGAGTATTTTACCCAACACTTTGACACTGTGGAAGCAGGAGTGCGCTACACCTATAAGGATAAATTTAGCTTCAATGCGGACTATTTTAGGATTTGGGCGCGCGATTTTGCCACTGGGCAGTATTCAGTCTATACGAGCGGCCCTATGAAAGGTAATGTGCGCCCCATTAATGGCTATTCTCAAGGCGTGGAGCTGGAATTGTATTACAGGCCTATTAGAGGGTTGCAATTCCATGCCGCTTTCAACTACATTGACACTCGTGTAACTAGCCATGGCCCTTTAACAGACTTGAATGGGGATGTGCTAAAAGGGACTAGCTATAACAAGCATTTCCCTTTTGTAAGCCCTTTCCAGTTCATTCTTGATGCTCGTTACAATTGGCATAAAACCACCATTGGTATTTCTAGCTATTTTTATAGCCGCGCTTATAGCGGGATTAGCAACAGTGCAGCAGGAGGCTATTATGGGATGCAATATTATAGTGGGGGGAACAACTATGAAAGCGTTCTCAATAGCGGTTATCAATGCGAAGCTTGGTGTATGACCCAACATGAAGGGCTATTACCTTGGTATTGGGTGTGGAATATCCAAGTGAGCCAAATTTTTTGGGAAAACGGAAGACACAGAGTTACAGGAAGTTTGCAAATCAACAATATCTTCAACATGAAGTATTATTTTACAGGGATTGGCTCTAGCCCTGCAGGCTTGCAACCTGCACCTGGAAGATCGGTTACAGCGTATTTGAACTACACTTTCTAAAGGCTTTAAAAAGGAGGGGGATTATTGCTCTATGATGAGCCGCTAAAATGAGCCGCTTAGCGGTTTTATTGAAACAATGGAATATTCATTCAAGAATACTCCAAATAAGTTTCTTTGAGGCTGGCCTTAGCCCTTTGCCAATTAGGCAAATACAAACTCAGCAAATCCCTAAAATATTCGTTATGATGGCGCGTTTTTAAATGCAATAATTCATGCACAACCACATATTCAATGCCCTCGCTAGGCGCTTTAGCCAGTTCCAAATTAAAAAGCAAGGCGCGTTTAGCAATGTTGCAACTCCCCCATATCCGTTTCATTTTTTGGATTCTAAAGCCTTGTATGCTTTCGTTTAAAATCTTTTCATACTGGTTGATGTAGGTTTGTATTTTTTCTCTTAAAACTTGTCTGTAGTAGTTTTCTAACACTTTTAAGCGGTTTTCTAAGCTTGTCTTTTGATGGACATGCAAGATTAAATATTTAGGGCTTTGGAGGACGAAGTGTTTTTTTATGGTGTGTTCAATCTTTAACAGATAGCGTTTCCCAAAAAGATAATGGCTTTCTCTTTCTAGCATTCCTCTTTGGCTCTGTCTGTTTTGGTTTAAAAAATTTTGTTGCTGTTCTTTTATCCAAGGGAGTCTTTTAATCAAAGAAAGCCTGAGGCTCTCATCGTTTAAAGCTAGGGGGCAAGACACACGCACAGAGCCATCAGGCGGGCAAACGCTAATGTGTAAATGCTTAATACCCTTTTTTTCTATAGCGATATTGGTATCATTTAAAGTCAAACAATAAGCGTTCATTAATGATACTCCTCTATGCATTTGGCTAAATTAAAGGTGTTTTCCAACAAACCCTCATCGTCTATGATTTTTCTTAAAGCGAATTTAAGGATTTTTTCTTTTTGATGATGCCCCACCCAACCATCTTTTTTATTATCCCTTATGCATGCGTCTATTTCTAAAGCTAAGGCTTCATTTTCATCTAAATTATCATAGAGGGTTTTTAAAGCGTCAGTGTCGATCTTTTTAGGGTAATTTCTATCTTCTTTATCAATAACTTTTTTGGCTAAGTCGCAGATTTGTTGCAAGTATTCTAAATAGGTTAATTTCTTTTCTCTAAACTGGAGAATCAAATCGTTTAAAAGCGAAGATAATTTTTCGTAATACTTAGGATCGCTCGCTTCTTTTTCTATAATGCGTTTTTTAGTGTTGTTAGCGATGCTTTCTGCCATAGAGCTTTCATTTTTAAAGACTTGAGACAGCACCTTATTAAAATCATTAATATCCATTTGGGCTAAAACTTCACACAGCCCTTGATCTTCTATTTTGATTAGCGTCTCGCTATCCGTGGTTTTAATGTAAGCGTCTAAAATCCGGCGCATGTCTTCACTATAGCTTTTTAAATCCACGCTATCCCCACTGCTTAGGCTAACCGCTTTTTGTAAATGCCTATAAAATTCCGCTTCTTGTTTGATTTGTCGCATTTCTTCTTTAGAATAAATGGGCTTTTCTAAGTTGTTCAATTCCACAAACATTCTTAAAAACGCGCCAACAAGCTGGTAAAACAACCGCCTTTTTTGAGCGTTTTTTTCTAAATCGTTCCCGCAAAAATAAGCGATATAATCCATTTCATCTTTTGGCTCTTTCACGCTTTCACAAAGCGATTTTAACTGATCTCTAGTTTCTTCTAATCTTTTCTTAATCTTTTGGGCTTTGTCAGAAATAAGCCCTTGAATGTCTTCTCTTTCATAGTTTTCAAACGCTTTATTGGTGTAATCGCTGTGCGCTTCTTGTAGGCTATCAAACAAATCCTTATAGTCTATGATGCAGCCAAAATCCTTATCTTCACTATCCAATCTATTCACCCTGCACACCGCTTGAAAAAGCCCATGATCTTGCATTTTCTTATCCATGTATAAATAAGTGAGACTTGGCGCATCAAAACCGGTCAATAGCTTATCCACCACGATCAATAGCTTCATTCTATTAGGCTCATTAATAAAACGCTCTTTAACTTTTTCTTCAAACTCTTTAATTTTATTAAGGGCTTTTTTCTCATCTTTTTCATTAAAAAAGTTTTGCAACATTTTGCAATAAGCGCGGTATTTATAACTCTCTTCGCTCTCATCGATCCCGCAATCTTTAAGATCAGCGATATTGGGTTCATAGCTTGTGATCACAGCCACCTTATCCTTTAATTCTGTTTCTAAAAAGAGTTCAAAATACCGGCATGCGTTATACACGCTTTCAGCCACCAGCATGGCATTCCCCTTTTCACTCCTTAATCGTGGGAGTTTTGCCATATCCAATACAACATCTTGCACAATACGAGCTAATCTGTCTTTAGTGGAAAAAACTTTTTGCAAATTAACCCATTTCTTTTTAAGCTCTGTTTTAGCCGCATCATTCAAGCCTTGAGTTTTTAATTCAAAATATTCGTCTAGCTTTTCAGGGTTACTGACATATTGTTCCACGCTTCTGGCTTCATAGTTTAAATCTAGCACCACTTTATCGCTAACGGCTTCATTAAATTTATAGCAATGGATATAATTCCCAAACACTTCCTGGCTTGTCTTTTTATCTTGTTTCAATAAAGGCGTGCCGCTAAAGGCGATAAAAATCGCATTAGGGAGCAGGCTTTTCATGGCTTTATGCAATTTACCGCCTTGGGTTCTGTGGCATTCATCCACTAAAACAACCCATTTCTCTAAAACAGGTTGTTTTTTTAAATCTTCTAAGTCGTTGTCATCAAACTTATGCACAAGCGAGCCAACCAAAAATTTCTTATTTTCAAACAGCACGCTCAATAAATCCTTCTTGCTGTCTGCGCGATAAAGATTCTTCTCACCTATTCCACTAAACACGCCTTGGATTTGAGCGTCTAATTCCCTCCTGTCCGTAACGATTAAAATCCTTGCTTGTTGGGTATTCTCTCTTAGCCATCTAGTAAGCCACACCATAGTCAAGCTTTTACCGCTGCCTTGTGTGTGCCAGATAATCCCCCCTTCGTTTTTGTGGATAAATTCTTGCGTTTTTTTAACCGCAAAATACTGATGGAACCTGGCACATTTCTTTTGCCCCTTATCAAAAATCAAAAAATCATGGATAAATTCTAAAAACCTTTCTTTTTTTAAAAAGCATTCAATCGTCTCAAACAAATTTTTTAAAACGCCCTCTTCTTTCCAAGAAAGGTAGTGTTTTTCTTTAGTTTCTATGACGCCATATTTTAGCCCTTGACTTTCATTACCCGCCATAACCAATTGGATCGTTTTAAAAAAATCTCTAATAAACTCTTTCTTTTGGTTGTCTAAATTTTGCCTGATAGCGCTTTCTACGCTCACGCTGGATTTTTTCAATTCTAGCACCCCTAAAGCGATCCCATTCACATAAAGCACCATGTCCGGCCGTTTTGCGTTTGGCCCTTTAACGCTCACTTCTTCAGCCATGCTAAATTCATTCTTAGAAACATCTTTCCAATCAATGAGCCAAGTCGTTTGGAAGTTTTCATTCTGGCTTATTTGAGTTTTCACGCCATAAATTAAAAGCTCGTAAAATTTTTGATTCGCTTCGTATAAATCGTTTTTTAAAGCGTTATGGATTTTCTGCTCAATTTTATGCCACCTTTCAGGCTCAATTTTTTGATTTTTAACTAGCCATGCTTTCAAGCTTTCTTTATTAATGTTTTCGTTATCGCTCTTTGTTAAATCCCCTAAATACGCATAGCCCATGCTTTTAAAAGTTTCTATGACTTGTTTTTGAACTTCTTTTTCTGTTTTCATCATAAACCCCCTAAGAACGCTTTTTATCGCTTTATATTATAATCCTAAAAACAAAATAGGGCGGTTAAAAATGGCGATCAAAAAAAGCGAATTGTATAGCTCTTTATGGGCTGGAGCGGATAGCTTAAGGGGCGGGATGGATGCGAGCGAGTATAAAAACTATGTTTTAAACCTACTTTTTTTAAAATACATCAGCGATAAAGCCAGAAACAATAACTTTAGCGAAATAGAAGTGCCAGAAGGGTGCTTTTATGAAGACATCCTCGCTTTAGAGGGCGATAAGGAAATAGGCGACAAGCTCAATAAAATCATCGCCAAGATCGCAGAGCGAAACGATTTAAAAGGCGTGATTGACAGCGTGGATTTTAACGATAACACCAAGCTTGGCGAGGGTAAAGCGATGGTAGACACCCTTTCTAATTTGGTTAAAATCTTTGCGGATTTAAGTTTGGGCGCACATGGGGCTTTAGACGATGATTTACTAGGCGATGCTTACGAGTATTTAATGTGCCATTTTGCCAGCGAATCCGGTAAATCCAAAGGGCAGTTTTACACCCCTAGCGAAGTTTCGCTTTTATTATCCCTTTTGCTTGGCATTGATGAAAACACCAGACAGGATAAAAGCATCTATGATCCCACTTGCGGGAGCGGTTCGTTATTATTAAAAGCTTCTAGTTTGGCCGGTGAAAAAGGTTTAACTATCTATGGTCAAGAAAAAGATATTTCCACCACAGCCCTTTGTAAAATGAATATGATCTTACACAATAGCGCTACTGCTGATATTGCTAAGGGGGGTTCTAGCACCCTTTCTAACCCCCTTTTTATTAAAAATGGCATGCTACAAACCTTTGATTATGTCGTGGCTAACCCTCCCTTTAGCTTGAAAAACTGGACTGATGGGCTAAGCATAGACCCTAAAAGCAAGCAAGTCATTAACGATCGTTTCAATCGTTTTGAAGACGGCACGCCCCCTGAAAAAAATGGCGATTTTGCTTTTTTGCTCCATATCATCAAATCCTTAAAAAACACAGGCAAAGGGGCAGTGATTTTACCCCATGGGGTGCTATTTAGGGGGAACGCTGAGGGAGTAATTAGAAAAAATCTTTTAATGAAAGGCTATATTAAAGGCGTGATAGGCCTAGCCCCTAATCTTTTTTATGGCACTTCCATTCCTGCATGCGTGATCGTTTTAGACAAAGAAAACGCGCGCGCCAGAAAGGGCGTTTTTTTGATCGATGCGAGCAAGGATTTTAAAAAAGACGGCAATAAAAACCGCTTAAGGGATCAAGATGTCCAAAAAATGATAGACACTTTTAACGCTTACAAAGAAATCCCTTATTATTCCAAAATGGTGAGCCTAGAAGAAATCAGCGCTAACGACTATAACTTGAATATCCCGCGCTACATTGCCGCCAAACCAGAATCAGAAAAAGACTTGTTCGCTTTAATCAACAGCCACAAAGCGAGTTATTTGCCCAAAAACGAAATAAAAGCCTACGCCCCTTATTTTCAAGTGTTTAAAGAGCTTAAAAACACGCTTTTTAAAAAGAGCGATAAAGAGGGTTATTACGCTTTAAAAACAGAATGCGAAAACATTAAAGAATTAATCATTCAAAGCTTAGAATACCAAACCTTCCACGCTTCTGTTTTAAACGCTTTTGACCGATTGAATCTATTTGAAACTTTTAACCATTTAGAGCTAGGTTTTAACCCAAAAACCCTCATAGAAAGCGTTTGTTCAAAGGTTTTAAAAGAATTTGAAAAGGTGGAAATTTTAGACAAATACGGCGTGTATCAGCTCTTCAAAGATTACTATAACGAAGTCTTGCAAGACGATTGGTTTCTTCTTTCATTCAATGGCTTTAGAAGCACTAAAGAATTGAGAAAATTAACCCCCCTAAAAGACAAAAACAAAAAAGCCAACTATTTAGAGGAGCCGGATTTTGTCATTCAAAAAACCTACTATAAAAGCGATCTAATCCCTAAAAACTTGATCAAACAACGCTTTTTTGAAAAAGAAGCGAAAGAATTAGAAGAATTAGAAAACGCCTTCAATGAAAAAGAGGCTCTTTTAGATGAATTTATAGAATAGCATTCTAACGAAGAAGGGCTTTTTTATGAGTTGAAAGTCAATGAAAGCGTTTTGAAAAAAGAGCTAAAAAACGCCACCGATTCAGAAGATAAAGAAATCCTAAAAACCGCTTTAGAATTGCTAGAAGCTAAAAACAAGGCGCTAAAAATGAAAAATAAAACCCATGAGGAGCTGGAATTAAAAGCGTTCCACCAATATAAAAACTTGAAATTAGGTGAAATTAAAGATCCCATCATCCAAGACAAATGGCTTAACAGCTTGAAAAACGCCCTAGAAAACAAGATTTTAAAACGCATCAACGCTTTTACTAGCACCCTTAATGAAATCATTTCAAGCTACTCTAACAGCTTGTTAGAATTAGATAAAGAAGTCAAAGAGAGCGAATCAAAAGTTTTAGAGCATTTGAAAGATTTGGGGATTGTCGTTTGATATTAAAAAGTTTGGAGTGCCTTTTGACTAGCGTATCCTCGCTATGAGACCTCCAAACTAGAAGAGATTATAGCACAGGAAATTTAATGGAACTTGAAAATGAAGTTTTTAATCGTATTTTAAAGCATCTAGCCCTAAAAAACCCCCTTGCTTTCAAAAATAAGGGTTTAGATCAATTAAAAAAATCTATTAGCGTGTTACACTATGACTATCTCATAGGCGCTAGTAAGGAATTGGGTATCGTGTTACAAAAATACCCCAATAAAGAAAATGAAATCAATAACCTTTTTGATTTTTTAATGCATTTTTATAACAAACGAACTAAAACGCACCACATGCTTTTTTTATGGATACATTTTTTTGAAACGGCTTTGCGTTCTAAAATGGCGGTTATTTTGGCTCAAAAACACAGCAGCAAGGATATTGACGATTGGTTTTTATCTAAAAAGCTTAACCATAAGATTGAACGCTTAAAACACACCCACCATTTAGAAAGCTTAAAAGGATACAATGGCTTTCAAATCTTAAATTTATTCACTCTTGGCGATTTAGAAACCATTATTAAAATGTATTGGAGCGATTTTAAACCCTTATTTGCAGATTACAAAACATACAACGAGTATGTTTTGCCAGTCTATGGCACTTGGGAACATTTTTTAAAGACTTTCAGCTTGATACGAAAAGCCAGGAATGACTTATTCCACAACAACCCTTCTAAAATCAAAACAAGTTCGCTAGTTAAAAACATTGAAATCTTGCTATTAAGGCTGGATTTTAACCCTAAAAACGCTTTTGATAACACCCTAAAATTAGAACGCACTATCTTTTTTAAAACCATTCAAAAGAACGCATGGACGCATTAACAACGCCCTCAAATTGGCAAAGAGTGAGGCTTGGGACTTATAAATATAGGCGAGGTTCTTTTCCGCAACCTTATGGCAATCCACAATGATATAGTGATAATGGTATGCCATTTGTGCAAGTTTATGATGTGGGTGAAAATTTTAAGCTTACCCAAAAAACCAAACAAAAAATCAGCAAAATTGCACAACCCATGAGCGTTTTTGTTCCAAAAAATAGCGTGATTATCACCCTACAAGGGACAATCGGTAGAGTTGCTTTAACACAATATGATTGTTATTGTGATAGAACAATTTTAATTTTTGATAACAATACGCTTAATGATGTAAATAAATATTTTTTTGTTTTAAGTCTTTTTACGAAATTTGAAGAAGAAAAAAGAAAAGCAGATGGAAGCATTATTAAAACAATTACTAAGCAAACCTTGAAAGATTTTGAAATCCTTTTACCCCCTCTAAACGAACAAATCGCTATCGCTAACATTTTAAGCGATTTGGATCATGAGATCACAAGCCTTAAAAACAAAAAACGCCAATTTGAAAACATCAAAAAAGCCTTAAACCACGATTTAATGAGCGCTAAAATCAGGGTTTTAAAAAAATAAAGATTGTATTAAGAGAGGTTCTTTGCGCAATCCATGCAAAGCGTAATAGATTGTGAGAGCATCCAAGTTGTTAAAATTTGTTGTAAAATTCGTTTTTATTGATTGTCATTCTTTTTGCTCGCTCGTGTAGACTCTTAAAAAAGATTTTAGTTTTTGTTAATTTTAGTTTTTAGCGGGTGTGGTTTTAGATGGGTTTGTGGGATAAAGAGTGTTGAATGATGTTTTAGTTTATTTGGCGAGAACAAAAGCCACAAACTTTCAGAGGGTTATTTTAATGGGTGCGAAAACGCCACACTAAACAAAATAATGACGCTATAAAACTGAATGAATAAGCATAAAGCAAGATTAATACCTTGCTTATAACCCCGTATTGCCCTGCCCTTCTTTATTGGCATAATCTTTCAATTCTTTATAAAGCAAAGATTGCAGGCGCGTGATAGCAAAATTCTTATTCTTTTCATCCACTTCAAGACTTCTATTCAATACGGGCGTGCCTTGACAATCGCTCGCGCTAACAACCACTCTAATGCGTGTGGTGCCATTAGCGCTGTCTGTGAAAACTTCATTTTTGATTTGATAGAGTTTTTCTTCATCGCTAGGGGTTAGCACTCTAGCGTAAGCGCTTATGAGAGCGTTTTTAATCTCTGCATCGCTGTTATTATCAAAAGTGATTTGCACTTTAGGTTTGAAAGCGTTTTGGTAATAGATTTTTTCATAATTTTCTAACGAACCCACCGGGACAGAATACGCTTTTAAAATCCTTTCTATAGGCATCGCTTTAGCCAACAAATCCCCCATGTTCTTAGATTGCTGTAAAAAAACCCCTTTACAAACCTTAGGCATTAAGGTGGAAAACTGCCCATAAAGAGCGTTATACTTATCCCTTAAACCCTGCAAAAACAAGTTTTGATTAATCCTTACTCTGGTGTAGTAGATCCCTTTTTGCGCTTCTTGATTGACAATTTCTACATTATTCAATTCCAAGTCATCGGTTTTTAAGTTAATCGTTTGCGAATCACTGGATTTTAACTTATTATCCACACGACTTTTTTGAATATGGATTTGGGAATTAACCACCACGCTAATAGACGCCACTAAATCCGCTAACGCTTTTTGTTTAGAAGCTTCTTTAGAAGTGGCTGAACCACTCCCATAAAGATAGCCTTTTTGGGTGTTTGTTTTGTTATAGGCCTTGCTATACCACTTGGGCTCTGCACTTAAATTGGCACCCACAAAAGCCATAAGGCATGCAAGAATAATCTTTTTCATTATTAATCCTTACTCATTCGTTAAAGCGATGTGTTTCTTAGTGATGTTGAGAAGCACATAAACTTTATCCGTATCAATAAAAGTGGCCTTTAGCTCACTAGCCTTAATCTCTATTTTATCCCCCTTGAAAGCTTCCATCACTTTCTCTAAGGCGTTTTGTCTGGCTGAGGACAAGCTGTAATCCATATCCGAAAGCAATATATCGCTCATCCCACACACTAAAATTTTTTCATCTTTGGTTTGAGTCTTTTCAATCCGCACTTCTTTTGAGCAATCTCTCGCCCACTTAGGCAAGGATTTCCCCCACGCAACTCCCAATACCAAAGCGAACGCGATAGCAAGGCGTTTCATTAAACCCTACTTTTTAACCATGCCCAACTCTTCGCGCACTTTATCCACAATTTGCTTATCCAAGCCCACTAAAACAAAAACCCTGTCTTTACCGACATAGCGGGCAAGCATTTTAGAAGCGATCAATTCCTTATCCACTAATTGAGAAATTTTTTCAGTATCAGTGCCGCTGATGGACCTTTTACCAGAAGCGTCTACCGTTCTGGTTTTTTCATTTTCCAAATCTTTTTGTAAAGTGGATTTCAAATTCGCCGCTAAATTAGCCCTAGCCTTCGCTGTAGCCTGGTTAGTAGAATAATCCACATCATTATTAGTGATCAAATCTTCAGCCCTTCCTAAAAAGACCCCTGAATATTTTTCATACTTCGCCACTTTTTCTAAATCCCCTACTACCCAATCAGGAGCGCCTTTAGTCGCTTCTTTGTATGCCTTATTGCTTTTACTGATACCTGATTTTGGGGCATGGCTACAACCTACGATCATTATCGTTGCTATCACACTCATCCCTAAAATTTTTTTAACTTGATTTTTCATCGTTCATCCTTTCAAATATAAACTTAAAACATACGCTTATTGCTAGCGTTCTTCACAATAGGCTTAACATCGCTCCATACCTCTTCACCCGTTTTCCTGTTAGTAAGGCTTAGGGTGAAGTCATAGTCTAAACGCTGCCTAGAACTACTAATAGAGGCTGCGATACTAGATACTTTACCACTTAAAGATAAATCAGCGGCTTTTAAAGTGCCTTTTTCTACAGTGGTGTCTTGATTATACTCTTCGCTCTCTCGTTCTTTTTCGCGCTGTTTCACCATTCTGCTATCCGCTGCAATGCCACTCCCTCCGCTCGCCCTTGTGATATTGAACCTCCCATTAGATCGCAACCGCAACTGCCGCGCGATTTCAGTCGTCAAAAGATTCATGTCCAAATTGGGTTGCGTGGTGTCGTTAATCACATCTGAGACTTCAATCAAATGCTTGCCCTTGAGTTGCTCAAAATTAGGGTCGCTAAACATGGAATCTAACATCGCATTAGCGGTTAGCAATAAATCCGTGCTATTAATGCTTGCAGTCGTATTTTTAGTGGCATCATTCACATTTTGATAAGTTGCCATTTCGCTTGAGCAACCCACCCATAATAAAGCACTCAAAATCACCGAGCTTATAATTTTTAATTTTGTTTTCAATACCATAGTGATAGAAACTCCCTATTCAAAATTTAAAACAGATACTTCCGTTCCTAATTTTAAACTTCTAATCTAAACACATCGTCAGTGTTTTTGCGGATTTTAGCATTTTATGCGTCTTTTTTTTCACATTTTACAAGTTCTAGCCCTACAAATTTCACACTGCAAGCATTAATACCACAAATTCGCTCATTTTTAGCTTAATTAAAGAAACTTTTTTGACAAACATGCTGATTTAAAAACGATAAAAACGATTTTTTGAGATAAAGAAATAACATAAAAGCTATTTGAAGTTAGTCCCCTATCAAAAAGGGGGCTAAAAAAAGGGACTATAGAAAAAAAGACTAAATAAAAAAAGAGTTAAAAGATTTTTAAACTCTTATTTTTACAATAAGGCTCTTTGATAACGCCCTTTATGATGCCCTTTACAATAACGCTTTTAGAGCGTCTTCAATCGGTTTTTGAGAGCTAGGTTCTACAAGCCTTTCCCCCACTTCTTTGGCGTTTTTGTAAAAAATCAAAGTAGGGATCTTGCGAATGTCTAAACTCTCTTTTAAATCCTGGCTTTCATCAAAAGAAACCTTAAAAAATTCCACCTTGCCTTTGTAAGTTTTGGCTAAATTTTCTATAATCGGCTCAATCTTTCTGCAATCCGGGCACCAACTCGCCCCCACATTGACCACTACCGCTTGATGAGCGGTTTTTTCTGCGTAATTCTTCCCGTTAATCACTTCTAACATGATAATCCTTAATTTTTATTTCCCCCAACCGCCGAAGTATAGCATATTTCAAGCGCTAATCCCCTTTAGTATTAGCCCTATTAGCCATAAACGCATGCAATTCGTTGTATTCTTGGCGGTTTAAAAACCGCATTTTCCCTACCGGCAAGGCATTCAAATTCACAAAACCATAACGAACGCGCCTTAAATCCAACACTCCAGCGTTAAAAAACGCAAAAAAACGCCTCAATTCTCTGTTTTTCCCCTCATTGATAATGACTCTCAGTTTAGAATATTTGGCATGGTTTTTGATGATTTCATAACCAATAAAGGGGGCAAATTCCATGCTTTTAATGGGGGTTTTTTGGTGCGCTCCCTTAGTAGCGTTTTCTAATTTCAAGCCCTCTTGCATGGCGTTTTCTATCTCTCTTGTAACAAAGCCTTGAATCTTAACAAGATACTCTTTTTCTAAATTCGCATGCATCAAAGCGCTCACCACCGCCTTACTATCGCTTAAGAGTAGCACCCCCTCGCTTGCAAAATCCAAACGCCCCACCGGCGCGAAATGGGCGTATTTTTTCTCCAAGCTTTCATAAATCACGCGCCGTTTTAAGGGATCTACTTTACTCACCAATTCGCCCTTTGGCTTGTGATAAACCAGCACGCTGAATTTTTTGTTTTTTAAGGGTTTGATGAGTCGTTTGTCTAAAAACACCTTGTCGTTTTCTTTAACCACGCTAGCGAGTTTGGCATGCTCATGGTTGATTTTCACCCGCCCCTCTAAAACCAATTTTTCAGCCTCTCTTCTTGAATGCTTGGTGTAATGGGCTAAAAATTGGTTGATCCTCAAGCTAAATCCCTCCACTCTAATTCTTTAAAATCGTCCTTAATCTTTTCATTTACCATTAGATCGCTTTGGATTTTGAATTGCTTATCCTTATCTTTGATGATCAGATACAAGGGGCGTTTGCCCTGGTGTTTTAGAGCGCTCTCTTTGATCTGCCTTAAAAACTCTTTTTTCACATCATTTTCTAACACGATCGCCAAAGAGCAAGAGCTGGAGGCGAGTATTTCCATGGGGGGGATTTCGCGCACATCTTCTTTTTGCTTTTCAGGGTCTTTATAGCGGGCTTTAGGGATTTTAACCTCTCTAGCGCTCTCTAGATCCAAGATTTCAAAAAGCCTTAATCGCGCCACTTCTTCTTGCTCTTCAATCTTGCATTTAAACACTAAAGGCTTACTAATATCCAACTCTTCTAAAGCGTTTAATTGCTTTTCAAACAGCATGAGTTCAAACTTGCCGTATCGATCCAAAATGTCCGCTGTGCCATAAGGCTTACCGCTTCGTTTGCCAATTTTCTTTTTAACTTCCATGATTTTGCCCAGCAAATAAGCCTGTGAGCCGATTTCTAACTCTTCAATATCAATACTTTTGACTAAATTTTTAAAGCCCTTAATCTCTTCTTTAAACTCGTCTAAGGGATTGCCTGAAACATGGATGCCTAAAGTCTCATATTCGCATTCTAAAAGCGTTTTAGCGTCATGTTCGCCCAAATCAACCATATCCAAAATAACCTGCTCTTTAACTCCGCCTTCCATAGCTCCAAAAAGGGAGTTGCCTCCTTGCATCATTTCATTAGCCTTGTCTTTAGCGCGCCCGGCATCACAGATCAAATCCAAGTTAGCGAGCATGGTTTTTCTAGTGTAGCCTAAATTGTCCAAGCTCCCTGATTTCACTAATGGCTCTAAAGATTTTTTAGTGAGTTTAGAAAAATCCACTCGTGAAATAAAATCTTCTAAACTCTTATAATCCCCTTTAGCCCTTTCTTCAATGATGTTTTTAATCGGCTCACCCCCAACCCCTTTAATCGCTCCTAAACCAAACACGATTTTCTTTTCCAACTCGCCCTTTTGGTTTTTAAACTCCGCCACGCTGAAATCTTGCATAGAAGAATTGATGTGCGGGGGCATCACTCCAATTTCTAAAGCCCTGACCTCATCAATATAGCGCGCCACGGATTCAATCTTATTGGATTCGCTAGTGAGCATCGCTGCCATGAACTCATGCTTGTAATAAGTCTTTAAATACGCCGTTTGGAAAGTGATCATCGCATAAGCGGCTGAATGCGATTTGTTGAAACCATAGCCGGCAAATTTAACGATCAAATCCCACAAATTAGCCGCCTTTTGACCATCATGCCCTAAATTTTTAGCGCCTTCTACGAATTTAGCCTTATTGTCCGCCATGATTTGAGCGTCTTTTTTCCCCATAGCGCGGCGGATGAGATCCGCTTCACCCAAACTGAAACCGCCGATAGTTTGCACGATTTGCATCACCTGCTCCTGATAGACGATCGTGCCGTAAGTGGGCTTTAAAATCGGCTCTAATTCTTTAAACGCATAAGCGATAGGCTCAACGCCATGCTTTCTATTCACAAAATCATCTACCATGCCTGATTCCATAGGCCCCGGTCTGCCTAGCGCGATAATGGCGATAATGTCTTCAAAGCTTGAAGGCCTTAAGCGCTTGTTAAGCCCTTGAAACATTCCGGATTCAATTTGGAAGATCCCCACCGTATCCCCGCTTTGGATCGTTTTATACACTTTCGGATCGTCCATATCCAACGATAAAAAATCCACATCAATGTTATGCTGCGTTTTAATGATTTTAAGCGCATCATCAATCACGGTCAAGGTTTTAAGCCCCAAGAAGTCAAACTTGATCAAATCCACCGGCTCTAAATACTTCATGGAATATTGCGTAACGATACCGCCGGTTTTTTCAGAGGCAAATAAAGGGGTTTTGTGCCACAACTCTTTTTGGCTATCCACCACTAAAGCTGCCGCATGCACGCCTGCGTTGCGGTTTAAATTCTCTAAATTGAGCGAATATTCCCACACTTGTCTAGCGGTGTCATTGCTTTCTACTAATTCCTTGATTTTAGGCTCTAATTCCCACGCCCCCTCTATGAACTCGCCATTTTTTTCATAACCCTTAAGCGTGATGCCTAATCGGTTGGGGATGAGTTTGGCAAAATCGTCCGCTTCTTTATAAGGCATGTCCAAAACCCTTGCGACATCTCTGATCACGCCTTTAGCCAACATCTTATTAAAGGTGATGACTTGAGCCACATTGTATTTGCCGTATTTTTCAATCATGTATTCTATGATTTCCTTACGCCGGCGTTGGCAAAAATCCGTATCAATATCAGGCATGCTGACTCTTTCGGGGTTTAAAAACCTTTCAAAGAGCAAATCGTATTTCAAGGGGTCAATATCCGTGATTTTTAAAGCAAAAGCCACCAAACTCCCGGCCGCACTCCCCCTACCAGGCCCTACAGGAATGCCCATTTCTTTAGCGTAACGGATAAAATCCCACACAATCAGCATATACCCCGGGAATTTCATGCTCGTAATGACTTCAATTTCTTTTTCTAAGCGTTCTTGGTATTGATCATGCTTTTCTTTAGGCACTAAAATTAAGCGCTCTTTCAAGCCCTCTCTAGCCTTGTAAGCAAAATAAGAAGCGTCATCTTCAAAATTCAGCCCCTCATTTTGAGCGTAAGCTTTAGTGAATTTGAAGCTTGGAGGGGTTGGGGGGTTCTTTTTATCGTCTTTTAAATCAATCTCTAAAACGCATTTATCAGCGATTTCTTGGGTGTTTTCTAAAGCTTCTGGAATATCTGCAAAGAGCTTTGCCATTTCTTCAGGGGACTTGATGTAAAACTCATGCACGGAGTGTTTCAAGCGCCCCTTATCGTTTAGGGTTTTACCCATCGCTACGCACATCGCTACTTCTTGAGCCTTAGCGTCATTAGGCATGGTGTAGTGGGTGTCGTTGGTGGCAATGATTTTTAACCCCGTTTCTAAAGACATTTTAATGACCTGCTCATCAATGAATCGCTGATCCAAAATGCCATGGCGCATGATTTCTAAATAAAAGTCGTCTTCAAAAATCTCTTGGTATTCGCAAGCGATTTTTTTGGCTTCATCATAGCCTTTAGCCCCATACTTGCGGTTTCTCTCATTATGAGTATTCAAATGGTAATTGACTTCCCCTTGCAAGCACGCGCTAGAAGCGATAAGGCCTTTAGAATGCTCTTTTAGAAGTTTTTTATTGATGCGCGGGAAATAATAAAACCCTTCTAAATACGCCATAGAGCTTAAGAACATCAAATTTTCATAGCCCTCTTGGTTTTTAGCGAATAAGCACAAATGGAAGCGCTGCTTGGTTTCTTTGCTAGAAAGGTTGTCGTCATTATGGATATACGCTTCCATGCCGATGATAGGCTTAATGCCTTCTTTTTTCATGCTCGTATAAAAATCAATCGCTCCAAACATGTTCCCATGATCGGTTACGCTCACGCTTTTCATGCCCAATTCTTTAATGCGTTTGGCTAGAATTTTAATCTTGTTCGCCCCGTCTAAAAGCGAATATTCTGTGTGCAAGTGCAAATGCGTGAAGGCTTTATTCTCTTTCATTGTATAACCCCTATTTGGATTTAACGCCATTATACCTATCGCTCTTTAAAAAACTCTTTATCAGTTCATTTAGTGGTAAATTATTTTAAAATGGTGGTTATAATAAGAAAGTTTTTATTATTTTTAATGCTATTTTAGGAGTTCATCATGAAAAAATCCATTTTGTTGGGCGTTTGTCTGGCTTTTTCTTGTGCTCATGCCCTAAACGATTTAGAATTGATCAAAAAAGCGAGGGAAAGCCAGTTAGAACCCATGCCTATGGGCAAAGCGCTCAAAGAATACCAAATCAAAAAAACCAGAGATGTGGGCATTGGCGCTAAAAACAGCGAAATCATGACCTCCGCTCAAGTGGAATTGGGCAAAATGCTCTATTTTGACCCTAGGATTTCCACTTCCTATCTCGTGTCTTGCAACACATGCCATAATTTGGGCTTAGGCGGGGTGGATTTAGTCCCAAGCGCGGTAGGTTCTCAATGGAAGAAAAACCCCCACCTTTTAAGCTCCCCAACGGTGTATAACTCTGTGTTTAACGATGTGCAGTTTTGGGATGGCAGGGTTACGCATTTAAACGAACAAGCACAAGGGCCGATCCAGTCTTCTTTTGAAATGGGGGCTGATCCCAAAGTGGTGGTAGAAAAAATCAATTCCATGCCAGGCTATGTCAAACTCTTTAGAAAAGCTTATGGCTCTAAAGTCAAAATTGATTTTAAATTGATCGCTGATAGTATCGCTATGTTTGAAGCCACGCTCATCACCCCAAGCCGTTACGATGATTTTTTAAGAGGCAATCCTAAAGCGCTCAGTAAAGCCGAAAAAGAGGGGCTGGATTTATTCATTTCTAAAGGCTGTGTGGCTTGCCATAACGGCATCAATCTTGGGGGAACGATGCAGCCTTTTGGGGTGGTCAAACCTTATAAATTCGCTAATGTAGGCGATTTCAAAGGCGATAAAAACGGGCTTGTGAAAGTGCCTACTTTAAGGAATATCACCGAAACGATGCCCTATTTCCATAACGGGCAATTTTGGGATGTTAAAGATGCGATTAAAGAAATGGGCTCTATCCAGTTAGGCATTGAAATCAGTGATGCAGAAGCGAAAAAAATTGAAACCTTCTTTGAAGCCTTAAAGGGTAAAAAACCTAAAATACTCTATCCAGAACTCCCTATAATGACAGACAAAACCCCTAAACCCTCTTTTTGATTTAAAAAAGTCCTTTTAGGGGGCTTTGACGCCAAATCTAAAAAACGCTCAAAGCATCTTTTGCGATCAAAATAATAAAAAGCTTGCGAAAAGCCAAGCGATAATCCCTTAAAAAGCGATCTTTATGGGGTTTAGAGGGATTTAGTTGGAGGGTTGTAGGGGGAGAATTGTTTCAAAATACCCCTATCCCCTTAAAAGAATGATTTTTACTCCTATTTTTTAAAAATTTTTTAATCTCTTTATCATTTAGAATGTTTTTTGATTTTAGATCGCACTTAAAACACAAAACATAAACTCAAGGCGTTCTCAAATAAATTTTCATTTTTTGGTTGTCTAAAATGAGCGTATCCTTGCCCTTAGTTACCGTAAAATTACCCTTAAAATTTTCCATAAATTCCAATTCAAACGCCATTAAATGCTCATCTTTACACACTTTTCTTGAAATCCCGCTATCTTCAATTCCAATATGCCTATCGCCCTGCCATACATAGCTGGCAAAATACCGGTTGCAATAGCCTTTGCCATAAATACGATTTTCTTTTTGGTCAAACACAAACTCTCCCATAGAGCTTTTAGGCTTTGGCTTCTTTTTGAAAAGCTCATACCAGTGTTTTCTTTTTTCTTTTTGCTCCTGCTCTTTGGCTTCAAGTGCTGTCTTATCCTCAGGTAAAGCGGTATTGAGAGAGGAATCTTGCTCTTCTTCATGCTCTCTAAAGGCGCTATCAGCGAGCATGGTTTCAATGTCATACACTTGATGGTTCATTTCTACTTTTTGGATATGCCAATCATTGCTAGAAAGTTTTTTATCAAACATTTTTAAAAAAAAACACCCCGAAAAGACACAAGCGGTTAAAACGCTTGCTCCAACCAATCGTAAGTTCAAACAATTCCTCCTTATGTTTATTTTTTTAACGGGCTTACGCTTTGCGCTTCAATGGCTTTTTTAATCAAAGAAATCGCTTCTTGCATCGCTTGTTCGCTTACATGTTGGAGGGATTGTATCGCACTTTCTTGAAAATCTTGATTGCCATTTTTACTCGTTTTGGTCGTTTTATTTTCCAAGCTAGAAATATTTTCATGCTTAATGATCACTCCAGAATGCGAATCGCCTTTCACGCTAATATCATAGCCTAGTGCAAATTCCGCCCTATAGGTAGAATTTTCTTTTTCTAAAAGAGAAAACGATAAAATCGTAAAACGGACCGCATAAGTGGGCGCGCCCGCACCATAAGGGGGCAAAGCCACGCCTAAGCATGCTTTTTGCGCTTCTTGCATGAACATGGTTTTTAGCATGTTGCGAGGCAAGTCTATCCATTTTTGGTGTTTCCCATGCGTGATCTGCCCGTCTTGGGCTTTAAACACGATCTCTTTAGTGTTGAATAAATCCGCACTCAAAATACTAATGAGCCTCACTTCAGTCAAAGGTTTAGGGCATTGCGTGATTTCAAAAGAACTCGCATTCAAATCATAAGTTCTGATCTCTGGTAGCATTTGTTTTAAATTGATACTCAAGCAACCCTGAAGCAATAAGGCTAATGCTGATGAGAGTGAAAAGATTTTTATCGCCGCAGCTCTCATGATTATTTCCTTTCTCCAAAAATCGTTTTATAGGGGTTAGCGTCAAATTTATCTATCAAAGCAGAGCCTTTTTCCACAAAATTATCAATGTTTCTTAAACTCAACTGTGCTTGCATGATTAAGGGAGTGAACATCGCTTTAAAGTCGTATTGCCCCTGTTTTAGGCGCTTATCCACATCTAAAGCCACATTATTGACATTAGAAACAAGATTGTTAGCGTTGCCAATCAAGGCATCAAATTGAGTCTTTCTTGAATCCAAGTTAGCGATGAGATCATCTACTGAAGCAAGAATGTGCTTGAACTTTTCCACATTTTCATCGTCTAAAATCTTATTCATGTTTTTAATCGCTTTCATCACTTCTTGCATCGCTTGGTTAGCATCCACGCTCAAGCGATCCATAAGCCCTTCTTTAAAGATCAAAATCCGCTCCCCTTTATCGCCACTGCCATAAAATTCTTCATTGTGGCTTTGCTCTAAGGCTAAAAATTTTAACCCCATAAGCCCTCTAGAAGAAACCGCCACTTTGGAGTCTTTACGGATCTTGACGCTGGATTTAATCATCAAATCCAAACGGACCACCCCCACTTTATCCTTTACAAAACCCACCTTGATGACATTACCCACTTGAATCCCTTTGTAATTAACGGGCGAGTTGGTCGCAATGCCTCCCAAGTCTTTGTCCGTATAGACCACATATTCATAATATTTTCCGTCATCTAAGCCCAAATGGCCTAGCCATAAAATAAAGCCTACCATGCACACTAAGCATAAAAAGAAGAGCCCGCCGATTAAAGTGTAATTCACATGCCTTTCCAAAATTTCTCTCCTCGTCTTGAATTGAATAAATTGCCTTCATCTAGCCCTTGAGTTTGAGCTTTTTTAATAAAATCTTTTAAATCCCCATTAAACTCCAATAGCCCGTCTTTGAGCATGATGAATCGATCCACGCAATCATGCACGGAATCTAAATCATGCGTAATCATCACCACCGTAAGCTGTAAGCTCTCTTTGAGCGTCATAATCAGTTCATCAAATTTGCCCGCGCTATAAGGATCTAGCCCGCTTGTTGGCTCGTCTAAAAATAAGATCTCTGGATTAGTCGCCATAGCCCTAGCTATACCCACGCGCTTTTTCATCCCCCCACTCAATTCATAGGGGTAAAGGTGGTAAGCCCTAGGGGGCAAACCCACTTTTTCAATCCACATTTTAGAAATTTCTTCAACAATTTTTTTAGAATAAGCGCCGTATTGCTCTAGCATGACACCCACATTTTCTAAAACCGTTAAAGAGCTATACAACGCCCCAAACTGGAAGCAAATGCCGCAGCGGTTAAAAATCTTTTGCTGCTCTCTTTCTTTGAGTTTCCATATATCTTCCCCAAAAAGCAACACTTCCCCCTTTGTAGGGCGATTGAGCAAGATCATGCACCTTAAAAGTGTGCTTTTACCGCTCCCTGAACCCCCTAAAATCGCCATCACTTCGCCCTTATGCACGCTAAAACTCACGCCCCTATGGATAATGGTGTTCCCAAAAGCGCTATGGAGATCCTTCACTTCAATTAAGACTTGATGGTTAATAGCGTTCATTATATGTTCAACTTAGAAAAGATGATAGAAAAAACAGCGTCTAAGAAAATGATCCAAAACAACGCGTTCACGACGCTAATAGTGGTCAAGCGCCCAATGCTCTCAGTATCCCCCTTGACTTCAAACCCGCGCATGCACCCTACCATCGCAATTGCAAACCCCCAAAAAGGGGCTTTGACAATCCCTACCAAAAAATGATTCCAACCCACTGTGTCATGCAGTCTGTCTATATAGCTTGGAAAGCCCAAATCCAATTGGTATTTAATCGCAAACATGCCCCCAAGAATGGCGAACGCATCAGCGATAAACACCAATAAAGGCAAAACAATCACTAAAGCTAACACCCTAGGCAACACTAAAAATTCAAAAGGGTTAAAGCCCATGGTTTTCATCGCATCTAATTCTTCAGTGATCTTCATCACCCCAATTTGCGCGGTAAAACTGCTCGCGCTCCTCCCAGCAACCACAAGGGTTAAAATAAAAGGGCCGATCTCTCTTAAAGCGAGTTTAGCCGTCATTTCAACCGACATTAAAGGCGCGCCCATGTCTTGTAATTGTAAAGCCCCTTGTAAAGCAACGGCAAACCCCACGATAAACACCGTTAAAATACTTATGGGCAAAACCTTAAACCCGGATTCATTGATATGATAGAGCAAAGGAGTGATGCAAAAGCGTTTGGGGTTGAAAACGCTTTTAATGAAGTAAAATAAAATCATGCCGCAAAAATTGAACGCGTTTAAAAAGGTGTTGTAAGTCTCTACGATACTCTTACCCAATTTAGTGATCATAAGCTCGTATTTTTTGCCCGCTTTTTTAGACTCTAAATCCTCTTCTTTTTCAAGCCAGTCTTTAACCACTTTCAAAGCGCATGCGTTATTCTCGCTCACGTTGCACAATTCAATGTTTAAAGAACGCTCCTTAACTAAATCAAATAAAAACATGCCAAAAACAAAATCCACTTTTTGGCACCCTGAAAAATCCATTTTTAAAGACCCTTGATGATCTAATAAATTTTTTTTCAACTCATCTAAACGAAACACGCTCGTTTTAAAATCCCAATCACCTCTTAAAATCAGCACAGAGTTCGCCCCATCTTTACGCATCTCCAAAAATTTTTGTTTCTCTGTCTTCATTAAAATATATTCTCTCTTAGATTAGGTAAAATCTATTAACAAAATTTTGTTTGTTAAAACGACTATTTTAACACAATGATAAAACAAAAGGTTAAACAATATTCTGTTTAATAAAGGATTAATTATTTTTAAAATGTTTAAAAAAATCATTTTTTTTTGTGTTTTCTTAATGGGGGGTTTTGCTGTCTTTCCCCTTGATGCAATGCCTATTTTGCATAATAAAACCCCTAAAAAAAATTACCAAGAAGCCCATGAAGAACTCTATAGAAGCATCATTAACCGCCAAAAGCTCACTCGTAAAAAAAGCGGGTGGTATTTTTTAGGAGGGTTTGGCGCTGTAGAGGCCATTAAGGACTATCAAGGCCAGGAAATGAAAGATTGGATTGCGACGCTCAATTTAAAAACCGGCGTGCAAAGTTTTTTTAAAAAATATATCGGGATTAGGGGGGTTTTTGCATGGGATCTTGGGTCAGGAAAAGTGAATTACCAAAGCCATAAAGATCCTACCAACTCTTTTTTTACCATGCTTGCGGTGGGTTTGGATGTGATTATGGAGTTTCCTTTAGGGAGTTATAAGCATTATTTGGGGGCGTTTGGGGGAGCTAGGGGGGCTTTAGTCGTTTATACAGACAAGCAAAATTTCAAGTTTTTTAAACATTCTGTGGTTTCAGGGGGATTAGCGATTAATGGGGGGGTCATGCTCACGCTTTTTTTAAGACACCGCATTGAATTAGGGTTTAAAATCTTACCCACCGCCAGATTGCTTTCTAGCTCCAAACGCTTTGAGACTTCGCCCTTATTTTATGCGGCATACAGCTATAAATTTTAACCTTTTAGCAAACTTCAAAAATCCAATCTTTGGGGGCTTCTTGTTCGCCCTGCTGGATGGATAAAAGCAAATCATAGAGTTGTTTAGTAATATGGCCCGGCGCTTCAAAAAAATAAGACTTGTTATTGTGTGCGATTTCTTTAATGGGCGTAATGATCGCAGCTGTCCCGCACGCTCCAGCTTCTTTAAACGCATCTAATTTATCAATCAAAATTTCTTTTTCTTCCACTTTCAAATTTAAATATTCTTTAGCCAAAACCATCAAGCTTTTTCTGGTAATGCTTGGTAAAATGCTTGGCGAATGCGGAGTAATAAAGGCGTTATCATGCGTGATGCCAAAAAAATTCGCCGCCCCCACTTCTTCAATCTTAGTGTGCGTGGTAGGATCTAAATAAATGCAATCATCATAGCCTTGCTCTGTGGCCATTTTGTGGGCTAACAGGCTTGCAGCATAATTCCCCCCCACTTTCACCCCACCGGTGCCTTTAGGCGCGGCCCTATCAAACGCCGTAGTGATAAACCTAGCCCCTCCTTTTTCTATACCCCCCTTAAAATACGCCCCCACCGGTGCGCAAAACACGATAAAAAGGTATTCATTGGCCGGCTTTACCCCCAAATTATCCCCTACGCCTATGACAAAAGGGCGCAAATACAAACTCGCCCCGCTTTTATAAGGAGCGAGCCATTTTTGATTCGCTTTCACTACTTCAGCGCATGCCCTTAAGAACAATTCTTCGCTCACTTTAGGCATGAGCAGTCTTTCGCATGAAGTTTGCAAGCGTTTGGCGTTTTCTAAAGGGCGAAAAAGTAGAGCCTTCCCGTTTTGAGAGCGGTAAGCCTTCAAGCCTTCAAAACAAGCCTGCCCGTAGTGCAAGACCGGCGAGCCTTCGCTGATTTGCAACACGTTTTCGCTCACCAATCCGCCTTGCGACCAAGAGCCGTTTTTATAAGTAGCGATGAAGCGAAAATCCGTTTTAATGTAGCTAAAGCCTAAATTTTTCCAGTCTAAATTTTCTAAATTTGCCATTTTCACACCTTTAAATGGATAGTTTCAGGCGTGATTGTATCTAAAAAGGGGTTAAAAATCCCTCAAGTAACTGATTTGAAACGCATAAACTCTACGCACATCAGCCTGTAAGGTGTATCCCTTTTCGTTGGTAAGAGAGAAAAGCTGGTGCGTGATCGTAGGCACTTTAATCCCTAATTCTAGGCTATTGTGTTTAGCGATATGGGTGCGGATCCCAAATTTCCATAAAAACTGGAAATTGGCCGGGCTGTAACTGGAATTGCTGTGGTGTTTTGCATAATGAGCAATCTCTTTACTGATGCTCGTTGCCCAACTATCCCCCGCTAATTGGATTCCTACCACAAAACCAAAAACCATGTTTTCTTTATTCACAAAATTCCACAGCGTATCCAACCCCACGCCATAAGTGAATAAATTGACATAATATTGCCCTTGATAGGAATCCCTTTCCGTTAAAGTCGTCCCTCCAAAACTAAAGCTGTTGTAAATAAACCCGCTCTCGCCCACCGGAATGCCCTTTTTCATCACGCCAAAGCGGTTGTGCGCGTAGTCAAAAAACCCATAATAACGCATGCCAAACCATTTTTTCTTACCAAAAAATTGCTTATAGCCCACTTCAAAACCGGCTCCTGCATAAGGCGGGAACTTTATCAAAGGCTTTTGCAAGCCGTTGTCATTCACCATTTTAGTCTGATTTTGTATCATGCTCACCTGGTAATTGACTCCCACAAAAGCCGCGCTCTCTTCAGCGCTCGCTCCAACACCCAAAGCCCCTAAGAATATAATTCTTTTCAACATTCAGTCTTTTCCCTTTATTTTTGATAATCACTTTATATTATATTAGCTTAAAATGGCTAAGTATTACTTATAAAGAAATAATAATATATTTTTTCTTAAACTCAATTAAAAAACTACCCTTTTAATTCATTCCAACGCTTAGCCATAAACGCGCTCGTTTCTAGTGGCACCCTCAAAGGATAAACTTCATCATTGAGGATGCGTTGGATTTCTTGCTGCAACTCTAGGGCGTTTTTTTCTTCAATCTCAAAAATCAATTCGTCATGCACTTGCAAAAGCAGCCTAACTGAAGGGTTATTTTTGAAACGCTCGCTCACTTTGAGCATGCCCAATTTCAATAAATCACTCGCGCTCCCTTGAAAAATCGCATTCACGCCCTCTCGCAAGTAATTGCCCTTGATGTAATCATTTGCACCGGTAAAATCAAACACCCGATAACGCCCAAGCAAAGTAAAAGCTTTAGAAGTTTTTAAAATCTCTTCTTTCATGCGGTTTAAATAATCTTTGATGCTAGGGAATCGTTTGAAATACGCTTCTATGTAGCTTTTAGCCTCATTTAAAGGGATGTTTAAAGTTTCGCTCAATTTCTTACTCCCCATGCCATACACCAGCCCAAAATTAATGCTTTTAGCGATGGATCGTTTTTCTTTGGCCAAATCTCCACCAAACAACGCCTTAGAAGTTTCTAAATGGATGTCTCGCCCCTTTAAAAACGCCTCCATTAAATCCTTATCCTGGCTGAAATGGGCTAATAAGCGCAATTCAATCTGCGAATAATCCACCCCTAGCAAACAATATTCTTTAGAGCTGGCGATAAAGCCTTTACGAATGAGTAAGCCTTTAGGCGATCGCACCGGGATATTTTGCAAATTAGGCGAATGCGAGCTTAAACGCCCGGTAGCTGTGCCGGTTTGGATGAAAGTGGTATGGATTTTATCGTCTTTGTCTTTTAGGCGCAATAAGGGGGTGGTGTAAGTGTTAAAAAGCTTATTTAGTTCTCTGTATTCTAAAATTAAAGCGATGCTTGGGTGCTTGTCTAGGATTTTTAACAAGCTTTTTTCATCAGTAGAATGGCTTTTATTTTTAGGAAGCCCTAATTTTTCATACAAAATCTCGCCAAGTTGCTTGGGCGAATTGAGGTTAAAATCCACGCCAATTAAATCCAAAATTTGGCGCTCTAAAACATGCAATTCGTTCTTAAACTCCTGCTCTAATCGCTTGAAATAAGGCGCATCAATCTTAAAGCCTTGAAATTCCATGCCCATTAAAACTTTCACAAACGGCGTTTCAATGTCTCTAGCTAAAGTGAGCAAGCCCTCTTCTAGCCCCCCTTTTTCAAAATACTCGCACAAACGCTTTAAAGCGCTTAATTCCATGCTTAAAAGTTCTAATTTTTCCGCTTTTGTCTTAAAATCTTTGATTTTTTCATGCGGGATTAATTCTTCTTTTAAATATTCCTTTAAAACTTCATCAAACCCCACTTTTTCCGGATTCTTTAAAAACGCTAAAATTTGAGTGTCTTGGATGCGGATGTTTTCTAAAGACACCTGGTATTTGGCTTTTAAAAAGCTCAATAAAGGTTTTAAATCATGCCCAATGATTTGCGCATGCTGTAAGATTTGAGAAAAAGCGTTTTGCAAAAACTCTACAGAAAAGGGCGAAAATAACGCCTCTTCTAAAGGCAAAAAATAGCCTTGATCTTGTAATAAAAACGCTAGAGCCAGAACTTTTTTTTCTTTATCCAGCACCAAGCGTGCAAAAACCCTAGCGTTAGGATTTTTTAATTTTTCTAAAAACATGCTCAAAGGCGCAGCGCTTTCTAAAACGATCATGTGCGATTTTTTAGGGGTGTTGTCTAATATAGGCACGCTATCTAATATAGGGGCGTTTTCTACAATTAAGGGCGTAGGGGAATTTTCTAAATCCCTTAAAGTGGAAATAAAACCATATTCTTTCAGTTCGTCTTTAATTTTCAATAAGGGGTTTTCGCTAGGAAAAGCGCAACTTAAAAAATCAAATTCTTTAATGCATCCTCTTTCTAAAGTGGCCAATTCTTTGCTTAAAAACGCGCTTCCTTTGTCGTGTATAAGGGCTTGATACATTTTAGGGCTGAGTAAATTTTTCGCCAAGTCTAAATTTTCATAGATTTTTTCCAAACTCCCTAATTGTTGTAACAATTCCTTAGCGTTCTTGCTCCCAATGCCTTTAATCCCCTTGTAATTATCGCTGCTATCCCCTACAATGCCTTGATAATCTGTGAATTGACTCGGCAAAATCCCGTATTTTTCCACGCAATCCTTCGCTAAAAACTCCGTTTTGCCATCAAAAAGCGCGATCTTATCGCTCAAAAGCTGGTTAAAATCCTTATCTTTAGAATAAATGCGCGTTTTATAAGGGCTTAGCGTGGCTAGAGTAGCGATCACATCATCGGCTTCAAACCCGCTTATTTCCACGCAAACAAAACCCATTTTTTGCAACCATTCTAAGGCGATAGGGATTTGTAAAAGCATCTCTTTGGGGGCGTCTTTGCGATTTTGTTTGTATTCGCCCAATTTTTCAGCCCTTTTAGTTTTAGTCTGGCTTTCTAGAGCGAACACGATAAAAGGCATGTTTTTTCTATCTTTATAAAATTTTTTAACCATGCCCACAAGCCCCGTTAAAAGCCCTGTAGGAAAGCCCTTGTCATTCGTTAAAGGCTTATTTTTAGCGCTCATGTAATAGCTTCTAAACAAATACGCAAAAGTATCAATTAACGCTAAAGTCCCCTCTTTAAGCTCTTCCATGCATCAACCCTCTTCAATCAAGCAAATTTTAAGTTTATTGTAACACAAGCTTGACCTCATCTCTTTCAAAATAACGAGTCTTTTTGGGTTGGTGCTTCTTGTCTGATGGCTTCTTTTGTAGCTTGTATTTTAGCGCTGCTGTATTGAACCACGCCCTGAATGGTTTGTTTCATTAGAGCGTTTATAAAGGTGCGCATGAAATGAAAATCAATTTCGCCATGTTGGTTGGTGGGGAGTGAAATATTTTGATTTTCTATTATGCTAACACTAAAACTCGCACTCCCCCATGAAAAATTTCTAAAAGCCTTTGTTAAACTTGTGATAAAAAATAAAGCATTTATCTTATTAAAATTAGGATTTTTGCATCGTAGAATTTTGATTTTATCCCCTGTGAAATAAGGCTTTTCTTGATAAAACATTGTAGCGGTGTCTTGCCCAAAAGATATAGTGTTTCCCGCATTTAAAAAATTTGTATTTTCTTTTAAATAACCCCTTATGCCATTATTTAGGCTTGTGCGCACAACATAAGGGTAAGTATCTTTAGTTTTGCTAGCGTAAATATTAACCTTATTAGCATCAAAGCGTTTTTTATATGGCAACACTTCAAACAAATCCCCTAATTTGAAGCTTTGCCATGTTAAGCCGCATGGGGTATTACCCCCCCCAGAATTATTGAAAAGGTTAAGGGCGTTTTCTTCATCACTAGAAAGGGTGGTGTTTGATAGCCCTGTAGCTTTTAAATAAGCCTCAAGTTCGGCGAGCCGACACTGCTCAAGTTCGGCTATGAATTTTTCCATGAAATTGAAATCTACATCATCAAGGGTTTGAGTGTTAGCGGTGGGTTTTAGGGGTAGAGAAAATTTAAATTCCGCAATGCTTTCTGTTGTAGAGCCTAGCCCCCAAGTTAAGGGTTTTAAAATAAATTGCAAAATCGTGCTTATAAAATGTAAAATTTTAGGGCTTTTGAAAGCAAATTTTGGTTTTAAAATTTTAACCTTATTGCCTGTAAAATAAGGTTGTTTTTGATAGAACACGGTGAAAGTGTCTTGCGCGAACGAAAGGGTATTTTTTTCATTAGTATAATGTGGGTCATCTACAATAAAGCCTTTTATACCATTGTTGGTTGCAGCGCGCACGACATAAGGGTAGCTGTTTTTTATTTGCGTGTCATGGATTTTTATCGTGTTGGCATGATAAATTTTCTTACTTGACAACACTTCAAACAAATCCCCTAATTTGAACTCGCCCCACTTAATAGCGTTGAGCTGGCTACTAAGGGGGCCAATCACTTTGGGGGCGTTTGGTTTTTTAAAATCAAGCCCACTTCATAAGAAAGGTAATCGGCTATCGTTCTTTTAAAATCCTCTAATTCGGGTTTAGTCTCATTCTTTTGGTGCGCTTCAAAATTAAAGTCTTTAGCATGCTTGTTTTCATGTGGCTTAGCGATAAAATCTTCAATATAGATGGTTTTTAAATCGCCCCACAGCTCTTTAGAAACCTTAGCGTTTAAGCCGGCTTTGTAAATTTTAATGATTTCTTCGTAGCGTTTGGTGGGGTTAGAGGTTTCATTCAAGCCTCTTTTGGTGCGTTTGAAACCGTCGTTTCTAAAGTCTATGAATTTAACGGGCTTTTCATAATCGTGTGGCTCATGAGCTTTAAAAATATAAACGCTGGTTTGCACCCCGGCTTGAGGCATGAATAAATCGGTGGGCATTTTAACGCTCGCTAAAAGCGAATGTTTTTTTAAAATTTCAACATTGGATTTTAAAGCTTGCCCGCTCCCTGCACTATCTTGGATAATGATCGCGCCTAAAGCGCCCTTTTGCATATACTCTAACCCGAACTTGATAAAAGGCATGCCGTTTTCTTTGTAGCTAAAAGGAGGGTTTAATAAAAGGATATTGGGTTTAAAATCTTCATAAATCTTTTTATTGGTTTCAAAAGTGTTGCCCTTGATGATCAAGCTTGAGCCATCGCCTCTTAAAATCATGTTAGTGGTGGCTAGCGAAAACATTTCAGCGTTAAGCTCCACGCCTAAAAGTTGCGTGGTTTTTGCGTCTTTTATTTTTTCGTTCGCTTTAGTGGTGTTTTTACCATAGGTTTTTTCAATGTCTTCAATCATTAGCACCATAGAAGAAATTAAAAATCCCGCGCTCCCTGTGGCTAAATCCATCACAAAAGATTTCGCATTAACCCCTAAAAGTTCGCTCATCATTTTAGTTACATAAGGCGGGGTTAAAACAATGCCCAATTCCTTACCATCCCCTAAAGCGTATTTTAAAAATTCGCTAATTTGGTTAAACACTAAAACACCATCACGGCTAGTATCAGTCAATTCGCCTTTTAAATCGCTTGGTTTTAAGCCCTCTTTTTTGCCTTTAATTTCTTGCATGGATAAAAGCATGCCACTCACATATAGCACGCGCTGAGGCGCGGTGATGTTGTGGTTATGCATAAGGCGGTTGAGTTTTTTAGCGGTTTCGTTTAGATCGGCTTTGGTTTTGATTAAGATAAAATGTTTTTCTTCTTCAGTGAGCGTGCATTCTTTATAAAAAGCGTTAAACGATTCTTGATTTTCTAAAAAATGCAGGTTTTTAGCGTTAGTGAGTTTGTGCGAATTGATTCCGCTTGCAAAAACATAATACACTTCTATCAAAAGGTTTTCTTCGTCATCACCGGCTATGCCTATGGCGATACATTCTTTATACTTTTCTTTGTTTTTTAGGATATTTTGAGCGTAGTGTAAAGCCCCATTCACGGCGTATTTTGAAATGGAATGGTCATCGTTTTGCAGCGCGCTGTTTTTGAGCTTTTTTAAATTTTTAGCGTAAAGTTTGTTTTCTATGATTATAGGGATAACGCTCTCTTTATTTTTAGGGTGCGTGTATTTTTCTAAACTAAAATCTGGCTCGCCATAAGAAGTTTTATCTTTAGTTTTACTCGCATTCAAAAGGGCGTTTTTAAGGCTAGGACTCATTTGGCTTTTAACATTAAAATCCTTATTTTTCATAAGCCCTAATTTTGTCAATTCTTTTTTAACATAGTCATCAACATCATCTTCTAACCGAAAAGCTTGCATGGTTTTATCCTTTTAAAAATTAAAATTATAACTCATTCATCCGCGCTGCAAAGCGCGATTGCAAAGTGCACTTTGATGTTTAGGTTTTTAAGGTATTTTAAGGCTTCTTTTAGGGTGGTGCCGGTGGTGATAATATCATCTAATAAAAAATAATCTAAATTTTTGTCGCCTTTGAAGGTGAAATCCCGTGGGTTATTGGCGCGAAATTCTAAGCTTTTTCCGGCATACGAAATAGTATTATTAGCCCTTAAACGCCCGTAAGTGGGCTTTAAATTGCCTTGACAAAAGCCTTTTAAAAGCGCGGCTGAATGCGAGTAAAAGGATTTGATTTTATCATCAATGGCGATGCCATAAAGGGGGGCGCTCAAGCCTTTTTCTTTTAGGATTTTCACAAATTCCGCGCCGGCTTTTTGAGAAAGCAAGGGCAAAATGCGAGAGCCAATCAGCGCGTATTTGCTTTTAATGAGCTCTTCTATTTCGCTATAAGCGTAAAAACTATACACGCTCACGCCCTCTAAAACCCTTACTTTTAAATTTAAGGGCAAATCGTTCAAGCAATTTGAACAAAGGGGCTTAAAAGAAAGCTTCAAACAAGTTAAACAACGCATTCAATAAAGGCTGCAATCTGGCGGTGCAGATCCCCAACGCTTTTTTGAGCGTCTAATTCCAAAACTTCGCACCCGAATTTTTCTTTTAGCGCATAAGCATGGGTTTTGATCTTTTGCTGGATTGTGAGTAATTTTTCTGCACCTTGGTTTTCTATTTTGTCTAAACTTTTAAGGCTTAAGCGCTGTTTTAAACCCTCTTTATCTATGAGTAAAAGAATGATTTTTTCAGGCAAGACGCTTTGAGTGGCAAGCAGGTTTAATTCCAAGCTTGAAAACTCGCTATAAGCCATGCCAGAGATCAAACTCCTATCACTAATGATGAGCTTTTTTTCTTTCAATGCCGGTTTGATCACACTTTCTACATGCTCAGCCCTATCGCTTAAAAATAAAAACGCTCTAGCCAATTCGCTGATGTTTTCATTTAAAGCGATACGCCTTAAACTTTCGCCTATTTTTGTCCCCCCTGGCTCTTTGGTAAAAAGGGCGTTTTTAAACCGGTCTTTTAATAATTCTACTTGAGTGCTTTTGCCCACGCCATCAACGCCTTCTAACACCACATACATTTTAAGCCTTTGAAATCAAAGGATAAATTTCTTTAGGCACTAAATGGCTCGCATCGCCCTTATGCGCGATAATGGATCGCACGATAGAAGAGCTTATGAAAGCGTTTTGTAAAGTGGGCATGAAATACAAGGTCTCTAATTCGTGGTTTAAGGATTTGTTCGCATAGCCCATTTGCAATTCGTATTCAAAATCGCTCACCACCCTTAAGCCCCTAACTAACACCTTACAATGGTATTCTTTAGCCAAATTAGCTAACAGCCCTTCAAACGCAACGCATTCTACATTTTTAAAACTTTTGGTGGCGAGTTGCATCATTTTTAAGCGCTCTTTTAAACTGAACATGGGGTTTTTAGCGCTTGAATGCGCCACAGCGACAATGAGCTTTTCAAACAATTCGCTAGAGCGGTGGATGATGTCTATATGCCCGTTAGTGACCGGATCAAAAGTGCCCGGGTAAATGCCGATTTTTTGCATCAGTTCATTCCCCATCGTGGGTATAAGTCATTTTCTATCCCTAAGCTGTCAAACCACTTCCCCACTAAAAAATCTTGCATCGCTTCTAAAGTCTTGCTCTGGGTGTAATAAGTCATCATCGGCGGCGCAATGATTGCATTAGAATGGGCGAGTTTGAGCAAATTTTCCAACATGATAGCGCTTAAAGGCATTTCTCTAGGGGCAATGAGTAAGGGACGCTTTTCTTTAAGCATCACAGACGCACTCCTAGAAATCAAATCCCCCCCAAAGCCATGCGCGATTTTAGCCACCATGTCCATGCTCGCTGGAATGATCGCCATTTTATGGATACCATAACTCCCTGAGGCAATGCTCGCATGGATGTCTTGCTCGTTGAAAAAAGTCGCGCCAGGCCGTAAATCTTTCATGGCGTTTTTAAGGTTGATATTCGATTCTTCTAACGCCACGACATGCGCGTTTTTAGACGCCACGACAAAAACTTCAATTTCTTTAGGTAATTTTTCTAAAAACCGCAAGGCTAGGGGTATCCCGCTCGCCCCGCTGATGCCTAAAACCAATTTCATGAATATCCTTTATAAGATTTGCGCTTTAGAGCTGCTCAACACTTTCGCTTTGAGTATTTTATTGCTTTCTAAATTTTTCGCTTGAATGATTTGATTAAGCGCGCCATTTTCTAGGGCTTTTAGGCTTATTTCTATGCTGATTTGCCCCTCTTCATACACCCCAGTGATGATGTCGTTTTTACGCACGATGATTAAAGCTTGGGTTTTATCCATGCTTAAAAGCGTGTCAGGGGGGATAAAATGTTTCGCGCTCACTTTACCAATTGCACCCTCTAACAAGGGGTTAGAAAGCGCGCCAAACAAAACGCGTTCTTTTTTGGTGTTGTTAGCGGTGATGTTCTCGTCTTTTTTAATCGCCTCTATGCTTTTAAAAGCCTGCATGCTGCCTATCACGCTATAACGCACCGGTAGGCGTAAATTAGGCTCATTTTCCAACCTTAAAAACACGACCCCGTCTTTTTTAAGCTTATTGGAAGCGTTTAATTCATAGCTTAAAATGGAAGTGTTAGAAAAGCGCTCTGGGATTTCTAAGTTAATGGTTTCAATTTCTAATTTTAAGTCTTGGTATTCTTTGAGGTAAATTTCTTTAATTTCTGCTTTAAGCATGTTGGTATCCATAGCTAGTAGCGTGCGTAAAACCATGAAAAAAAGGATTAAAATTTTCAAAACCCGTTATCCACTTTTTCTACAAATTTTTCTGAGATTTTATCATAGATATTCCCTCCGCAATTGATTTTCAAGCACAAACCGCTCAAGCCCTTTTCCACGCCTAAAACCCTACCGGTGCCAAAAATCTTATGCTTGATCAAATCCCCCACTTTAATGGGCGTATTTTTTTGGTGATTTTGTTTAGGAGGCTTGTCTTGTTGGAGCAGCTTGGCTTCTTCTAAAAACACAGAGGGCGAGCAAGAAATTTTCCTCCCAAAATACGAACGCTCTTTGACATAAGAAAGTTGTAATTCTTCTTTAGCCCTAGTGATCGCTACGTAAGCCAAGCGCCTTTCTTCTTCTAAATCGCTTTCTTGATTGAACCCCCTATGCGGGAAAAACCCCTCTTCTAACCCGATCACAAACACATGCTTAAACTCTAATCCCTTACTCATATGCACGCTCATGCAACTCACTTTTTGCGCGTTTTCTGTATTATGGGCATCTAGAACGCTTTCATTCAAAAAATCCAGTAAAGAATGCGTGGGGTTAGTTTTAAAATGCTCTTTCAATAAGGTTAAAAGCTCTTTAACAAAGCCCTCCCTTTCTTCGTAATTGTCTTCTTTTTCATAGCTTTTTAAAAGGTTGGTTTCTTCTAAAAACTGAGCGCAAAACTCCTCTACTGAAATTTCAAAAGCCTCTCTCAAACGCCCTATCATAGCGGTGAATTTCTTTAAAGCGTATTCGTTTTTAGGGTTTAATTTGTCTTTAAACGCCCCAAGTTTTAGTGCTTCTTCTAAATTCAAATCCCCATCATCTAAAAGGGAAAAAATCCATTCTTGAGTGATCTTGCCAAGGCCTCTTGGGGGCTTGTTTAAAACGCGCTTAATAAAAAAGCGATCGTCTTTTTTAGCCACTAAATGCATGAACGCCAAAGCGTCTTTAACCTCGGCTCTTTCATAAAAACTCACCGCCCCAATAAGCCTATAGGGGATATTCAAAGCGTTCAAGCTCTCTTCAATGCTGCGGCTAAGCCCGTTTAAGCGGTACAAAATAGCGATATTTTCTAAATTTTCGCCCCTCTTTAAAAGGGCTTTGATTTGATAAGCCACATCCAGGCTCTCTTCTTTTTGCGTCAAATATTCTTTACAAACCACGCTTTTATGCGAGCCTTTGAAACTTTGAAGCGTTTTAATATGGCGGTGTTGGTTGTGGCTGATAAGGGAGTTAGCGCACGCTAAAATTTCAGCACTAGAGCGATAATTGGTCTCCAATTTCACTATTTTAGCCCCTTTAAAATGCTTGGAAAAATTTAAAATGTTAGAAATATCAGCCCCCCTAAACCCATAAATGCTCTGATCGTCATCGCCCACCACGCACAAATTATGGTGCGTGAAACTCAATTTTTTTAAAAATTCTAATTGCAGGGCGTTCGTGTCTTGATACTCATCTACCATAATGTAATGGTAGCGCTCGCTAGTTTCTTTGGCGATGGTTTCATTATCTTGTAAAATCTTAAGGCTTAAAAAAAGCAAATCGTCAAAATCCACTAAATTGTCTTTTTTGAGCGCGTTTTGATAAAGCTCATAGGCTTTATAGCATTCGCTATCTTGCATGCTCAAATCCATCATGCCGTTTTTGATTTGAGAAATACTGGCTCTAAAGCTTGAAATTTTGAGCTGTTTGCACAGCGCTTTTGTCTCATCGCTATCTAGCACCGAAAAATCGCACGCTCTTTTTAAAAGGCTCATGTGTTGCCTTAAAAACAGCAAACCAAAACGATGGAAAGTGCAAAGCAAAGGGGGGATAAACGCTTGATTGTTCAATAATTTCAAAGCCCTTTCTTGCATTTCTTTACTCGCTTTATTGGTGAAAGTGAGCGTTAAAGTGTTCTCGCTAGGCACACCACAAGCGCCAATCAAATACGCTAAACGGCTCGTTAAAGTCTTAGTCTTGCCGCTCCCAGCTCCCGCTAAAATGAGCAATGGCCCTTGAATGTGGCTTGCAGCGATTTTTTGCGCTCCGTTTAAATTGCCTAAAATGCTTTTTTCAAAACCCATTATTCTAAAAACTCGCCCTTTCTTCTTGGTTTAAACGCTCTTTTAAAAGGTTGGTATCAATTTCAAAATCAAAATAGGGCGAAGAAAAATCAGAGGTTTTAATGGCTAAAAAATGGTTTAGCGCTGATTTCAAGTCCCCTTTTCTTTGATACAACAACCCCAAAGCGTAACGGATATTTTCATTATTCGGATCGTCTAATTTCCCAAGCTCTAGCCATAAAGCGGCGTTATTGTAATTATTTTGCGCGATATAAGTCAAACCCGCTAGGATTTTTAAACGCACCTCACTGTCCTTAAGATCGCTAATTAAGTTTTGATACAACGCGCTCGCTTTTTCATACTGGCCTTGAAACAAACTCACTAGCGCTAAATTTTCTAACCAATCGTTAGGGGCTTCTTTCTCTTCTAAACTGGCGATTTTTTGCTCTAGTAATCTTTCTTGATGATCCAAATCATTGACCATAAATCCCATGTAAGTGTAGAAATGACGCCCTAAAATGGGCCCTTGCATGGTTTGATCCCAACTGATTTTACGCGAATCTAAAAGGGTGTAAATGCTTAAAGTGTGGCGGATACTCGCATCATAATACGAAACGATTTCATAAAAGATATTAGAGATGAGATCTTTAGGGAGCATTTTTTTTAAATTCCCAAAAGATTGCACCATCAATTTTTTATCCTTGCTCTCTTTAGCGAACACCGCTTCTAGCACGTAATAAAAGGGGAGTTTTTTAGGGGCGTTTTTAAGCCAGTCCATATCCCAATTGGTGCGGTAATTCAAATAAGCGATGAGCGAAGAGAGTAAGGCTTTTTGCGTGGGGCTAGAAAAATCCTGACTATAAAAATTCTCTGTGATTTCTCTTAAAAACTCCGTGGTGTCTTCATGGGTGAAATGCGAAGCTAAAATTGCAAAAATCGCGCTCAAATAATCCGCAGAATTCAAATGGAAAGCCCTTAAAAAATGGAAATAGGCTTTGTGGTAATTTTCTAATTGCGCATAAATCAAGCCCGTATTATAATGGAGGAGCGCGTTATTGGGGCTGTTTTTTAAAGACAAATCAAAAAAAGAAAGGGCTTTTTTTAAGCACTTGTTTTCTAACGCTTTCAACCCTTTGAGCGCGTTTTTATCCGCTATCGCCATCAAACGCCCCCTTTTAAAAGCAAGGCTTGCCCCCTCTAAATCCTTTTGTGCATCAGAGTCTAAAAGAAACAGCCCCTCTTCAATCACGCCTAAGGTTTCTTTAGAGTCTAAAACCTTAAAAGGAGCGTAATAAAAGAGCAAGCGGTAGATAAAATCCCTTTTACCTTCAAAATATTGCGTGTTCCAAAAACGCTCTTTGGCTCTTTCTTTGTCTAAAAAAACAGGGTTTATCGTGGGCTTGATGGGGTAAAAAGAGTTGGCTAGCACGCTATCTTCTTTTGTGTGGCTGGCTATTTTTAAGGCTTCGCTCGCTTTAAGGGTATCGCCTTTTTTCAAACTCACCAATTCCAAAGCCATCAAAGCGTTTAAATCTTTAGGGTAGTTGTGCAAATAATGCTGCAAATGCTCCAAAGCCTGCTTGTAATGGCCCAAACGCGCCTGCAAAAGCCCTAAAGCAAGCTCATCTTGGGCGTTTGCGCTTTTTTGTAATTGCTTGTAAGCGTTCGTTTCATCTTTAAACATCAAAAACAATTTAGACGCCAAGCGCGCGTTAGGCTTTAAAAAGGCGTTGGAATTAGGGTGCATTAAAGGCGAAAGGGCTTCAAAATACTCTCCAGCGTAATAGGATTTGAGCGCGTAAGCGTAGGAATAAAAAGACTTTTTATAGTCTTTATACAAAGTGTCTCTCACAATTTTTAGATAATGATAATACAAATCTTCATCTTGCAAATGATAAGCGCTCACTAACGCATCAATCGCGCTCACGCTCGCGTTTTCTTTAGAAGCGATGCTAGAATCAAACAAATCCAACGCCCCGTTAAAATCCTTTTCTTTAAACTTAATCACCCCTAAATTATGGCTCGCAATCCCTTGCGAAAAAGAAGCGGCTTTGTCAAACAGGTGTAAGGCTTCATCTTTTTGCCCTTGCTCATACAAAAGACTCGCTTTTTTCATGATCGCATCCACTTGATTTTCATCGTTTCGTTTGAGGGAGTCCTTGCCGATTAAATCGGGTAAGTCTAAATTCTCTATTTGCCCCTCGGCTTGTGTGTTGTTAGCGTTGTTGGTGTTATTAGGCGTTTCGTTATTGGTGGTGGCGGTATTAGTTTGTAAAGAAGTTTGTTTATTTTCTTTTTTATGCCCTAGTAACAAACTCAAAGCCACAATGAGCACGATGAATAAAAGCAATGCTCCAAGCGCGATATAAAGCTTTTTTTTATTGTGTAAAAGCTGTTTAAAAAACTCTTTAGAACTTTTGATTTTATTAATCGTCTGCTCTAAAGCCTGCTTCAAAGAGGGGATTTTAGAATGAATGCCTTTTAGGGGGGTTTCTTTTTCGTTTTTGTTTTCGCCCCCTTTTTCTTCTAATGAATTTTGCTCTTCATTCAGCACGAACTAGCCTTAAAGGTATTTTTCTAACGCCTTAGGAATATGAATGCTCCCATCCGCTTGCTGGTGGTTTTCCATTAAAGCGACCATCGTCCTGCCTACCGCTAAAGAAGAGCCGTTTAAGGTGTGCACTAATTGGTTTTTTTGATTTTCTTTGAAGCGGATTTTGGCGCGCCTGGCTTGAAAATCCCTCGTGTTAGACACCGAGCTGATTTCTCTGTAGCAATTTTGCCCAGGCAGCCACACTTCAATATCTATCGTGTTGCTCGCGCTAAAGCCTAAATCCCCGCTGCACAATTGCACAAACCGGTGCGGTAATTCCAAAGCCTTTAAAATTTCGCTCGCGCTCTCTAGCATATGCTCTTGCATCGCATCGCTTTCTTTAGGGTGCGTGATAGCCACTAATTCTACTTTATCAAATTGGTGCTGTCTTATCATCCCCCTTGTGTCCTTGCCCGCACTCCCTGCTTCGCTCCTAAAACAAGGCGTGTGCGCAGTCATTTTAATGGGGAGATTTTCAACGCTAATAATGGTGTCGTTGTATAGATTAGTGAGCGTTACTTCAGCGGTGGGGATCAGATACAAATTTTCATTTTCTATTTTGAAAACATCTTCTTTGAATTTGGGCAATTGCCCGGTCCCAAAAAGCATTTTTTCATTCACTAACGCCGGCGTGTAGATGATTTCAAAGCCATTTTTTTCATTAAAATCCAACATTAAATGAATGAGCGTGCGATAAATTTTAGCCCCAAAACCCCTAATGACAGAAAAACGGCTTTTGGCGAGTTTCACGCCGCTTTCAAAATCAATCCAGCCATTTTGTTGAGCGAGTTCAAAATGCTCTTTGGGTTTGAAAGTGAAATTTCTAGGGGTTAAGATTTTTTTAATTTCTATATTGTCTTCTTCATTTGTGCCTAAAGGGGTTTTTTCATCCACTAGATTGGGGATTATGGAAAGCTTCAAATCAATTTGTTGCTCCAATTCGCCCACGCTTTTAGAAAGCTCATTCAATTTGATTTTATTGTTTTCTAGCTCTTTTTTGAGATCGCTTGTATCCGCTTTTTGAGCCATTTTAATACCAAATTCTTTAGAAACCTTGTTTTGAAAGGCTTGCAAGCCTTCCAATTCAATGAGCTGCTTTTTATAGTGCGTGATGACTTCGCGCAAACGCTCTAACTCATCACCCATCACATGGTTACGCTTTTTTAAAGAAAGAGCCACCTTGTCAAAATCTTGCAATAAAAGTTTTCTATCAATCATTCAACCCTCTTTAATCGTTCTAAAATGCCACAATTTAGCCCATTCGTCTATATCGTTTTTATCTATTTGAGCGCTCAAAGCCCCCATTTTACCCTCTAAAGAATCTTCAATAGCACCATTAGGCAAAGCCACAAAACTATCCCCATAAAATTTCCACAAAAATTCGTTTTTTTGATCTTCTTCTACAATAATTTGGCGATACGCTCCGATCCTATTAGCCCTAACCACCACGCAAGAAGTGCAAAAAGCGCGCATCTGGCACAAAAGCCGCCACCTTTCATTGGATTCAAAAGTGGCCACGCTGCTCAAAAGCACCACATCCACGCCCTGATTTTTAGCCTGAACCCATATTTCATCAAAATGCGCTTCAAAGCCAAACAAAGGGGCGAATTTCAAGCCGTCTCTTTCAAACACGAGCAATTCTTTAAAAGCACTTTTTTCATTATCAAAAAAGCTCTCTTCATCCCAGTGAGGATAGGGGATTAGGCGTTGTTGCGTGTAATACTGGATATTTTCCTTAGAAATGAGAGCGATTTTTTTATAGATTTTAGAATGTTCTTCTAAAAGCACCGGGGCTGAAACGATTAAGTCTAGTTCTTCGCATTTTTGCGATAAAAACTCTATCGCTCGCACAGACTGCACGTTGATTTCACTCACATCCAATCCCATGTTATGGTGGAAAAAGGGGTTGATCACGTATTCAGGCAACACCACCACGCTTTGCTTGGGTATGGAGTTGAATAAGGATTGCATGAGGGTTTCTTCAAAAGACTCTAATTGCAAAGCAAACACTCGCATGCTTTAAGCCTTTTTGTCTGGCGTTTGGAGTTTCTCATGCTCTAAATAAGCGTTTTCTAAAAGCTTTTGAGCCAAAACCAACTCTTGCATAGCCGTTTTATACAAATCCATCCCGTCTTTTAAGGACAAGTTAGGATCATTCAAGCGATCTATGGCTTGCTCTAGGGAATGAACATGCTCTTCAAAACTTTTTTTAGGGGCGTTTTTAGCGTTTTTAGTGTTTTTTGGGGGGATTTTTTCGGTTTCAAATAATTCATCTTGCATAACATTCCTTTAGCTTTTTTTAACAAGCATGGTCGTTGAAATTTGAGCGATAGAATCTTCAGTCCTTAAAATCTCAAACCCTGCGTTTTTTAATTCAAATTTCAAGCCCTCCAAACTCAAAAATCCCTCAATGGATTGCGGTAAATAAGAATAAGCGCCATAATTCTTACTGATAGCCCCTCCCACTAAAGGCAAAACCTTATTCGTGTAAAACCCTGAGATTTTATCCAGCCATGTGGGGTTGTCCTTTTTTAAAAATTCTAAAATCACTAAAACGCCCCTGGGTTTTAACACCCTAAAAAACTCTTTTAAAGCTTCTTGTCTTTCCACGATATTACGCAAGCCATACGCAATGGAAAGGATATCCACGCTGTTATTTTCAACGCCTTTTAAATCTTTGGCTTGAGCTCGGATGAAAGAAGCTTTGTTTTCAAGCTCTTCACATTTTTTGATAGCCAATTCAAGCATGTTATTAGAGGGGTCAATCCCCAAACATTCCTTAAACTCTATGCCGCAATTGAGAGCGCTTTTTTGCCAAGCTATGAGCATATCCCCCGTCCCGCATGCCACATCCACAAGCCTTAACGCTTTCTTGTTTTCCAAAAACAAAAACGCATGCTCGCAAGCCCTTTCTCGCCATTTAACATCTAAGCCAAAACTCATCAAGCGGTTGGCTTGATCGTAAGAGCTGGCTATATCATCAAACATGTTGATGATTTTTTCTTGCTTGAGGTGCTTTTCTTTTTTCATGACTTTTCTTTTTTCATGGCTTGTCTTTAAAAAGGCTTGACAACCACTAAAATCACAATGAGAATCATTAAAATCGCGGGTATTTCATTAAACACACGATAAAACCTTGCGTTTCTTCTTGTGGGGTCTTTTTCTAGCTCGCGCATGCATTTCTTGCAATAAAAATGATAGGCTAAAAGTAAGATCACTAAAGCCAATTTAGCATGTAACCAACCCCCACTTTTAAAGAGTGCAGGCTCTATCAACAGCATTAAAATCCCTGTGATAAGCGTGAAACCCATAGCCGGCGAAGCGATAAAGGAATAAAGCTTTTTTTCTTGGATTTGAACCACTCCTACAAACTCTTTTTTATGCGCATTTTCTGCATGATAGACAAAAAGGCGCGGCAAATAAAATAACGCCGCCATCCACGAAATGACCGCTATCACATGGAAAGCCTTAACCCATAAAAAATACCCATTCAAAAATCCCATACCACTCTCCCTAATTTATCTTATTTTGTTGTAAAAACGCTTGCAAATTTTCTCTTTCGCCGCTGATTTCCACTTCCACGCTTTGGTTTGAAAAATTCTTTTTGCTTAATTGTAAGCTAAATTTCTTAATTTCACGCTGAAGAGCGTCTAATTCTTTGTAAGAATAATGAGCGCTTAAAGTTTCTAACTCCACAAAATCCTTCAAAGCGTTTTCTTTTTGAGCGTTTTCTACGCACAATAACGCGCTAGTGGCATAAGCTTTCATCAAGCCCCCCACCCCTAAAAGCGTGCCTCCAAAATAACGCACGCTCACTAATCCTATATTGATTAAATCCTTTCGCCTCAAAACGCTAAGCACAGGCATCCCTGAACTCCCTTTAGGCTCGCCATCATCGCTAAAACCCTCCGTGATTTTGCCCTCTAAAGAATAGCGGAACGCCGTTACAAAATGTGCGGCTTTAAAATGCTCTTTTTTCAATTGTAAAAGGGTTTCTTCAAAATCATCAAAAGGCATAAGATACCCTAAAAAGCGAGACGCTTTAGTTTGGTGCTTGGAAGTGATGAGGTGTTTAAGCGTTTTCACAAGCTTTCTTTAAAGAGCTGAGTTTAAAGACACTCCCTATAAAACTCGCAATAAAAATCGCAATAAGCGCGTAAAAATGGATGGAAACATCTATAAATTCCGCATGCATTTGATTCAATCGCCCTAACAAACTAATCGCATGATAAGCTGGCACCATTTGGACGAACGCTTGTAAATAAGAGGGCAAGGATTCAAAAGGCCACACAAAACCCATCATAAAAATCAAGGGCAAAGAAGAAATTAAAACGATTTGAGTGGTGTGGGCTTCATTTTTGATCCATGCACCTAAAAACAACCCCAAACTCAAGGTTGCAAGCATAAAGATAGAGCTATTCAAAAACACCATTAAAGCGCTCGCATGCCGTTCGATCCCATAAAAAGAAAACAGCGCCCCAAAATACAACAAAACAAAAATACTAAACGCTCCCATAAAGATCAAAAGCCTTGCAAATTGCCTTAAAGCGATTTGCTTTTTGTCTAAAAGGGCTAATTCCAAACGCCTGGAGCTAGTAAACATGCTGCTTGCAATGAGCATCACCTGGTGTAAGATGAAAATAAACACGCTAGAGAGCGCGTAATTCAAATACCCCTCACTAGGGTTATACAAGGCGATAGGCCTGATTTTAATCCCGTCTGTCCCTAATTCAGCTTCTTCTATTTGGGCGTTGCGTTTGAACCTTATCTCATCATTTAAAGCGTTGATGCTCTCCACCACCGCATTCGCTAACGCGCCATAAATCAAAAAGTAATTGGAATTCGCATAAAAATCTATCGTTACAGGCACTTGTTTATGGATATTGGCTTCAAAATGCGAAGGGATATGCAAGATCCCATAAATTTTTTCTTCTTTTAAAAGCTTTTTGGCTTCCAGCATAGAGGGGCTAAAAAAAGCGATTTCTAACTCGTTGGAGCTTTGCGCCATGAAGGCTAATTGCCTAGAAAGGAAGGAATTGTCTTCATCTACAAGGGCGATTTTTTGCTGCGTTACGATGTCTTTCAAATAAGGCAAAGGGTATAATAAGCCATAGATTAAAGGAGCGCCTATAAGGATTAACAAAACGCCTTTATGAGAAACAATAGCCCTCAATTCCATTAAAAGGATTTTAAAAAAATTCATGCGCTAGCCTTGTCTTTTTTAAAAGAAAAATAAAAAATCAAAAGCCCTAAAGCTAAAAAGATTAAAAAGAACACAAGCGGCATTAACGAATTTAAAGACTCGGTAAAATCTGTCTTATAATAAGCCTCTTGTAAAAAGAACTTCATAAAATGGCTAATAGGCAAGCAATGGCTCCAAAAATCCCCAAAAATTTCCATGTTGTTTTGCGGGTAAGTAACCCCAGCAAACGCAAAGCTTGGAGCGGTATAGACCCCAATCGCGCCCGCAGTTTCAATAACGCTTTTTGAAATGCCATAAACTAGCACCACAAACCCGCTCATAATAAGCGCCATTAAAACTACCGCCAAAAAGACCAACAACAAATGCGCATAATTCCCCTGCATGCCAATGAAATTAAAATAAAACGCCATACCCATCCCCCAAAAACTAAACACGCACACATTCGCTACAATACTGATCAAAAGCTCGCGCATGTTAGAGGTTTTTTGAATGAAATTGAGCATGCCAATCGCAATGAAAATAAGCCACATGCAAGGCAGCATCACGCTTAAAAGGTATTGCGTGTAATTGTTTTCTTCATTATATAGGGCATGCAATTGGAGAATGATGGGCATTGCTTGGGCTTTAGCCGAAATCAAATTAGAATCTCGCACTAAAGCTTTGGTGGCTAAGGTTTTAGCGTCTAAAGTCAAAGCGGTTTGTAAGAAGGCGTTTTTGAGCGTTTTCCCCACCAAAACGTATTCAGCGTTATAATAAAAGGGCAAATCCACCTTTCGCCCCATTTTGATTTTTTTCTCTAAATCTCTAGGCAAAACTAACGCCCCATACGCTTCAGCGGAATTTAAAAAGCGTTTGGCTTCTAAAAGGCTAGCCACTTGGTATTTGATTTGAAGCGCGCTCGTTGCACCTAATTCAAACGCTACTTGATGGCTTGTCGTGGTTTTATCCAAATCCACCACCACGATAGGGAGCTGTCTTGGGATTTCTTGTTTAAAGATTTGCGTGCCTAAAACCCCTAAACAAAAAGGCAATATAAAACACACGATAAACAAGAACTTGTCTTGTAAAACCCATGCGCTTATCAATTTGAACAAAACAATCCTTTTTAAGGTTTAATGGTAACTAACACGCTCATCCCTACCCTAAAATTTTCCAACTCTTCTAAGGGTATGGCCTCCACTTCATAGCTTTTCATGTCGTAAGTGTTGGAATTATTTGTCGCTTTCCAAGTCGCAAAATCCCCCATCACGCTCAAATATTTGACCCTGAATTTCGCGCTTTTTTTCAACGCTGGGATATAGCCTTCAAATTCCTTACCCACTTTAAACTCGTTCAAATACTTTTCAGGCACGCTGATTTTTAACCAACTATCCTTTAAATCTATCATTAAAACCACAGGAAAACCCTTAGGGCTAAGCTCGCCACCGCTTAAAAGCACATTGCTCACTTCCCCATCAATAGGGGCTGTCGCTTTGACATCTTTTAAATAAGACTCCACTTCATTCACTTGCCCTAAAGCCGCGCTCTCTTTAGCCTTAGCGGCAATCTTGCTTTCAGAGCTCGCCCCCCCTAAAGCCATTTTATACTTTTGGTAAGCCGCGCTCTCGTTGTATTTAGTGCTTTCATAAGCCGCATAGGCTTCATCGCGCTTTTGCAAACTCGCCACGCCGTTATCATACAAATCTTGAACGCGCTTATAAGTCTCTTTGGCTAAAGTCGCTTGAGATTTTGCCGCTTGCCAAATGTCTCTTGCAGAATTGATCGTTTCATCTCTTGAGCCTCTTTTGACTTCATCGCTAAGCGCTTTAGCGGCTTTATGCCCGGCTTCAGCTTGAGCGAGCTTGGCTTCTAATTCAGGGCTAGAAATGCTAAAAACCAAATCGCCCTTTTTAATGCGATCGCCTTTTTTAACAAACACCTTTTCAATGCGCCCAGGGACTTTGGAACTCACGCTGTATTCTCTGGCTTCCAAAAACCCTTGCAGCACTTCAGCCTTAGGGCGATAAGCTAAATAAAAAAGCACGATTAGCCCTAATAATAAAGCCCCACCCCCTGTAAGAATCGCTTTATTTTTATCCAACATGCTGTTTGACATGATTTTTTCCTTTAATAAACAAATTCATAAAATAAATCAATATGATCGCTTAACGCCATTAAATTCGCTAATGAAACAATGTATTTATAAGCCACGCTTTTTTGCTCCACGATGATAGAAGAAAGCGTGTTCCTTGCATCAATGACTTGAGCGTTCGTGCTTAAGCCTTGTAAAAAAGCCTGCTCTTGGAGTTTTAAGTTTTCCTTGGCTAATTCCACGCTAGAAAGCAAACTTTTGTATTCTTTCAAATAAGAAAGCGTCTCTTTATAAGTCTTATTCACTAGCAATTCCATGTTTTTTTTAGCTTGGATTTGTTCGCTATTAGCTTGCAACTCCGCTAATTTGCTCGCTTGGTATTTTTGGATACGCCCTGTGGGGGAGAGTATGGGCATGCGCCCGGCTACGCCCACAAACCAGCTAGGGATCATGTCTTCAAACACCGAATTGTTTTGTTTCATGATATAAGAGCCAAAAAAACTCACTTGGGGCAAGAATTTAGCGATCTGTAGTTTCGTGTTTTCTTTAGAAATTTGAACTTGATTTTCTAAAGTCTTTAAAACCGGGTAGGAATTGAGTGTGGAAGAAACAAAAAAGCTCAAATCGGGCAGATTTTTCTCCGTGCGGATCTCTAATTTGCTTGAAGGCGCTAGATCGTCCTTGCTAGACAAAATGGAATTGAACGAGAGTTGCGAAACTTCTAACACGTCTTTAGCCTTAACGCTAGCGATATGGGCCTTATCATAAGCCACTTGAGCGCCTAAGGTTTCTACCCTAGCGATTTGCCCTACTTTTTGCATTTTTAAAGCGTTTTGGAAATGCTTATAATGGCCTTTTTCCACCTCTTCTAAAGTTTCAGCCACTTCTGCGTTTAACACCATGCCATAATACACGCTCACAAGCTCTTGAAAAGTGGAAAGCTTTTTCAAACGATACACTTCATTAGCGTCTTTTTGCATCAAATCCGCAATGCGCACCATCGTGAATCTTGCCCCACCCATATAAAGGGGATAAATAATGCTCAAAGCCCCAATCACCACATTTTGCTTAGAAAACAATAAGGGGGCTTCTAAAGTGCTGCTCAAAGCCCCAAAACCTTGCATCACCCCTTGCATGCCCGCTTGGATTTGAGGGGTTAATACTTGAGGGGGGATATTTTGCTGGATGTTTTGCAAGCCTTGATGGATTTGGTTGGTGGCTTTTTGCACGCCCGGTTGTTTTTGGCTGGCAAAATCCATTTTAATAGGGTTAGAAAGATACACGTAAAACGCGCTCAAATCAATTTGAGGCAAAAAAGAAAGCTTAGCCGCTAATTTCATTTTACTCGCTCTTTTAATGGCGTATTCTTGTGCATGCAAGCCTTCATGGTTGGATAACACCCTATTCCATGCGTTTTTTAAGGAGAGTTTTTGGGCGTTAGGGTGGTTCAAAGGTAGGCTGTCTTCAGCCAAATTCAAAGAAGAAGGCTCGGTTTTAGAAGTCTCATCAACAGCGCTTAAAGAGCTATTGAATAATAAGCCCAATACAAAGAGGGTTGTTTTTTTCATGCTTCATTTTCTCCCTGATCTTGTTTAACCGCTTTTAAGCGTTTTATCCTAGCCCCATCCACGCTCAACACCTCAAACAAATACCCATGCGAAATGATTATATCCCCCTCCATAGGCATGCGTTCTAACAAGCTAAAAACATAGCCCCCAAGCGTTACCTGCTCGCATTCTTTGTCAAATTCAATGTGAAGCACTTCTTCTACGCTCTCTAAATCCAGCATGCCCTCTAATTCAAACACGCCCTCTTCAAGCTTGTTCACGCCCTCTTGTTTCAAATCGTATTCATCGCTAATCTCGCCCATGATCTCTTCAATAATATCTTCCATAGTGAGCAACCCGGCCGTGCCGCCGTATTCATCAATCACCAAAGCGGTATGGATTTGCTCTTTTTTCATTTTAATAAGGATTTGAGAAATGGAAGCGCTTTCAGGGACGATGATCATTTTCCTAACGATTTGATTGAAATCATGCATTTTAGGGGTAAAAATAGAGCGCGAAAGCAAGTCTCTGATATGCACCATGCCGATAATGTTATCCTTAGAACCCTTACAATAAGGGTAGCGCGTGAAGCGGCTTTTTAAAACAATGTCTACATTTTCTTCATAGCTGTTTTCTTCGTCCAAACACACCATGTCTTTTCGTGGGGTCATGATTTCTTTAGCGCTCGTGTCAGAAAAATCCACCGCGTTTTTAATGATTTCGCCCTCCACTGAATCAATAATGCCCTCTCTTAAACTCTCGCCCACAATGATTTTTAACTCTTCTTCAGAATGCGTGCCGTCATGCTCTTTAGGATTGATGCCCACTTTTTTTAAAAAGAAATGAGCGATCACATCAAACAAGCGCACCACCGGGTAAAACACGACCCAAAACACATGCAAAGGGCGTGCGGCAAAAAGAGCGGCTTTTTCAGATTTAGCGATCGCTAAAGATTTAGGCACAATTTCGCCCAGCACGACATGCAAAAAAGTGATGCTTAAAAACGCTATAACCACGCTCATTGAATGGATAAAAATAGGATTTTCTCTCAAATCCATAGACTCAAACAGCACGGCTAACAATTTTGCGATAGCGGGCTCACCCACCCAGCCTAAAGCTAATGAAGAAAGGGTGATGCCTAACTGCGTTGCACTCAAATAAGTGTCTAGTCTTTGACTCATCTTTAAAGCGAGTTTAGCGTTGGAATTACCGATTTTAACCAGCTCTTCTAATCGGGTTTTACGCACTTTCACAAGGGCAAACTCTGAAAGCACAAAAAAAGCGTTCAACAGCACCAATAAAAAAGCAACCATCAACATCAAAATTGATTCAGACGGATCCAAATAAGCTCCTTGATTCCTCCCCATGACTTTAAACCTAACGATAAATATAAAATAAATATAAAATCCTAGAATTTTAACATAAAAGATTAAGCCTAACTTTAAAAAATCAAGCCTTTAAAAACCCTAGAAATACTTTTCTATAAAACCAAGAGCCACAAAAAGAAGCGCCCCCAAAAGTGCAGAAACCGGCACGGTTACAAGCCAAGCGGTAACAATCTTTTTCAAAATGGAGCGTTTGATCACTTCTTCTTTATACACTTTTTTAAGCGACTTTTTTTCTTTCTTTTTCAATTCCAAAGCGATAGCGTTGTTCTTGCTTTTTTTCAAGCTCTCTAGCATGAGCGATTTTTCTTTCAAGTTGGCTTTATCAAAGCGCTCTAAAAAGCCTTCAATTTCTTCTAAATCTTCCCCAAAGTGCGCCGCTACAATGTTGTCTCTGATCCTAGCAAAACGCCTTCTTGATTGCTCTCTTAAGCGCTCCCTTAAAAAGCCCACCCCAAACACCGCGCCCACCACAATATGCGTAGAGCTTACGGGCAAGCCTAATTGAGAAGCTAAAAGCACGGTGATGACTGCAGAAAGCGCGATGCAAAAAGCTTGCATTTTGTCTAATTCTGTGATTTCAGACCCCACCGTTTTAATGAGCTTTGGCCCATACAAACTCAAGCCTAAAGCAATCCCAGCTGCCCCTACTACCATAATCCACAACGGCACAGAGCTTAAGGTATTCCCCATAGGGCTATTTGCATCTTCTAAAGTTTGACTGATGGCCGCTAGTGGGCCTATAGCGTTAGCCACATCATTAGCCCCATGCGCAAAGCTTAAAAGCGCAGCGGCAAAAATCAAAGGGACATTAAAAAGCTCATTAATGCTTTCATGGCTGTTTTCTAATTGCGGGGCTTTCTTTAACACAAACCTTTTAAAAAGGATAAAGATTAAAAGCGCAAGGATACAGCCGCAAGCCAGCTGGATTTCAAAATTCAGTGCATAGAGGCGTTTTAAAACCTTAATAATCAAATACCAGCTAAACGTTAAGCTCATCAACGCCACCAAATAAGGCACGACCTTTAAAGCCGCGCTCTTTTTGTCTTCTTTATAAGCGATAGTCTTTTTAATGAGCATCAAAAAAAACATGGCTATCAAAGCCCCCATTAAAGGCGAAACCACCCAACTCGCTACAATACCTGATAAAAAATGCCAATTGACAGCAGACATTCCAGCTGCTGCCATTCCAGCCCCCATAATCCCCCCCACCACAGAGTGTGAAGTGGAAACAGGAGCGCCTATTAAAGTCGCTACATGCAACCACAGCGCCCCACTCAAAAGGCTAGCCAACATGACATTAATGAAAACATGCACATCATTAATGGATTCAGGCGAAACGATACGGCCCTTAATCGTAGAAACCACTTCCCCCCCAGCAATGATCGCTCCAAGCATTTCACAAATCCCAGCAATCACAATCGCCCCGCCCATGCTAATGGCTTTAGAGCCTACGGCAGGGCCAACATTATTAGACACATCATTCGCGCCAATATTCATCGCCATATACCCCCCAATCACAGCCGCAAAGATGAGCAACAATCCCTTAGAATTAGCCTGCCCAAAAATAAGAGCGAGCAAAGCAGTACCAATGAGAAACAAAAGAGCGAGAGCGATCTTTAAAGTGTCTTTTTGGAGTTTTTTAGAAGCTTTTTCAAACTCCTTGATGTTTTTAATTTCCATATCGTCATAAAAACCTTGTTCTAGTAGTGGTCTTATTCTATCCAATTAGCCCTTGAGCCACTCTTAAAAAGCGTTGTTTGATAAAAATGGCTCATTATATGGTATCTTAAAGTAAAATTTTAAAGAGAGTTTTAAAAATGATAGAATTTAGCGATGAAGATTTACAAAAACCGGTGCGTGTTGTGATAGAAAAAATCCGCCCTTACTTGCTCAAAGATGGCGGTAATATTGAAGTGCTAGGGGTGAAAAGCATGAAAATTTATGTGGCTTTAGAGGGAGCATGCAAAACTTGCTCTAGCAGTAAAATCACTTTAAAAAATGTCATTGAAAGGCAGCTTAAAATGGACATTCACCCCAATTTAGAAGTGGTGTGCTTAGAAAACGCTAAGGAGTTTGATAAGCTTTAAGGATTATAGGCATGCAAAAGTTTGATTATGAATTTAAAAAGCGCGCATTGATTAAAGATGGCTTTTTAGCGTTCAAGCAAGCCCATTACGCTGAAGCGTTACGCCTTTTTTCTGAAGTGTTGTTTTTGGATAAAGACAACCAAAAAGCCAAAGTGGGGGCGTTATTAAGCGACATCGCTAAGGATTTCCCTAAAGAAGCCCATAGCTTTTATGAATTGTATCAAAGCCTGATCGCTATGCAAAAACGGAGTTTAAAAAACCAAGCTGAAGAGCAAATCATCAATTTGATCGCTTCTTTTGATGAGGGATTGAACCAAATGACTGAAAAGATTGATGCGCAAATTTCTCAAAAAGGCGAGGAATTGAATGGCATTTTGTATGCGGATTTCAAACGCTTGAGCTTGGAGCGCGGTTTTAAGGAAGCGTTTGAAGATTTGATGTTCAGCTCTAGGGTGATTTTTGACAATAAAGAGGATTTTTATGAATTTTTGAAAGAATTGAACCACTATGGCTATTATGAATTAGCGATCAATTACATTGAAAACATGCATGAAGATTCTTTTATTTACGATAAGTTTTTGCGTTCTCTTTTAGAAGACGCTCTCAAATCCAATAAGGCTTAAAGAATGAAGCTTAAAAAAACCCTGACTTATCAAAACCACACCTATTCTTTTTTAAGCGATAACACTCGCGAAGTTTTAGAAAACCCTAAAGAAATCCTTTTTGTCAAAACGCCTTTAAATGAAAAATACTCTCCTTTCATTACAGAAAAAAACCTGGCTATTTTAGATTTTAACGAGCTTAAAAACTATTTTGATTTTAAAATGAAAATTGTAGGGATTACTGGCACTAATGGCAAAACGACCACGGCGAGCTTGATGTATTCCTTGCTCTTAGATTTGAATAAAAAGACCGCTCTTTTAGGCACAAGAGGGTTTTTTATTAACGATGAACGCATCAAAGAAAAGGGCTTGACCACGCCCACTCTTTTAGAGCTTTATAGCGATTTAGAAGAAGCGATTCGTTTGGGGTGTGAATATTTTATTATGGAAGTGAGCTCCCATGCGATTGTCCAAAAACGCATCGCCGGGCTTGATTTTGCTCTTAAAATCTTAACCAATATCACAAGCGATCATTTAGATTTCCACAAAAGCCTAGAAAATTACAGGGACACTAAAAACAGCTTTTTTAAAGATGAGGGCTTGAAAGTGATCAACAGAGATGAAACAAACGCCCTTTTTAACCCCATTAACGCACACACTTACGCACTGGATAAAAAAGCGCATTTAAACGTTCAAGCCTTTTCGCTCAACCCCTCCATTAGCGCGTCTTTATGCTACCAACAAGATTTAAGAGATCCCAATCTTAAAGAAATCGCCCTCATCCATTCCCCCCTTTTAGGGCGTTACAACCTTTATAATATCTTAGCGGGCGTTTTAGGGGTCAAACTGCTCACTCAATTACCGCTAGAAGTAATCGCACCGTTATTAGAAAACTTTTATGGGGTTAAGGGGCGTTTGGAAATTGTGCATTCTAAGCCTTTAGTGGTTGTGGATTTTGCCCACACTATAGATGGCATGCAACAAGTCTTTGAAAGCTTTAAAAACCAAAAAATCACCGCTCTTTTTGGAGCAGGGGGCGATAGGGATAAGACCAAGCGCCCTAAAATGGGAGAGGTAGCGAGCTATTACGCGCATAAAATCGTCTTAACTTCAGACAACCCCAGAAGCGAGAACGAAGAAGACATTATCAAGGATATTCTAAAAGGCATCAATAATTCTTCCAAAGTGGTTGTAGAAAAAGACCGAAAGAAAGCCATTTTAAACGCTTTAGAAAATTTAAAAGACGATGAGGTGTTATTGATTTTAGGCAAGGGCGATGAAAACACTCAGATTTTCAAAGACAAAACGATTTTTTTTAGCGACCAGGAAGTCGTTAAAAGCTATTACCAACATTTAAAACAAGGATAAAACATGCAAGAATTCAGTTTGTGGTGCGATTTTATAGAAAGGGATTTTTTAGAAAACGACTTTTTAAAGCTCATTAATAAGGGGGCTATTTGCGGGGCGACGAGTAACCCTAGTTTGTTTTGCGAAGCGATCACAAAAAGCGCGTTTTATAAAGATGAAATCGCTAAACTCAAAGGCAAAAAAGCTAAAGAAATTTATGAAACTCTGGCGTTAAAGGATATTTTACAAGCCTCTAGCGCGTTGATGCCTTTGTATGAAAAAGACCCTAGCAACGGCTACATTAGCCTAGAAATTGACCCTTTTTTAGAATATGATGCTATTAAAAGCATTGATGAAGCCAAGCGGTTATTCAAAACACTAAACCGCCCTAATGTGATGATTAAAGTCCCAGCGAGTAAGAGCGCTTTTGAAGTGATTAGCGCTTTAACTAAAGCTTCTATTCCTGTTAATGTAACTTTAGTCTTTTCGCCTAAAATTGCCGGTGGAATCGCTCAAATCTTAGCCAAAGAAGTGCAAAAAAGAGCGGTCATTAGCGTGTTTGTCTCACGATTTGACAAAGAAATAGACCCTTTAGTGGCGCAAAATTTGCAAGCTCAAAGCGGGATTATCAACGCTACCGAGTGCTATTATCAAATCCATCAGCATGCTAATAAGCTAACAAGCACCCTTTTTGCATCCACGGGCGTTAAATCCAATTCTTTAGCTAAAGATTACTACATTAAAGCACTGTGTTTTAAAAACTCTATCAATACAGCCCCCCTAGAGGCTTTAAACGCTTATTTGCTTGCCCCAAACACTGAGTATCAAACCCCTTTAAAGATTGCAGAAATTGAAGCGTTTAAAAAAGAATTAAAAACGCACAACATTGATTTAGAAAACACCGCTCAAAAACTCCTTAAAGAAGGCTTGATAGCGTTCAAACAATCCTTTGAAAAGCTTTTAAGCAGTTTTTGATTTTTAAGGGTTTTTTGGATAGAATAAGCCCTTATTTTATTTTAAAGGATTGACATGTTAGAAGGCGTTATTAGAGAGAGTATTACTAAAGCTAACGCTAAAGCTTTAAAAAAAGATGGCTATCTAATCGCAAATATTTATGGAAAGGGCGTTGAAAATGTGAATTGCGCGTTCAAATTAAACCCTTTCATTAAATACCTTAAGGAAAAAAAGCATTTGGTTTTTCCGGTGAAATTAGGGGATAAGACTTTTGAAGTCGTGGTTCAAGAATACCAAAAAAACCCTGTTACTAACGAGCTTATTCATGTGGATTTACTCGCTGTTACTAAGGGCGTGAAGTCTAAGTTTAAAGTCCCTGTTAAACACCAAGGCACTCCAGTGGGCTTGAAAAATAAAGGGATTTTAATGCTCTCTAAAAAGCGTATCAGCGTGGAATGCGCTCCAGAGCATTTGCCCGATCACTATTTAGTGGATGTAGCCCCTTTAGATGTGAATGAGTCTATTTTGGTGCGCGATTTAGAAAAACACGAGAATGTTAAGATTTTAGATCATGATTCTATCGCTGTGATCGGTGTGATTAAGGCGAAGTGATTTCAGGTGATGACGCTTTTAGTAGGTTTAGGCAACCCTACTTTGCGTTACGCTCACACCAGACACAACGCTGGTTTTGATATTTTAGATTCGCTCGTTAGCGAATTGGATCTTTCTTTCACTTTTTCTCCCAAACACAACGCTTATTTGTGCGTTTATAAGGATTTTATCTTACTCAAGCCCCAAACTTACATGAATTTAAGCGGCGAGAGCGTTTTAAGCGCTAAAAATTTTTACAAAATTAAAGAGCTTTTAATTGTCCATGACGACTTGGATCTACCTTTAGGCGTTGTGAGGTTTAAAAAGGGTGGGGGGAATGGGGGGCATAATGGCTTAAAGTCCATTGATTTATTGTGTTCTAATTCTTATTACCGCTTGAGGGTGGGGATTTCTAAAGGAATTGGTGTGATTGAGCATGTGCTTTCAAAATTCCACAAAAACGAAGAGCCTTTTAAAAACGCTGCGTTTGAACATGCCAAAAACGCCCTAAAATTTTTTATAGAAAGCCATGATTTTAACGCCATGCAAAATCGTTTCACGCTTAAAAAACCTTTACAAATAGAAAGTTAGGGGTTTAAAGTGCGTTTGTTTAGATTTGTAGGGTGGTATTATTTCAAATACTTTTTAATCGTGCTTTTAGCTTTGGAATTGTTTTTTGTAGGCATTGACAGCCTGAAATACGCCGATAAAATGCCTGATTCTGCGAACATGATCATTTTATTTTTCACCTATGATATTTTATTCGCCCTCAATTACACCTTGCCCATTTCCTTGCTTTTAGCGATGGTTTTATTTTACATCACCTTCATTAAATCCAACCAATACACCGCCCTGCTCTCCATTGGCTTTTCCAAATGCCAGATTTTAAGCCCTATTTTTTTGATTAGCCTGTTTTTCACGGCTGTTTATGTGGGGTTGAACGCGACTCCTTTTGTGTATATGGAAGAAAAAACGCAAAATTTAATTTATAAAGACAATTCTTTGAGCGTCTCAGAGCATTTGTTAGTGAAATATAACGATGATTACGTGTATTTTGATAAGATTAATCCCTTATTGCAAAAAGCCCAAAATATCAAGGTTTTTCGCCTAAAAGATAAGACTTTGGAATCTTATGCTGAAGCTAAAGAAGCTTTTTTTGAAGACAAATATTGGATTTTGCATGACACTACTATCTATGAGATGCCCTTGAGTTTTGAATTGGGCAACAACGCTTTAAACACCACGCGTTTAGAAACCTTTAAAACGCTCAAAAATTTCCGCCCCAAAGTTTTAGACACCATTTATCAAAACAAGCCTGCGGTTTCTATCACAGACGCTCTTTTATCCTTGCATGCTTTAGTGCGCCAAAATGCGGACACGAAAAAAGTGCGCTCATTTTTGTATGTGTTTGCGATCTTGCCCTTTTTTGTGCCGTTTTTAAGCGTTTTAATCGCTTATTTTTCGCCCAGTCTCGCCCGCTATGAAAACCTGGCTCTTTTAGGGCTAAAGTTTATCATTATCACGCTCGTTGTTTGGGGGCTATTCTTTGCTTTAGGGAAGTTCAGCATTTCAGGGATACTCATTCCTGAAATAGGCGTTCTATCGCCCTTTTTCGTATTCTTAGCCATCAGTCTTTGGTATTTTAAAAAGCTCAATAAGAGATTGTGATTTTTAAATCTTATATGTTACTAAGTGGTTTTGTTCTATTAGTTTAAAGGTGGCTAGTGGAAAGATTTAATCTAAAAAACCGCCGGTATATCGGCTCAAAAACCAAGCTTATAGAGTGGGTATTTGGGAATTTAAAATTAAATAATATCAAAAGCGTGTGCGATATTTTTGCCGGAAGTGGGGTAGTGGCTGGTCAATTTGCCACTATTCCTAATGTTAAAAACATTATTATAAATGATATTTTATTTTCTAATGAAGTCATTTATCATGCTTTTTTTATGGGGCAAGACGCTGATTTTAAGATGCTTGAAGAGCTGAAAGAATATTATACTCAAGCTTTAAAGCTAGAAGAAAATTATTTTAGCCAACATTTTAGCGACAAGTTTTTCAGCTATAAAGATTGTGTCAAAATCGGTAGCATTAGAGAGCATATAGAAAGCTTGAACTTAGATAAATTAAATAAAGATATTTTATTAACAAGCTTGATTTATTCAATGGATAAGATAGCTAACACGGTAGGGCATTATGAAGCTTATAGGAAAAAAGAGATTTTGCAAGATAGATTTATTTTTGAACTTATTAGCCCTATAAAGCATGATAAAAATATCATGATAGAGAGAAAAAACGCTAACGAATTGGCTAAAACCTTAAAAATAGACTTAGTCTTTATTGATCCTCCATACAATTCAAGGCAATACAGCCGGTTTTATCATCTCTATGAAAACCTAGTGCAGTGGAAAAAACCCAAACTCTATGGAGCAGCTTTAAAGCCATCATGCGAGAACATGAGCGAATATTGTCGCTCTAATGCCAAGAAAGAATTGAGCGATTTGATTGAAAAACTAGATTGTAAAAGGATTGCTTTAACTTATAATAATACCTATAACTCTAAGTCTAGCTCTTCGCAAAATAAAATAGGCTTTAAAGATTTAGTGGAAATTTTAAGCCAAAAAGGAAAATTAAGCGTTAAAGAAAAGGCTCATGGTTTTTTTAATTCAGGAAAAACTGATTTTAAAGAGCACAAAGAATTTTTATTTATAGTGGAAGTGAAACCTTGAAAAAAGGCATTCGTTCTCCCTTTTTCTATGTAGGGGATAAATATAAACTCATGCCACAACTCAATAAACTATTCCCCAATAACATTAATCAATTTATTGAGCCTTTTGTGGGTGGGGGTAGCGTGTTTTTAAACACTAATGCTAAAAGATACTTAGCTAACGACATAGATACTAATATTATCAATTTACATAAAACTTTAAGCAAGTTCAATACTTGTGAGCTTTTTGATGAATTGTCTAAAATCATCATTCATTATGGCTTGTCTTTCTCTTTTAAAGGGATTACAGCCCCTGATGAATTAAAAAAACAATATATAAAAACTTACTACGCTAAATACAATAAAATAACTTATGAAAAACTAAGGGCTGATTTTAATTCCAATCAAAACAACACGCTTTATTTGTATTTGCTTTTAATTTATGGGTTTAATCACATGATTAGATTTAATTCTAAAGGGCTTTTTAATTTACCTGTAGGTAATGTGGATTTCAATGAAAATGTTTATAATGCCCTAAAAAACTACATAGATTTTATACAGCAAAACACCATCATTTTTCACAATGATGATTATATTGATTTCCTTAACCACACCACTTATTTAAAAGATGATTATGTTTATTTTGACCCCCCTTATTTAATCTCCAATAGTGAATACAACAAGTTATGGGATAGCGATAATGAGATAGCCTTATATGGCGTTTTAGATAGCCTAGATAAAAAGGGAGTTTTATTTGGTATAACTAATCTTATTTATCACAAGGGAGAGACCAATTCTATTTTAAAAGAATGGGCTAAAAAATATTATATTTTTAATATCAAAAGTAATTATATCAGTTATAATGACAACACTATTAAAGAAGATAGTCAAGAAATCTTTGTAACTAATTATAGGTGATTATTATGACTAAAAAACCGGCACGAAAAATTTTAAGCTTTTCAACCACTATGCGAAACCCTAAAAGAATAGGACAATTTTTAGCTGTTTTAGGAAAGTTTGAAAATCAAACTCTTGAATCTTCAACAATCATGCAAATTATCAAATCCGTTTTGGCTCATAGGCTTTATAGACCTACTTCTATCAATCAAAATAAAGAATTGAAAGAAAAATTTGACTCCAATGAATATATCTTTAGCGATGAAGAGTTAGAGTGCATTATAGAAATATCCCCACAACAGCATAAAGAAATGGGCTTTGAGCATGGATGGGAAAGTCGGTTTGACACTTGGTATAAGCTTATGTGTGAGTTTGGTTTTTGCTACTATGCAAAATATGAGAAAATACTCATCAGCGATAGCGCTAAGATGCTTATTCTTGCTTATTACGATAAAGAAAACAATACTTTTAAAGAAAGCGTTGATGAAAGCGTAGTTGGGGCTATATTTTTAAACGCTCTGTCTAAATATGAAGTAGGAAACCCTTACAAAAAGAACTTAAACCATAACAACCCCTTCAAACTATTACTCTCGCTTTTAAAACGACTCAAAAATGCCAATCTAACTCCCCTATCTGTCAAAGAAATCCCTATTTTACTTTGTTGGAAAGATGATAACGCCAATGGGCTTTATGACTACATTATTCATTTAAGACAAGAAATTGTTACTATCAATAAAACAGAATTCAGTTACTCAGATGAATTTATCTATGAAAAATGCCTAAAACTTTTAGAAAGTGTTAATAAAATACGATTTAAAATGAGCCAAATCAACGAAGCCGTTGATGAATACATTAGAAAAATGCGTATTACAGGACTTATTTCATTGCGTGGTAATGGTAGGTTTATTGATATTAATACTAATGAAAATAATAAAATAGATTACATTTTACAAACTCATAAGGCTTTTAAAGGGATTATTTAAACGACACTCAAGCTAACAAACTCGCCTTTTTTAACTACATGGCGATCGTGGATAGCTTTCTTGTTAGCGTTACTCCAATCAGTACTGATGAAAGCGTTAAATCAAGCAAATTGAATGAACTAGCAACCACTTATACTAAAGATTTTATCAAGCAAGAATTACTCATTACTTGCAGCAAGCAAGAATCAAAAGATAGTTTTTTAAGACTCATTGATAAACCTTTACGCTTGGAATTTTTAAGCGCTATTTTCTTGAAACAACATTTTGAAAATTTAAGCGTGATACCAAATTATAAAAGCGATGATGAAGGCTTGCCCGTATACACAGCAAGCGGCAACAAACCTGATATTGTAGCTATGGACACAAAAGCACAAAGCTATATAGAAGTGAGCTTGATTAGAGATAGAAGTCAAAGCACCTTGGAAATGATACCTATTGCCAGACATTTAAAAGAATTGATTAAAAATAGCACTGATATTAGAGAAAAATTTAGTGTTTTTGTAGCTCCAAATATCCATGATGATGCCAAAGAATACGCGGAATTTGCCCAATCCAAAGACAATATTAATATATGTTGTTATGCTATTAATGATTTTATCAAAAAAGTAGAAAATAGTGCAGAATAGCTACAGATCAATGATAATTTGAAAGCTTAAAGCATCAAGCTTTCATCTCTAAGCCTTGCCTAAGCCTTGCCTAAAAACCCTACCAAACTTAAAAAGTATAAACATAGCGCAAATACATAGAATACTGACGGCGTAAGGTTTGGGTCAAGCTGAAATTGGTTTCTGCTCCGGTGATAGTGGTTGGTTGGCCATTCTCTAGCGGGCCTTGTTTTTTCGCTCTTATGGTAGTAGAGCCTTTGAAAAAGTAATTAGGGAGCGTGGGGATTTTGATACCAAACTCAATGCCATGGTGTTCAAAAATATTAGTTCTAACCCCTACATTCACTAAAAATTGGAAAATCGTGTGATTCACCTTAGCGTTCAATTTTCCTGTGGCATAGACGCTATTAGGGTTAATCCCCACATTGCAACTCGCCGGCGTCGTGTCCCCGCAAGTGATTGTGCCATCAGCGTTAGTCATGTAAGCGTCAGCGTCCGTATTGACGCCATAAACATACCCGTCCTTAAAATACCCCACACGATTGTTAGTCCAAGTGTTACCCGCAAAATTCACGCCCACAAAAAACCCGGCCGTGGCTTTAGGCTTATCTATAATGTTAAAAAGCATGTCTGTGCCAAAACCATAAGTATACATGTCGGCTTTTTGATCGCTCAAATAAAAAGGCGATATAGCGTTAGCGGCCCTGGAGTTAGAGAAATTGGTATGCCCATAATCAAAAAAGCCGTAATAGCGCAACCCAAACCACCTTTTTTTACCGACAAAATGCTTATAGCCTGTCATCACGCCTAGCCCATACATCGGCTGGTTACGGCCAGGAATGTTTTTATTGGTGCTAAGCATGGTGCGCGAAGTCCAATTGACTACGCAGTTAGCTTTAGTGTAGCCTGGCGTTCCTGGCGTCCCTGAAGCTGGCTGACAGCCACCGGTCTGCCCGTCAGGAACTTTGCCATCATCATTAGCCGAAACATCGCCAAAAGGCACTTGAAACAACTCGCCGTTTTTATAAGCGTTTGTCTTTTGATCAGCCCTACCCACTTCCAAGCTAATCCCCACAAACGCGCCATTCTTTTCATGGGCATTTAAGGGGTTTGTCAGCCACAACGAACTCAAAAGAGCGCCTAAAATTACCGAGCCTTTTTTAGAAATATCTAAAGATTGAGCTATCAAAACAGACTCCTTACGATTAAAATTTTTACCAACCATTTTGCAATCTTGCATTCTATTTTTCTTCTTTGTCATAAAATTGAGCATCACTCTCTAGGGTCTCCGCTTAAGTGTTACTTTTTTAATTATTTTATTATAGCTAATTGCAATCTTAAAAGTCAAACAAAAACCACCCCTAAAATTCCCATAATAGTGGGATACTTGACAATAAAACCCTTTTATAGTAGATTAAAAACTCTTTAATTTTCCCATGAATAAAGGATTTTAAATGGATGCGATTTATCCTTATGTGTTGGTTGTTCATTTATTGTGCGCCATCATTTTTATTGGCTACTTGTTTTTTGATGGGGTAATTTTCCCTAATGTGAAGAAAATGTTTGGCGAAGAGTTTGCCAATAAGGCAAATACAGGAATCACTCAAAGAGCGATCAAAATCATGCCCTTATGCGTTTTAGGGCTTGTTTTAACAGGGGGCATGATGCTTAGTCAATACATGGGGGGCGATAAAGGCTGGTGTGAAACCCCTTTTCAAAAAATACTGATGCTTAAAGTGATCTTAGCGTCAAGCATTTTTCTTTTGGTGCTTTTTTCTTTATTATGTAAGTTTTTGGGTAAGAAAAACCCTATTGGCAAATATATCCACCCTATCGCTCTAACTTTTGGCTTTTTAATCGCCATTTTAGCCAAAACGATGTGGTTTGTTTAAGAGCGTTTCAATCTCAAAGAATTTAAGACCACTAATAGCGAACTAGCGCTCATGCTCAAACTCGCTGTTAAAGGGTTGATGTATCCCAGCATAGCGACCGGGATTAAAATAGCGTTATAAATCAAGCTCAAAACAATATTTTGCAACACCACTTGATAGACTTTTTGAGCGTTATCAAACGCTTTTTTTAGCAAACTCAAATCCTCTTCTAAAAGCAAAATATCGCATGCACTTTTACTCAAAGCGCTTTTTTCAAACCCCAAAGAAACGCTCGCTTGTTTTAAGGCTAGCGCGTCATTATTGCCATCGCCTACCATCGCACACACGCCCTTATAAGAACTGACGATTTGAGCCTTATCTTCAGGGGTCAAATGGGCATGATACTTAGAAATCCCTAATTTTTTCGCGCACTCCTTAACCGAGTTTTCATTATCCCCGCTTAAAATTTCTAATTCTAAACCTTTATTTTGTAAAGCCTGAATAACTTCTTTAGCGTTAGTTTTCAAGCGCTCTTCTAAAATGAATAACGCGCACAAAGTCTTATTTTTCGCAAAGCCTACCATGATATTAACGCTCTCTTTCGTTGGTATACCCACCCCCATAGATCCCAAGAATTTCAAACTCCCCACTAACAGAGTTTCATTGTGATAGCTCGCTTTCAAGCCATGAGCGAAAAACTCTATCGTTTCTAAATGAATCTCATCGCTATCTAGAGATTTAAGAATCGCACTATGGGCTAAATGCTCCCTCACTTTTAAAAGGCTCTTTAAAAGCCTTTCATCAAATTCTTCATAAATGATTTTTTCTTTTAAAAGGACTTCTTTTTGCGTGAGCGTGCCGGTTTTGTCTATAAAGATTTTTTTCACTTTAGCCAGAGTTTCTAAAAACAACGCTTCTTTAAACACGATCAAAGGGTTTTTAAACACCCCTATCACTAACGCAATGGGCGTAGCTAAAGCGAACGCGCAAGGGCAGCTGATGACTAACACGCTAATGCACACCATTAAGGCTTTTTCAAAATTACCCCCCAAACCAAATTGCCATAATAAAAAGCTTACAAAGGCTAAAAACAACACCGCTTTAGAAAAAATATCCGCAATTTGATTCGCGCTGCTCTCAATTAAGGGTTTTTCTAAAAAACTTTTTTTTAAAGTTTCTAACAAACCAGAAAGGCGTGAGTTTTGAAAAGTAGCGCTCACTTGATAGCTAAAAGGCACGCCCACATTCACATAACCCCCTAAAATTGGATCATTAACCCCCAATTCCAAAGGCTTAAACTCCCCGCTGATCAAAGACGCATCCACGCTCGCATGATTTAAAAGCACGCCATCTAGTGCGATTTTAGCCCCGCTTGGCACCCAAACAACAGAGCCTATCGCCACATCTTTAGGGTGTTTTTCTATCTGTTTGTCCTTTTCTACAATAATCACGCTATGGATTTCATGCGATTCTAGGGCCAGGCATTTTTCATTCGCAAACAATCTGGCCTTTAATTCCAAAAACTTAGAGCCAAAAACAAGCGTTAAAATCGTGCTGCTCGCTTCAAAATAAGTCTCTTGGGACACCAACATGGCATAAACGGAATAAACAAACGCCGATAACGCCCCAAAAGACACGCTCAAATCCATGCCCAAAACGCCATTTTTTAGCCCATAAAACGCCCCCTTAATAAAAAAACGCCCCACAACCACTAACACCAACAAGCTTAAAAAGAGCGATACGAGATCCAAATTCCTTTGCATAAGCTTATCCATGCCAGTGCCATAACTCGCACCGCCATAACTTGCGTATTTGGCGATCGCAATAAACATCAAATTCATGGTGGCAAAAAACCCCACGCTCAAAGTGATCAAATAGGAGCGCTGCTCTTTTTGGGCTTTTAGGGCGTAATTTTTGGCGTTATAAATTTTAGCCCCATAACCCAAACTCTCAATTTTTTGAATAATCTCTTTAGGGTTTAAGGACTTGTCAAACACGATCTGTAAATGGTGGGTGGTGAAATTCACGCTCACTTTTTTAACCCCACTTAAACGCTCTAAAACCTTTTGATTGAGCCACAAGCAAGCGTTACAATGCGTTTTTTCTAGCAAAAGATTAAGGATTAATTCGCCCTTATTGTTTTCTTCAAGGGCCTGTTCTAATTCCAAAGCGCTCATTGAATCTTGGGGCGTTACAGGGGCTAAAGTGGAATCGTTTAATTTGTCATAAAAACTCTCTAAATTCAAATCCAATAATAACGCATACACCCTAGCGCACCCCGTGCAGCAAAAATACAATTCCTTGTGATGGATCACCTCTTTAAAAAGCTCACTTTCTTTAAACTCCAACTGGCAATGCGAACATTTCATTTTTTAATCCTTAATTTAAGGGCGCTAATTGAGAAGCGCTTTGATAGAATAAGTGTTACAAATTTGATAGATGCTTAAAACTTCTTTGGTGTTGTCGCTTTGGTTTTTGGAATGGTGCGTGATTAAAGGGGGCAAAACTTTTAGAGCGCTTTTAGAATTATTCCTAGCCGCTCCAAGCATCAAATGGGCGTTTTTGTCTTTAAAACTTTGGACAAACCTTAAAGTTTCTAGCGTGAGCTTAACGCTTTTTAAACTCTCTATCACCAAGCAAAGCGACAAGGTTTCATAGCAAAAAATAAAATACCCTTTAGGTTTTAGGCAATTTTTCACTTTAGCCACCAAAGAAGCGAAGTCTAATTCGCTCTGGTGCCTCGCATGCCCTTTAATTTGAGATTTAATAGATCCTAAGGCATAAAAAGGAGGGTTGCACACAATCATATCATACAAAATCGGGGGGTTAAAATCTAAAAAATCGCCCTCAAACACTTGAGCGTTAGGGAATTTAAGGGCGTTTTTTTGGGAGCAAAACGCCATTTTGCTATCCTTTTCCACTAAATGAACGCTCGCTAGCGGGTTGTCTCTAGCGCAGAGCAAGCCTAGAACCCCACACCCTGATCCTATGTCTAAAATCGCGCCGCTGTTTTTGATAAAAGGGCGTGAAAAATCGTATAAAAAAAGCGAATCGCTATTGTAAGAATAAGCGTTTAAGGGCTGGTATAATCTTAAGAGTTTTCTATCCATAAAAGGGCTTCATTTTCTAAGATTTGCGCATGCAACAACCGCCCCTTAAAAGGGGTTTTTAGAGCGAATGCGTTAAACGCTTCGTTAATCATAGACGCATGCGAATGCAAAAGCAATACATCTATTTTGTCCCTCAAGCTCTCAAACAATCCCCACCCCCCTTCAATGAAATTAAACCCCTTCTCTAGGGGTAAATCTTTGGGGTCATGAAAGGTATCAACCAAACGATTAGGCGCAGAAAAAACTTTTGAACTAGGGCTAATTGAGTGCTTGGATAAAATAGCGATATTGGGGTTTTTATTTTGATAAAAGCGATCGCAAAAGCGGGCGTCTAATAAGGGGTTGTCCGTTCTTATGGTTTTCCCAGAAATGATGAGCGTGTCGCATATTGCTCGCTGGTTGTGCGTGAAAATAACGCTTTTTTGCCCGGTGATCTTGCCATGATAATAATCCCCATTCATTCTTAAAGCGAGTTTGAACAAATTAAAACGCCCCTTTTGTTCCATTACCCTAAAAGGCAAGAGCAAGTCTTTAGCCTTGTTTTCTAAATTATGACAAATTATTGTTTCAATACGAGCCTTTTGTAGCCTTGCTAAACCCCCTTTTTTAGCTTCGTTTTCTTCTGTGGCAATGACCACTCTTTTAGGCTTTAAAATTTCTAACAATCCGCTACAAGCCGGGGTTTTACCATAAGAATTGCATGGCTCTAAGGTGATTAAAAAAACGCAGTCTGTAAAAGCGTTATCGTGGCGCGTTTTTAAAAAATCGCTTAAAGTTTTAGGGTCTTCTAATTTTTCTAAATCGTTTTTTAAATGGGGGCGTAAAATCTTTAGTGCTGATTTAGCGGCTAAGACTTCTGCATGCGGGGTTTTGGCTTTTTTGTGGGTTTCTAAACTCAAGATCTCATGGTGTTTATCTAGCACCATGCAAGCCACGCTCGGATTTTCTAAGGCTAGGGTTTGATACTCCCATGCCTTATTCAAGCACATTTCTAATAAACTCTCATAAAGTCTCATGATGGGAAAAAAGGCAAGAGCAAAAAGCCTTTAATCGCTAAAGCGTTAATAATATCAACAAAAAACGCCCCCACTAAAGGCACGACGATAAACGCTACATGCGATGGCCCATAGTGGTTGGTGATGGTTTGCATATTCACCATAGCCGTTGGGGTCGCTCCAAGCCCAAAACCGCAATGCCCCGCGCACAACACCGCCGCATCATAATCCTTCCCGCATACCCTAAAGGTTACAAGCACCACATAAAGGATCATAACCACCACTTGAACGCTCAAAATAACCGCTAATGGCACAGCGAGTTTTAACAATTCCAATAAATTCACGCTCATTAAAGCGTAGGCTAAAAACAGACTCAAACTCACATTCCCTATGACTGAAACCTCTCTGTCAAACACGCTATGGATCTTAAAAAACGACAAGGCATTTCTTAAAATAACCCCCACAAACAAGCACCACACAAAAGTCGGCAAGGTGAAGCTTTTAGGCATCAAATGCGATAAAAAAGTCCCCACTAATAAAGCTATTGCAATCAAAGCTAAAGTTTCTACAAAACTGGATGCGGTGATTAGGCGTTGCTCTTTAGGGGTTTCAAAGCCTTTAGACACCACGCCCTCTAAAGTGTCTTTTTCTTTAGTGTCTTTAGGTTCTAGTTTGTATTTAGAAATCAAATATTTAGCGACAGGCCCTCCAATAATCCCCCCACTCACCAAGCCAAAAGTCGCGCACGCCATGCCCACTTCTAAGCTAGAGCTAAAATTATAAGGTGCTTGGGTGAAAAAATTAGCCCATGCCGCGCTAGTGCCATGCCCTCCCACTAAAGCGATAGATCCCCCTAAAAGCCCCATTAAAGGATTGACCCCTAAAAGGCTAGCGATAGAAACCCCTACTGCATTTTGACACACCACAAACCCCGCCACAGCCAGCAAAAAGACCGCAAGCATTTTCCCGCCTTTTTGTAAAGATTTGAAATCCGCACTCAAACCAATGGTGATAAAAAAAGTCAGCATTAAAGGATCTTTTAAAGAAGAATCAAATTGCAAGCCAAAATGGTAAAACTGACGCGCCAACATGATAAAAAAAGCGACTAAAACCCCGCCCACAACAGGCTCTGGAATATCATAATCGCGCAAAAACTTGACTTTAGAAATCACATAACGCCCCAAGAGTAACACTAAAACCATGCACACCAAAGTGGCATAAATATCCAACTTAATTTCTTGCAAGCTTGCATCCTTAATTAATCAAATTTATCTTATTATAATATAATACCCCCCTAAAAGAACGAGATTAGTTAGAAAGTAGGTGTTCCTTGCATACAGTATTACAAATTGGAGCTGGTGGCGTAGGCAGTGTGGTGGCACACAAAATGGGCATGAACAGAGATGTGTTTAAAAATATCATTTTAGCGAGCAGGAGCTTAGACAAATGCTATGCGATTAAAGAAAGCATGCTCAAAAAGGGTTTGGGGGAAATTGGCGTTGAGCAAGTGGATGCTGATGATACGCAAGCCTTAGTCGCTTTAATCCAAAAATACAAGCCTAAAGTCGTTGTTAATGTGGCTTTACCCTATCAAGATTTGACGATCATGCAAGCATGTTTAGAAACTAAAACGCATTACATTGATACCGCCAATTACGAACACCCGGATTTAGCGAAGTTTGAATACAAAGAGCAATGGGCGTTTGATAGGGCCTATAAAGAAGCAAGGATTTTAGGGGTTTTAGGGGCTGGGTTTGATCCGGGGGTTACTAACGCTTATGTCGCTCACGCTCAAAAACACCATTTTGACACTATCCACACTTTAGATATTTTAGACTGCAACGCTGGGGATCACAAACGCCCTTTTGCGACGAATTTTAACCCTGAAATCAATTTGAGGGAAGTCAGCTCTAAAGGGCGTTATTATGAAAATGGCAAATGGATTGAAACAAAGCCTTTAGAAATCAAGCAGGTGTGGGCTTACCCTCAAATTGGCGAAATGGATTCGTATCTTTTATACCATGAAGAATTGGAATCGTTAGTCAAAAACATTAAAGGCTTAAGGAGGGCGAGGTTTTTTATGACTTTCTCTCAAAATTATTTAACCCACATGAAATGCTTAGAAAATGTCGGCATGCTAGGCATTAAAGAAATAGAGCATCAAGGCATAAAAATCGTGCCGATACAATTTTTAAAAACCCTACTTCCGGATCCGGCCACTCTAGCCAAAGACACCACCGGTAAAACCAACATTGGGTGCTATATGACCGGCATTAAAAACAACCAAGACAAAACACTCTACATTTACAATGTGTGCGATCATAAAAAATGCTATGAAGAAGTGGGTTCGCAAGCCATAAGCTACACCACCGGCGTGCCAGCGATGTGTGCGGCTAAAATGATTTGCAATGACACTTGGAGTGCGGATCATTTTAGGGCCGGGGTGTTCAACATAGAAGAATTAAACACCGATCCTTTCATGGAAGAATTGATCAAACAAGGCTTGCCTTATGAAGTGATTGAGCGCTAGTTTTAGGCTTCAATCTTCACTAGGCACGATAAACACCGATTCCCTTTCTATCGTAATATTCTTATCGTCTGCACTATAAGCTTGTATGGTAATAGGGATTAGAGCGTCTTTAGCGTTCTTGTATTCTGTGGCGTTAGTTTTTAGGGGTTTTCTTAAAATCACTACCGCTTTGATCTTTTGCCCGGCTTTAATGGCGATAGGATTTAAAGGCTTTTTGATTTGGATGTCTTTTTGCCCTAAAATTTTGAAATAAAACTCATGGTCTTTATTGTCCGTGTTGTGGAATAAAAACACGTAATCGTTATCCACATACCCACTAGATCGCAATTCATACAGATCGCTGTTGCGGTTAATGTCTAAGAGCATGCGTTCTTTTTTAAACGAAGTGATGGCTAAAAGAGCGATCACAACAGCGATAACCCCCAAATAAGCGATCGTTTTTAAACGCACCAGGCGCACTTTTTGGCACGTGTTAATGGCGTTAGTTGAAGACCATTGGATGAGTGAAGGGCGGTTGAATTTAGCCATAGTGATTGTGCATGCATCCACGCATTCTAAGCAATTGATGCATTCTAATTGCAAGCCTTTCCTAATATCAATATGTGTGGGGCAAACCTGCACGCAATGCAAGCAATTCACGCATTCGTTTTCTGAGTTGCGCTTTTTAGGGGGCAAGGGAAAGAGATGGCCCTGATTATTATAAAGCACTCCGCCGCGTTTTTCATCATAAATGGGGTTTAAGGTGTCATTGTCATACAACACCGATTGCACCCTAGCATAAGGGCATAAATAAATGCAAAAACGCTCCGCAACCACCACTATATCAAATAGCACCACAGCCGTGCTAAAAAGCCAAAAACCCATAGCAATAGGGTGATCGCTAGGGTTTTTAAGATACATAAAAAAATCTTCTGGGGCGATGAAATAAAAGAAAAACAACATCATTAGCCCCGCCACAACAGGAGCGAACAACAAAACGCTCAATGCTTTACGGATCTTATAGCTTGGGGTGTTTTTAGGGCTTTCTTGTTTGTTGCTGATCTTTTTATGGAGTTTGAAAATCTTGGTTTCAATCACATCTCTATAAAGCACCCTTAAAAAGGTTTGCGGGCAAGCCCAACCGCACCACACGCGCCCAAGGCTAGTGGTGATGAAAAAAATCCCTATAAAAAGCAAAATAACCATGAAAGGCAAAATTTGCAATTCTTCAGCGCTAAAAATCTTGCCTAAAAAATGCAGTTGCTTATGCTCAAAGGAGATCAAAAACAAATGCGCCCCATCAATGCGAACAAAGGGCGTGATTAATAACGCTAAAGAAATCAATAAAAACCCTATATAACGCTTCAAGCGAAACGATTTTAAAAAATGGCTAGAAGATTCAAGCATTCTCAATATCCTAAAATTTTTAAGCCACTATACCCTAACAACTTAACGCTTTCACTTAAAAAGCAACATGTTATAATGATCGCTATTTTATTTGAAAGGGTATTTATGGAAAGCGTTTTAAATTTCCTAACCAATATCAATGTGATTTTCACCCTTTTGGGCTATTTGATTGGGGGGATTCCTTTTGGCTATGCGTTAATGAAAATCTTTTACGGCATGGATATTACTAAGATCGGATCGGGGGGCATTGGCGCGACGAATGTCTTGCGCGCTTTACAAAGTAAGGGCGTGAGTAACGCTAAACAAATGGCTCTATTAGTCTTAATCTTGGATCTATTCAAAGGCATGTTTGCGGTGTTTTTAAGCAAATTGTTTGGGTTGGATTATAGTTTGCAATGGATGGTCGCTATCGCTAGCATTTTAGGGCATTGTTATTCGCCTTTTTTGAATTTCAATGGAGGCAAGGGCGTTTCTACAATCATGGGTTCTGTGGTGTTGCTCATCCCTATTGAAAGCCTCATCGGCTTAACGGTGTGGTTTTTTGTGGGTAAGGTGCTTAAAATCTCTTCACTCGCTAGCATTCTAGGGGTAGGCACAGCGACTGTTCTTATCTTTTTTGTGCCTTATATGCATATCCCAGACAGCGTCAATATCCTTAAAGAAGTCGGCACGCAAACGCCGATGGTGCTTATTTTTATTTTCACCCTTATCAAGCATGCGGGCAATATTTTTAATTTATTAGCCGGTAAGGAAAAGAAAGTCTTATGAAAACCCAACAAGGCGTTCATATCCATAACTTGGTGTTTGAAACGATTTTAGGGATTTTAGAGTTTGAACGCTTAAAACCCCAAAAAATAAGCGTGGATTTGGATCTTTTCTACACGGAATTACCCAGTAAAGCTTATTTAGACTACATAAAAATCCAAGAGCTTATTCAAAAGATGATGCAAGAAAAACAATACCTTCTCATTGAAGACGCCCTGAAAGATTTAAGCCATGTTTTAAAAACGCGCTATAGTGGAATCTCTGAGCTTTATTTAAAAATCAGCAAGTTAGAAATTTCTCCCAATTCTCAAGTGGGGGCGAGCGTGAAAATTTGCTATGAAACCAATCTTTAGCCTCTTTTTCCTCCTTATGGTTTTAAAAGCGCACCCCATAAACCCTTTATTAGAGCCGTTATATTTCCCCAGTTACGCGCAATTTTTAAACTTAGAACCTCATTTTATCATTAAAAAAAAGCGCGCTTATAAACCCTTTCAATGGGGGAATACCATCATTATCAAACGCCATGATTTAGAAGAACGCCAGAGCAACCAGCCAAGCGATATTTTCCGCCAAAACGCTGAAATCAATGTGTCTTCTCAAACTTTTTTAAGAGGAATGAGCAGCGCTTCTTCACAAATAGCGCTTGATTCAGCCGCTCAATAAAATGCTAAAACTTTTTTAATCATATTTTTCTTGGTATTTTCTTAATCCTAAAACAAATTTAAGGTATTATTAAATAGAATAATGTAATAATAACCTTAGGTTCAAAACTTGACTAAATTTTTAGAAAAAAGTAAATAAAAAGGCTAAAAGAAATGCTTAGAAATCAATTTCGTATCGTGTTTGTCTCTTGTATTGTCGCTAGCAATTTGCAAGCTCAAGAAAATACCCACACTTTGGGTAAGGTAACCACTAAGGGTGAAAGGACTTTTGAATACAACAACAAAATGTATATTAACAGAAAAGAGCTCCAACAACGCCAAAGCAACCAAATCCGTGATATTTTTAGGACTAGAGCGGATGTGAATGTGGCCAGTGGGGGCTTGATGGCACAAAAAATCTATGTTAGGGGGATTGAGAGCCGTCTCTTAAGGGTAACCATAGATGGCGTCGCTCAAAATGGCAATATTTTCCACCATGACGCTAACACCGTGATCGATCCTAACATGGTTAAAGAAGTGGAAGTGATTAAGGGAGCGGCGAACGCTTCAGCAGGCCCTGGTGCGGTAGCGGGTAAATTGTCTTTCACTACGATTGATGCTAACGACTTCTTAAGAAAGAATCAAACTTATGGGGCTAAAGCGGAAGCGGCCTTTTATACCAACTTCGGGTATCGCATGAATGCCACGGCAGCCTATCGGGGGAAAAATTGGGACATACTCGCTTATTACAACCATCAAAATATTTTTTACTATAGAGACGGGAACAACGCTTTTAGGAATGTCTTCCACCCTAACTACGATTTACAAGATCCGAGCAATAGCGAAATGAGCGTAGGGACTCCGAGTGAAGTCAATAGCGTTTTAGCTAAAATTAATGGCTATATCAACGAAACCGATAGCATTAGCGTGAGCTACAACCTCACACGAGACAATTCTACAAGGCTTTTACGCCCTAACACCACTTCAGCCCTCTCCAAAGCCAATGACCCAGGAAGCCAACCAGCCCCCTTTGTGATTGACTTTGGGAAAGAATTAGCCCATACGATCAACTTCAACCACAATTTGAGCTTGAAATACAAGCATGAAGGCGGCCCTAATTTTAACCAGCCGCGCGTTGAATCCACCGCCTTTTTAGGGGTAAGGGGGGGGAATTATAACCCTGTGGTGAATCCTTTCGCTTACAATTCTAACGAGCCGGCTAACCCGGATTATATCCCTGAAGTGAAAGAGTGGTGTAATAACCCGGATAATATCAGCCAGTGCACGCAAGGGGCTATCAGGCCTTCTAATGGAGGCTATCAAATAGGCTATGGTGCGCCTAACTCTATTAATTGGCAAGGGGATAGCGATTCTAGTGGAGGGGCGCAAGCAGGGTATGGGCAGCTTAACGCTACCATGCTTTCTGCAAGCGCGAATGTTTATCATGGGCTTGTCCCTAAAAATCCTGATTATGACATGACCCCCCCTAACGCTCAAAACCCTAGCGCAAACGATTGGACTTTAGGGAATGCGGACGCTGAGGGGACTTTAGCCAGAAGGATTTTCTTAATCAACTCAGGCGTTAATTTTAAAGTAACCCACCCCATTAGCGAAGATTACGGGAATGTGTTTGAATACGGCATGATTTATCAAAACCTAAGCGTTTTCTCTGGATTGGATAAAGGCAAAAACGGCTATTATAAAAACAACATTGACCCTAACGACCCTAACGGGCCGGGCTTGCCTTACCGCCATTACTACACCGATCAAAGCTCTCAATACCCTCAAAACCTGAACACGCCTAACCCGCTCTATCGTAACATGCCCCAAAATTCGCATGCGATCGGCAATATCATCGGAGGGTTTATGCAAGCGAACTACAATATTTTAAGCAATGTGATCGTGGGTGCTGGGACTCGTTATGATATTTACACCTTGCTGGACAAAAACGGTCGCACGCATGTAACTTCTGGTTTCTCGCCTTCTGCAACCGTGCTTTATAACCCCATTGAAAGCATTGGCTTGAAAGTGAGCTATGCGTATGTAACTAAGGGGGCTTTACCGGGCGATGGCGTTTTGATGCGCGATCCTACGGTGATTTATCAAAGGAATTTGCGCCCTGCGATCGGTCAAAATGTGGAATTTAATGTGGATTTCAACAGCAAGTATTTCAATGTGCGCGGGGCAGCGTTCTATCAAGTCATCAATAACTTCATCAACAGCTACGGGCAAGACACTTCTAAAAATGGTGGGGGTAACGCGACCGCAAAAAACATGTCAGGGAATTTGCCCGAAACCATTAATATCTATGGTTATGAAGTTTCAGGGAATGTGAGGTATAAGAATTTCTTAGGGACTTTCTCAGTGGCTCGCTCTTGGCCAACGGCTAGGGGGCATTTATTAGCGGACACTTACGCTTTAGCCGCCACGACTGGGAATGTGTTTATCTTAAAAGCCGATTATGATGTTCGCAGATGGGGGCTTACTTTAACTTGGCTCTCGCGCTTTGTAACTAACATGTATTATGAGGGTTATTCTATCTATTACCCGCAATACGGCTTGATCAAAATCCATAAGCCTGGGTATGGCGTGCATAATATCTTTATCAACTGGACTCCGCCTTCTAAAAAATGGCAGGGTTTAAGGATTTCAGCCGTGTTTAATAATATCTTAAATAAGCAATATGTGGATCAAACTTCTGTGTTTCAAGCGAGCGCGGACGCTCCAGCGAGCGATATGATCCCTAAAGGTAAGCGCATGGCACTTCCGGCTCCTGGATTTAATGCGCGTTTTGAGGTATCCTATCAATTCTAAAATGAAAGGAATCTTAGGATTTCTTTTTGAATTTTGAACATGGAAACAAACATGAAAAAGCCCTATAGAAACCGCCAAACTCTATGGAAAAAGTTCCGCTCGCTCAATAAGCTCATTAAAATGCTCTTAAGGATTTTAAAAAAGTAGTTTTATCAAAAATTTAGCGAGTTTGGATTAAAATCACACTTTATTTTAAACTCTCAAAAAAGGAATCAAACGCTTTTATCATGGCTAATATCACGACTAAAGAAACGCTCCTAATAACCCCAGATCTTTTGAAAAGCCCTTATCAAAAAATCATCAATGCGAGCGCGAGCGTTTTTGATGAAAACCATGGGCGATCGTTTTTTAGCCCGCAATTTTATGAAAAGATTGAACCTTATTTAAAAGAAGTTTTAACCCAACCCATTGATTTGGAATGCGATCTCAACACCGCTAAAAAAAAGAACCGCTTAACCCCTTTAAAACAGCTTTTTAAGGCGTTCTTTAACGCTGAAGAAATTTTAATTGTCAATAACAACACCAGCGCAATATTCCTCATCGCTAACGCTTTAGCGCAAGAAAAAGAAATCGTTGTTTCTTATGGCGAATTAGTGGGGGGGGATTTTAACCTTAAAGATATTTTATTGAGTAGTGGGGCTAGGCTGCATTTAGTGGGGAATACCAGTCGCGCTTATTTAAGGGATTACCGCTTAGCCTTGAATGAAAACAGCAAAATGCTCTTTAAAACCCACAGCCCCACTTTCAAAAAAGACACGCCCTTTAAAGATTTGCAAGCTCTGGCTAAAGAGCATGGTTTGATAGATTATTACAATTTAGGGGATGTGGATTTGTTAGACAGAACGGCTTTAGAAGAAATTTTAGCCCTAAAGCCATCGCTTTTAAGCTTTAGTGCGGATAAATCCTTTAACAGCGCGCAAGCGGGCATTATTATGGGGCAAAAAGAACGGGTTGAAATATTAAAAAACCACCCTCTTTATAGAGCCTTGAGGGTGGGTAAAATCACGCTCACCTTGCTTTTTTGCAGCCTAAAAACATGGGCAAGTCATCAAGAAGACATTGCAATCCATGCGTTATTAAACCAAACTAAAGACGCATTATTGCAAAAAGCCCTCAAACTCTACGCCCTTTTAAAGCCTTTAGAATTGAATGTGAGCATAGCCTCTAGCTTTTCTAAAATAGGGAATTTGCCCGATAGGGAATTAGAATCCTTTTGCGTGAAAGTCCAGCCCAAAAACACCCGCGCTTTAAATGGTGAGAAGCTTTATTTAAAGCTTTTTCAAAAAGGCGTTATTACAAGAATTTCATGCGAATTTGTGTGCTTTGAAGTCTTTAGCTTGAATGAAAAAGATTTGGAAAAAATCGCTCTGGTTTTAAAAGAAATCCTTAACAAGGCTTAAAAATTCGCTATAATAAAATTTCTTTTAAACGCGCCATATCCCCCACAATAGAGAACGATAGAAAACGATAGAACATCAATTTAAAGGAACTTAAGAATGGAAAAAATCAGCGATCTTATAGAATGCATTGCGTATGAAAAAAATTTGCCTAAAGAGATGATTTCAAAAGTGATTCAAGACTGTTTGTTAAAAATGGCGCAAAATGAATTAGACCCCCTAGCACGCTACTTGGTGGTTGAAGAAAACAAGCAGCTCCAGCTTATCCAGTTGGTAGAAGTTTTAGAAGATAATGATGAAAGATTGATTAACGACCCTTCTAAATACATCAGCCTGTCTAAAGCCAAAGAAATGGATCCAAGCGTCAAGATTAAAGACGAATTGTCTTACAGCTTGAGTTTGGAGAGCATGAAACAAGGAGCGATCAACCGCCTTTTTAAAGATTTGCAATACCAGTTAGAAAAAGCGTTAGAAGACAGCCACTTTGAAGCGTTTCAAAAGCGTCTTAACAGCGTTTTAATGGGGCAAGTGATTTTAGTGGATCACAATCAAAACACCTTTATTGAGATTGAGCAGCAATTTCAGGGCGTTCTTTCCATGCGCCATCGCATCAAGGGCGAGAGTTTTAAAGTGGGCGATAGCATTAAAGCGGTTTTAACGCAAGTCAAACGCACGAAAAAGGGCTTACTATTAGAGCTGAGCCGCACCACCCCTAAAATGCTTGAAGCTTTGTTGGAATTAGAAGTCCCTGAAATTAAAGATAAAGAAATTGAAATCATCCATTGCGCGCGAATCCCAGGCAACAGAGCGAAAGTGAGCTTTTTTTCCCATAACGCTAGGATTGATCCCATAGGCGCGGCTGTGGGGGTTAAGGGCGTGCGCATTAATGCGATCAGTAACGAATTGAATAAAGAAAACATTGATTGCATAGAGTATTCTAATGTGCCTGAAATTTATATCACTTTAGCGCTCGCTCCAGCCAAAATTTTAAGCGTTGAAATTAAAAAAATCCCTATAGAAGAATTGAATGCTGAAGAAAAAGAATCCATTCAAGAGCGTTTTATCGTCAATAACCATTTGCAAAAGGCTAAAGTGCGTTTATTGGACATTGAAAAATCTAAGGCTATCGGTAAAGGCGGGGTGAATGTGTGTTTAGCGTCCATGCTTACAGGCTATCACATAGAGTTTGAAACCATTCCTAGCGTGAAAGAAAACGCAGAAAATGAAAGCGAAAAAGAAACGCAAAAAGTAGGGGTAGAAGCTTTAGAATCTTTGTTTAAGAATTAAAATGATTTCTGTGAAACTTATTGAGTCCTTAATCAAAAGGACTTTAAGCTAAAAGGCTTGCGGTGTTAAATAAGCGCGTGATTGGATTTCTTAAGGCTAAATTTGAAAGAAATAATTTAGGTTTTTCAATGAGTATTGAGATTTTCAAAATTGCAAAAAAACATTCAATTAAGGAAAATTTGCATCAAGTTTTATTGGAATGGACACAAAAAATGGGTTGGGTTGAATTAAAGATATTTAGAAACTAATCTCTGTATTATATGCAATTCTCCCACAAAACCAATCACAAATAGAATTGCAACCATTAGATTAAACCAAAAAATAGGTTTTTTGAAAAAATTTTCTTGTTTATCTTTTTTCTCTTTTGATAAGGATATTTTTGATAAAAAAGAAAAAAGCAGATACAAAATATTCCCAAAAAATAAAGCCATAAAAGCCATAACAAAAACCAAACGGTAGGCGTTCGCTTTGTCAATATTTGATAAAACAGAAGTGGAAAACGCCAATCCCGCAACAAATGTTAAAACAATAGAGGCAAAAATACCTAAAATGGTTATGTATTGCGTTTGTTGCTTATTCAATTCTTCGCTTAATTTTTTATAGTTTTTATTTAGATCTTTTTCTAACTTTATAGAAACATCTTTAACTCTACTCATTTTCTCATCAAAATCTTGCAGTTTGATACACTCTAAATTCATGCGATCATAAAGCTTTTCTAGTTTTGGCTTAATGCTTTCAACTTCTTTATTATCTTGAATCTCTTTGAGTGTCCTTATATTTTGTGTGAGCGTCATAAAGGCTTGCTCTCTATCCCTTGTGGAATTTAAAATAATAGTTGTAATTTTTGAGTATTTATGCCTGTATTCTCCTTGATAGATTTCTTTGAGATCTTTGATGATTTGATCTGTTTGGCTAGACAAATCCCCCTTTTCACACAGCGATACAATCATTTCTTCTAGCTTTTTATCTTTATCTTCTTCTTTAGTTTCCATTTGTTTGTTTGGCTTCTTGTCTGATCAAATCTTTACTAATGATTTCTTTTCTATCTTCTTTGAAGCTTTTATGCCAAGCGCCATCTTCTTTATGACTCTCTTTCACTAAATCCCAATAGGATTTTTTGTTGCATTTTTCTATGGAGCGATTGATGGTTTCAAGTTCATCTTTTCTAAGATTTTGTGAGAGCGATTCTTCTTTGGGTTTGTCAATAGAATTGGCACCATAATTGCGATATTCATAATACACTTCTCTTGCAACAGGCCCGTATTTCCAAGCTTCAAAATCATCAGAAACTAGGTGTTTGTCAAACTTTTTGATATAGTCAAGCTCTGTGAAATACAAAGTTTTTTGCAATTCTAAGTTACTCAATTCTTTGTTTGAATGCTTAAGAATATATTTTGCTAGCTCCAAAGCATTAACCATTAATACCTCCTAGTCAGTTTTTGCTAATTTTAACTAAATATTGTTAACTTTCTAACCATTCCTTTTTCAATGATTTTAATCTCTTTATTTATAAAGATATTTTTCAAGAAAAAAGTAAGGCCAATAACTTAAGCTCTAAAAACAGGCTTTAAGTTAAAAATTTGCGGTATTGAACAAATATTTAATGGAATTTCAAAAATTTGGAAGAAAAGTTTTTTAATGCGACTTTAAATGAGTGGTTTGCAGCTTTTATAAAAATCATTTTTGTGAGATTAGGATAAAATAACGCTCACCCCCTAGTTTTTTTGCTAGAGATTAGGGGGTAAATCACCTTCAAAGGATTACTATGTCCAAAAAACATGGTAAAAAACCTTTGGTTGTATTATACTTAAAAATACCTTTTTTTAAGTATAGGGTTAAAATCGTTGTTAAAAAAACCCATTAAAACCAAAGGTTTCCCCTATTTAAGGGGTTTCCTTTAAGGTGAATCGCTTTTTATTTACTGCCCGTCTTCAATGGTTTTAATTTCTTCATCGGTGAGGTTGTAGAGCCGATAGACTAAAGCGTCAATTTCTTTTTCTAATCTTTGAGTGTTGGCTTTAGGGTCTTTTTCTTTTAGCGCTAGGATTTGCTCCGCGCAATCGGTGATTTTACGGGCTAATTCTTGGTTTTTTTCGGTGATTTTAGGAATGGGTAGCCGTTCTATAAATTGTTTAATCCAACGAAACGCACCCTCGCCAAGATTAGAAGCTATTTGACGCATGAAAAAATAAATTACTTTTGAATTTAATATTGCAAAAAGATATTTATCATCTCTTGCAATAAAATAGCAAGTTTGATTAGTTAAAAAACCTTTATTATCATATATAAATCTAGGTTCGTCTGTCATTTCTGCCCACACAATTTTCTCTTTTTCAAAATCCTCTAAATACGCGCAATTCCTTAAGTGATAGGGGGTGTCTCCTTGATCGGATCGTGTTGCAATAGTGTCCTAATGAGAGTCTAAATGCGCTTTTGTTGCGGGGTATTTTTCTATATCAATGAGAGGGATTTTAAATTTGAGATTAGAAGTGTAGCCGTTATGGGTGTTAATAACCCACTCCCCCGCCCACTCATAAGAATACCTTTTAATGTCTTTCCCTCTTAAAATAGGCTTGATGAGCGCTTCTGTGCGCTTTCTTTCTTCTTGCGTCTTGCAAGCGTTCAAAATCTCTTCTCTTTTTTCAGTAGGAATGATAAAGGCTTCATTAGCGCCGGTTTTTATCCCGTAATTGATTTGAATATCCCAGTCTTTGAGCGGGGTGCCAACACTCTCCATTTTGTCCCTCAAATCTAAAAGCGTGGCGTCGGCAAAAATAAAGCTTTCTGTTGAAAGCGCGTTTTGTTTCATGGGCAAAGAGCGAGCGCTTTTCAAATCGTTTTTATCATCTGGGGTGGGTTCGTAATAATTAAAGCTACTCTCTTTAGGAGGCGTTTGTTTGATGAAACTCATGATGCTGGTATCCACTGCAGCGCTCTCAAAGACTTTTAAAGCGTTTAATTCCATGTAGCTGACAATGGTGGTTTTTTTGAGCAGCCATTCTCTTAATTGAGCGCCGTATTTGGCTCGCACGTATTTGTTGGAAGTGATGAAAGCGTTAAACCCCTTATCTTTTAAAAGGCTGTAAGATAGGGCAAAAAAGTAGGTGTAAATGTCAGCGGTGCTGTTGTAGAAATCTTGGTATTGCTTTTGTAATAAAGGCTTAAGTCTTTGATGTGTTCTTGGCGGATATAAGGCGGGTTGCCAATGATGCAATCAAAGCCTAAAAAATCCCCCTCATCGTCCAACACTTCAGGGAATTCAAAGCGCCATTCAAGAGCGTTAGCGTAGCGTTCGTTTTCATCTTGTAAATCTTTATAAGATGTTAGGACATAGCGGTTAAAATGTTCTAGTCCTACTACTTTATCCGATTTGTCTAGTTTGGGGTAGGGTCTATAATCATGAAAAAGTTTTTCACTCGCCATTTGCTTTTCTAATGCTAGGGCTTCCAATTCTAAGCCGTTGTAGTTTATCTCCTCTAAAATACTCTTGCCATAGAGTTCTAAATGCTCTTTTAAAAATTTTTTAAATTTTAATTCTTTTGGAGGGGGGTCTAAAGTGAGTTTAAAAGCTTTTTTAATTTTCTCTATCCTATCATTGAGAGCCTTTTTAAAATCTTGGTTAGGATTTTGTTTTAATTCTTGATAAAGGCGTTCTTTAGCGTATTTTCTAACAGCGTTAGAGTCTTTTATGGGGTGCGTTAGGGTTTCTAAGATTTTAGGGTCTTTGTAGATTTTAACGAGTTCTTTGTATTCAGCGATAGAGTATTCTAGGTTTTGATTTTTTTTGGTTTTTAATAAGGCTTTATCTTTGAGAGCAAACCTAGAAATGAGCGAATTACCGCACTTAATGTTAATATCAATGTTGGGGAGGGTTTCAAGCGCGTTAGTGTTCTTGCCCTCTTCAAAAATATAATAGCTGTATTTTAAAAGCTCTATCCATAGCCTGAGCTTGGTGATTTCGCAAGAATTGGGGTTAATATCCACGCCAAAAAGGCAGTTTTCAATGATGTCTTTTTTAAGCTCAAAAAGTTCTTTTTGGATTTGGTGGTGGGGGTCGTTTTCGCTATGCGGTATGGTGTAGTTAAAGATTTTATCCTCTGGCGTGTGAATGATGATTTCATCGTTTTCTAATCTAAGCTCGTGGCGATACAAGGAAGCAATAAGCCCTAGCTCATAAGCAATTAACACCATTTCATTGAGCGCTGAAACCAAAAAATGCCCGCTCCCCACCGCCGGATCGCAAACGCGTAAAGTTAAAAGCGTGTTTAGGTATTCTTTAGCTTTTTCATTTGAAAAATTTCTGTCTATTTTTCCTTTCAACGCTTTTAGATTTTCGCAGTCCCACTGATAAGTGGCGTTGAATTTATCCAACACAATCGGCGTGATACTCTCTTTGCACATGTAGCTTGTAATAAAGCTTGGGGTATAAAAACTCCCCTCTTTATAGCCGTTGAGTTTTTCAAAAACAAGCCCTAAAACGCTAGGGTTAATCAAACGGCTTTCGCTGGTATCCGTATTATCTTTAATGTCCTTAGGGGTAGTGGTGAATTTATAAAGACGCAAAAATTCAAAAAAGTATTTTAGCAAGGGCAAAGGTTTTAAATCTTTTTGATCATCTTTATGTTTTTTGAGAACGGAATTTTTATAGATTTCTAGCTTTTTATTGTCTAAAAGCTTGATTTCATGCCCCTTCAATTCTAAAGGCGTTTTATCAAACAAACTGGAATTCAAATAAGGGATTTTTTCTAAAATCTTGTCTTCTTTAATTTCTGACAAACGCTCGTTATTTTTCTTGGCTAGGACTTCAAAAAAGAGGGTGTTTAGGGCGTTGAAAGTTTTAAAGTTTTCTGTGGTTAAGAAAGGATTTTCAAAATGCTTGAAAGAAATTAAAAGGCTTTCTAAAAGCCGTAAAAACAAGATGCGGTTATTCCAAGCGATGAGCAACGCCATGACTTCTTCATCGTCTAAATTATTGTATGAAGCTTTTAAAGCAGCACTTAGGGAGTTTTCGGTGCGGCTGGGCTTGATTAAAATTTTCCCTTTATCATTTTGCTCTTCTAACCCTAAAATGTAAAGCAATTCTTCATAAAAATCTTTGTTAAGCGTGTTAGCGTCAGAATATTTTGGAATTTTGAGCAAAAAATTAGGGCTTAGGGCTTGATAGATTAGGGCTAAATTTTCTTTTTTGAGAGGGATATGGTGGTATTTCAAAGAATGATCAAGTTCATTAAGGCGCTTTTGGCAAACATCATAAAACGCTTCTGTGCGTGTATCGTTACCCTTTTTATCATGGCAATTTTTAAAGGCTTTTTCAATTTTTTTATCTTTATTAAAAACCTCAAATTCGTTTGCATCAATGATATAAAGCTCTTTAATAGTGGCTAAGATAAGATGCTTAAGGTTGTTATTACCCTCTTTTCTTTCTGTGAGATAATACAAAAGGCTTTCATGAAAGGCTTTAACATTCAAATCACCCTTTTTAATAAATTCGTTGGGGTTTTTAAGGGCTTTAAATTCAATGATCACTTCCACTTCGTTATTTTCATTAAGAATAGCGCTGTCTATTTTTTTGATGGGCTTAACCTTGTATTTAAAAATGCCTTTCAATAAATCATTAAAAGCGTCGTTGTGGTGATTTTCATTTTCTTGTGGGTTGGTTTCTAAAAAGGCGTTAAAAGCGGTTTCAAAAGCTTTCAGTTGCTCTTTATTTGGGTAGTTTGTGTTGGGTAAATCTAATTTTTTATAATCCATGTTAATTCCTTACATCGCTTAAAAACACATGCTTTAAAAGTTTATCGTTGTTTATAAAAGCGTTTTTAAATGCCACGCTTTTATAAGTGTAATGCTTTTCAATGCTTTGAAATGGGATAAAAACGATTATAACAAAAGCGCCATGAATTTTAAATAAAACGCTTTTCTTTGAAATTGTTCCATGTGAAACATTAGGGTAATTGAGCTATTGATAAGACTTATTTAATTTAAATTTTTGACTTTCTCCAAACATGTATATAAATGATCAAGGGGTGTGTCTAAAATGGGTTCAAACATGAAAGAGTTAATGTGGATATTTTCAGGAGTAATCATTAAAACCTTTTGTATAACCCTTTTTTCATCATCAGATAGTTCTTTTTTAGTGGCATCATATAACTCCCTTGTTTGATTTTTCTCCGATTTGAATTCTTGATTTAGTTTATTTAACATCCATTCTTCAGCTTTTAATCTGATCGCCATTGAAAGAATAATCTTATTTTGTAATTCAATACGATTACGATCTTTATCGTTATAAATTTCTTCTGCAATATCATAAATTGCTTGAAAGTATAATTTTGAGTTATCTTTTTCAATTTTTTTCTTTTTTCGCTCTGTGCCAAAGACGCTATCAAAAATTTTTGAAATATCCTGAATTTGAATATTTTTTGTATTTTTTTAATGTGCAAGCAACTTGTAAGTTTTATATAATTGCTGTCTTTGTCTGCTTGAAAGCTTGTGTATTCAATCAAATTCCTCACAAAAGGTATCAGTGTGAAAAAGTCTTTATCATCTTCTGAGTCTCTAATCCATTTAATAAAACTCTTCAAATACCCACCTTTTTCAAAAATTATTTCTCTAGCATCATTTTTGCGGATTATTTTAATCTGTTCTCTAGGAATATCCAAACGGCTTGCTAGGGTGCGATAAAAATCAAAATTATGCGTCATCACGAGCAATTTAAATTGTCTGCATTCTTGCAAATCCTTAAGATACTCAATAATTGCATATTTATTTCTATAATCAAAAGAGTCTGAAATATCATCAAAAACTAAAAGTTGGACTTCGTCGCTTCTTTTTCTAGCCTCAATTTCAAACAAGATTTGTAAGATATATAACGCTCTCTTTTCTCCTCCGCTTAAATGTTTTTGCAAATCTTCTTTTTGAACATTCATATCCTGATTGTTATCAGAAAATATAAATCTAAATTGCGCGGTGTCTTTATTCAATAAAATATCTTTTTGATTTTGAAGCTCCACTTTAAAGGGAACAAGAAATCTTTGATTAAAAATTTCAATAACAGATTCCCATTCTTTCTGGTCTTTGTTAGCTTGTTTTATAATTTCTTCTATTTTAGGCTTTTTCTCTCTATAAAGATTAACCAAACTTTTAACATTTTGGATAACTTGTTTAAGATAGCTAAACAACACCTTTTTTCTAAAAGAATCATAATCTAAAAGTTCTGTCAATAATGTATTATCCTTATTGATAGAATCTTTAAAGGCTTTAAGTTCCTTATTAGCATTTATGACTTTTTCAATCTTATCAAAGCTCTCTTTAAGCTCCTCATTATTTAAAATTCTATTTTTTTCATTTTCAAAAATATCTGACAATTTTTGATAATTCGTAATTTCCTCTCCAGCAATTTTCAAACTATGGTTAGCTTTAAAAAACCTGTTATTTTCTAAAGCTTTTTTAAGATCATCAGCATGATTTGTTCCAAAATCCCCACTATTCATATGTTTAAAAATCTTAGATTGAGACAATAACTCTTGATATTTATTAAAATACTGCTCAATCAAATCATGATGCTTATTGACAAAATCTTTTACTTTTTTTGATCCATCAAATATATCACGATATTTAAAAGAATAGTGTTTTTCGCTGCTTTCTATTTCCGTCAAATGATTATCTAAAATTTCATAAAAACTTTTATTTTTTTCATTTTTAATGGTTTTTATTTCTTCTTCATAATCAAAACCGCTTGCAATATCTCTAAGACTTTTTAAAAGTGCCTTCTTTTCTTTTTCTAATTCTAAAAGAATATTATCATATCGTTGTTTGAGGTCTGATTTTGCCATAAAAGTTGTAACGCTGTCTTCAGAGCTAAATTCTTCATCATAAGAATGAAAAACAGCAACATTTTCTTTTGATATTTTCTCACCATTAAATTCAATCTCTATTTTACTTTTACGATTAGGATAAAAATTATCTTTTGGCATTTCGTTATTTATCAAATCGGTCAGGCTTTTTGCAAATGAAGTTTTAAAAACCCCATTTTGAGCATATAAAAGATAGCTGTTTGATCGTGAAAAATCTAAAAATTTTTCTTGTATCTTGCCTATCCCATAACAATTCTCTATATTGATAATTTCTAACTTCATTGACTACTCCTTAGTAAATTTAATCAAACCTTATCGTATTCATTTCAATAAGACCTTTTTAAAGATTAAGTTTAAATTGATCCAAATTGAGATTGTTCCATGTGAAACATTAGAGTAATTGAGCTTATTAGCTCTAATCTTTACGATTTAAAATCTCATTAATCAACGTGCTTAATTGATCTTTGTTCATTTTGGTTTTGTATTCAATATTCACGCCTTGCTTTTTTAAAGCTTCAAAAAATTTCTTAGCGGTTGAAATTTTCCGCTTTTCTTCAGGGCGTAATTCGCTTTTTTTATCAACCCCCTTAGTTTCTACCACTAACAACACTTTTTTATCGTTATTTTCAACCACATACCCAAAATCAGGGCTATAAGTTTGATTTAACCCTACTGGGATTTTAACCCTAGGGAGCTTACCAAAAACAATGATTTTAGTGTCGTTAGATTCTTCAATCGTGTCTTTTTCAATCTCGCTTTCCACTTGCATGAAATTTTCATACAGGCATTTTTCTTGAGCGCTTGAATTTTTAATTTCATATTTGTTCTCCCCCAAACTCCCGTCTAAAAATTCTCTAATTTCTCCTTTTTCATCATAAAACGCATCATTTTTTCTGTTTTTAATCATCGTTTCGCGCATTTGATAGGAGATTTTATCTTTAATATTTTGATAAATGATTTCCAAAAACAGCTCTTCTAAGTGCCTTAAGCCCTCTTGTTCGTTTTTTTTAATTAGCTCAAATTTGTTTTCATCAATGTTTTCTAACACTTTAGCCACGCTTTTAAAACTCAATTTCACCTTATTAGACAAGGCACTGATAAATTCATGCAAGCTCCACACGCATGCACTTTCTCGATCAAAAGTCTTTGTAGTAGCGTTATTTCCCATAGTTTCTACTTTTTTACGCGTCGTAACCGAAACGATTTTTGAACTGACATTAAAAGAAGAATTAATATTTTTAACAATCTCATCAATCAAGATCTCGCTATCAATGGCATAAGCGATCCGGGCTTGATGGTTCAAACCCGCCCATAAGGTTTCAAATTTTTTAAAATTTTCTTTATTGATTTTGATTTTTTCAGTTTTTCGCTCGTTTTTGTTCCTCACTCTGGAATTACCAATCAAGCGATCTTTTAAAAAATCTTTTAATTTTTCAAAATCCAGGTATTTTTCATCTTTTAATTTTTCAAGTTCCGGCTCTTTTTTTAAAAATTCGTTTTGATTGAGGGTGAGTTTAAAATTTTCATCATCTGTTTTTTCTCCAAAACCCAAACCCTCTAATGTTTCCAATAAAACCCCGTAATACCCTTTTTTAACAACGCCGCTTTTTTCTAACTCTTCTGCGCTAAACGCTTGTTTAATCAAGCTGTGTTCGCTTATCTCTTGCTGAATCGCTCCCACAAAATCCCCCTCAACTTGCGGCACGATCACCACCAATTCATTGACAAAATCAAAATCAGCATGCTCTTTAGTGATGCGTTCGCCCTTATCATTCACAGCGAGCCTTAACCCCCTACCGATTTGTTGCAATTTAGTGATATTGGAATGGCTGGGGGCTAATTTGCAAATCGTCATCACATTAGGGTTATCCCACCCCTCTTGCAACGCCCATTGCGAAAAAATAAACCTGAGATCGGATTCAAAACTCAGCAATTTTTCTTTTTCTTTTAAAATGAGCGCGATCACTTGGGCTTCATCGCTCTCTTTCTTGCTTTTAGCAAAATACCCTCCATGCACTTTGTGAATAGCGTCTTTGGTGCGCTCTAAATACGCTCTGTAATTGTTATCTAAATCTTCTTTTTTTAAGACTTCTTCAAGCTTTTGTTGGTAGAGTTTTTCAAATAAAAGGGCCAATTTAGCCGGCTTTTCATTCTCGCTTAAATAGCTATTCACCCCGCTAATAAACACCATGCACAAAGCTTTAATCCCCTTTTTAAAAAGCCCTTCTTCTCTTTCAAAATGGCTTTTTATCGCTTCTTTCAGCATCACTTCTTGCTCGCCCTCTAAAAGATGAGAAAAAGGCTCTTTTTGATCCAGCAACAAATTAAAGCCATTGAGAAAACGAATCTCAGTTTTAGTGATTTTTTCTACAATGTAATCTTCTAAAGCGCTGATTTGAGTTAGCGCGCCTAAATTATCATGCTCTTTGACTTTGACGCTTTGAGTTTTATTTTCTAAATCCGTGTAGTTAATCATAGCTTCTCCTTTTTCAATCCCTTTAAGCTCTAAAAAACACTCATCACTCTCCCCCACAGACGCCACGCTGATGCTTTTCACTAGGGCGCAATCAAACGCTTTTTTGCTGTCTAGCACATAAATCAGATTATTATAACCATCTTTAAAAGTCGCCCCAAACCTGAGCGTGATTAAAGCGTTTAATTGTTCCAAATATTTTTTTGTTTTATCGCCTAAAAATCGGTGCGGTTCGTCCATGATTACGATGGGGCGTATACTCGCTAAAGCTTGCATGTAACTTTTTGCGCCATTGAATAGATTCGTGTTTTCTAGGCATGATTGATTGATAGTGTTTTTCTCTTTATTAAAAGCAGAAAAAGTCATCACCAACACACAGCATTTGTGATTACTCGCTAAAATAAATCTTTCTACATCTTCATAGCTTTCTAAATACGTGTTAGAATACTCGCTTTTAAAAAATTCTCTTGTGATTTCAATACTCTTTAAAACCCCTAATTTAATGGCGTTGCTTGGCGTTAAAACGATAAATTTTGACAAATGGTAGTTTTTGTGCAAGGCATAAACGCATTCCAAAAAGCAAAAGGTCTTCCCGGTGCCTGTTTCCATTAAAATATCGCAGTTTAACGACTTGTCAATCCCCACGCTTCCCTGGGTTATTTTTTGTTTCGATCGTAAATTCTCAATATTTTCTAATAAAACATCTTTGAGCGCCTCTATTTCAAAAACAGGGTTAGCAATCCTTTGAATATCATTTTCTAGCTCTTCAAAATAGATCCCCTTAAACACCCCTAAAATCTGGTCCCGGCATTGCTCCTGATAATCCAATCGTTTGAATTTGATTTTCACCTCTACCCCCTAATCTTTAAATCGCCGCTCTCTAATTTCAAATCAAACAAATTACTGCCCAATTCCAAACACAGCCTATCATTACTAATAGCGGGCATATACATGCTGATTTTTTCCACCCCTTTATCTTTCAAGTTTTCTAAAACCTCACTCATTTCTATATCCCCCACAATGAAAGCCGTATTTAAAGCCAGATACAAGGCGTTTTCAATCAAGCAAATTATAGGCGTAGTGAGCTCCAAACCCTCGCAGCCTAAAAGCTTGATTAAAATCGTTTGGGTTTCCATTCTATCAAGGTTAGAATAAGCGAACAAATCCTTTTGATGGGCTTGACTGAGATTTTTATCGTTAGCATGCGTTTCATCATCAATGATTTCAAACGCTCTAAACCCCACATCTAAATGGGGGCAAGCTTCTTGGATTTTAGCCCCCGCTCTTTTAATCCTTTCTTCGGTGATGTCAAAAATGCTTGGGGAGGCGGATTTTAAGGTGTTTAAACAAAAATCATAAGCGCTTTTGTTTTTCTTGGGATCAATTTTTTCATCTAACTGGACGAGAATGAAGCGCCTTTCTTTAAATGCGGCGTTCAAGCCATTAAATAACCCCCCCCCCCTCACTTAATTTTTGATAATCGCTCTTATTACTCTCTAACACGGCATGAGCGGTTGTCCCGCTCCCGGCGAAAAAATCTAAGATGATGTCGCCTTTTTCAGTAGTTTGCTCTATGAGAAAACTTATCAATTCAACAGGTTTAGAATAATCAAAAATATTCTTAACATTAAAAATTGATTGTAATTTTTTATTTGACATATCATTAGAGTATTTATTATCTAAAAATTCTATACTTGAAATATTTTTAGTGCGGTTAAAATATTCTATTTTATAAGGCTTGCTATCAGATATTTTAGCCTTTGTGTAAGTTTTTGTATAAATTCTATTGTTTTTAACTTCTATAAAACCATTAGCCAATCCAAAATCAAATTTTGCTTTGCTCCAACGCCAAACCCAATCAATCGTTCCAAAATTACCTTTTTGTCTTTCAGTATAAGTTTCCAATCCGCCAGCATAAAACTTTTCATTACCAATTACAATTTCATAATCCATTTTTTTATTATATTGAAGTGAATTGTAATCCAAATTTTGATTTAATTTATACCCACCTCTTTCATTGTAAAATTCATCTTTTAAAGGGTAATCGTTTTCATCAATATCAATCTGTTTAAAATTGATACTATTCTTTTGATAACACAAAACATAATCATGATTTTTAGCGATTTGATTAGTGGATTTTCCTGCTTTCTTTGTTAATCTTGGCATTTCAGCCACAAAATTCCCCTCCCCAAAAATTTCATCGCATAAAAGTTTGAGTTGGGCACACTCGTTATCGTCAATAGAAATGAAAATCACGCCGTCTTGTTTGAGCAAATCTTTAGCGAGCAACAATCTAGGATACATGAAACTAAGCCACCCGCTATGGCATTTTGACCCAAAAAGATTCTTGATATAATCCAACTTTTCTTTAGAATAATCCAATTGTTTTAAAGTCTCTTCATTGGATTGCGAGAAATCATCATCATAGATAAAATTCTCGTTTTTCGTGTTGTAGGGCGGATCAATGTAAATCATTTTGATTTTTTCACTATAGCTTTGTTTTAAGATTTTGAGAGCGTCTAAATTATCGCCCTTGATGAGAATGTGCTTGCTCGTGGATTTATTTAAGGGCTTTAAAATCTTATTGTTTTTCTTAAAAGCTTCATTTAAAGCGATTTTCTTACCCACAAAATCCAACCCATAGCCCTCTTCTTTTATCTCGCTAAAATCCCCGAGTAACGCTTTTAATCTTCCCGCATTTAGCGTGAGTTTGTTATCATTTTCTATACTCAAGCAACCGGGAAAATAACGATTAAAAATTTCTACATTTTTTTCATTAACGCTTTTTTCTCCACCAATTTCTTTATTTTGCATCTCTATCCTTTTTTTAAATGATTTAAATTACCTAATTCCACCTTAATTTTCAAATGTTCCATGTGAAACGCTAGCGGCCTTTAAAAAATCCTGTTTCACTTCAGCGATAATGTTTTCATCTTTGGCTAAGTCAATGTATTCAAAACTATTCCCGCTCTGCTCCCCACCCTGGAGCAAGTCCCCGCTTTTTCTGTATTCTAAATCCAATTCAGCGATTTTAAAGCCGTCCAATTCGTCAGCAAATTTTTCTAATCGTTCGTTTTCTTCTTGGATCGTGCATAAAAAACAATAGCCTTTCAAGCCGTTACGAGACACGCGCCCCCTTAACTGGTGTAAAGTCGCTAAGCCTAACCTTTCGGGCGCTAAAATCACCATCACGCTCAATCGTGGTAAAGAAATGCCCACCTCAATGAGCGTAGTCGCTAAAAGAATGCTCCCGGATTCTCTAAATTCTTCAATCACTTCTTCTTTATTTTTATCTTGCCCTGAAGTGGTATAAACCTTTTTAAAGCGTTTTTGCCAAAAACTTGCCCCCTCACTGAGCGATAAATACGGGATTTTTTCGCTTTCATTCACCAGCGGATAAACGACAATGACTTGATGGTTTTTAGCGATTTCTTCGCTGATTTTCTCCATCACTATTTTAAAATCTCTTTTATGCAAGACTAGAGTTTCAATCTCTTTAGGATAAGGGATTTCTCTAATCATGGTCGTTTTCACAAACGCGCTTTTGGCTAGGGCAAGCGTGCGAGGGATGGGGGTAGCAGAAAATTGCAAGGAATGGGGTTTATTACCCTTACTGCTTGCCATTTTTTCTAATTGGTAGCGTTGCTTTGTGCCAAATCGGTGCTGCTCATCAGTGATCACTAAAGCGAATTCATTCAAATCGCGCTTATCAAACAACAACGCTTGCGTGCCGATAACCACATGCGTGATTGTTTCAAACAAATGATTGGATCGCTTCTTGTGGCTCCCGCCGAGCAGTAATTCCACTTCAAAATAAGGGGGTAAAAATTTTAAGGCTTCGTTATAAAGCTGTTTAGCGAGAATGGAAGTGGGCGCCATTAAAAGGGTTTTATTAGGGTAAGCTAATACCATGCTCGCTAAAATCACCATCGTTTTCCCGCACCCCACATCGCCTATAATCAAACGCTTGCACGCTATAGAACTGGTGAGATCGCTTTGGATTTCTTTAATGGCGTTTTGTTGGTCGTTGGTGAGTTTAAAGGGTAAAGAAGCGATAAACGCTTTCAAGCGTTCGCTATTGTTGTGGCATGCGATTTTAGCGCTGAATTGCAATTTTTTGCGCTCTAAATTTTTCATATAAAAAAGCATTTCAATGTATTTTAATGCGTTTAAATGTTGTGAAGGAAAATTTTTATTCGTTTCAAAATCCTTGACAAAATGTGGCGTGGGGAAAAAGATTTCTAACAATAAATGCGCGATATTCTCTTTAATACCTTCCTTTTTTAAATTTTCTAATGAAATGAGTTTTTGTAAATTTTCTTGTATTTTTTTATGATTTTTAACTTTTTTAAAAATTAAAGAAATTTTTCCAAATTCGGTAAGGATTTTAGGCGTGTTAATGATATAAGCTTGATTAAAAGAGCTTTGCTCTAATTTACCATAAATGAACAAACTCTCGCCGGTTTTAAACTGGTTGTGATGGAACGCGCTGTAATTGAAAAAAACAAGCTCTAAATTTTTGTAAAATCGTTTGGAATAGGCAAAAATTTTTAAAACTTTGGCGTAGTTTCTTTTATCTAAAATATCCACTTCTAAAACGCCGCTCAAGCCCGTTTCAAAATGTTTTAATAAATTCAAATCTTTATAACCTTTGGGCGTATAAACAAGCAAGGCTTCTAAAAGCGATTTCACATTCAATGTTTTTAATAAATTATCTGTTTCTTGCAATTTGTTCTTACCCTAGCCAATCCTTAATCATTTTTATGATAAGATAGTCAAATTATACATTGACTTAAGGAAATTTAATTGATGAAATCTAAAATCACTCATTTTATCGCTATCTCTTTTGTTTTAAGCCTGTTTAGTGCATGCAAGGACGATCCTAAAAAATCGTCTCAATCGCACCAAAATAACCACCAAACCACTAAAAAGACGCAAAACAATCAAAATAATCAAGCTAATAACGATGTGGAAAAAATTGAACATGAAGAAGATGATGAAAAAACCACCAAAGAAGTGAATGATCTGATCGATGAAGAAAATAAAGTTGATGAATTCAATAAAGAAAATGCTGATCCTTCACAAAAAAGAACGAACAATGTTTTGCAACGAGCCACTAACCACCAAGACAATCTCAGCTCCCCACTCAACAGGAACTATTAAAGTTTGAAATTTTTTTCAAAGGATTTATTTAAAAAAGTAACCCCCTTATTTTTAAGCGTTTGTTTTTTAAACCCTACCATTGTGCAAGCTAAAAGCCGTTTTTATGTGGCTTCTCAATATCAGGTAGGCAAAATGATCATGAAAAAATACAACGATCTTAAACGCACGATTGAAGGGGCGAGCTTTTCTTTAGGCTGGGAGATTAACCCCACCAATTATTGGTTTTATTCTCGCTATTACTTTTTTATGGATTATGGGAATGTCATACTCAATAAAAGAACGGGCGCTCAAGCGAACATGTTCACTTATGGCTTTGGAGGGGATTTGATCGTGGAATACAATAAAAACCCCTTGTATGTATTTTCTCTTTTTTATGGCATGCAAGTTGCCGAAAACACATGGACTCTTTCCAAACACAGCACAAATTTCATCATTGACGATTGGCGCAGCATTCAAGGGTTTTCACTCAAAACTTCCAATTTTAGGATGTTGGGTTTAGTGGGGTTTAAATTCCAAACCGTGCTATTCCACCATGACGCTAGTATTGAAGTGGGGATCAAATGGCCTTTTGCTTTTGAATACGACTCAGCCTTTGTGAGGCTTTTTTCTGTCTTTATTTCGCACACTTTCTACCTTTAAACTAATTCCAACCCCACCGGGCAATGATCACTCCCTAAAATATCTTTATAGATTAAAGCGTCTTTTAAGCGCGTTTTTAAAGGGTTAGAGCATAAAAAATAATCAATGCGCCAACCAATGTTTTTATCCCTTGCTTGTTGCATATAACTCCACCAGGTGTAAGCCTTTTCTTTATTGGGATAAAAATAACGGAAAGTGTCAATAAAGCCAGCGTTCAAAAGCTCGCTGAATTTTTCTCTCTCTTCATCGCTAAAGCCCGCATTTTTTCGGTTGGTTTTGGGGTTTTCTAAATCAATTTCATTGTGGGCCACATTCAAATCCCCGCACACAATGACCGGTTTTTTCAACTCTAAAGCTTTTAAAAATTTCTTAAATTCCACTTCCCAACTCATGCGATAACTGAGCCTGGATAGGGCTTGTTGGGAATTAGGGGTATAAACATTTACTAAATAAAAGGACTCAAATTCGCAAGTTATTACGCGCCCTTCTTTGTCATGCTCTTCCATATTAATACCATAGCTCACGCTTAAAGGCTCTTTTTTAGTGAAAGTTACCACCCCAGAATAGCCCTTTTTAATCGCGCAATTCCAAAAATCAAAATACCCCTTAAATTCAAAGGCGTTTTGTTCTTGCTGCATTTTAGATTCTTGAATGCAAAAAACATCCGCATTTACGCTATTAAAAAAATCCATAAAGCCCTTAGTCATGCAAGCCCTTAACCCGTTCACATTCCATGAGATCAATTTCATTTTAATCCTTGTTTGATTTTGAGTGAATTATATCTTTTTAGTCATTTTTTAAAAATTAAGCTTTATTTTACCTTTTTTATGTAATAATTGTTTTTTGCTTGGCTTGATAGCTCAGTCGGTAGAGCAGAAGACTGAAAATCTTCGTGTCGGTGGTTCGATTCCGCCTCAAGCCACCATCTTAAACTTCGTTGAATAAATAATTCCCTTTTTTGACACACACCACACGAGAGTTTTCAATACTCAAAGGCGTGCTTTTGGCTCGTGGTTGCTCTTCTATTTCTAAGGCCATGCACACCCCTTCTTTAAAACGCACATGGTTTTTAACCCATTCTTTGTATTCACTGCTTTCTTTAATTATATCGTTTAAATAATGCCCCTCATACACTTCCACAAATTCCATGAATTTTTCATTCAAATTCAATTCATTATGCGTTATTTCGCTTTTTCGTGTGGAAGAATAAGCCAATTCGCTAGTTTCATAAAAAGTCGGCTCTACTTGATCGTCTTGTTTGGGGCGCTCATAAATGGCTTTCACTAATTGCGTGGTGATTTGATACTCACTCTCCCACGCTTGTTTTAAAGGCTCTTCTATGAGATAGCATTGCCTAGTCGTGCCGTCTTTTCTTGCTCTAGCCCTTTTGCATTTTTCCGTAGAGCTTCTGGCTTGAAGAATCGTAAAATTGTTTTTAGCTTCAAAAGTTTGCGGCTCTTCTAAAGGCTCTGTTTTATGAACAGAGATTTTAGTATAGGGGGTAGTGATTTTACCGCTTTTATTTTCAGCGTGGCTGTAATCGCAAGGGGTAATATCTGTCGCAGTCTGTTTGTCTTCATCAACGCGTTTTAAAATGCTTGGGCGGTAAGCTTGTAAATTTTCATCGTCATAGACCCACTTCCCGCACGCAAATTCCTTAATATTAGGATCTCTAACGGCTTGTTTTTCCACACTATCCCTATTCTCATTGCTTTCATTAATATCAGCGTTAGAGGTGTTGTTAGGGAGCGTTTTTTCGGTGGGTGGCGTTATAAAGAGGTTGTTTTCTTGATCTTCTGAAGAATGCTTTAAAGGGGGTTTAGTGTCGTTTGTTGGTGTTTGAGTTTCGTTAGTGGGACTTATTTTGCTAGGAATTGCTAAAGGCTGTAAAAGGCTGTTTTTAGAGTTTTTAGAGCCTAGTTTGGGCTCTGGGTAAGAAAAGTTTTGAGGAGATTGTTGCGATGAGCTGGGTTTGTTTTGTGGTTTTTGCATGGATGCGTTTAAAGAAGGCATTTGGTGCGAGTGCGACTCTTTCAATTCTTTTGAAGAAAAAACAATTTGGGTGTTTCTAGGGATAGTAGGACGGTTAGGGTTTAAGGTCGTTTCTAAAGAAAGTTTTTCATCAAGGGGTTGATAGACGATTGCAGTGGATATGTGGGTGATAGTGAGCGTGAGTTTTTTGTGTGGGGAGATATTATAAACGCCTAAAACTTGTCTTGGTTCTTTAGAATCAAGGACTTTAGCCTTAAAAGTGCCTTTATGCGGTGAAGTTTTGATTTCTTCTAAAAGCTCGATCACAAGAGCTTGAAGAGGGTTAGAGAAAGTCAGAAAGAAAGACAGACAAAGGGTTTTTTTCATGCTTGTTCCTTTTTTATTTTGGATTTTTGGATTATATCTTAAAAAAAGGTTTAGTAAAAGTTATCAATAAGTTATAGATAGGTAACACTTTGATTAATAATAATTAGTAACAGTAGTAGGGGCGTGAATGAATGGAATGAAAAATCAAAAAGCTTTAGAGGCACGCGTTTTTATGGGGGTTGTGGGTTTTTAAAAAAAGTGAATGAAACGCTTTTTGATAAGCCTTTTTTCATTCACTTGAATTGAAAGCGGTTTTTTTGTCGTTCAATTCGTTCAGGCGGTTTTTGATTTCTTCTCTAAGGCTTAAGACAAAGGGGCTTTTTTCTTCTTCAAGCATTTTTTTAACGCTAGAATACATTTTAGAAATGCTTGAATGATCCTTTAAATCCAAAAATTGAGCGAGCGAGAGCGTGGGGTTAGGGGTATAAAGCCTGGCGAAATACACAACTAATTTTCTCGCCAAAGCGACATTTTTTTGGCGCGAAGAGATTTTGATTTCACTGGATTTGAGATTCAGGCTTTGCGCGACAGCGAGCAAGATATTTTCTAAGCTTGAGCCTTCAGCATGATCTTTTTGCAAATCTTCTAAAACGGTTTTAGCGAGATTCAAATCAATGGGAGCGTTCATTAAGTTCGCGTTCACGCTGATTTTAATGATCGCACCTTCCATTTGGCGGATATTGTCGCTGATGTGTTGGGCGATGTATTCCATCACTTCTTCAGGCAAAGTGATTTTATTGAGTTGGCATTTTTGTTTGACAATGGAAAGTTTGGTTTCTAAATCAGGGGGCATGACTTTAGCGGTTATCCCCCATTCAAAGCGCGATTTTAAGCGATCTTCTAAGCCGGCGATGTTTTTAGGCGATCGGTCTGAAATCAATACGATTTGTTTGCTGTTAGCATGCAATTCGTTAAAAGTGTGGAAAAATTCTTCTTCTAGCTTGGGTTTTCCTTGCAAAAATTGAGCGTCATCTAACAAGAAAAAGTCGCAATGGCGGTATTTTTTTTTAAAAGAATCCATGGTTTTGTTGTCTAAATGCTTTAAAAAGTCTGTCAAAAAATCTTCCGAAGTGACTAACACGACTTTTTTATGCTTTTCTAGGGCATGGTTACCGATAGCGTTTAAAATGTGTGTTTTGCCTAACCCTGTGCCGCCATAAAAAAGCACTGGGTTATAAGGGGGGGTATCGCTTTGGGCGACTTTTTTAGCGATTTCATAAACGGTGTTATTGCATGAGCCTACGACAAAATTTTCAAAAGTGTAAGAGTCTTTGACGCTCGTTTTTATGGCTTTGTAATTGATATTAGCTTGGGCGTTAATTTGGATTTTAGGCGCTACTTCAATACGCACATCTACGCTATGGGCTAAATGCATGCCTACTTTATTTTGGCTTAAAATTTCTTTAAGCAACGCGCCGTGTTTAGCTGTAATCCAATTGCATAAGAGCATGTTGGGGGCATAAAAAAAGGCAATGTCGCTCTTGCTCGCGTTAGGGTTGTATTTGAGCTGGCTAAAGTAATTTTCATACTCTATGGGGCTAACTTTTTGTTTGACTAGCGCCAAGATTTCTTTTTCAATATTGTTGTTGGTATCCATGGCGTTATTATAGCGTGAATAAGTTGTGAATGAAAAAGGAATAACATGTGAATGAAATGTGAATGAAGCCTTAAAATTAAGGTGTTTCTTTTAAGGGTTTGTCTATAATGCTTGATTTATAATAAGCTAATGGATGCGAAAAAAGGATTTTCATGCTGCTTTGCGCTGGAAGGAATGAGACTTTAAAAAAAGCGGTGCCTATTGGTGTGGGCTTGATAGGAAGCGCGATTAATTTAACGAGAATGTGTTTAAAAAACCCTGATACAGAAAGCCTTATTTTTATAGGGAGTGCGGGGAGTTATAGCCCAGAAATTGAGCTTTTAAGCGTGTTTGAAAGCGTTTGCGGCTATCAGATTGAAGAGAGTTTTAGCCATTTAAACAGCTACACGCCTTTGGATAATTTCATTCAAATAGAAACCAAAGAGGAAGCTCTTTTTGAAAGGGTGGGCGTGAATAGCAGTAACTATATCCACACCAGCGAAATGTTTGCTAAAAAAATGGTTCAAAAGGGCGTTTTATTAGAAAACATGGAGTTTTTTAGCGTCTTAAGCGTGGCTAAGGCGTTTTCTTTAAAGGCTAAAGGGATTTTTTGCGTGAGTAACCATGTGGGGCTTAACGCACATAAGGAATTTAAAGAAAACCACGCCAAAGTCAAACAGATTTTAGAAAACATCATTGATAGTTTAATAGTTTAGCTATCATGGAGCATTCTAAATTAAAGGCGATCACATGTTTGAAAAAATACGCAAGATTTTAGCGGATATTGAAGATTCGCAAAATGAAATTGAAATGCTTTTAAAATTAGCGAATTTGAGTTTGGGGGATTTTATTGAAATTAAAAGAGGGAGCATGGACATGCCAAAGAGCGTGAATGAAGCGTTTTTTACGCAATTAAGCGAAGAAGTGGAGCGATTAAAGGAGCTTATTAACGCTTTAAATAAAATCAAAAAAGGGTTATTGGTGTTTTAAATGTGTGGGATTGTAGGTTATATAGGGGATAGCGAGAAAAAATCCGTTCTTTTAGAGGGATTAAAGGAATTGGAATACAGAGGTTATGACAGCGCTGGCTTAGCCGTATTGAGCGGTGATTGTTTGGAAGTGTTTAAAACTCAAGGGAAATTAGAAAACCTTAAAACAGAACTTAAAAATAAAGAGTTTTTGGATTTTGGCGTGAGTATCGCTCATACTAGATGGGCCACGCATGGCAAGCCAAGCAGCGCGAACGCCCACCCGCATTTTACAGAAAATTTAGCCTTAGTGCATAATGGCATCATTGAAAATTACGCGAGTTTGAAAAAAGAATTGGAAAACAAAGGGCATGCGTTTTTAAGCCAAACGGACACGGAAGTCATTGCGCATTTATTAGAAGAAACGCTTAAAAGCGAGAGCGATTTATTGAAAGCCTTTAAAAAAAGCATCAGCCTTTTAAAAGGGAGTTATGCGATTTTAATGCTCCATAAAAGGGCTAAAGAGAGCTTGTTTTACGCTAAATCTTCTTCGCCTTTAATCGTGGGTAAGGGCAAAGAAGGGGTGTTTTTTGCGTCAAGTTTGAGCGTGTTAGCCCCTAAAGTGGATCAATTTGTCATTTTAGAAGAAAACAGCGTGGGGCAGATTTCTTTAGAAAATTTTAAAGATTTAAAAAATATTGAAAACATGAAAGATTACGCTTTTGAGGATAAAGATTATTCTAAAGGGGATTTTAGGAATTATTTAGAAAAAGAGATTTATGAGCAGCATAGCAGTTTGTTGGAGTGTTTGGAGGGGCGCTTGGAAGCCTTGAATGTGTATTGCGAGATCGATCCTAAATTTTTAGAAAATGTGAGCGAGATCACGCTGTGTTCTTGCGGGAGCAGTTACCATGCGAGTTTGGCGAGCGTGTATTTGTTTGAAAGATTAGCCAAAATAAGAGCGAGGGCCATTTTAGCGAGCGAATACCGCTACGCTCATTTTAAAAGCAACCCCAACGAGCTTTTTATAGCGATTTCTCAAAGCGGCGAAACCGCTGACACTTTAGAGGCGTTAAAGTTAGCCAAAGCCCAAGGGCTTAAAACCATTAGCTTGTGTAACGCTCCTTTTAGCATGATGAGCCGCATTAGCGATCATGTGCTTTTGATTAGAGCGGGGGTGGAGAGGAGCGTGGCATCCACTAAGGCGTTTTCTTCGCAAGTGATGCTTTTATGGCTTTTGAGCGTGTATATAGGCAAACAGCTAGGGACAATCTCTAAAGAAGAAGAAAAGATTCAGGCTAAAAACATGCTCAATAGCGTGAAGGCGATGAAAGTAGAGCCTAAATTGCATGAAAAAATCAAGCGCTTATCCAAACGCTACTTGCATGGGCATGGCTTTTTTTATATCGGGCGCGATGTGTTTTACCCGCTCGCTTTAGAAGGAGCGTTAAAACTCAAAGAGATCAGCTACTTGCATGCTGAGGGGTATGCGAGCGCGGAGATGAAGCATGGGCCTATTGCGCTAGTGGATTCCAACCTTTTTACCATTGCTTTATTGTCTAAACATCTGTTGTTTGATAAAACCAAAAGCAATATTGAAGAATTGAGCGCTAGGGATTCTACGATTTGCGTGTTAAGCTCTGAAATTTTAGAGATCGCTGATGATTTTATCCAGTTAGAAGAGAGCGAAAGCTACATGGAAGAATTTTTCCGCATGAATTTAGCGATGCAGCTTTTAGCCTTAGAAATCGCTATGCGCTTAAATCATGATGTGGATCACCCAAGAAACTTAGCTAAAAGCGTTACCGTGGAATAAAAGCGATATAGGAGTAAGATAATGGAAGTGATTTGTAAGCACTACACCCCTTTAGACATTGCAAGCCAAGCGATCCGCACTTGCTGGCAGAGCTTTGAATACAGCGATGATGGAGGCTCTAAAGATAAGGAATTGATCCACAGGGTGGGGAATATTTTTAGGCATTCTTCCACTTTAGAGCATCTTTATTACAATTTTGAAATCAAGGGTTTGAGCAGGGGGGCGTTGCAAGAATTGAGCCGGCATCGAATAGCGAGCTTGAGCGTGAAATCAAGCCGTTACACTTTAAGGGAATTGAAAGAAGTGGAGAGCTTTTTACCCCTTAATGAAACGAATTTAGAAAGAGCCAAAGAGTTTTTAGTGTTTGTGGATAATGAAAAAGTGAATGCAATGAGCGTTTTAGCTTTGGAAAATCTTAGGGTTTTATTGAGCGAGCATAACATTAAAAACGATTTAGCCAAATACGCCATGCCAGAGAGCTATAAAACGCATTTAGCCTATAGCATTAACGCTAGGAGCTTGCAAAATTTATTGACTTTAAGAAGCAGTAATAAAGCCTTAAAAGAAATGCAAGATTTAGCCAAAGCCTTATTTGACGCTTTGCCTGGCGAGCATCAATATTTGTTTGAAGATTGCTTGAAGCACTAGAATTAAAAATACCGCTTTTCAATAACGCTAATTCTTTAAGGTTTTAAAAACGCCTTGTTTTTAGCGTTTGACTAGATGAAGTTTAAGGGGGTTTGTTGTAGGATTTCATCATGCCCCATAAGTTCGCTTTATGGGGCAGACCAACATTGTAAGGAGCATGTTATGCCTAAGACACATAACAAACGCTCTTGGAAAACATTATACTTTGAGTTTGCTTTTTTAGGGCTTAAAGTGATCGTTTCTGTGAAACGCTGATTTTCTAAGAGCGTTCCCCTGAGTTTAAAAGTTTAGGGGTTTCCTTTTCAAGCGGGTTTGTCCTTGACTTTTGGGGCGTTTTATAGGCTTCTAAGCTGTTTTTATCTAAAATCTCTTTTCTCAAGTTTTTGGGGAGGTTTTTGACACATTCTTTTCTGTCGGCTTCAGTTTTGGCGTTTTCCAAACAATCTAGAGCCTGTTGTTCCAAAAGTTTCCTAGCTTCAGGCGTGAGCAGTTTCTCATATGGCTCTAAGAGATAGCTTGGTAAAAAACACATTCCATTAGACACTTTTGTGATCATTTTGGAAGCAAACGACAATGCCTAATCTTTACATTGCAGAAAAAGCTAGCATGGGTCGTCTGATCGCTAGCGCGCTTTCAAATGATTACAACGCTCCTTGATTAGTGTTGAGACATTTAGCGATTTGGTTTAAATTGTTTCCCCACTTAGCTAATTCAATAACTAGTTCTTTATTAGCGATCGCTTTTTGTTTTTTAGATTTTGTTGGAGTTTGTGAGTTTTGAGTTAAAAGAGAGTTTAAAACCAATTGCGAAAAGTTTAAATTTTTTTCTTGCATTTGAGTTTGGATAGTTTGCCATTCTGTTTGTGATAATCTTAAAATTTTTGTAATCGTTTTTTTTGTAACAAGCTTTTCCATGTTTTTTTGGCTATCCCTTAATATGATTTAGGGGGGTCAAGGGGGTTTGCCCCACTGCGAGAATAAGCGGTATTTATAGCCGCCGTTATTTGTGGTTACCCATTTTATTGTGGTTAAGTTTGGATATAATGGGGTTATTATGATTGATTGAGTTAAGGAGATAAGATGTTAAAAAATGTAGAAATGGGGGCTAATTTTTATAAAGAGCTTGGCAAATTAGAAAAACAATTAGCTAAATATCAAAGTAAAGTTTTAGAAATTAAAACACAAATGAAAGAGATTAAAAAGCAATATTCTCAAGCTAAGAAAGAGGAGAATTTAGCTAATAAATATATTCCTAATGATGAGTTAAAAAAGATTTATTAGATATTGATAATCCTAATACGACTGAAAACTTTAAGCCTAAGAATGCTAGTGAAATTTGGTAATTCGCTCTTAATTCTTAGGAGTCAATAGAGAGTTAAAGCCAATTTTTAACCCCTAGAAAATCCACCCGTAATTAAAAAACACTTTAAAATGACTGCCCCCTTCATTCAGGGTGATAGAATTGGTGGTTGCACCATCGCTAGAAACGACCCTATATTTCAACTGGACTAAAGGAACGCTAATGCCTATAGAATATTTAGAATGCTTGTAGCGGTAATTCAACCCACCGGTTACATTTAAATTACCGCTCCCTTTGTATTGGTTCAACAAATAATAGCTGTTGTATAAACCCCTTAACCCCCCAAACACCCCAAGAGAGGAAGTGAAAACCCTCTTAGTTAGATTGTTTTTAGGGTTCTTTTCGTTGGTGTAATTGGTGATAAAATCAAACAACACATCCATCCCCACGCCATAGCTTAATTGTTGGATTTTTTTGTTATTGGCTTGAGCGTAGTTGTATTTGATAATGCCATAAGAAGACAGCCCTAGATAATCGTTAAAATATTTTTGATAGCCCATTTTAAGATTAACGCCTAATAGGGGGGCTCCAAAGGGCCGTGAGGTTTTTGAAGTGCGGTAGGTAGTGGCGCTAGATTTAGTAGATGAAAGGCTTTGACTGATCGCGCTAAGCATAGTGGTCGCAAAATCTTGCGTGTTCAAACTAGCGTTTAAATAGTTGGTTTGGCTGCTCAAATTAGTGTAATCCACCGGTAGGGCGTTTTGATCAATGAGTTGCTGCCAAACCGCGCTTGTAACGCCTATAACCCCAGCGGGGACTTGAGAACAATCAGTATAGATGGAGTTAGGATAGCTGCCCGCTGTATAGGGCTTATCTTTAAAACGAGAACACACATCATAGAAAGAGCCATCGGTATCTCGCACTTCGTGCCCGTTGTCAAATACTTGCACTTCTTTCCCATCCACTTGCTCTATCCTCCCACCCTTACAGCGCTCTTCTGGCCCACTGCCTTCTTCACACATGCGCACCCTTTGATAAGTCATGTTCCCATTATGCGTATAGCCTAAAGTATGCCCGTATTCATGGATAATGTCTCTTAATTGCATGATGGCGACTTTATTCAAATCTTTGCCAAACAGTATTTCAGGATCTAAGAAAGGAGACAATATCCCTAAAGCGCCATAGTTGATGCCATCATCGCCTGGGCCATTCGGGCCACCATATTGAGACCCTAACCCTAAATCCCCTCCTCTTGGGGGTAAGAGATTCACATAAATATTATTAGCGACTCTATAGCTATAGATGACATCTTGCGGCGTTAATATCACTGAGCCTGTTTGTCCGTTTTCTATATTGTATTCATCTCCAGCGTTTTTAGCGATCAATTTAGGATCAACAAGCCCATCGTTGTAAGGATTCACGCATGTAAGGTAATCAGAATAACATGGTGCTGACAGGTTGTTATCGCTAAACTGGAAAGGAGCGTTTTTAACCGCATCTTCCCAAGATTTAGAATCAAACACCGCCATCATGTTCAGCATTAAATTGGTCAAATTTTTAGCGTCTTGAGAGGTGAAAGGCGGCACTTTAGCCACACAATTTGCTTTATCTTCGTATGGAGGGCATGGGGGTTTAGAGCCACTACCGTTACCACTAGAAAATTGGTTGTAATTGATATAGGTCATTTGAAGATTGGTTGTAACCTTACTGAGCTTATCAAACAGATTCTGCGTGCTGGCATCAGAAAATCGTGTGGTGGTGGTTTGGAGTTGTTGGAAGCCATCAGCGTTAAGTTGCGGATCGTTAAACAAGCTTGCGGGCAGAATGATTTGAGATTGTTTAGGGATAGTCTCTATCACGCCCAAACTGACTACATTGCCTTGATTGTCTGTATAACTAAGCTCAATATTGTTTAAATTATAAGGCAAGAAGTTTTGTATCATAATCAAGCTGTTATTGCCATAGCCTGCTTCCTCAGCGCTTTCTTGGTTGTAAGCGGTTACATACACAGGGGTTAAAGAATAAAAGGTTAAGTTGGTGATATTGTCCTCTGCAAATAACTCAGTCGCATTCTTTAAAATGGTGCTTTGGGATATGTAGTATTTCCCATAGGTGCTTTGAGGGGTAATGGGTTTTGGTTTGGGTTTGGGTTTTTCTTGAGTTGTGGCTATGGTTTGTTCTTGGGTTTGCGTGCCTTGTAATAGCCCAGTTTCAAACCCGGCTTCTACAAAAAAGCCGTCTTTTTGGTGCTTTTGGTAGGCTTCTAAAGCGGTGAATGAGCTGATTAGGGACAAACAAATCGTTTTGCTAACGAGTTTTAACATAAAATCTCCTTAATGGTCTTTTCTAACATTTTTACTCAAAAATAGCTTATAGTATGTATATATTTTAAACTAGCTTATTTTACCCCTTTTTGAAAAATGGCAGTATTGTTTTTGTGAATAATATGGGTATTAAACGGCGCTAATGCGTAAAAAAGTCTCAAAAAGTGGCGCTAAAAAGGGGTTTTAACCCATTCTTTAAGCGGTTTCATTTACCTAAGCAAAATTCGCTAAACATGCTGTCTAGCATTTGGCTGGTTTCATAAGGGCGGGTGAGCGAGTTCAAGTTTTCTATCGCGCTTAAAAGATGATAAGAAAAAAGCTCTAAAGTTTCTAAATGGTCTTTAGCGTTTTGCAATTCAAAAATGGCGTTTTCTAGGGCGGTTTTTTGGGCTAGGGAAGTGAGTAAAAGCTTGTTTTGAGTGTCTAGTTTGGGGAAAAAGGCGCTGATTTTTTGGCTCAAATCTTTCAAACAAGCCTTGGAATTTAGGGTGTTGGTTTCTAGTAAAGAATAAGGGATTTTAAGATAAGATTTTAAGATTTCAAGCTCCAGCTTGGGCACTAAATCGTTTTTATTCAAAACAACAATGCAAGGCTTTTTAGCGCGATTAAGGGTGTCAATAAGGTTAAAATCTTCTTTTTCTAGGGGTTTAGAAAGATCAAACACGCCTAAAATAATGTCGCAATTTTCTAAACTTTTAAGGCTTTTTTCAATCCCTAAGCGCTCTATTTTATCCGTGCTCTCTCTAATGCCAGCCGTATCAATCAAGCGCACCTTATGCCCTTGCAATTCAATGACTTCTTCTATGGTGTCTCTTGTTGTGCCTTTAATATCGCTCACTAAAGCCCTTTCTTCTAAAAGCATGGCGTTCAATAGGGAGCTTTTGCCAGCATTGGGTTTGCCAACAATGCTTAAGGCATGCCCTTTGTTTTTTTGTTTTTGCATGTTAGAAAAATCCAGTAAGTCTTTAAAAGAGGCGATTTGCTTTTCTAAATTTTGAGACACTTCATTTAAAAAATCGCTAGGAATGTCTTCTTCGCTATAATCAATCAAAACTTCTGAGCTCGCTAAAAGCTTTAAAAGATTATTTCTAGCCTCTTCAATAAAAATTTTTAACTCGCCCTTAAGCTGCCTGGCTAGAGCGTTTAAAACGCTTTCATCTTCACAAAGGATGAGCTGAACGCTCGCTTCAATCTCGCTCAAATCCATTTTATGGTTTAAAAAGGCTTTTTTACTAAATTCCCCCGCTTTAGCAAGCCTAGATCCTAAATTCAAACAAGCTTGTAAGATATGTTGCGCTAAAAGAGGACTCCCATGGCATTGGATTTCACACACATCTTCGCCGGTGAAACTATAGGGGGCTTTGAAATAAATCACTAACGCTTTGTCTAATAAAACACCACTAGAAAAAATGTCGCGCACATAAGCGTATCTGGGGGTGAAGTCTTGTTTTTGGGTGAGTTGTTTGAGAATGTTTAGAGCGTTATTGCCGCTGATTTTAATAACGCTAATCGCTCCCTTGCCTAAAGGGGTAGCGATAGCGGCGATGGTGTCATTCATTGTTAAAGTCGTTGATGACGATGTATTTTTCATCGTTTAAGTTGGTTTTGATGGAAACATATTTGTTAGGGAACGCTTTTCGTAATTTCTTTAAAGCGATATAGGTTAAAACGCCATCAGGGGCTTTCATCTGCCCCTTACCCACTTCATGAACGGTCATGATCGTGCTTTGGAGTTGCGCTTCCATAACCTTTTCTTGGTTTTGTAAAAAAGTGGAGATTTCTAAGCGGATATTATAGCCATAAGTAGGGTGGATCCAGTTAAAGAGCAAGTAAGAAAGGGCTTTGTAACGATAACCTTTTTCGCCAATCAAAAGAGCGGAATCTTCGCCATCAATATCAATCAATAAAACCCCCGGTTCATAAAGACTCACTTCCACTTTGTTGATTTTATAGGGCAAGTGGGAGAACAAGTCTTTCAATTCTTGTTTAATTTCATGGAGTTTGTCTCCATTATGAGATTCTTCTTTAAGGTTTTTTTTAGGGGGTTTAGGGGTGGTTATTTCTTCTTGCGGTGTTTCTATTTCTAAGTTTTGTTTTTTTTCTTCTGCACTTTGATGAGTTTCTTTCGTGTTGGTTTCTTTAACGCTCTCTTCTTGAACCTCTTTAACCTCTTTAACGCTTTCTTTAACGCCCGCTAAAATAATGGCTTCTTTTTTACCAATGCTTAAAAACCCTTTAGAGGGCGTTTGAATGACTTCGTATTGCAAATTGATAATGGGGCAATTCAAGGTGATAGAAGCTTGAATGAGGGCTTCTTCTAAGGTTTTGGCTTTGATTTCAATAAAATTTTGCATCAACTTTCCTTTTTGTTTTGCGCGTGCATGCGTTTTTTATTCTCTAAGACTTTATTAATGATGAGTTGTTGCAACACCGAAAGGATGTTGTTCGTGGTCCAATACAAGACTAACCCTGCAGGGAAAGTGATTAAAAAGATTGTGAATAATAGGGGTAAGAGTTTAAAAATCTTTGCTTGCATGGGATCGGTCATGGTGTTTGGCGTAACGCCTTGGTGCCAATACATAGACGCTCCCATAAGAAGCGGTAAAATAAAATACGGATCCATGATAGATAGATCATGAATCCATAGAATCCACTCTGAGCTTTTCAATTCCACAGCGTTATAAAGCACTCTATAAATCGCAAAAAACACCGGGATTTGTAAGATCAAGGGCAGACAACCCCCTAGCGGGTTAGCCCCATGTTTTTTGTAAAGCTGCATCATGTGGGCTTGCAACTTTTGGGGCTCGCCCTTGTATTTTTCTTGGAGTTCTTTCATTTTAGGGGCTAATTCTTTGAGCTTTTGCATGCTCACCATGCCCTTATAGCTTAAGGGGTAGAGGACAATGCGCACGATAATCGTTAAAAGAATGATAGCCCAACCCCAGTTGCCCACAAATTGATACAAATAATCCAGTAAAACAAACACGCCTTTGGCAAAGAAAGTGATCAAGCCGTATTCTATCACATCAGTGAGCATGGGCGAAATCGCTTTCAAAGAGCGGTAATCCTTAGGGCCAATATAGCCATGCAAATTTGCTTCATTTTTAAGGGAAATGAACCCTAAGGGGTTTTTAGTGCCGATTTCTGAATCAATTAAGGCTTCAAAACCTTGAGGATCTTTAGTGAAAAGCAAGGTGGTGAAATACCTATCCACGCTGGATAAAAAGAGGGTGTTAGAAAAGCGTTTGATCTCTTTAGCGTCTTTATCTTCAATTTTTTCAATTTTTTTGTCGTTGTTTTCTAAAAGCACGCCTGAAAAGGTGTAGCTGTCCAAATCAGCCACCGGTCTGTAACCATTGGTGATCACATAGCTAGGGATAATGTTGTTGGGCGATTTGAAGGCGATTTTTAAATCATAATGCAAATCATCATAAAAAGTCAGGGTTTTAATGATGGTAAGAGTGCCTAAATCTTGGGTTAAAACAAGCTGTTCATTAGGCCCAAGAGTGGTTTTTGAAGCGCTATAAGGGGTGTTGAACGCTTTGTTATTGAGCGTAGGGTCTAAAAAACGCACTTCTAAAGGCTTGAGTTTATCGGTTGCTAAAAGGGGGAGCTCTTTTAGGGGGGTTTGCGGGTTAGCTTTGGGGTTAAAAAGATGGCTCACATGCTCTAAAAAGCCCTTTTGTTTAGGGGTTAGATACTTTTTATCCTTGAGATAGACCTGTTTGATACGCCCTAAAAAGTCAATTTCAATTCTGGCATGCTCAAAAGAAATCGTGCTTAACAAATTCTCTTGGGGGATTGCTTGAGTAGTGTTAAAAGCGTTGGGCGTGTTGGAGTTTGTTGCTGTGTGGTTGTTGGTTGTTTCTTGCTTTGGGGTTGTTGTTTTGTTTGGTTTTTGGAAAAAATAGCTGTAAATAGCGATAAACAAGAAAGACAGAGCGATCGCTAAAATCAGATTCGTGTTGTTGTTTTTATTCATTGTGATTAAACCTTAATGATGTAGTAAGTTGTGCGGCTTTTTGCAGTAGGAACGAGCCAAAAAGTAATGGTTTTAAAATTGCGATTAAAATCTTTATGAGATTGGAGCAAATTCGGGCGTTTCAAGCGAGTAGTAGGGTAAGCAATGCCTCCAGAGCAAAAAGGGTTGCATGAGAGTATCCTTATAGCGATTTTACCCATAGCACTCAAAGGGTTTTCAAAATAAAGCAACCACAGAGCGTAGTTGGAGCAAGTGGGGTAAAACCGACAGCTTGAAAAGGTGAAAGCCGAAAAAAAGCGTTGGTAACCCCTAATTGATGCCGTAAAAATCGCACTCAAAAAAGGCGTTTTATTGTTTCGCATAGGTATGAGTTATTCCTTTTTTCAAGCCCTTTAAGGCTTTGTTCATATAGTTTTTAATGGAAGTTAGCATTTCTAAAAAATGTTTTTCTAAAGCCCAAAAATCTAAATGGTAACAATCGCTTCTAGGCACAAACACCAAAGCAAGCCCTTGACAAAGCGCAGCATGCTTTAATGTAAGCGAACGAAAACGGCGTTTGATAAGGTTTCGTTTCACGGCGTTGCCGACTTTTTTGGACACGCTTAAACCTAATAAATAAAGTGCTTTTTTGTCTTTAAGCCTACAAGAGAGCGGATCTTTAAAGCCCTCTTTTTCTTTTGGTGGCTCTTTTGATAAATCCAAAACAAAGAGCGAAAAAAAAGGGTTGTGTTTTTTGAAACCTTTTTGATAAACCCTATCAAACTCACTCTTGTTTTTTAAAGAGTCATAGGGTTTAGACGGAAAGCTTTTTTCTGCCCTTAGCTCGTCTGGCATTAATCACCTTGCGCCCGTTTTTGGTTTTCATCCTCACAAGAAAGCCATGGGTTCGCTTTCTTGGGGTGTTGTGTGGTTGGTAAGTGCGTTTCATTTAAAACTCCCTTGAATAAAAATTAAACATAAACACAGATTTTAGCTAAAGAATGCTAAAAATTGACTAAAACTAATTTTTTTGATTCTTTTTATCTTCAACAAGAATGTAAAGCTGCTTCAGATCGTTAGTTTGCAACAAATCCACTACTTTGATGAAGTTATCCAAATTGCTTTTCTTATCGCCTTGCAAGACAATAGGGGTGTCTTTAGCCAAAGTGGAAACCTTGTGTTTTAAATTTTCAAAGCTGATTTCTTTATCGTCTAAATAGAAAGAGCCTTTATTGGAAATGGAGATCGTAACTTGTTTTTTGTCCAACACATCTTTAGAATCAGTGCTGTCTTTATCCACTTGGGGAATGCTAATAGGGAGCTTTGAAGTTTGCACAAAAGACGCTGTTGTAAGCACGATCACTAGCAACACAAGCATGATGTCAATGAAAGGCACCACATTCATGGATTCTACTTTTTTCACCGCTTAATCCTTAGCTTTGTTATAAATCTCATGGGATTGCGTGTCAACCGGGTGGTGGAAAATATCCCATTTAGTGACTAAAATTTCGCTTTTTCTCACTAGCAAGTTATAAATCACAATCGCAGGGATCGCTACCAATAACCCCATGCCAGTCGCTTTCAAAGCAAGGGCCAAATTCGTCATGATCGCTTTAGTGTCAATGCCAGAAGCGGATCCTAAATCCATAAAAGTGAGCATGATCCCCATAACCGTTCCTAAAAGACCGATATAAGGGGCGTTAGAGCCAATCGTGGCCACTAAAGTCAGTCGTTTGTGTAAGGCCAGTTCTAATTTACGCTTGTCTGTGTAGTCATCTACACGAAGAGTGGCAAAAAACCACAACCTTTCTATTGCGATCGCTACAACGATAACAGAGAGAAAGATCAAAAACCCTATAACCCCATAATCTACCATTTCTTTCATTATTATCCTTTAAAGTGGTGTTTTAAATCAGTAAGAATTTCTTTATTGAGTGCTTTTTCTTTGAGACTTTGTCTTTTGTCGTGCAATCTTTTTCCTTTCACTAAAGCAATTTGGATTTTAGCTCTATTTCTTTGGTTAAAATACAATTTCAATCCTACGATACTCAAGCGTTCTTTAGACGCTTCAATCTGCCATTTCAATAATTGCTTTTTGTGTAAAAGCAACTTACGCTCTCGCTTTTCATTGGGCTTGTAATACGCATGGATTGTATCTAAATATGATATATGAACACCAAATAAAAAAGCTTCTCCCTTGATTATTTTAACAAAATTATCTTTTAAATTCACCCTAGTTTGCCTCAAAGCCTTCACTTCAGAGCCTAAAAGCGCTAATCCCGCTTCCAAAGTTTCCAAAATTTCATAGTCAAAATAGGCTTTTTTATTGCTGGCAATGAGTTTCATTCGCCCCCTTTTGACGCAGGCTTTAGCCTAAAAAACGCGCTCCCGCTCCCGCTAAAAAACCACTCCTTGCCTAATTCGCTTTCTATATCTCTTAAGGCTTGGTTAGTGAGTAAAGCCGGTTTTAAAAGATCGTTTAATTCGTTTCTGTCATAAGTTTTTAGGCATTCTAAACTCGGCTTTTTAAGCCACTCTTTGGCTTGAGAAAAACAAGCTTCAGGCTTATAGGCTTGATAAATGGCTTTGGTGCTGCAAAAAACATGGTTTGGCGTATAGATTTCTAGGCGATTTTCTAAAGGCTCTTCTTCAAAATTTTCAATAACTTCGCCATAAGAAGTAGCGTTAGCGCTTTTGTGTTGCGAGATGAAAAAGTTGGTGTCTGCGCCCACTAAAGATCCCATGCGATAAAGCTCTTCTAAACTCAAACGCCAGTCAAAAATGTGATTTAGATGATACAATAGCCCCCCAGCATCAGCGCTCCCACCGCCTAACCCGGCTTGAGTGGGGATGTTTTTTTCCACTTCAATCGCTAGGGTGTCTAGGGATTTGATTGTGGAATTAGAGAAATTTTTTGATTTTAAAAAATTTTTTAAAATTTGGAGAGCTTTAAAGAGCGAGTTTTCTTCTAAAGGGCAGTCAAAATCCCCTTTTAGTGAAAAAGAAAGCGTGCTTTTGACGCTGATAATATCTTTGAATTTATCTTTGACCAAACACATGCGAGAAATGAGCTTATGGTAAGCCCCTTCTTTGTGAAGGATCTTTAAAAAAATATTGACTTTAGGATAAACCTCAAAAGCATGCATCAAGGCTTAATGACCTTTTTGATGTTTTCTAACAAGCTTTCATCTACGGAGACAGAAGCTTTTTGGTTTTCGCTCACAATGGCCTCTTTGAGTTCAGCGCGCAAAATAAGGGTGCTTTCAGGCGCTTCAAACCCTAAACGCACACTCCCTCTATCTATGGAAATGACTTTAATGTGGATGTTATCATCAATGACAATCCCTTCATTAACTTTGCGGCTGAGTATGAGCATGTCTAGTTTCTTGTTCCTTATAGAGAAGAGCTAAACACAACGCTCTCTATAATATCGCCTTGTTTGATTTTATCCAAGACATTAAGGCTTTCTGCGTTTTTGATTTTGCCAAACACGGTATGCTCGCCATCTAGGTGGGGCAAATCCACAAAACACAAGAAAAATTGACTCCCCCCTGTATCTCTTCCGGCATGCGCCATAGAAATAGAGCCTCTTTTGTGCTTGTTGGGGTTATGAGCCACTTCGCATTTAATGCGGTGTCCTGGTCCGCCTGTGCCTGTGCCATAAGGGCAACCTCCTTGAGCCACAAAGCCTGCGATCACACGATGGAAATTAAGCCCATCATAAAAACCCTCTTTAGCTAGAGCTACAAAGTTACTCACCGCTTGGGGCGCATCTTTATAAAAAAGCTCTAAAGCGATATTGCCTTTATTGGTTTTGATCGTGGCGTAAGCGGTTTTTGCAAGCTCTTCTTCTTTAATTTCATAAGTTTTAATTGGATCCATCATAAACCTTTGCGATAAGCTTTTGTCATTCAAATGATTTATTATAGCAATAAATTAAAACAAATGGTATTTTGGCCGATAGTGTTGTAGGATACTTTTGAAATTTAAGCGGTAAGTTTGATAATGGCGTTTTGGCACAAAAGATTGGCGGTGGGTTGTTGTATCGTTTTATTTTCATACATGATGAACGCTAATAACATTCAAATCGTCAGAGACGATCCACCCCTTGATCCAACGCTCCCTGCATGGGTTTATTCTGTTGCGTTACTGAAAGTGTATTTTAGCGATGGGACTTATAAAGAAGGCTATGCGACTTTGCTCAAAAACGGGCGTTATATCGCTTCTTCTGAAACGCTTTATTCTAATGGCTTATACCCTAAAACGATTTTAGCCAAAATGCAAGACAGCAGCGCTAAAGAGCTGATTTGTATAGCCAGCTTGCGCCTTGAAGCGATGGATAGGGATCAAGGGCTTTCGCTTTTAAAAACCGCCGATTTTAGAGACGATTATTGCCATAAAAGAGAAGAGAGTTATTATCATGCAAGGATTTACACAAAATACGCTCAAACTTTTCATTCAAATCCTTATACCAATCAAAAAACACCCAATTCCGATCTCTACTACCCAGCATTGAATGAGGGGAATTCTTTTTCTATACAGATAACGGGCATTTCTGTGGCTGAACTTTTGAAATCTAAAAAGTTTCTTTCGCTTGATAGTTCTTTTAAAAAGGGGAGCGCGTTGTGGGGAGGGAGGCCTTATTTTAGCGAAGTGGGGGAGTTTATGGGAATGGCTAGCAGCACTTTAGAAAACCAAGAAAGTTTGGTGATTATCCCTAAAGAAAAGATCGTGCAATTTTTAAACGCTCTAAAAAATCAAAATATTTTCCCAAACATTCCCTAATTTTAAGCAAACCTTAAGCTTTGTATGACTATACTTTCATTTCCTTGTTTCAGCAAGGGCTTTTAAAAAGCCGCTTGATACCTTACAAGGATAGCTGATTAAAAGCAAACGATCTTTGAAAACTAAGC
>NZ_JAHXLB010000005.1:0-91169 GCF_021062735.1 Helicobacter pylori | reverse complement strand
TGATTTGATTTTACCATAGACTTATTGTATTTCAAAAAAAAAAAAAAAAAAGATTTTGGAGTATTTTAACCTATTTATCTTTGGAGTGTTGATTCTTGTAACGATAAAATGATCTTTTGAATTTTATCATCAGTATTTAATGGGAATAAAGCCTAAAACAAGAACGCGTAGCTGACAAAAACTTCTTTATTCCTAAAAACGCTGAAGTTTTGTCGGATCGTTTGTTGCTGCCACACATTGCTAGAGCCAAAATTCTTCCAACTTTGCGCACTCAAGCTATAGTAAGGGATTTTTAACCCCACATTAAAGCGGTTGCGCTTGCCTATATACAAAGAACCCCCAAAATTCACAAAAAAACCCCCACCCGCTGCAAAAAATTTATCCTCTTGATTCGTGTTTTGATTTTTATATTGAGAACTCCACAATATGGCGTATTCCACCCCACCCCCACCAAACACGCCTATTTTAAAAAACAGCATTTTTTCTGTTTTTAAAGCGAGTTTTAAAAGGGTGTCTATAGGGAGATTGACAAACACATTCACGTTCAAGCCAAACGCCATGAAATGCCCGTTATTGAAAAGAAAATCTTGAGGGTTTGGGGTTTTTTGCAAATTCAAAGAGCCTTGAGTGTTTGAAGCGGTATCGTAGGTTTTAATCGCACTTGGGTCATAATTGGCTTGGGATAAAAGGGTATTGCCCCCCACTTTTTGACCTAATTGTGCTTTAGCGTATTCTATATCCCCCCACACCCTTAATCCTAAAATATGGTATTTATCAATAGCTATTTCATCGCCTATTTGCCCAGTATAGGACAGGTTTTTACCCCCCTTATAATGGGCTTCTAATTTCTCGCCATAACACACGCTGCTAGGGCAAGTGGGGTTGTCTTTATAGGCTTGTTGCCACATGCTTGTGCGCGTGCTAGCCCCTGTGCCTAGCCTAAAACCCAAATAAATATGGTTTTTCGTTTTAAAAAAAGGCGTTTTTTCAGTGGCATTGCCCCACAAAACCCCCAAACCGGCTAAAAAAACAAGCGCTTTCAAACGCTTTTTTGATTCAATTCTACCCATAATGGCACTTCACTTTGCAACATTTCTTGATTAAAAAATTCCTCTATACTCTCTCGCATGCCCTTTATCTCTGTAAGGGTATTGACGCAGTTGCGAAACGCGCTCGCTTGCATTTCGCCCTTGGCGTAAGCATGCAAATTTTTCCTAAACATGATCACCCCCCTATCCCCATAAAACTCCACCATTTTATCAAAATGTTCTAAAACCAGGTCTTTTTTCACGACTGCGGGCAATTCGGTGGTGTTGTTTCTGATTTGCCAAAATATCCATGGGGCTCTTAAGGCTGCTCGCCCTATCATTAGCCCATCAGCTTGCGTGATTTGCAAGACTTCAAAGGCTTTTTTCACGCTGTCAATTTCGCCATTGGCTATTACCGGCTTTTTTAAAATCCCTTTCATTAAAGCGATGCTTTCATAATCTATTTTGTCTTTTTGGTATTTGTCGCTTCGTGTCCTCCCATGCACCACCACATAATCCACCGGCGCGTCATTCAAGGCATGAGCGATTTCTTTAGGGATTTTTTGATCAAAGCCTAAACGCACTTTCACGCTTGTGATTTTTTTATTAGTGTTTTCTCTGATGGTTTTTAAAAGCTTCACCAAGTGGTTTAAATCCTTCAATAGCCCGCTACCATTACCATGGTTAGCCACTTTAGGAGCAGGGCAACCGCAATTAAAATCAATCCCACTCACATGCTCTAAAGCGTTGATTTTTTCCACCGCTTCTTTGACTACGCCCTCTTTAGAGCCTGAAATTTGTGCCATGAAATGATCTTCTAAATGGGATTTTTCCAACATTTTAGAAGTTTTATCAAACGCATACACCAACGAATGCGAGCTCACCATTTCGCTTGTGGTAACATCTACGCCAAATTTTTTCACCACGCTCCTAAAAGGCAAATCCGTATAGCCTGCCAAAGGGGCTAGAAAAAGCCATTTTTTATTCTTAAAGTCCATTCATTCTCATATCAAAGTTTTTTGCTGTATTTTGACACAATCAAGGTTAAAAAGCGCTTTAAAAACTTATCGCTGGATTGAAATGAAGCTCTTTTATAGATCCGTTAAACTCTGTTTAAAACGGGTTAAAAAATCATGCGTTGGTTGTTTTAAAAACTCTGCGTATAAAACAGGCCGTAAGCGTTTAGGGATATTCAATCTCCTAGCTTTGTCTTTAAAATCCTTTGGCATGCTTAAAGTTTTTTGGGGTTTAAGGGCGATAAACGCATGCTCTTTATCCTTTTCAATGATGAATTTTTGAGCGATTTCTAGGCTAAAAAAATGGCGTTTGATTTCTTCTTTTTGAGAAAAGCTCAACACATACCCCTTTTGCTTTAAGATTTTATCCACCATAAAAAGCGCATTTTGCGAATACTTAAAAAAAATGATCCCATGCATTTGTGAAACGGGCATCAAAGAATAAAGCCGCTCTTTTTCTTTATCCAAAAATTTAAAACTTTGGATAATGCCCTTAGAATAATGTTGCATCAAGGAGTTAGCGTAATTTTTCCTAAAAAAATTGCGTTTGAATTTTAAAGAAGAATTAGAATCATCTTCAAAAAATTCCCAATCTTTAACGAGCGCTTTAAGGGTTTCTTTAGGGGTGTAAAGTAAGGGGCGAACAATCGCATAAAACCCTCTTTTTTCATAAGCTTGAAAGCTTAAAAGCGTGTTCAGTCCGGCTCCTTTGCTTAGTTGCATCAAAAACCATTCCAGCCTGTCATTCAAGTGGTGTGCTAAAATCAAATGCTTGTAAGAATGCTCTTTGATCAAAGTTTCAAAAAAATCATAACGGATCTTCCTCGCTTGCATTTCAAAATTGCGCTCAATCTTTGGAGCGTAGTGGATATAGCATTTTTTATGGTGCGCTTGGGCGAGTTTTTGGGCGTGCTGGATAATTTCAAGGCGTTGTTTTTGCGTGTTGTAATCCACTAAAGCGATGTCAAAAGCGATATTTTCTTCAACTAAAAGATGAGACAAGCAAGTAGAATCCAACCCACCCGAAAAACCCAATAAATTTTTCCCCCCTCTTAAAGGCTCTAAATAGGTTTTAAAATCTCGTGCTATCAAATCGGCATTAAGCATAGATTTAATTCATCGCATTCTTTCACAAAAATTCCTTGCGAGAAAGAATGCTTTTCAACAAGCTCGCGCTTTCTATGCCTAAAATTTCATTCCTGAGTTTTTCTACTTCATGCAAACTCGGGGCTTTTTCATGGACGGCTTCATTGCGAATATCTTGAATGAGAGTGAGGCTTTTTGAAAAAGAATAATTGATGAATCGGTTTAAGTTTTCTTCTAAATGGTATTGGATTTTTTCGTGTCTGAGTAAAAATTTAATACTCCCAAGATTGGGCTTTTGAGTGAAAAAATCTTCAAGTATCAAAGATTTTCCTTGGACTTTATAATTTAAATCATAAAGGTTGGGATCTTTTTCACACGCCTTTAAAAGGACTTTTTTAGCAAAAAGATAAATTTCATATTCTAAAGTTTTAGAGTATTTGACGATGATGCTTGTAAAATCATTCAAAAGATCGTTTTCGCTTTGTAAAAGCTCTAATTCTGCATGAATGATGTTATTGATGCTGTCAGGGTGTAAGAGGTAAAAAAGCCTTTTGCCAAAAACAAAACGCATGAAATTTTCTTGCATGATCAAATATTCTTTGCTTTTATACACGCTCAAATAATGTTTTTCATCGCCTAAAAAATAAGAACGCTCTTCTTTCAACCTCACCGGCAAAGGATAGACATAATTATTCCCATAAATAGCGTAAGTGTGGTTGTTGGGCACGATGAAATTGGCTAAAAATTGATCCCTTAAAAGGCTAAAGTCTTCCCTGACTAATTCCCTTAAATAGCTGATAATAAAAAAGTCTTCCACTTCCAAATTTTTTTCTTTATAATAACTAGGGATCAAACTCTCATCAATCTCTTTAGAAACCTTTATCACCTTAGCGGCAAATAAATTAGCGTAATCGGTCAAAAAAAGCTGCAAAAAATTTTCTTCATTGGTGGCTTTGTAAATCTCTTCTAAAGAGTCTTGCTTTTCTTGATCGTTGAGCTTTGATCGGATTTTACCAAAGCCCACTTGGGATTTTTCCTGTAAAACGCTTAAATGTTGTTGGATAACATCTTTTTGATAGTAAGGGTTATAGAGGATTAAAAGATGGTTCATGCCTTGCCTTACTTTAAGATTTCTTTAAGATTCTTCTTGATCTCATCAGGATTTTGCTCGTATTCTTGGATGAGTTCTTTTAAAATTTCAAACAATTCGTCAAAATCCTGTGGGTATTCTTTCTTAAAACCCACGATCAAATCCAAAGTCTTGCCCGCCTTGTTTGATGGATCGTTTTCGCCCTCAAGAGCGTTTTTTATATCCAAAACCATATTGGCAATGCGAGCACTCTGCACGGGGCTTGAAATGCGTTTGAATAAAGAGCCTCTAAACGCGTTTAAAAGCTTAAGAATTGGGCAAATTTTAGAAAACATCGCCTTTCCTTTAAAAGATTTAAAACACCGCTTACTAGCCAAAAACTAGCAAGCGTTCTAGCGTTGGCACATTCGGTATTTTAACACAAATTCAGTTCATTCCTCTTTTAGGCTCAACATCTATAAAATCTTCGCCCTTGATAAAATCTTCGCCAGTTTGAATCCACTTTTCAAGTCCTTCACTAAACTCTTGCGTTTTTTTAACGCTTTCTTCGCATGCTTGAATGCATTTTTCCAGTTCCAACGCCATTGGGAAACATGTCTGTTTGAATCTGGTTTCATCATTGATGAGATTTAAGATTTCTTGTTTTTGTCCGTCAAAATTAGATTTCATTTCTTCTTTAGCTTTTTCAAGTTTTTCTATTTCTTGGCTTTCTTTCCAAGAATCCCACACTTCAAAAGCAAGACCGATAAGCGGTAAAGCTTTGTTCAAATTGCTTGCCAATTTGACAGCACCCCAAGGTTTGAATTTCAAAGCCAAATCTATGTCTGTAAATTTTGCCACAGCCACTATCGTGTCTCTAGCCAGTTTGATATTAGTTGCATTGATGAACCCGCTTTGATTTAAAAATTGATTCCAATTTTCCCCAATGTTCCGGCATGTTTTTCAAAAGAACTCATATCGGCGTTAAAACCCGTTTCAATTTTAGCCATTTCATTGAAGATCCCTTGCGTTTGCCTTTCAAATTCATTTTGGACTCTTGTGTCTATATTGATACCTTTATCGCCTATTTCTCTAATAATAAAATCATTAAAGGTTTCTAGGCTGGTGCCAGAAACTTGAAGGATGAGATCGCTGAAATACCTCGTTATAAATTCTTTTAAATTAATGCGGGCTTGAGAAATTTCTCCGTTTAGATCTTGAAGATCCTTTCGCCTTTTTTCAAGCGTTTTATTCAAATATTCCATTTCTCCATTAATATCTTGCAACGCTTGTTTTGCGGGCGGCATTTGCCTATAGACCACATCTTGAATGACGCTTTTTTTGGCTTCTTCCATAATGGTTAATTTCCCGCCATTTTCTTTAATCTTTTTTTGCGTCGCGTCTTGCAAGGCTTTGATATGTGAGAGCTTTTGAAACTCTTCTTGATGCTTTAGCCAGTGTTCCACCCCCAAATCAAAAGGGTTTGCCGCAACAGCGACAATAATCAAACTTTCTTTTTCTTCTTCGCTTAAAAAAATCAATTCATTCAGTCGGCTTTGGATGTTTTCTTTTTTGATTTTAAATCTTTTGTTGTAATCTTCTTCATCTTCAATATCCGCTTCTTCATCAAAACGGCTGATGACAAATATCGTCCTGGATAAAAGATTGAGCGTCCTAAACAACCAGTTCAAATCGTCCTTATGGCTTTCTTTGATAGGGTTTGACGGATTGAGCGCGTATAAAATGAGGTGGGCTTCGCTGATATATTTTTTCGTAATATCTTTATAGCGTTCTATTTTGCCGCTATCAGTTATTTTTTCTTTAAACCCGAATAGTCCCGGGGTGTCAACCAGCTCCATTTCATCATCTATGTTATAGATTTTAACTGCATCGCTGGATTCTTTGTGGTCTATCTTCATGCTCTCATCTAGCCGATCGATCCAAGCTGCCGCTATGGAGGTTTTCCCGCAAGAAAAACCTCCCACCAACGCCACTTTAAGTTTTTGATCGCCCACATTTTCCATCGCATTACGGATCTTGTCTTTGAGAGACTCTTCAATATTGATGCCGTATTCTTCCCCAGTATGGACAAAATCAAGTAATTTTTGGAGATTTTTTTGATTCCTCTCTTGATTTTTCTTAAATTGTTCTAGCGTTTCATTCTTCATTGCATGCTCCTTGTTTTGATATTGTTAGATGGATACTATTAGAAATGTATCCTAATTTTTCATGGGCTTCTTCCAATTGTCTTTTCATGCGTTCGTAATTATCAACAGGTCTAAGATTGGCTTTGAGTTTTCCAATCTTTTCCCATATGTCTTTTTTGCGACTTTCAAGTCGGCTTTTCACATCCTGCACAATTTTTTCACAAATTTGATGTAAATTCTTATCCACTTCTTTTTTTGTTGGGATCTTTTATATCTTGAACTAAAAAAGCTCCAGATTGATCTGGCTATTCCAACTAATCCTGTAATAATCCCTGCAGTCAGAGCAAGCCAACCCATAGGATTCCAAGCGTTAAATATCCCAAGCAAACCCAAACCTCCTATTGAAGTGGCTAATTTTGTTCCATCAATGCCGCTATCAGTATCAAAATCAAGATTAAAGCCTCTATCAATACTGATGTGCTCTAACATTGCTAGAGAATCTTTAATTCTGTATTCAAGTTGTTTAATAGCTTCTTTTATCTCTCCATCAAATCGTTTCTCACATTCTCTAAACTGCCATTTTATGTCTTCATGCAATGTTTCAATTCCTTGAATGAGTTCATTTTCAAAAATTTCTTTACATTCCTCATCTTCAATATTTTTGTTAATATGCGCATACATTTTTTCTCTCAAGTCAGATTTGAATTGATCGATTTTGCTGAACGCTGAATTGGTTAAATTGGATATATATTTTTCTTTAGAACGATCCAAATTATCACAAACTTCTTGGTGGTGATTCTTTATTTCTCTGATGGTTGGATCGATCTGTTTTTCAATCGTGGTTACGATCGCTTTTTGCAATTTTTCTATCACTTTTAAGGCTTTATTGCAGTTGGATTCTATGATTTTTTTGCGTGAGTTTTCAAGAAGCGTTCCGGCTATAAATTCACCTAATTGTTTAAAATGAGATTTCAATAACAATTCTTCTACTTTAAAAATTGCTAGAAATTTTTGTTTGTTTTTATAAAAATCAGTCTCTGGCAGTAGTGCCGATGAAAGGCCATAAAAAGCCACTTGGGTGCTGACTATTTGGTGTCCCTTGTAGTGTTTGCCTAAAATGGCTCTCATCTTTTCATTCAAATCTCTTAAGCTTTCTTTTTCGTTTTCATCAATAAGCCCATCTTTAAAAGCTCTCGGGTTGTTAATCGGTTTGTTGAAAATCGTCCATACCTCTGTTTGCGAATCAAGTTGTTTTTGGATTTTTTCAATCGTCCCTTCTTTCCTCTCTTCTCCTTTTTGCGGAGGAGTGGGCTTTTTGGTAACATAAAAAATAGCATGGGCTTTTTGCGTTGCGTTAGAAATTTGTTCAATAACTTTTTTTCGTCGCCTTCTATCCCTGGAACATCCAGTAAAGTAAAGGTTTTGTTGTTGTGTTTGAGGGTGTAAGATTTGGTTTCTGTAGTGAAATCGCTCCTCCCATCGCCTATAATCGCTCCATCTTGAAATTTTTCTAGCTCCAAAAGAGCATGCCCGCTGCCTCTATGATTTTTCTCTGAATAGAGCCGCTTGAAGCGCTCTTGTTGATCCATTTTGCCTGGTTCTTTAAAAAACAGCCTCAAGCATTCAATGAGGGTTGATTTCCCCGCACCGGTTTCCCCATAAAAAGCAATGGTAAATTTTTCCAACTCTTCATTATTTTTTAAACTTTCAAGCTCTTTTAAGCTCTCAGACTCTAGTTTTTTGAACAACTCTAGGGCTTTTTGGTTGAACTTTCTTAATCTCTCATCGCCGCCATCGGTATTTTCAAAAATCTTTTGGAGATCTTTGATGCTTTTCTCCACATCAGAATAAATCTTTTTCATTTTTGTCTCTTGCCGGAATTTTCTGACGCATTTTAACAAAAAAAAAACGCAAACCCCCACGCTACAGCCACGCTACAGCCACGCTTTTAGCCCTATGGCTAGCTTTTAAAAAGCCCTTAAAACCTTAGCGAGTAAGATATTGTCTTTAAATTCGCTAGGCATAATCATATAATGCCCGGGTTTTAAAGGGGTGGCTAGTTCGCTGTCGTTGATTAAGATTTCCCCATCCACTTCAGGCGCCCATCTCAAATCCCTTGCTTTGTAAAAATACTCGCCCTCTTTATTTTCCACTAACGCCTTAATGGGCCTATTTAACAAAGCCTTAAAGGAATTGTTCTGGTGTTTTAGAGCGATTTTATTCAAGGCTTTGATGCGAGCGTTGATGATTTTTTTAGGCACTTTCTCTAAAGAATAGGCATGCGTGTTTTCTTCAGCGCTGAAAGCAAAAATATTCAACCGGTCAAACCGGAACTCGTCCAAAAACGCGCTCAATTCCTCAAATTCGCCCTCATTTTCTTCCGGATGCCCTACAATGATCGTGCTTCTGATAAAGCTTTCTTTAACCTGCTTCATGGCATCTAAAAGCTTTAAATGGTGCACTTGGCTGGAGTTGCGCCGCATTTTTTTAAGCATGGAGTCGCTGATATGCTGGATGGGCATGTCAAAATAATTTTGAAAAATGGGCGAACTTTCAATCGCACCAATAAGCTCTAGCGTGGTGCTAGAAGGGTAGAGGTATAGAATGCGAGCACTCTTTAAGGCTTGCTGTTTGTCAATCGCGCTAATGAGCTGGATCAAGCCGTCTTTTTGCCCTTTATCGTATAAAAAGGAGCTAGAGTCTTGAGCGATAAAAGTCATATCCGTATAGCCTTTAAGCGCGAGATTTTCCACTTCTTTTAAAATGGAGTCTAATTCCCTGCTTTGTAATTTCCCCTTAAAGCTAGGGATAGCGCAAAAAGAGCATTTTTGATTGCAACCCTCAGAAATTTTCACATACGCATGCACGCTAGAACCTGTGATAATACGCGCGTTATAATGCTCGCTCAAAAACACTTGCTCGCTGAACTGGTTTTGTTTTTTAGCAATCATTATGTCAATCTTGTCATAATCCCCCACGCCGGTAAAAATATCCACTTCAGGGATCAACTCTTTGATTTCATCTTTATAGCGTTCGCTCAAGCACCCGCTCGCAATCAAAATCGCCCCCCTTTTTTTGTCTTTAGCGGCGTTTAGAATGGTTTGGATGCTCTCTTGTTTGGCGCTTTCAATAAAACCACAAGTGTTGATCAAAATCACATCAGCGCTCTTAGCGTCATTAGTGAGCGTGTAGTTATAAAGCTTGCCTAACATCACTTCTGAATCCACCAAATTTTTAGAGCAACCTAATGAAATTAAGCAGAGTTGTTTGTTTTCTTTAATTTGCATGTTAATGGCTTTTTAAGTTTTTCAAATCCACTTCCCAAAAGAAATCAATCCATTCAGGAGCGTCTTTTAAAAACGCATCGGCTTTGTATTTCGCGCTTGTTTTTTGGAACAAACTCGCGCTATAAAACTTTTTATCAGGGTGTTTGTCTTCTAACACTTTAAGCACCGCTTCTAAAGAATTACCGCTATCTACGATCTCATCTACCACAAGAATGGTTTTTAAACGCTCTTTGATCGTGGGGATATTTTCAATTTTTAGGGCGTTTTGTTGGTTGGTGGTGTCATAAGAAATCGCATTGATGCCATAAACTTCCCTTAAATTCCAGTGCAAACTCAAAAAATGCGCTAAAGTCATGCCCCCTCGCATCACGCACACAAGGGCTTCTGGGACACCGCAAATGCTCTCTACTTGTTTGACTAATTCTAGGCTGTCTTTCAAAAAGGTTTCATAAGAATAATGCATTATAGTCCTTAAATTTCATAATATTGCTTCAAAAAGGTTGTATTCGCCACGCCGTCAAATTCCCTTAAATCCAAGTCGTTTAAGGCTAATTCTAGGGCGTTTAAGGCGTAGGTGGTTTTATAGACAGGAATGATCCCCATGTGGTTGATACGAATGAGTGCGTCTTTATAAGGCTCTTGACCGCCCGCAAATTGCACCTGGTATTTTTCTTTTAAAAGGTTTCTCAATTCTTTGGCATGCTCGTTAATAATCGTTGTCATGCTCAAGCTTGGGCTTTTAGGGAAAATCTTTAAACCCAAACCTAAAACGGCTTTTTGAGTGGCTAAAGCGACTCGTTTAGTTTCTTTATAAAGTGCTTCAAAGCCCCCTAAATTTTGCACCAATTCAAAATAGCGTTGCAACCCTAAAGTGTGTAAAATAGGAGCGGTGTAGCTTGTGGTGTTATTTCTTTGGTTTTTCAATTCGCTCTTTAGATTGAAATAAAACCCCACATTGCGTTCTTCTATGCACTCAATCGCCTTCTGGCTCAATGCGATTAGGCTCATCGCAGGAGGCAGCATGAACGCTTTTTGACTCCCTCCAATGAGCGCATCAACATGCGTTATTTCTAAAGGCTCAACCCCTAAAGCGGTGATAGCATCTACTATCACAAAAACATTCGGGTTAGTTTCTTTGATCGCTTGAGCGATTTTTTCTACAGGGTGTCGTAACCCCCCACTGGACTCGCATGCTTGAATGCAAAACGCATCAATGTTAGGGTTGGCTTTAAGCGCGTTTAATATCCCATCCACTTGAGCCGGTGTGTCCCATTCATAGACTAGTTCATGGGCTTTGATGGAGTGGGCTTTAGCGATCTTGCCAAACCTTTCGCCAAACTTGCCCGCATTAACAAAAAGCAACTCTTTTTGACACAAAGCAACCACGCTCGCTTCCATAGCCCCCGTCCCGCTGCTATTTAAAAGCAAAACTTCTTCTAAACCGGTCATTTTTTTTAAATTTTCTCGCACGCCTTGGAAAATCTTTTCAAAATCTTTGGTGCGGTGGTGGGGCATTGGCTGAGAAAAGCTTGAGCGCATCTCTTCGCTAATGGCTACAGGGCCTGGAGTGAAAAGCAACATTTTAAAATTAACCTTTAATTTTTGAGAGAATTTAAAAGCTATCATACTAAAACGCGCTTAAAATTAAGCCTTATTGTTTAAGAAAATCGCTTTTTAATGCAAATAAAATGCTAAAATGCCATGATTTAAAAAGAATTTAAGGCAATGATTGGATAAATTTGGTCTTCGTGCGTGTTTTCTAACCCTTTTTTTTAGCGGGTATTCTAAAAAAGCTCCAGGAACGATAGGGAGTTTGGTAGCGTTGTTACTAGGCTTGCCTATTTTAATTTTTTCGGCTAACACTTTGTTTTTAGCGGCCATTTTGATTGGGCTTATCGCTATCACTCAAATAGATAAGAAAGAAGAGGAGAGCAAGATCCATGACAGCTCTTATATTGTGATAGACGAATTAGTGGGCATGTGGTTGGCGATGGCGATTAGCGGGTTATCGTTAGCGGGCGTGGTTTTGAGTTTTATCTTTTTTAGGATCTATGATATTACTAAGCCCTCACTCATTGGCAAGATAGACAAAGAAGTTAAAGGGGGCTTAGGGGTTGTGGCTGATGACGCTTTAGCGGGTGTTTTAGCCGGATTGAGCGTGTTATTAGTCATCAATATTTTAGGATTTTTTAACATTAAACTTTAATTTTAAGAAAATTCAAAAGCCTTTTTTTAGGTAAATATAGATAGACTTTATTGCAATCGTTTTTAGGGAGTTTGATCGTGGAATTTTGCGTTTTATTTGGTGGGGCGAGTTTTGAGCATGAAATCAGCATTGTGAGCGCGATCGCGCTTAAAGAAGCGCTAAAGGATAGGATTAGATATTTTATTTTTTTAGATGAAAACCATCATTTTTATTTGATTGAAGAATCCAACATGCATTCAAAATACTTCGCTCAAATCAAAGAAAAAAAATTACCCCCCCTAATCCTTACGCATAATGGCTTGCTTAAAAACTCGTTTTTAGGCACTAAAATAATAGAATTACCCTTAGTGATTAATCTTGTGCATGGGGGCGATGGCGAAGATGGGAAATTAGCGAGCTTGTTAGAATTTTATCGTATCGCTTTTATAGGCCCTAGGATTGAAGCGAGCGTGTTGAGTTATAACAAATATTTAACCAAGCTTTACGCCAAAGACTTAGGGGTAAAGGCTTTAGATTATGTTCTTTTGAATGAAAAAAACCGTGCTAACGCTCTAAATTTGATTGGCTTTAATTTTCCTTTTATAATCAAGCCTAATAACGCTGGGAGCTCTTTAGGGGTGAGCGTTGTGAAAGAAGAAAAAGAATTGATTTACGCTTTAGACGGCGCGTTTGAATATTCTAAAGAGGTTTTAATAGAGCCTTTCATTCAGGGAGTGAAAGAATACAATTTAGCCGGCTGCAAGATCAAAAAGGATTTTTGTTTTTCCTATATTGAAGAGCCTAACAAACAGGAATTTTTAGATTTCAAACAAAAATATTTGGATTTTTCACGCACCAAAGCCCCTAAAGCGAATCTTTCTAACACCCTAGAAGAACAATTGAAAGAAAATTTTAAAAAACTCTATAACGATTTGTTTGATGGCGCGCTTATTCGTTGCGATTTTTTTGTTATAGAAAATGAAGTGTATCTTAATGAGATTAACCCCATTCCTGGCAGTTTGGCCAATTATTTGTTTGATGATTTTAAAACAACGCTAGAAAATTTAGCGCAATCATTACCCAAAACCCCTAAAATCCCAATCAAAAACTCTTATTTGTTGCAAATCCAAAAGAATAAGTAATGGCCAAACGCAGTATCGCTTATTTGGATAGCGTTTTTGACATTTCCTACACTTTTATAGACCACCATAGCCCTTTAAACGCCTTGTTTTTGCATGGTTGGGGGAGTTCTAAAGAAATCATGCAACAAGCGTTTCAAGGCTGTTTTTTAAATTACAACCATTTGTATGTGGATTTGCCCGGCTTCAATCAAAGCCCTAACGATGAAAAAGTCTTAGAGACTAAAGATTATGCTAATATCATCAATCTGTTCTTAAAAAGCGTGGATAAAAAAGCGCATGTCGTTTTTGGGCATAGCTTTGGAGGGAAAGTAGCGATCTTGTGCGAAAACGAACGCATTGTTTTATTGAGCAGCGCAGGGATCTTAGAGCCAAAACCTTTAAAAGTGCGTTGTAAAATCCTTTTAGCTAAAATCTTTAAAAAATTAGGCTTGAATTTAGGGTTTTTGAGGAGTAAGGACGCTATGGGGCTTAATCAAGCGATGTATGAAACCTTTAAAAAAGTAATTAGCGAAGACTTTAGCGATCATTTCAAACGATGCGAGAAGGAAGTTTTATTATTTTGGGGTAAAGATGATAAAGCAACCCCCTTAAGCTCCGCTCAAGAAATGCAAACCTTATTAAAAAGAAGCACGTTATTCGTTTTGGAAGGGGATCATTTCTTTTTTTTAAACCAAGCAAAAGAGATTGAAAAACTAGTGGAGAATTACCATCATGCAAAGTCTTAGTTGGCTGAATTTAGCGTTTCGTTGGCTCTTTATAACAGGGCTTGGCTATTATATAATGACTTTATTGCAATGGTATCATTACAGCGTGTTTAGGATCTTAACCAAGCACCACAAAATGCGTTGGCATGGGATTTATTTTTTATTGCCTTTGGGGATGTTTATCCTATCGTATGCTTTCAAAATGCCGTTTGTTTTTGATTTCTTTTGCGGCGTTATTCAAATGCCCATGCTCATTGTTTGGGCCAAACGCAACGACAAGCCTTTAGTTTTCACGCCAAGGGTGAAGCGCTTTTTCATCTTCTTATTACTCTTTTTAATCTTGCATGAAATCTTAAATATAGAACTAGTCCCTTTGAATGGGATTTCACTCGCGCTAGGCTATTTGTGTTTATTCACATTTGTTTTGAGCGCTTCTTTAATCTTTGAAAAAGTCCTATCTAGGCGGTATTTGCAAACCGCTAAAGACAAAATCGCCTCTTTAAAAAATTTAAAAGTCATCGCCATTACCGGAAGCTTTGGGAAAACCAGCACCAAAAATTTCTTGCTTCAAATCTTACAAACCACATTCAACGCACATGCAAGCCCCAAAAGCGTCAACACCCTTTTAGGCATTGCGAACGATATTAACCAGAATTTAGATGATAAGAGCGAAATCTATATCGCTGAAGCCGGAGCAAGGAATAAGGGCGATATTAAAGAAATCACCCGCCTTATTGAACCACACCTTGCCGTGATCGCAGAAGTGGGCGAACAGCATTTAGAATACTTTAAAACTTTAGAAAATATTTGCGAGACTAAAGCGGAATTATTGGATTCCAAACGCTTAGAAAAAGCCTTTTGTTATTCTGTAGAAAAAATCAAACCCTATGCCCCTAAAGATAGCCCTTTAATAGATGTTTCTAGCTTGGTTAAAAACATCCAATCCACTTTAAAAGGCACTTCTTTTGAAATGCTTTTAGATAGCGTTTGGGAAAGCTTTGAAACGAAAGTTTTAGGCAGATTTAACGCTTATAATATCGCTTCAGCCATTTTAATCGCTAAGCATTTAGGCTTAGAGACCGAAAGGATCAAACGGCTTGTTTTGGAACTCAACCCTATTGCCCATCGTTTGCAACTTTTGGAAGTGAATCAAAAAATCATCATAGACGATAGCTTTAACGGGAATTTAAAGGGCATGTTAGAGGGCATTCGTTTAGCGAGTTTGCATCAAGGGCGTAAAGTCATTGTAACACCGGGCTTAGTGGAAAGCAATACAGAAAGTAATGAGGCTTTAGCGCAAAAAATAGACGGGGTTTTTGATGTCGCTATCATCACAGGGGAGTTGAATTCCAAAACGATTGCTTCCAAATTAAAAACCCCCCAAAAAATCTTACTCAAGGATAAGGCGCAATTGGAAAATATCTTACAAGCCACCACGATTCAAGGCGATTTGATTTTATTCGCTAATGACGCCCCTAATTACATTTAGGAAATGAACATGCAACATTTATACGCTCCTTGGCGCGAAAGTTATTTGAAAGAGAAAAATAAGAGTTGTATCTTTTGTGAAATTTCTCAAAACCCTACAAAAGATCCAGAGAACAGAGTGCTTTATAGAAATAGCGATCTCTTTGTGGTGATGAACGCCTACCCTTATAACCCAGGGCATTTGTTGATCGTTCCTCATGTGCATCAAGCGAGCGTTGAACTTTTAGATCTGAACACTTGGCTGAACATGAATAAATTAGCGCCTAAAGTGTTAAAAGCGTTGTATGCTTATGGCGCTCAAGGGATCAATTTAGGTTTGAACTTGCACAGAAACGCCGGAGCAGGGATTCCTGAGCATTTGCACATGCATTTAGTGCCTAGGTTTTTAGGCGATAGCAATTTTATGAGTGTTATCGCTCAAACCAGGGTGTGCGGGATTGATCTTAATGAAACCTATCTTACCTTAAAAAACTTATTAGAAAAGGAGCTTCATTGAAAACAAACGCTTTTAGTTTGGGTGTGCTACAATTGATTTTAATTCATTTTAAGGAGTGTCAGCGATGAAGGCGCGTGGGTTTAAGGCAAAGATGCGTGGTTTTAAAATTTTTTCAGGGAGCGCTCACCCTGCATTTGGCAAAGAAGTGTCAAAGCATTTAGGCTTTCCCTTATCCAAAGCGGTGATAGGCAAATTCAGCGATGGCGAAATCAATATCCAAATCAGCGAATCGGTGCGCGGTAAAGATATTTTTATCATCCAACCCACTTGCGTGCCTGTCAATGACAATCTAATGGAATTGTTAGTCATGGTAGATGCTTTAAGGCGCAGTTCGGCCAATTCTATCACAGCGGTGTTGCCGTATTTTGGCTATGCCAGACAGGACAGAAAAGCGGCTCCAAGAGTGCCTATCACGGCTAAAATGGTCGCTAATTTGATGCAAGAAGTGGGGATTGAAAGGATCATTACGATGGATTTGCATGCCGGGCAAATCCAAGGCTTTTTTGATGTGCCGGTAGATAATTTATACGGATCTATTGTCTTTAGAGACTATATCCGCTCTAAAGCGTTAAAAAACCCTGTGATCGCTAGCCCTGATGTGGGTGGGGTTACAAGAGCTAGGTATTTTGCCAATCAAATGGGCTTAGATTTAATCATCGTGGATAAGCGCCGTGAAAAAGCTAATGAAAGCGAAGTGATGAATATTATCGGCTCAGCCAAGGAGCACGATGTGATTTTAGTGGATGATATGATTGATACTGCAGGCACGATCTGTAAAGCCGCTTTGGCTTTAAAAGAGCAAGGGGCGACTTCTGTCATGGCGTTAGGCACGCATGCGGTTTTGAGCGGGAATGCGATCAAGCGCATTAAAGAAAGCGCGTTAGATGAAGTGGTGGTAACTAACTCTATCCCTTTAGTTCAAAAATGCGATAAAATCACCACTTTAAGCGTAGCACCCTTATTTGCGGAAGTGATCAGAAGGATTTATCATAACGAAAGCGTCCAATCGCTTTTCACTTAAAAAAGGGGATAAAAGAAAAGCGGGAGTGGTGGATTCTGTAGGACTTGAACCTACGACCAATCGGTTATGAGCCGAGTGCTCTGACCAGCTGAGCTAAGAATCCAAAATTCCCAAAGGATGGTTTGCTATTGTATCCAAAAATATAGCGAAAAGCAAGCAGGTTTTCTAGGATTGCAAACAGGATCATAAAAGTGATAAAACTGCTCCCCCCATAGCTGAATAAGGGTAAGGGAATCCCCACCACAGGGGCTAACCCTAAAGTCATGGCGATATTCACGCTGGAATAAACAAAGATTAAAATAGAAATCCCAAGGGCTACAATCTTTAAAAACCAATCGCTGTTGCTTTCAAACAGATAAAAAAATAAATGCAAACTCAAGCCTATATAAATCGCAAAAAGCAACATAGCCCCTAAAAACCCAAAACGCTCCACGAAGTAAGCAAAGATGAAATCGCTCGTTGCGATAGGCAAGAATTTGAATTTGGTTTGCGTGCAAGCCTCTTTAGATTTGCCTAAAAACCCGCCCGATCCTATAGCGATAATGGATTGCATGACATGGTAATTGGGCTTTTCAGAAAGAAAGTCTGCGATGCGCTTTTTTTGATAATCATGCAAAAAATGATAAGCGACAGGCGAAGCCACTAAAAGAGCGATAAAAAGAGGGAGCCACACCCTAGTCCTTAAACCCACGATAAGTAAAATCCCAAAACCCATGATGAGCACAATAAGAGCCGTGCCTAAATCAGGCTGTTTTAAAATCAAAGCCGCCGGTAAGCAAATGTAAAAACTAAGCTTTAAAAACATGCCCCAATCATAGCCCTTAAAAGGAGGCGGGTTTATTTTAATCAAATGCGCCAATAGTAAAAGGATAGCGATCTTCACGGGTTCGCTGGGCTGTAAAGTGATAGAAGTGAAAGAAATGACTAACCATCGCTGCGCCCCAAGCTTGCTAGACCCCATAAAATCCACTAACGCCAATAAAATCACGCACGCCCAATAAAACACAAAGAGCCACCGATCGAGCTTTCTAAAAGGGATAAAAAACACGATCCAAAAGAGAAGAAACCCTATCGCATAATAAACCCCTTGCTTTAAGCTCAAAACCGCGCTGCTCTCAAAAATCAACAAAAAAGAAACCACCAACAAGGGGATGATAAACACAAAAGGCAAAAGATCAAAATGTATCCAGATTCTTTTGTCTAATGCCATGCGTTTTTCATAACCCCTAATCTTATGGTTTTAATTTTTTGATTGTATCCAAATTGAGATAATTCTCCTTAAAGAGAGAAGTTATCATGCCAACTTCATCAGGCAAATTGACTTCGCCCGTCTCATCATTAAAGCACTTTTCTAGCACTTTCAAATACGCAAACCCAATGCCTTCTGTGATAACAGCAGCGGTTGCACCCCCTGCAACACTCCCCACAACAGGAATGAATTTAAGGAAACCATTAACGAGCGTTCTCCCCACTTGCGCGGCAGCGGTTACGCTTAACAATCCTACGACCAAACTCGCACCCACAGATTTATCCAAATCCATTCCAAAAGCGTCATTCATTTTATAGATCATTCCTGCTTGAATGGGCGCGATAGCGAGCGCATCGCTAAAGGGTATGGGGATAAGCCCAGCCGCTCCTGATGCAACATGGATAATGGTTTTACATTCCTCTATCATGGCCTGTTTTCTTTCTTGGATCTTAACTTTTTGAACACGCAAAAAATGGTTTTTCATAGCGTCTGAAAGACATTTTTTCGTTTCATCTACCAATTCTTCTAAACCTTCAACAGGGACTTTCAACCCCCTAAATGAAAAGGCAACGGAATTAACTCTCACATAAGCTCTGACAAAACCTTTAAACCCCCATTCTTCGTCTATGATCCCTTTAGTTTCTTTAACAAAGGCATCGCCGGCTTTTTCTTGTGTGTTGGTGAAAACGAAAATCGTTGGGATATTCCAATTTCTAGCAAAGCTTAATAACTCTCTCTCTCTCTTGAACCCTACTAGAAGTCTCCTTAACGCACAGATACGCCACATCAATGGCTTCTTTTTTATCAAGCGTTTTAAAAGAATCTTCCATTTCTTTTTTAATGCTTTGCATGGTGTCGTGGTAATCTGCAGCTTCAATGCCTTGAGTGTCCCAAAAAACCAAGCCTTTCTGTTCATCAATGTATTTTCCAATGTGCTGATTAATAGGCTCTCCTACAGCTGTTTTAGCGATTTCTTTACCAAAGAGAGCGTTAATGAACGAGCTTTTACCACTCCCAGTATACCCCATAAGCAAAATATTCATTTTGCTCTCTTTAATGCCTTTGAGATTTTTAAAGTGTTCACGAAGTTTATCTGTATTTAATCCGCCCGTTTCTTTATTGAACGCACCGCCTAAAGAGTTATCGTGTTCCATTAGAACCCCTTTAAAAATGATTTGAGCCACACAATATTGTCGCACCGATTATAGCGTATTAAAATAATGAAATAGGATTTTTTTAAGGTTTTGAGTAGAATAATGGTTTTTAAAAATGCAAAAAAGAGTTTGGATGCAAAAAGTTTTCATAGCCCCTACCCATTACAAACGCATTGATGAATTTTTAGCCAAAGAATTGCAAATTTCTAAAAACCAGGTATTGAATTTGATTAAAGAGGGGCTAGTGTTTTGTCAAAAAAAGGAGGTCAAAAAAGGGGGGCTAGCTTTAAAAGAGGGCGATGAAATCACGCTTTTAACGCCCAAAATCGCGCCCAAACCCTTAAAAAAAGAGCTTGATTTAGAAATAGAAGTCATTTTTGAAGATGAAGACTTGTTAGTGTTGAATAAGCCCCCTAATCTAGTCGTCCATAAAGCCCCAAGCGTGAAAGAGCCTACTTTAGTGGATTGGTTGGAATCTAAAAATTACGAGCTTTCTAATCTTGGCTTAAAAGAGCGCTATGGGATTGTGCATCGTTTGGATAAGGACACAAGCGGAGGGATTGTCATCGCTAAAAACAATTTTACCCATGTTCATTTGAGCGAGCAGCTCAAAACTAAAACAATGGGGCGCTATTATATCGCCTTGCTTTCAATGCCCCTAAAAGAAGAAAAAATGAGCGTGGAATGCTATTTGACAAGAAATCCTAATAACCGCTTAAAAATGATAGCGCTCAAAGCGGCTAAAAAAGAAAAAAGCCGCTATTCTAAAAGCGAATTTACTAGCTTACTGACTTCTCAAAATGGCATGGATTTGATAGGGGCTAAACTATTCACCGGGCGCACGCACCAGATCAGAGCGCATTTAGAATATTTGAACAGACACATCATAGGCGACAATCTTTACGGGCTTAATGGAGCGCTTCCTAAAGAAGAAATAAGGATCATGCTGCATGCCTATTTGATAGAGTTCAAACACCCTAGAAGCGAGCAAAAACTGCGCTTTAAAGTTCCCCTATTAAAGGATATGTTAGAATACCTTAAAAAAGTTTTTGACAAGGAGAATTTAGATGAGGTCTTGGATGAAGAAAAAATACTTCACGCTTTTATTGCAAAGTAGTGTGGTATTAGCGGTTTTTATAGGGTGTTCTTCTACCAAGAATCATACTTTTTCAGCCCTTAACAATCAAGAAAATACAGACCCTAATCTCCCGGTAGTTTATTCTGTTAAAACGATTAACGATGTGAGTTCAGTGGGTTTTGAATGGCCTAAAATCGCTGATACTTATGATATTGATGGGTTTATTTTGTATCGTTTGAAAAAAGACTCCAAACTTAAAAGAATCGCCACGATTAAAAACCCTTATGCGACCCACTATTATGATGAGGGGCTAGAAACAGAAAGTTCTTACGCTTACCAGCTCGCTACTTACAAGGGCGATAAAATCTCTAAACTTTCAGAACCCATTTTAGTAAAAACCTCTTTTATCAATCCTGTAGAAAGCGTGTTTGCAAGCCTTGAATACCCTAAAAGCGTGAAAGTCTTTTGGAGCCCGCACCCTAACCCTAGCGTTTCTAAATACATCATTCAAAGGCAGAATAAAGACGGCAAATTTTTAAATGTAGGGGCTGTAAAAAACCGCTTGTTTGTGGAGTTTTTTGATAAAGATTTAGAAGATGGGAAAAAATACCGCTACCAAGTCATCGCCGAAAATTTCATGGGGGATAAATCTAGGCCTAGCATCATAGTAGAAGGGAAAACCAAAGATTTACCCAAAGAAATCGCTAATGTTAGAGTGAGCCAAAACCTCACACGACACATTGAATTGAGTTGGGATAAATCCCCGGAAGAAGATGTGATAGCTTATCGCATTTACGCTTCCAATAACCGCAACGATAAATACAAATTCATCGCTCAAACCACCAACACTTCCTATGTGGATAAAATAGAAAAAGACAACCTCACTCGTTATTACAAAGTCGTCGCCCTTGATAAAACGCATCTTGAAGGGGCATTACCCAAAGAGCCTGCAATAGGTGAGACCGCTGACAGACCCGAAGCCCCTATCATCACTAAAGGGACTATTCAAGACTCTTCAGCCCTCATTCAATGGGAAAATAACCCAAGCGCTAAAATAACCACTTATGCGGTGTATCGTTTTGAAGCCAACTCTAAAACCCCTTTGCGCTTTGGGAATATCACCAAAAACCAATTCGTGGATAAGGACATGAAAGTGGGCGTGGCTTACCGCTATCAAGTGGTGAGCGTGGATAAAGATGGTTTAGAATCGCACCCAAGCAAAGAAGTGCGTTTGTTTTTAGAGCGCTAAAAGGGTTTTAATGCCCCATTTTTTAGCCAAGCTGGATTTTAAACCTTTAAAATACCCCTTAATTGAAGGGGATTTTTGTTTTCATAAGGAATTTTTAAGCTTAAAACACCCCACTAAAAGCTGTGTGTATGCGAGTTTTAAGGATCATATTTTTTTATTGCAAAAAATCAGGCGAGCGAATGATTTTTTGATCAAAAGCGAAAAAGCAACGCCCTTAAAAAGAGAGGTTTTAAAGCAAGTTTTAAGGATTTATTCGCAATCTTTTGAAGTCATTTCGCATAATTTGCAAGAAAATTCTAAACATGCGAGCGGAAAAAAAGCCCTTGATTTAGGAAATTTTGAAGACTTTATTCAAAAAAATCAAGCCCCTATTTTAGTAGAAATTGGTTTTGGGAGCGGCAGGCATTTGATAGAATTAGCCAAAAACAACCCTACTAAAACATGCTTAGGGATAGAGATTCACACCCCGTCTATCGCACAAGCGTTAAAGCAAATTGAGTTGCTGGATTTAAAAAATCTGCACATCTTGCAAGGCGATGGCCGTTTGGTTTTAGAGAGCATGCCACATCACAAGTGCGAGAAAATTTTTGTGCATTTCCCTGTGCCATGGAATGAAAAAAAACACCGCCGGGTGCTAAGCGAAAAGTTTTTAAACGAAGCTTTAAGGGTTTTAAAGCCTAAAGGGTTTTTGGAATTACGAACCGATGATAGCCTTTATTTTGAAGACAGCTTGAAATTAGCCCTAAAAAACTTTCAATGCGAGATAGAAATCAAAAAAAACGCTCAAATACCGGTTGTCAGCAAGTATGAAGCGCGTTGGAACAAACTCAAAAAAGATATTTATGATTTAAGAATTTATTCTTTAGAATGGAATGAAACCCCTTTTTACAACCATGCATTTGATTTTTCTTTTGATACAATAACAATGAGTAAAAAGAGCGTTAAAACGATTTTAAAAACCAAAAAAATCATCCAAGAGGGGTATTTTGTGCATGTTTGTAATATTTATGAGAATAAGGGGGATTTTTTAGTGGAATTGAGTATGGGGGATTTTGATTGGCCTGTGCGTTTGTTTGTTTTATTAACAGAAAATCAGATTTTTTATCTCAATAAAAGCCCCTTAAAAACCTTAAACAACCACAAAGCGCATCTTTTGCTTCAAAATATCCTAAGCCAAAAGGGAATTGGATGAGTGTGATCATCGCAGCGAACAATCTATGCTTACAATACCAGCAAAACGAACCGGTCATTAAGCATGCGAATTTACGCATCAAACGCAAGGATTTTGTGTTCATTTCAGGGCCTAGCGGGAGCGGTAAAAGCACGCTTTTGCGATCGTTTTATGGGGATTTAAAACTTTTTAGCGGTAAATTAGAAGTTTGCAATATCAATATGAACAACGCTTCAAAATCAACGATTTTAGATTTGCGTAAAAATATTGGCGTGGTTTTCCAAGATTATAAATTGATCCAAGATTACACGATTGAGCAAAACATCAAACTACCGATGGTAATTTGCGGGATCAAAAAAGAAGAATGCCACTTGCAGCTAGAAAAACTTTTAGGGCATATTGATTTACGCCATAAAGCTAACCGCTACCCCAAAGAACTCAGCGGAGGCGAACAACAGCGAGTGGCTATGGCTAGGGCTATGGCGAACTGCCCTGAACTCATTTTAGCCGATGAGCCTACTGGGAATTTAGACGATTATTCTAGCGATAAAATCTGGAGCTTATTAAGGGGCATGAACACGCAATTAAACGCTACGATCGTGGTGGTTACACACAAATTCCCTAAAAATTTTAGCGCTTATCACCGAAAATTTTACATAGAAGATGGGGAAGTTTATGAATACTCTTAAAAAGCATTTAGCCTTTATCATTCCCCTAGTAGCGTTATTGTTTAGCTTGGAGTGTGTGTTGTTTATCAATCAAGCGATCGAGCAGAAAGAAAAAAAATTGATTGAAGATTATTCGGTCGTGTTAGCCAGCACGCAAAAATTAAGCTTGGAATTGTTGCGTCAAAATTTTAGCGAAATCATAGCGTTAAAAGAAATTGATCCTAATTACTCTTTAGAGCCTCTTCAAAAAACTTTAGGTACAGACGGGCTTAAGGAATTAAAAAAAAATTTACCCTTTTTTTATTCTTTACAACTTTCCACATTCCCCACTCAAGAGCGTTTAGAAAACATTAAAGAAAAATTGCTCAAAATCCCTGGCGTTCAAAAAGTTGAAGTCTTTGCCAAAACTTACATGCAAGTGTATGATCTCTTGAGTTTTATTAAAGCAGCGGTCTATATCTTTGCGTTAGTGGTCTTTGTCTTATCGGTTTTATTGATGTTCAAGCAAGTCCGCATCTGGATCTATCAATACCATGAGAGGTTAGAGATCATGGATTTATTAGGGGCTTCGGTGTCTTTTAAAAACGGGTTTTTGTATAAAATAGCTTTAGTGGATTCTTTAATCGCTAGTTTTTTAGCCCCCATGCTCATGCTCTATACCACTTCGCAAAAAGGTTTTGAAAAAACGATGGATACTTTGGGTATTATAGGAGGCGCGTTTGTTTTAAACCATTTTTTATGGGGACTGCTTTTTAGCCTTGTGGTCTCATTTGTTTCTGTTTTACTTGTAGCTTGGAGGACTAGACATGTATAAATTAGGGGTGTTTTTGTTAGCCACCTTACTATCAGCTAACACGCAAAAAGTGAGCGATATTGCTAAAGATATCCAACACAAAGAAACCCTCTTGAAAAAAACCCATGAAGAAAAAAACCAACTAAACAGCCGTTTGAGTTCTTTAGGCGAAGCGATCCGCTCTAAAGAGCTTCAAAAAGCGGAAATTGAGCACCAAATGGTTGCCTTAAAAAAGAGTCTTGAAAAAAATCGTAACGAAAGTTTGGCGCAAGAAAAAGTCCTAACCAACTACCGCAAGTCTTTAGATCATTTGCAAAAACAACGATCATTTTTACAAAAGAGGGTGTTTGATACGCTTTTAGAGGATTTTCTTTTTTCACAAGCCCTAAAGGGGCAGAATTTAGCCTCTTCTAATGATGTTGTTTTGCAAGTAGCATTTGAAAACTTGCACCAAAGCACTCTATCTAAAATGTCGCAACTGAGCCAAGAAGAAAAGGATCTCAATGTGCAAGCTTTAAAAGTCAAAAGCAGCATTCAAAAAATCTCATCTGTCATAGATGAGCAAAAAACTCGTGAAGTAACCTTAAAATCCTTGCAAACCGAACAAAATAAGCTCATTTTGAGCATGCAAAAAGACTATGCGATCTATAACCAGCGATTAACCCTTTTAGAAAAAGAGCGCCAGAATTTAAACGCTCTTTTAAAACGCTTGAATATCATCAAACAAAATAAAGAAAATGAAGAAAAAGTCAGTTTGAAAAAATCTTCTCAAGCCTTAGAAGTCAAACAAGTAGCGAGTTCTTATCAAAATATCAACACCACGAGCTATAACGGGCCAAAAACGATCGCTCCCTTGAACGATTATGAAGTGGTGCAAAAATTTGGCCCCTATATTGACCCGGTTTATAATTTAAAAATTTTTAGCGAATCCATTACGCTAGTGTCAAAAACCCCAAACGCTTTGGTGCGTAATGTTTTAGACGGGAAAATCGTGTTCGCCAAAGAAATCAACATGCTTAAAAAAGTAGTTATCATTGAGCATAAAAACGGCATCCGCACGATTTATTCTCAATTGGATAAAATCGCCCCCACCATTAAAAGTGGCATGCACATCCAAAAAGGCTATGTTTTAGGGCGCATTGAGCAACGCTTGGGCTTTGAAGTTACCATGAGAGAAAAACACATCAACCCCTTAGAACTCATCGCACGCAATTAAGATTTAACAAATCATTTTTATTGCCGATATTGGCTAAAGAGCTTATGCAAACAAATAAATCATTATACTTGTAGGCATGGAAAAATTTGGAGGTTTTTATGGTCAATGAAGTTCAAGGGATTGGGATTCCCACATCTCACACAAGCGTTCAAACAACCCCCACAAAAGAGATCAGTCGCACAAATACGATAAACACTATTGATGAATCTAAGACAACGATAGACCCTGATCAATACAAACCCAAACTAGAATTATTGAGCGAGCGTCTGAATGAAGAAATGAAACGCATTGGCACGGATATTAATTTTAGTTATAACGATACGATCAAAGGGTTAGTGGTTTCAGTCAAAGACGCTAATGGGGATAAGGTGATAAGAGAAATACCCTCTAAAGAAGCCGTGGAGCTTATGCAAAGAATGCGCGATGTGATAGGCATTATCTTTGATAAGAGAGGCTAAAAATTAGAGGTAAAACATGGCAATAGGTTCATTAAGCTCATTAGGGCTTGGCAGTAAGGTTTTGAATTACGATGTGATTGACAAGCTTAAGGACGCTGATGAAAAAGCGTTAATCGCCCCCTTAGACAAGAAAATGGAGCAAAATGTTGAAAAGCAAAAAGCCCTAGTAGAAATTAAAACGCTCCTTTCAGCTCTAAAAGGTCCGGTTAAAACGCTTTCGGATTATTCCACTTATATCAGCCGAAAAAGCAATGTTACAGGCGATGCGTTGAGCACGAGCGTGGGGGCTGGCGTGCCTATTCAAGATATTAAAGTGGATGTGCAAAATTTAGCGCAAGGCGATATTAACGAATTAGGGGCGAAATTTTCTTCAAGAGATGATATTTTTAGCCAAGTGGATACCACGCTCAAATTTTACACGCAAAACAAAGACTACGCCGTTGATATTAAAGCAGGAATGACCTTAGGCGATGTGGCTCAAAGCATCACGGACGCTACCAATGGCGAAGTGATGGGTATTGTGATGAAAACAGGAGGGAATGACCCCTACCAATTAATGGTGAATACCAAAAACACCGGCGAAGACAACCGCATCTATTTTGGCTCACACCTCCAATCCACGCTCACTAACAAAAACGCCCTTTCTTTGGGGGTTGATGGAAGCGGAAAAAGTGAAGTGAGTTTGAATTTAAAGGGGGCTGATGGGAACATGCATGATGTCCCTATCATGCTAGAGCTCCCTGAAAGCGCTTCTATCAAACAAAAAAACACCGCAATCCAAAAAGCGATAGAGCAGGCTTTAGAAAACGACCCTAATTTTAAAGATTTGATCGCTAATGGGGATATTTCCATAGACACTCTTCATGGGGGGGAATCTTTAATCATTAATGACAGGCGTGGGGGAAACATTGAAATTAAAGGGAACAAGGCTAAAGAGCTTGGGTTTTTGCAAACCGCCACCCAAGAAAGCGATTTGTTAAAAAGCTCTCGCACCATTAAAGAGGGTAAATTAGAAGGGGTAATTAGCTTGAATGGTCAAAAACTGGATTTAAAAGCCTTAACCAAAGAGAGCAACACCAGCGAAGAAAACACAGACGCTATCATTCAAGCGATTAACGCTAAAGAAGGCTTGAATGCGTTTAAAAACGCCGAAGGCAAGCTTGTGATCAATTCTAAAACCGGAATGCTCACCATTAAGGGCGAGGACGCTTTAGGCAAGGCCAGTTTGAAGGATTTGGGTTTGAACGCTGGCATGGTGCAATCTTATGAAGCTTCACAAAACACGCTTTTTATGTCTAAAAATTTGCAAAAAGCGAGCGATTCAGAATTCACTTATAATGGGGTGAGCATCACACGCCCCACTAATGAGGTCAATGATGTGATTAACGGGGTTAATATCACTTTAGAGCAAACCACAGAGCCTAATAAACCCGCCATTATTAGCGTGAGCAGGGACAATCAAGCCATTATAGACAGCCTTAAAGAATTTGTCAAAGCCTATAATGAACTTATCCCTAAACTGGACGAAGACACTCGTTATGACGCTGACACTAAAATCGCTGGGATTTTTAACGGCGTAGGCGATATTCGCACCATTAGATCCTCTCTTAATAACGTGTTTTCTTATAGCGTGCATACGGATAATGGGGTAGAAAGCTTGATGAAATACGGGCTTAGTTTAGACGATAAGGGCGTGATGAGTTTGGATGAAGCTAAATTGAGTAGTGCCTTAAATTCTAATCCTAAAGCGACTCAAGATTTTTTCTATGGGAGCGATAGCAAGGATATGGGGGGCAGAGAAATCCACCAAGAGGGCATTTTTTCTAAATTCAATCAAGTCATCGCCAACCTCATAGACGGAGGGAACTCTAAATTAAAAATTTATGAAGATTCCCTAGACAGAGACGCTAAAAGCCTGACCAAAGACAAAGAAAACGCTCAAGAGCTTCTAAAAACCCGCTACAACATCATGGCGGAGCGTTTTGCCGCTTATGACAGCCAAATCTCTAAAGCCAATCAAAAATTCAATTCCGTGCAAATGATGATCGATCAAGCGGCGGCTAAAAAGAATTAAAAACAGAGAGTTATCAATTTTAAAGGATAAAGGAACATTATGCAATACGCTAACGCTTATCAAGCCTACCAGCATAACCGAGTGAGTGTGGAATCCCCGGCAAAACTCATTGAAATGCTTTATGAAGGGATTTTAAGATTTTCTTCGCAAGCCAAACGCTGTATTGAAAATGAAGACATTGAAAAAAAGATTTATTATATTAACAGGGTTACGGATATTTTCACGGAATTGTTGAATATTTTAGATTATGAAAAGGGAGGGGAAGTGGCAGTGTATCTTACAGGCTTATACACCCATCAAATCAAAGTTTTAACGCAAGCCAATGTGGAAAACGATGCGAGTAAGATTGATTTGGTGTTGAATGTAGCTAGGGGGTTGTTAGAAGCTTGGAGGGAAATCCATTCAGATGAACTCGCCTGATGCGTTATTAGATTCCTTTAAAATCGCTCTCATTAAAAAAGATTCTAAACAGGCCTTTTCATTGATAGAGCGCCTTTCTTTAGAGCAAATAAAAAGCTTGGATTTAGACACGCTTTTAAGCCTTAAGGAAATGATAGCCCAAAGCATTGAACTATTAGAAAAAGAAAAAGAAGAACTGCAATTACAAATGCATAAGGCTAAGAAGATTCAAAAATTCTTGTCTTAGATTTTTTAAACTACGATACAATGAAAGCACTATTTTTATTGAAGGCTAAAGGTTGTCTGAACCCATAGATAGATTCACGCGCATAAGGTGGTTGTTTAAAAACGATTTTGAAAAAATCCGCCGACAAAGGGTTTTAATCTGTGGCGTTGGGGGCGTTGGGGGCTTTGCACTAGACGCTTTGTATCGTGTGGGGATAGGGCAAATCACTATCATTGATAAAGATGTGTTTGATGTTACCAATCAAAACCGCCAGATTGGATCAGAAAGGATAGGAGAATCTAAAGTGTTGGTGTTGCAAGATCTCTATAAGGGCATTCAAGCTTTGAGTTTGCACATAGATGAAGCGTTTTTAAATTCATTTAATTTTAGAGATTATGATTACATTTTAGATTGCATGGACGATTTACCTATAAAAACGAGCTTAGCGATCAAATGTCAAAATTTCGCTTACGGGAAATTTATCAGCTCTATGGGGAGCGCGAAACGCTTGAACCCTAAACACATTCAAGTGGGGAGCGTGTGGGAAAGCTATGGCGATAAATTCGGGCGTAAATTTAGGGATTTTTTAAAAAAACGCCGTTTTAAAGGGGATTTTAAAGTGGTTTTTAGCCCTGAAGTCCCGCATTGCATAGAGCTTGGGAGTTTTAATGCGGTTACGGCGAGTTTTGGTTTGCAAATAGCGAGTGAAGTCGTGCAAGACATTATTAAATAAGATATTATCAACAATGAAAGGAAGTGGAATGAAAGATTACGAAGACGAATTGGAAGATTTTGAAGAAGAAGAATTAGAGGGCTTTGAAGAAGAAGATGAAGAGTATGGGGATTATAAAAATGTCTATGATGATGACGATTATGAAGACTATAGCTCTGATTATGAAGAAGAGTGAAAAATGATTTGTGCAAGCGTCCTCCAGCATGCCTATTGCGGCTCTAGAAAAAAAACCATAGAGCACACCGCAAACTTGCTTGAACAAGCGCTAAAAAAACACCCTAAAACCAATTTAGTGGTGTTGCAAGAATTAAACCCTTATAGTTATTTTTGCCAGAGCGAAAACCCTAAATTTTTTGATTTGGGCGAATATTTTGAAGAAGATAAGGCTTTTTTTAGTGCTTTAGCTCAAAAATTTCAAGTGGTGCTGATCGCTTCTTTATTTGAAAAGCGCGCTAAAGGGTTGTATCACAATAGCGCTGTTGTGTTTGAAAAAGACGGATCGATCACTGGAGTGTATCGCAAAATGCACATTCCTGATGACCCAGGGTTTTATGAAAAATTTTATTTCACGCCGGGGGATTTGGGCTTTGAGCCTATTGTTACAAGCGTGGGCAAATTAGGGCTTATGGTGTGCTGGGATCAGTGGTATCCTGAAGCAGCAAGGATTATGGCTTTAAAAGGGGCAGAAATTTTAATCTATCCTAGCGCGATAGGGTTTTTAGAAGAAGATTCTAATGAAGAAAAAAAACGCCAGCAAAACGCATGGGAGACTATCCAAAGAGGGCATGCGATCGCTAATGGCTTGCCTTTGATTGCGACTAACAGAGTGGGCACAGAATTAGATCCTAGCGGCGCGATTAAGGGGGGCATTACTTTTTTTGGCTCTAGTTTTGTGGTGGGGGCTTTGGGCGAATTTTTGGCTAAAGCGAGCGATAAAGAAGAGATTTTGTATGCGGAAATTGATTTAGAACGCACCGAAGAAGTGCGCCGAATGTGGCCGTTTTTGAGAGACAGACGCATTGATTTTTATAACGATTTGTTGAAACGCTATATTTAATCAGTCAATCAATTTAAAATTTAAGATTAGAAAGGATTAAACATGGTAGGTGTGGTTTTTTGCGCTAAACAAGCGCAAAAATTCTATCATTTTTTTTGTGCGGTATTTTCATTTTAACAAGGAGCAAAAATGCTAGAAAATAGCTCTATATGGAGCAATCCTGCCTTTGTGGCCATCATTTGCATGTGCGTTCTTAGCCTTTTAAGGCTCAATGTCATGCTTTCTATGATTAGCGCCACTCTCATAGCAGGACTTATGGGAGGGCTTGGGATCACGGAGAGTTTTAATGCAATGATAGATGGCATGAAAGGCAATTTAAACATCGCTTTAAGCTACATCCTTTTAGGGGCTTTAGCGGTAGCGATCGCTAAAAGCAATCTTATTAAAGTCGCTTTGAGTAAATTAATAGGCTTAATGAATTACAAACGATCCACTTTTTGCTTTTTGATCGCTTTCATCGCATGTTTTTCGCAAAATTTAGTGCCGGTGCATATCGCTTTTATCCCTATTTTAATCCCCCCTCTTTTGCATTTAATGAACCGGCTAGAATTGGATAGAAGAGCGGTCGCTTGTGCTTTAACCTTTGGCTTGCAAGCCCCCTACTTGGTGCTTCCTGTAGGGTTTGGCTTGATTTTTCAAACCACCATTTTAGAGCAATTAAAAGCTAATGGCGTTAGCACCACCATAGCGCAAATCACAGGAGTGATGTGGATAGCAGGGTTAGCGATGGTTGTTGGGCTATTTGCCGCTGTATTAACGCTATACAAAAAGCCCAGACACTACAAAGAAAAATCTTTTAACATAGAAAATTACGCCTCGCTCCAATTAAACTACCATGACTACTTGACTTTTATAGGGATTATCGTGGCGTTTGTGATCCAATTAGCCACCGATTCTATGCCCTTAGCCGCCTTTTTAGCGTTAGTGATCATCTTACTGGGCCGTGGCATTAAGTTTAAAGAAACAGATTCGCTTATGGATGATAGCGTGAAAATGATGGCGTTTATCGCTTTTGTGATGTTAGTGGCTAGCGGGTTTGGAGAAGTGTTGCAAAAAGTGCATGCGATAGAGGGTTTAGTGAATGCGATCACAAGCGTAGTCCAAGGGAAGCTTTTAGGGGCTTTTTTAATACTTGTTGTAGGGCTTTTTATCACTATGGGGATAGGGACTTCTTTTGGCACTATTCCTATCATCGCTGTGTTTTATGTCCCTTTATGCGCGAAATTAGGTTTTAGCATAGAATCTACGATTTTACTCATCGGCATAGCCGCAGCTTTAGGCGATGCAGGCTCACCGGCTAGCGATAGCACCATGGGGCCCACTTGCGGGCTTAACGCAGACAACCAACACAATCATATCTATGACACATGCGTGCCGACTTTTTTAGTCTATAACCTCCCTTTGATTGTTTTTGGAGTGGTTGGAGCGTTACTATTAGGCTAATCTATCAAGTTAAGAAAATCTTTTCTTTAGCCTTACCCTCTGGGATTAACGCTTTTTTAGATGTGCTAGTGGTCGTGCTCTCGGTTTTTTTTGTGGGCAAGATTTCGCACCATCACATTGTGGCTCTAGGGGTGGGCTTGCAATTTTTGATGCTTTTTTATGGCATCAATACGATTTTATACACCGGCACTAACGCCATTCTTTCTAGGCTTGTGGGGGCTAGGGATTTTGCTCAAATCAATCACGCTTTTTCCAGTATTTTTATAGGGGCGTTTGTGATCTGTTTGGGCGTGCTGTTTGTTTCTTATTTTTTGATTGAGCCTTTTTTAAATTGGATGCAATTACAAGATCCTTCGCGCCAATTGACGCAAGATTATTTAGAGGTCTTAGTTATCGCGCTACCGAGTATTTTTTTAAAAAATGTTTTAGTTTCAGCGCTCGCTAGCTTTTCAGACACCCTAACCCCCTTTATTGTCAAAATCATCATGGTCATCGCATGCATTTTCTTGAATCAAGCCTTGATTTTTGGGGATTTTGGTTTTAAAGAAATGGGGATTGTAGGCTCTGCTTTAGCGAATGTGATTGTTTCTTATTTGGAATTACTCGCGCTTGGCGTTTGGATACAAATCAAAAAAATCCCTTTAAAATTCAAAATAACCTTTAATTTTTCTTTTTTAAAAACCATGTTTAGAGTGGGTTGGCCGGCCGGGTTTGAACGCTTATTGAGCTTATTTTCTTTAATCCTCTTATCCAAATTTGTAGCGAGCTATGGGGATAAGGTGTTAGCGGGCATGCAAATAGGCATTAGGGTTGAAACCTTTTCGTTCATGCCCGGATTTGGGTTTATGATCGCAGCGATGGTTTTAACAGGGCAAAATTTAGGAGCGAACAAGCCAAAGATCGCTACAGAATATGCGCATTTGATTTTAAAAATCTCTATGGGTTTAATGGGGGTTTTAGGGATTGTTTTAGTCTTATTCGCTAAAGAATTTGCGAGCCTTTTTTCTCAAGATGAAGAAGTTTTGGAAGTGGCGCGATCTTATTTGATCGCTGTGGGCCTCTCTCAAGCCCCCTTAATTGGGTATTTTGTGCTAGATGGAGTTTTTAGGGGGGCTGGCATTTCTAAAGTCTCACTCTATATTAACACTCTAAGCTTATGGGGGTTAAGGATCATGCCTATTTACTTGCTTTTAATTCATCATTTTAAGGTGGAATTTATTTTTGTAGTGATCGCATCAGAAACTTTTTTGCGCTCATTCATCTATTATAAAGTTTTTTCTAAAGGCATATGGAAAAGGTGCGGGAAAAAGGCTTGATTATTGCCTGAGCGTAGCGGTCGTTTTGAAACGGCTTTCTCGCACTACCTGCACGCCCACTTCGCCCACATACTGAACGCTCTCTTCTATCTTTTTAGCGATCTTTCTGGCAATAATAGGCACTTGATTGTCCCTAACTTGGTTGGATTTGACAATCACTCTTAATTCTCGCCCACTCTCCATCGCATACGCTTTTTCCACCCCATCAAATTCTAACGCGATCTCTTCTAAAGCTTGCATGCGTTTAGCGTATTCTTCATCGCTCTTTCTTCTAGCCCCAGGACGCCCTGCTGAAAGCGCATCAGCCGCGCACACGCTCGCGCACTCCACGCCCATGATTTCTTCATGCCCATGGTGGGCATAAATCGCATTAATCACAACCGGATCTTCTTTATGGCGCTTGCACACCTCAACCCCTAAATTCACATGGTCTCTCCCAAGCTCTTGAGTGAGCGCTTTACCAATATCATGCAAAATACCGGCTCTTCTGGCGAGCTTTTTATCCCCCCCAAGCTGCTCTGCAATCAAGCCGGCTAAAAGAGCGACTTCTTTAGAATGCTGTAAGGCGTTTTGCCCAAAACTAGAACGATAACGCATTTTGCCTATTAAAATTTTAAGCTCATCTTCCATAACCCCAAGCTCTAATTCTAACACCACGCTCTCCCCTTCAGAAAGCAATTCTTTTTCCAGGTTGCGCGCGACTCTATGATAAACCTCTTCAATCCTGTTAGGCTGGATACGGCCGTCTTCTATTAAAATTTTAAGCGTCTCGCTCGCTACTTCACGCCGATAAAGATTGAAACTGGACAAACACAATTCGCTGCTGTCTTCGCTAAATTCTATATCCACCCCACTGACCTTTTTAAACGCTTCAATATTTTTCCCGTCTTTGCCTATCACACGACCGATATAATCTGAGCAAGGCAAAGCAATACGAGTTGTTAAATTCTCTGCCGCATAATTACCCGCAAAACGGGCTGTCGCTTCCGCTAAAATGGCATACGATTTTTTCTTGCCCTCTTCTTTGGCTTCTTTTTCATAACGCCTGATTAACGCACTTTTTTGGGCTTCTAATTCTTCTTCTAACTGCTCTAAAATCATGTTTTTAATTTCATCTTTGGTGTAAGCCATGTAATTGAGCATCGCGTCTAGCGCTTTGGCTTGAGCTTCTTTACAAACAGTGCGCTGTTTTTTAAAATTTTCTTTTTCTTGTTCTAAAATTTGGCGTTCTTTTTCAAGCTCTTTTTTTTCCTTTTCTAAATAGCGTTTTTCATCTCTTACAAATTCTTTGTGTTGTGCTTCTAAATGCTTCAAATGCGCTTCTTTTTTTTCAAAATGGGTTTTTAGTTGCAAATTCTTGTTTTCATATTGCTGTTGCAATTTGCATTCTTGGCTTTTCATGCGCATCTCTTCAGCTTCCACGAAAGATTTCGCTTGAAACTCCATTAATTTGGCTTTAGCTGAAGCGCTTTTTAAAACGGCTTGCCCTCTAGCGTAATAGATCTTTTTCATCACATAATACATGACTAGAGCGGTAATCAAACACGCTACCAAGACTTCTAATGAAATGTAAATTAACCCGCTGCTCATAATGTTTCCTTCTATTATTCTTCATAACGATACGAGCATTCATGTAAAGATTCGCTTCAATGTCATAGGCGTCTGTAAGAACACCATTAGCTAGAGCTAATTCCCTACTCACAAACACGATTAAGGGGCGTTTTAGTCGCCTTTTGAATAATTGGGGCAAACTCCTATCATACATGCCTAGCCCAAAACCCACGCGCCTAAAGCTTGTATCCATTCCTAAAATCGGCACGACAATGCAATCTAATTCCCGCTTATAATAGCGCGACAAACTCGGCTCATCAAACCACCCCAAACGCCTTAAGGGCAACCTAAAGGGCACGATAGTGAAACCCTCTTTAGAAAAATGAGCGCCTTTTTTAATGCTTTTAGGCAACCACACGTGCTTATTTTTTTGTCTTAACTTCAAAATCAAAGGCCTGATGTCAAGCTCATGCCCTAATGGGCTATACAATAAAATATTTTGATAATCTTTGAGTTTCCAAAATAAAAGCCTACAAGCCAATTTATCCCTGACTGCTTTATCTTTGGTCGGTTTAGTCCTTTTCAAGCGTTCTTTACAAAAATCTCTAAAAATCGTTTTAATGGTTATAATCCTTAAATTTTAGACTTACATTATAGTATAATTTTAGGTTATTAGTTACCATTTTATTTTATTCTTAAGGATGTGTTTATAATGAGAATTAAGGCTTATTTTTTGCGTTTTATTGCGCTGGTTTTTATCGTTTTGTTGGGTTTTAACGCTTGTAAAAATTCCCAAAAACCTCAAGATTCTCAAAACAATACCACCCAACAAGATAGCCCTAAAACCTACACCGCTATGGATTTGAATAACCAAGAATACACGATTACAGGCGATTTAGATTCTCTAAACATCAGCCCGGATTCTAACGCCCCTACTCTATTGATTTTAAGCGCTTTAGACAATTCTTTAAAAGATTACGCCCCCAGCTTTAACATCTTAAAAAAAACTTTTAAAGATCGTTTGAGGGTGCTTATTTTACTCAATAAACCCTATTCAAGCGATGCAATCAAAGACTTTATTGCACCCTTTCAAGCTGATTTGATGATTTTAAACCCTAAAGATACCGCTCTTTTTGATCATTTAAAGTATGATATTTTAAACCATTCTTTTAACATGCTCTTATACCACAAACACCAATTGATTAAAATGTATCAAGGGATCGTGCCAGCAGAAATGCTCCAATTTGATATTTCCAATTTAAAGGATTAAAAAACCATGTTTAATTTTTTCAAAAAAATTGTCAATAAAATTAAGGGCGAAGAGACTAAAGAAGAAGCTAAAGAGAAAAAGCGCCAAAGCGTTCCTAAAGAGGAATTAGAAGGAATTTTGATTGGCTTTGACATCCAATACGATTTGATAGAGAGCTTGTTACAGCATTTAGGCGATTTAATTACGCCCAAGCAATTAGAAGTCGCTTTGTTGCGTTTTGTGCGAGGGGAAAGCTATTATGATAAAACCCGCCTAAAGACTATCACCACAAAGCCCTTAGTGCATTTGATCGTGGGGGTTAATGGGGCGGGTAAAACCACAACAATCGCTAAATTAGCCAAACTCTCTTTAAAACAGCATAAAAAAGCGCTTCTTGGGGCAGGCGATACCTTTAGAGCGGCCGCAGTCAAACAGCTGCAATTATGGGGCGAAAAGCTTAACATTCAAGTCATTAGCGCTAAAGAAGGGAGCGATCCAAGCTCTCTAGCTTACAACACCATAGAAAGCGCGATCGCTAAAAATATAGATGAAGTTTTTATAGATACCGCTGGGAGGTTACACAACCAGACCAACCTTAAAAACGAGCTTTCTAAAATCGCACGCACCTGCTCTAAAGTTTTAAAAGACGCCCCCTTTTATAAATTCCTTATTTTAGACGGCACGCAAGGGAGTTCTGGGCTAACGCAAGCGAAAATTTTCCATGAGACTTTGGCGCTAGATGGCGTGATTATGACTAAGCTTGATGGCACTTCTAAAGGCGGAGCGATTTTAAGCGTGCTGTATGAGTTGAAATTACCCATCCTTTATTTAGGAATGGGCGAAAAAGAAGACGATTTGATCGCTTTTGATGAAGAACGCTTTATAGCAGATTTGGTTGATGCGGTGTTTGTGGAACAATAAATTAAAAATTATTGATTAAGAATAACCCTAAAACTCACATCCATGTGGTTTGCCTCTTGCAAAGCGTTACAAACCTCTGCGTTTTTGATATAAAACTCCTTCAGCGGGATATGGGAATAAAGCTTTTTGTACGCTTCATCAATTCTGCAAATTAATGGGCGCGATTCATAAATCTTGCACAAATTCGTTTCTAAATCCAAAAACTTGCACACCCCATTGCCAGTATCAAATTCAATAAGCTCAATAATCCCAGCGATATTTTTACAGCAAAGCCCACAAGAGGTGCAAGGGAAACGATTAAGGGTTGCTTGCTTTTTTGATTCTTCCATGATCGCTTCTTTATACCTTCTCTATTTCACGCTCTCTTTTCCTCTTTTAAAGCCTTATAGCTTTAAGAAGTCTTATCGTCTCTTAGATCTTCAAGCTGCGCTTGCCTAAATCTGATACCATCCAAGCTATAATTCCCATTTTCTAAGCTATCCATCTGATCTCGCATAAGAATGAGTGCGTTTTTTGCTTTTTCGTTAAGCTTTTGGTGTTTGTCCATGATAGAGACTTTCAAAAAAGCGCTCAAACTAAAGAGCGTTGAAACGGTAACGCAGAGTTGATCTTTTTCTTTTTGATTGTAACGAGAGGTATCGTAGTTATGCTTTTTCATCGTGGCGATGGCGTCTTGAGAAAGCGAGAAAAACAGCGCGTCAAACTTTGTGATCTGCCTAGTGAAAAGCTCCGCCATTTTCCTAACGGCTTGGAGATTATCAATCATCACATCCGCTTTTTTGACGGCTGCTTCAACTTGAGAGCAATAAGCTTTGGCATTGTCTAGCTTTTTTTCCATTTCATCAGCGCTAATAGCCCCAAAAATAGCGAGTGCAGGAGCTGCTAACAAGCCTCCAACCACTGCCATACTCCCAGCAGCCAACCCACCTCCCAAAGAAATCGCCCCACCACTCATCCAAGCAAGAGCACCACCAATATGAGACAGCACCGTGCCCAGCCGCCGCATTTATACCAGTGCATGCGCCATAAGTGGCAAGAACTCCAACTGCAATGCCCACGCCACCCAAATTAGCAAGATCCAACAAGCCCATCTCTTTATACTTATTGACAATATTTAGCGCTTCTAAGACTTGCTCTTGAATATTTTGCATATCAATATTGCTGATGACAAACTCATGACCCTTCAATTGGTGGAAGTGATCCAAAAAGTTTGAAACCGTATGGCTTAAAACATGGAGTTTTTTCTTACCCAATCTCACTAAAGCTTGATTGCGACTAGACTGCACACATTATCAACTTTTCTTTTTGCCTTCTCTTTTAAACTCTCTGCCTTTTTGATAAATTCATCAGCTTCGCAATCGGCATCGAGCGCATCAATCCCTTTTTTGACTCCGTATCCTGCTGCCGCTATGGCTACTCCGGCTAAAATAAATGGTAATGGCATGTTTTCTCCTTAAATGTTATTTTTTTGCGATACATTCATAAATATTCGTTATGAGTGAGACTCCACCACCTATCAACGCACCGGTTTGTGCAGCGTTCATTCCTGCTTGATGCGAAACGGGAGAACGGGAGACAGATCTCTCATAAGAATACCATGTCTGATACTTTTCAAAGCTTTTAGATTTTCATCAATGCTTTTTTGAAGCTCAACGCGCACGGCTTTCTTTTGTTCTCTTGGCAAATCGCTTACATCAATCAGATCTTTATGGAGATAGGCAAAATGAAGCGTTTGATAAATATCAATCATTTCTTTAATAACGCTATCTTCAATCCCAAGCGTTCTAGCGGTTTGTGCGAATTTCTCACGATCTCTTTGATTGAAAGAACCACCATTTTCTAACGACTCTATCACATTGGTTACAATTTCATATCTATCATTTTTTTCCATGTTTTCTCCTTTACATTCTTATGTCTTTATTACTGGTAATCAATTCCCAAAATTCTTGGGTATTATTAAACAAGGGCTTTTGACCTAGTCTTTCTTGAATCTTATTATTGACTCCTATGGCCAAATCCGCATCGCCTGCATAAAGCACCCTCTCAAGCTCATCAAAATTTTGATTGAAAAACTTTGTAGTTTCATGAAAATATTTCTCAAACACCTCCTTAAATTGATTTTGATAAATCTCTAACAACTTGATGATTTCACGGCATTCTCTTTCAATCTCAATACGCCTTTGGCGTGCCAATTTAGCCTCTTCACGAGCCTTTAGAAGGGCGTTAAAACAAGTTTCGCTCAACACTGCACCCACAAAGCCCCCAATCAACGCCCCAACCACAGGAATAGGGATGAGCGCTTGACCAGCAAATGCCATAGCCCCACTACTTACAAGAGTAGTGTTGGCTTTCCCAAGCTGTTTAAGAAGCTCTTTCCCATCAATCTTTCCAGAAAAATAGCGAGTTAAAACCGTAGCATTTGCCACACAAGCACCCACAATCATCGCAGGCACTGAACCCTTGCCAAGGCTTTGGATGATTTTATTAGCACTGCTTTGCATCAAACCTCCCAAAGATGAGCTTGCAAACGCGCTGCCATAACTAAGCGCTCCACCCTTTAGGGTAGCAATGGCGGTGTGCTTGATCGCTTTTATAGGATCCTTGCCATTTACGAAACATTCATAAGCATTCTTTACCAACGAGACACTACCACTTATCAACGCACCGGTTTGTGCGGCGTTCATTCCTGCTTGATGCGAAACGCTGGCAACATCTTTGGCAGTGGAGAGCTTTGGGTTCAACCTAGCTTCAATCGCCTCTGCTTTAGTGATGCTCGCAGATCTTGTATGGGCTTTGATTGTTTTGCAATATTGGCGTTTTTCCTCTAAATGAGCGGCTTTTTGAAAATCGCCAAGCCCCTTTTGTTTAGCGATTTGAGATTCTAGGCTCTTGATCTTAATATTAGCTTCTTTTTGAAAATCCCCAAAAAAATCCTTAGGGATTTCCATCTTCATGCCATTTTTTAGATATTTCTCATAATCTTTGGATAAGAATTTTTCAAAACACTCCGCACCATTTCTGCCCACAAATTTACTCTGCACAGCCGTGCCAGGAATGACATTCCCCTTTTCATCCACACTGATATAATCCACGATTTCGTGGTTCTTACTGGGCGTGGCATAGTTTGGGAAAGGCTTTTTAAACTGAGCCTTTTGTCCGCTAGAAAGATCATCATACTGCACTATCCTTTCTCTTTTTCCTGCAAGGATATTATGCTCATTAACACGGGCTTGCTCTTTGATTTCAGCAGAATACCCCGCCTGTTGGTGGATATTTTGATTAATATAATTAGGGTTTATCTTCCTTTTTGAGATTTCTTCTAATCTATCCAAGACAGAAAAATGCTCTCTATTGGCGCTAGCATAGAGTGCACTCTCTTCAGCAGTTGAACTCATGGTGGTTGCATCTGTGATGTTGCTGTATTTTTGTTTTTTTTCTCGATCTTTTTTCATGACTCAACTCCAAAAACGAGAGTTTTAAAAAAAGCGAGGGATTTTGGGGATTCTAAAGGGTTCAGGGTAGGCTTATAGTAACCCCCACCCAGAAAAGCTAGAAATAAAAGACTAGGACTAAAAAATGCTAGGACTTTTTCCATAAAGACCTCCTTATTGTTCAATCCTAGCCACTATAACCAAAAATCCTAAGCAAACCGCTTTATTTTTAATAAAAAGGTTTAAAATGATAAATATTTTACGCCCCTACCCCCCTGTATAGTAAAACGCCCTTGTGGGAGTGTCGCTGTTTTTATCATTCCACATGTTTTTTTCTGGTTTATTGATGATGGATTGCTTTAAAAGCCTTTTCATCATTTTTGTATCTTTATTTATGATCGCTTCTTTAGCGTCTATGGCGTCTTGATAGTATAAACATGGGCAAATCTTGCCATCAGAAGCCAAACGGATACGATTGCAAGATTGGCAAAAGTCATCGCTATGCGGAGCGATAATGCCAAATTGATAGCCATTTTCTAGCGTGTAGATTTTAGAAGACCCTTGTTTGGGTTTTTCCATGCCCATAATCTTATATTTTTGAGCGATCAAATCTAAAATTTCTCGCTCTTTCAAGCCTTTAACCAAACTTTTAGCATGCGTATTTTCCATAAATTCAATGTAGCGGATTTGTATGCTTCTATTTTTTGCGTATTCTAAAAGCTCTAAGATTTCATCATCATTAACGCTTTTCATCACAACCGTGTTTAATTTGAGTTTTAAACCCACTTTCAAGGACTCTTCAATCCCTTCTAGCGCATTTTTAAGAGCGTCTTTTTGAGAGATTTTTAAAACCCTATCGCTTTTTAAAGAATCTAATGAAACATTCACTCGGGATAACCCGGCATTCTTTAAATCCTTAGCCATTTTTTTGAGTAAAAAACCATTAGTGCTTAAAACTAACGCTACTTCCTTATTGTAGGCGTGCAGTTTAGCGATAAATTCGTCTAAACCCTTGCGTAATAGCGGCTCCCCACCCGTGATTCTAATTTTTTTAACGCCCTCATCAATGGCGATTTTAAGAAATTCTAAAACATTATCCAAAGGCAATAATTCTTCATCATCAAAAAAATCTAATGGCGTAGCAGGCATGCAATACTGACACCTGAAATTGCATTGTTTGGTTACAGAAACCCTAATATAGTCAATAACCCTATTAAAACTATCTACTAACACTCCCTTTATCCCTTATGCCCTTTATTTAAGCTTTTAGTGTAACATAATAAACAATAACTTAACAACATCAAAATGGATAGATCTTTTGAAAAACCCTATCATTGATAACATTCCTTGCGTTTTACTGGCTGGGGGCAAAAGCTCTCGTTTTATCATTAATAACATTCAAACCAATAAGGCTCTCATGCCTTTAAAATCGTATCCTAGCCTTTTAGAATACCAATACTCGCGCCTTTTAAAACTTTTCAAACAAGTCATTATCAGTGCTAAAAAATCGTATGAACTAAACGCTCCCTACCTTTTAGAAAAAGAGAGCGATCTTTTTTCACCCCTTTTTGGCATTCATAACGCTTTTTTAACATTGCAAACCCCTTATATTTTTTTTATCGCCATAGATGCACCTTTAGTGTCTTTTGAAAGCATTAAAATTCTCTGTGGGATTCAAAACTTTAGCGTAGTCTATGCTAAAAGCCCCACAAAAGAACATTATTTGATTTCTTTATGGCACAAAAGCACCCTTAACGCTCTCAGTTACGCTCTTAAAACGCAAAATTATCGCCTGAGCAATCTTATCAAAAACGCCTCTTCAACCGCTATCCATTTTGATAAAGAAGAAGAATTTTTAAACCTAAACACCCTAAAAGACTATGAATTAGCCGTTCAAATTTTAAAAGAGGGATCAAATGGCTGAAGAAGAAAAAACCGAACTCCCTAGCGCGAAAAAAATCCAAAAAGCCAGAGAAGAAGGCAATGTGCCTAAAAGCATGGAAGTGGTGGGGGTTTTGGGGTTATTGGCTGGGCTGATGAGTATTTTTGTTTTTTTTATATGGTGGGTGGATGGCTTTAGCGAAATGTATCGCCATGTGTTGAAAGATTTTTCCCTAGATTTTAGCAAAGAAAGCGTTCAAGAGCTGTTTAACCAACTGGCTAAAGACACTTTTTTATTGCTTTTACCTGTTTTAATCATTTTAATGGTGGTGGCGTTTTTATCCAATGTCTTGCAATTTGGCTGGCTCTTTGCCCCTAAAGTCATTGAGCCTAAATTTTCTAAAATCAACCCTATCAATGGCGTCAAAAACCTTTTTTCTTTAAAAAAACTCCTTGATGGGAGTTTGATCACCTTAAAAGTTTTTTTAGCTTTTTTTCTAGGGTTTTTCATCTTTTCCTTATTTTTAGGGGAATTAAACCATGCGGCTCTTTTGAATTTGCAAGGCCAGTTATTGTGGTTTAAGAGCAAGGCGTTAGCGCTCATTTCTTCACTTTTGTTTTTATTTTTTGTCTTGGCTTTTATAGATTTAGCAATCAAACGCCGCCAATACACTAACTCTTTAAAAATGACTAAACAAGAAGTTAAAGACGAATACAAACAGCAAGAAGGAAACCCAGAAATCAAAGCCAAAATCCGCCAAGTGATGGTAAAAAACGCCACGAATAAAATGATGCAAGAAATCCCTAAAGCTAATGTTGTGGTTACTAACCCTACCCATTACGCCGTCGCTCTCAAATTTGATGAAGAACACCCTGTGCCTGTGGTGGTGGCTAAAGGCACGGATTATTTAGCTATTAGGATTAAAGGAATCGCCAGAGAGCATGATATAGAAATTATAGAAAATAAAACGCTCGCTAGAGAGCTTTATAGGGATGTGAAATTAAACGATACCATACCAGAAGAATTGTTTGAAGCGGTAGCGATAGTCTTTGCTCAAGTGGCTAAATTAGAACAAGAACGCCAAAAACAAAAAATCATTAAACCTCTTTAAGATTGTTTAAACCCGCTTTTAAGCCCTAAAAAGACACTCAATCAAGGACACTCAATCAAAAGGCTTTAGCTATCCCTATTGAATGAGAACTAAGCCTTTAAATCTTATGCTCCAAACGCCTTAAAGTGTTATGGATGTATTCTAAAAGCCACCCTAACAAGCCTAAAAAGTAAAAACCCAACCGCATGCCATAGTATTCTTTAGTTTGAATGAACATGCTAGAGCATAGCACCACCACGCTAAGCCCCACGATCAAAATAAGCGTGTTAGCGTATTCATACAACCCAAAAAGGCGTTTGTGGTAGATTAAAACCAGTATCAATAAAATAAGAGCGAGTGTAAAAAGGGAAAAATCCACGCAATCAGACACGCTTAAAAATCTAAAACTCTGTAAAGAAGAAGCAAAAACCCACACGATGCAAATATTCATAGAGGGCAAGAAAGATTGCTTCATGCTAGCCCCTAAAAAACGCCACAATAAAGTCGCTAACAGCACAAAATAGAAAAGATAAAGCGCCATTAAAGAATGTTTAACAGGAAAATTCCAAGCGTAAAAAGAAAGGCATAATATCCCTACGCAAGCGCATTTTTGGCGCGTGAGGGTGAAAGGCTTTAGAATAAGCACAAGCAGATAAATTAAAGAAACGCCTATTAACCCCAAATAATCTAATTTGACAATGAAATCATAAACATGGTTTTCAAACAAAAAAAACAATTGCGAAAAATCATCGCTGAAATGCGAAAACAACAAAGTTTCCGCATTGAACAAAAATAACAAAAAAAACAATGAAGAAAAAACGACTTTATGCGTGTATATTTTTTGATAAAAATTCATCTACAACCTAATCATTGCCTAATCATTCTTGCTGAAGAAACTATCAATACCATCAGCAATGCCCTTAGCCAAGATCTTTTGATACGGTTTGCTTTGGATGCGTTTAGATTCTATCGCATGGGAATTATAACCAATTTCTATTAAGATTGAAGGCATTAAAGCCCCGGCTAACACCCAAAAAGGCCCCTCTCTCACGCCCCCATCCACCACATCAGGGTAATTTTTGCGGACACTTTGGAGCATGCCGTATTGCACATCAATCGCCAGTTTGTTAGAAACAATCAGTCGCTGCGTGTTCAATGAATTTAAAAACAAACTTTTAGAAAAATAATCCATCAAATTCACATCGTCTTTATTTTCTTGCTCAGCCACTTTCCTAGCCCTTTCACTCCTTGCGGTGGATAAGAAATAAGTCTCTATACCATGAGCGTTAGAAGTGGAATGTTTAGGGATGGAATTGGCATGCACTGAGATGAATAAATCTGCCCCTTTTTTATTGGCTAGTTCCGTGCGAGCCACTAAATCAATATAAATATCCTTATCCCTTGTCAATAAAACGCTATAGCCTCTTTTTTTAAGCTCTTTGTATAAAAACTTCACCACTTCTAAAACAATGTCTTTTTCACACACCAAATTCGCGCTCATCGCCCCGCAATCTTTCCCCCCATGCCCAGCGTCTAAAACGATTTTTTTGTGTTTTTTACGCTTGGTTTTGATGAAAGTGTCATTTTTTTCTGCTATAAAGACTTGGTTCTTACTCTCATTTTCCGCTTCTTTTTTAGGAATTTCTTTTTTAGGAATTTCTTTTTTAGGAATTTCTTTTTTAGGAATTTCTTTTTTAGGAATTTCTTTTTTAGGAATTTCTTTTTTAGCGCTCCTTTCGTTCAATGGAGAGTGCGCATGCTTTGAATGTGCATGCTTAGTTGGCGTTTTTTCTTTAGTCTCTTTAGACTTTTTAGCCTCTTTTTTAATGGGCTTAGGGGTGGGTTTTGGCTTTGTGTGTTTGAGTGCATGGTGTTTGGGTGGTTTGGGTGTTATTTGATGCCTTGTTAAGGGTTTTTTCTCCACGATAGAAACATAGAGCTTGTCTTTAAGGATTTTAACCTCATAAGTCATCTTAGGAGCATGGCTAATGACCACTCGCGCTAATTTAGGGCTGAATTGCGCGATCGTGATAGACGATTGTTTAGAAAATTGGTAATGCTTTTTAGGAATGGTTAAAATGGCTTCTAATTCCAAATAACTCTTGAAATTTTTGAGCGAAACTTCTTTGAATTTTTTAACCTCTTGATTGAACAGAATTTTAACACTGCTAGAGCCAAAAGGCACAATGTTGATAATTTTAAGGGTTGTAGCATAAGCAAAATGCAACCAAAAAAGACATGCAACAACCCCTAACCTCACAAGCACTACAAATTAACCCTCTGTAAGCTCTTTAATCAATTCATGCACGCTGATAATCTTATCCACTCTATAGCCGTTAGCCCCGGTAAAATAAAGCCCCTCTTCTCTGTTCCCTAAATAACTGCGCCCCAAGCCATCAGCGATGCAATAGCCCACCTTTTTAGCCTCTTCACCCCTGTTACAAGGCGCTACACAATTGCTCACGCATGCGATTTTGGGCGCATTACCCTCTTCAATGCGTTTGAGCACCCCCGTATTAATAGCCCTAGCCGGATAGCCTACAGGCGATTTAATGAGTAAAATATCTTCTTTGTTGAGCGTGGGCAAAAGATCGGCATACACTTTAGCGTCGCATTCCTTCGTGCCTAAAAAACGAGTCGCCATCTGCACCCCACTCGCTCCAAGGCTTAACATGGTGTCTATATCCTTCCTATCCCAAATCCCCCCAGCAGCGATGATAGGGATATTCCCCCATTCTTTAGAAGCTTCCACGACTTTAGGCACTAAGTTTTCTAATCGGAATTCTTCTTTGAAACAATCTTCGTATTTAAAGCCCTGATGCCCCCCACTCAAAGGCCCTTCCACAATGAATGCGTCCGGGATTCTTTTATACCGATCGCTCCATCTTTTACAAAGGATTTTTAAAGCCTTCGCTGAAGAAATAATAGGGATGAGCGCCACATCGCTAAAATCCTTAGCGAATTCAGGCATGTTAGTGGGCAAACCAGCCCCTGTAATAATGATGTTCGCTCCCGCTTCACAAGAGTCCCTTAAAACACGGCCATAGTCATTGATAGCGTATAAAATATTCGCCCCCAAAGGGTTGTTCCCACAAATTTTCCTAGCGTTTGCAAAAATCTCATTCAACGCTTTTTTGGAGTAAAAATTCAAAGCTTCAAAGGGTTTTTTAGCCACAATCCTTTCTACAAAACGCATGTTTTTATAATAACCAGTCCCTACGGCTGAAATCACTCCTAAAGCCCCTTCTTTGGCAACATTTCCAGCTAGTTCATCCCAGCTAATCCCCACACCCATACCCCCTTGAAAGATAGGGAATTTTATGGTGTGCTTACCGATTTTTAGCGGTTTGAGTGTTGATACCATAGCTCTTTCCTTAAATTAGTTAATATTTAATTTCATAAATCTTTTCTTACCAAGCTGTATAACATAATTTCCTTTAACAAAACGATAACTCTCATTTTTTATCACTTCTTGATTAATCTTTACCCCTCCCCCTTGAATATCGCGCCTGGCTTGTGAAGTGGATGGGCAAAAGCCAATCTGTTTTAACACATCTAAAATCCCAACCCCTTCATCAAAATCGCTCTCTGATAAAATTTCGGGCAAAAGGTTTGCGCTAAACACTTTAGAAAATTGCTCTTTAGCCTTGAATGCTTGATCATTATCATAATAACGAGCCACGATTTCACCAGCGAGATCCTCTTTAACGGCTTTAGGGTGCAAGGTCTGATTTAAAATACCATGTTTTAAGTCTTCAATTTCTTCTAAAGTCTTAGCGCTCAAAAGGGTGTAGTATCGCCACATGAGATCATCGCTCACGCTCATGATCTTCCCAAACATCGCATTAGGCTCTTCAGTGATCCCCACATAATTCCCCAAGCTTTTACTCATTTTTTGCACCCCATCAAGCCCCTCTAATAAAGGCATGGTAATGATAGACTGCTCTTTATTCAAGCCGTAAGCTCGTTGCAAAAAACGCCCCACCAGCAAATTAAACTTTTGATCATTGCCCCCAAGCTCAATATCCGCATCCATCGCCACTGAATCATAGCCTTGCAACAAAGGGTATAAAAATTCCACGATGCTAATGGGGCGATTTTCTTTATAGCGTTTAGCAAAATCGTCCCTTTCTAGCATTCTAGCGACTGAAAACTTCGCGCACAATTCTATCATGCCCTTTGCGCCTAAAGCATCCAACCAAGTGGAATTAAAGCACACTTCGGTGTGTTTTTCATCTAAAATTTTATAGATTTGCTCTTCATAAGTTTTAGCGTTTTCTAAGACTTGCTCCCGGTTTAAGGGCTTTCTGGTTTCATTTTTCCCTGTAGGATCGCCTATCATAGCGGTAAAATCCCCAATCAAAAACTTAACCCTAGCCCCATATTGTTGCAATAAAGCTAATTTTTGGATCAATACCGTATGCCCTAAATGCAAATCGGGAGCGGTAGGATCAAACCCGGCTTTAACGATAAAGCGTTCATTGGTTTCGTAATATTTTCTCACCAGCTTTTCAATGTATTCTAATCCAATGATTTCATTAGCGCCTCTTTTGATCTCTTTTAAGGCGGTACTGACTTTTTGTTCCATGTTCATTCCTTAATTAGGGCTTATTATGATTCATAAGCATCATCCAGACTGGATAATTCTACAATCCTATCCTGATATTTGCGATTGATTAAGGCTCTGATCCAATCCGCCTTATCCGTGGCTATTTCAAAACTCACTTCACAATGGCTAGAATATTTGTCTTTATAGCCTAGGTAAGACACGCCCACAATATTGCATTCATTCCTGTTTAAAAAAGTTAACAAACCCGCTAAAACCGACTTTTTTTCGCCTAAATAAAACATCATTTTATAAATCGTTCGATCCCGTTTGTGCCATTCTATATAAACCATAGGCGCTTTAGCGTCCACTTCCGCCATCGCTTTTTTGCAAAATTTATGGTGTGCAACCGCTTTTGGATCTTTTAAATCCGTTACAATCGCAATGATTTCATCGCCATATTTAGGGTAACAACAATCATTCAACAACACCTGTTTGATTTCTAAAGCGTTGCTTGAACAAACGCTAAAATGTTCTAATTCCTTACACTGCCACTGCCGATTGGGGGCTAAAAAATTCAAAACATTGGTTTTAAAACCCAAATACCTCAAACCTCGAGTCCATAAACTCATCTCTTGGTATTCTAAAATCGCATCTTCTTTTAAAGAAAACACTTTATTTTCAATTTCTTCAGTGAGCTTGGATAAATTTTCAAAGCTTTTCATCGCTTCTGTTAAAGTAGTCTCCACCCCGCAATCTGTTAATTTTTCTTCAAAGTTTTTATAATCTTTCAAATCCACATCTTCAAAAACAGAGCGCCCAAAAAAAGTCGTTAGAATATTTACCATGCTCTTAGTATCAATTTCTTTCAAGCGATTTCTTCTTTGGATGCGCAAATGGTTTTTAGCCTTAGAAGTTTTAAGCTGATCCATCCAAATGAAACGAGGTATTATTTTATCGCCTTTAACGATTTTAACCACATCCCCACTCCTTAATTCCTGATTGAGTAAGGCTTTTTTACTATTGATATAAGCGTCCGTGGCTTTATCGCCCAAATCGCTATGCACCATGTAAGCAAAATCTAAAGCAATCGCTCCTACCGGTAAGGTGTAAGTGTCCCCATGAGGCGAAAAAACGACAATATCTTCACGATACAAATCGTTCTTAGCGAGTTCGTAAAATTCCTTAGGGTCGTTTTTCAAATCGCTGTCATGGTATTTAAAATTTTGCAACCACCTCATGCCCTCATGATGATCTTCATTATCCACGCCCCCAGCTTTATACTTCCAGTGGGCTGAATTACCATACTCCGCCCCCATATGCATATCAAAGGTGCGGATCTGCACTTCATAAACAGAAGATTCATCAAAAATGGTCGTGTGTATCGTCTTATAGCCATTTTCTTTCGGTAAAGCGATGTAATCTTTAAAACGGGAGACAATGGGTTTGAAATTCAAATGGATAATCCCTAAAACTTTATAGCAATCAATCGGGTTTTTCAATAAAATCCTAATGGCTAACAAGTCCAAAATTTCATCAATATTAACCGCGCCCTTTCGTTGCATCTTAAGATAGATAGAATAGGGGCGTTTCACCCTTGTAACGAGTTTAAAATCCGAATGGCTAAACCCGCTATCAAAAAGTTTTTTTTCTAACTTGCTCGCAAAAGCGTTGAGTTTTAAGAGTAAAGACTGCTTGTTTTTGTGCAAATATTCCTTGATATTTTTATATTCTTCTGGATAAATATAATAAAAGCTCTTGTCTTCTAATTCATTTTTGATTGAAGACATGCCCAATCGACTCGCTATAGGGGCATACACCGCTAGAGTCTCTTTAGAAATACGCACCTGCTTGTCATGAGGCAAGGCGTCTAAGGTGAGCATGTTGTGCAACCTGTCGCTAATCTTTACCACTAAGGCTCTTGGATCTTGTATCGCGCTAATTAAAATCTTTCTAAAAGTGAGCGCTGAAACCACCATTCTGGGATCTTGAGAGCTCACCCCTAACTCTTCTTTCCTGATTTCAGTGATTTTAGTGAGCGCATCCACTAAATTAGCCACATCTTGCCCAAATTCTTGCTCAATCGTTTCAATCTTACAAGGCGTGTCTTCCACCACATCATGCAAAAGTGCAGCGCACACCATCGCTTCATCGCCCCCACAAAACGCTACCAAGCTTGCCACACAAATAGGATGGACGATATAAGGCTCGCCGCTCTTTCTATATTGCCCCTTATGGCTTTTGGCCGCTAAATTTAGGGCGTTTTCAATTTTGGGTGTGGAATCAATTAAAGTCCTTAAGATTTCAATGCCACCCTTTGGGGTCGTAACTTTTTTAATAACATCAAGAATCCGTAAGAATCCGATATCAACGGATTTATCAATTTCGTTCATCTATCCTGTCTATATCAATTTTCCCTTCAGCGATTTCTCTAATGGCAATATCCACTAATTTATGGCGTTTAGGGTCCATATTCACTAAAGTTTTGGCTCCGGCGTTTAATTGTTTCACACGAGCGAAAACTAAATTATCTAGCATGTAGCGGTCGTTCCCAATATTTTTTAAGGCTTGAGCGACTAAACTCTCTGTTCTCTCTTTTTTCAAACTGATCCTTTTATTTTGAGTTCTATCCAATTTTAAAGGGCTTATTTTACCATAGAAAATACGCCTTGTTGGTGCTTGATCACTTGCAATAAATTCCCCTTTTTGAACATGTTACACACCACAATGGGGAGCTTATTGTCTTTAGCTAAAGAAATAGCGGTATCGTCCATCACTTCAATATCCCCTATCAAGGCATCGTTATAGCTTAAAGTGTCTAATTTTTTAGCGTCTTTGAATTTGTTAGGATCTTTATCGTAAATGCCATCCACTTTAGTCGCTTTAATGATTAAATCCGATTCAATTTCAATCGCTCTTAAAGTGGCCGCCGTATCCGTAGTGAAAAACGGGTTTCCCGTGCCTGCGCCAAAAATCACCACCCTACCCTTTTCTAAATGCCTGATCGCTTTTCTGTAAATGTAACTTTCACAAATTTCTTTGATTTCAATCGCGCTCTGCACTCTTGTGTCTAAGCCGATATGCTCTAAAGCTTCTTGCATGGCTACCGCATTAATCACGGTGGCTAACATGCCCATATAATCCCCACTGGTGCGCCTAATGATCCCCCCTTGAGCCGTGCTAACCCCCCTAATGATATTGCCTCCACCAATCACAATACCCACTTCAATATCGTTTTCCACTAAGCTTTTGATCTCTTTAGCGATGTGATCTAACACATGAATGTCAATCCCAAACTGGTTGTCCCCAGCTAACGCTTCCCCAGAAAATTTCACCAAAACCCGTTTGTTTTTTATTTTTGCTTGCATGATCCCTTCTTAATTAATTAATAAAATTTTAATAAAACTTGTGATTGTAACCTAATCTTGCTTAAAAACACCCTTTCTGAATTTTAAGCCTACATTCCCAGCGAATCACTAAAAACGCTTGGGTTTTTGAATGCGTTTAAATAACAATTCACGATAGAACGCTTTAAGGCCTAATTGTTCTTTTTTGCCTAAAGTGTAGTAAATTTTTTGCAAGTAATGCAGAATGTCTTGGCGTTTTAAGTTGGTTTTTAAAGCGGCTTCTTTAAGGATGTAGTAAGGGATTTTTGTTTTTTGATGTTTGAAAGCTAAAGACAAACGCTTGTAAAAATCCTTGTTTTGATAATAACACAAACGCCCAAAAACAAACGGCAAGCGTTTTTTTTCATACCACAGAGCGGCTAAATCTATAAAATCTTTTTTGGGGTTGGAATAATAAAATTGCAACGCTTTATTGCCGATTAACACTTCGCCCTTTAACCCTAGCGCTTGAGAGAGGGCGTTTGAAGAAGCGCTTTCTTTATCAAAAGCGTTTTTTGTATCCACAACCAGCACGCTTAAAACTTCCTTATAAGCGACAATACCTAGAGAATAAGGATAAAGAGCGAATTGATAGCCAGCGATAGAAGAAATAAAGCCCGCATCAATACGCCTGAATAAAAAACTTTGATTGAGTTTGGAGGGGTAGGTTTTTTTAAGCCGTAAAAATTGTTTGAAATAACAAGGGGTGGGGTAGGATTTGATAAACACATCAAAAGGGAGCATGTTCAAATAATCAATTTTACCAAAACGCACTTAAAATCCTTTTTTGTATCGCATGGTAGCTAAAGTTTCTTACAACTTAACTAAAAGTAAAAAGAGTTTTGTTATCATGGAGTAGTTTGCAATGCATTAGTGAGTAATACTATTTAAAAAGGAGAAATGATGAAAGATTTTTTAGAAGATTACAAAAAAAGCGTTTCAGAAAGAGAAAGTGAGGGTATCCCACCACTCCCCTTAAGCGCTAAACAAGTTCAAGCCGTCGTTGAGATTTTAATGAAAGATCCTACAAACGCCGCTTTCGCTAAAGAATTACTCATTCACAGAGTAAGCCCTGGGGTTGATGAGGGGGCGAAAGTGAAAGCGGAATTTTTAGCCAAATTGTCTCAAAAAAAACTAGAATGCGCACACATTAGCGCTTTAGAAGCGACCACTCTTTTAGGCACGATGCTTGGGGGGTATAATGTAGAGCCTTTGATTATGGGCTTAGAGAGTCAAGACAAAAACATCGCTAAAGAGAGCGCAAAAGCGTTAAAAACCACTCTTTTAGTCTATGGATCGTTTGATAAGATCGCCGCAATGAGTAAAACTAACGCTTTAGCTAAAGAGGTGCTAGAGTCTTGGGCGAACGCTGAATGGTTTTTGAATAAAGAGCCTTTGAATGAATGCATTGAAGCGTGCGTGTTTAAGATTGATGGCGAAACCAATACCGATGATTTAAGCCCAGCGAGCGATGCTTTCACACGAAGCGATATTCCTTTACACGCCAAAGCCATGCTAAAAAACCGGATTGAAAATTACGAACAACGCATAAAAGCCATTAAAACTAAAGGCGTTCCTGTAGTGTATGTGGGCGATGTGGTTGGCACAGGAAGCTCTAGAAAAAGCGCGACAAACTCTATCATGTGGCATTTTGGTAAGGACATTCCTTTTGTGCCTAATAAAAGGAGTGGGGGCATTGTGATTGGGGGGGTGATCGCTCCGATTTTCTTTGCGACTTGTGAAGATAGTGGGGCGTTACCCATTGTGGCTGATGTTAAGGATTTAAAAGAGGGCGATAGGATTAAAATCTATCCTTATAAAGGCGAAATCACGCTAAACGATAAAGTGGTTAGCACCTTTAAGCTAGAGCCTGAAACCTTATTAGATGAAGTCAGGGCTTCTGGGCGTATCCCTTTAATCATCGGTAGGGGTTTGACTAATAAAGCACGTAAATTTTTAGGGCTAGGCGAATCTGAAGCGTTCAAAAAACCAGCCGCTCCTAAAAGCGACGCTAAAGGCTACACTTTAGCCCAAAAAATCGTAGGCCGTGCTTGCGGGGTGAAAGGGATCTTACCTGGCGCTTATTGTGAGCCAAAGGTTACCACCGTGGGCAGTCAAGACACCACAGGGGCGATGACTAGAGATGAGGTTAAAGAATTAGCGAGTTTGAAATTTGATGCGCCTTTTGTGTTGCAGAGTTTTTGCCATACCGCCGCTTACCCAAAACCTAGCGATGTGAGTTTGCATGCAACCTTGCCTGGCTTTATCACTCAAAGAGGCGGTGTGGCGTTGCATCCGGGCGATGGCGTGATCCATACATGGCTGAATCGCATGGGATTGCCTGACACTTTAGGCACAGGGGGGGATAGCCACACCCGTTTCCCTTTAGGCATTAGTTTCCCGGCAGGGAGTGGGTTAGTCGCTTTTGCAGCGGTTACAGGCACGATGCCATTGAACATGCCAGAATCGGTGTTGGTGCGTTTTAAAGGTGAAATGAATCCTGGGATCACCTTAAGGGATTTAGTGAATGCAATCCCTTATTATGCGATTAAAAAAGGGTTACTCACGGTGGAGAAAAAGGGTAAAATCAATGTCTTTAACGGGCGTATTTTAGAGATTGAAGGCTTGCCTGATATTAAAATGGAGCAGGCCTTTGAACTAAGCGATGCGAGCGCCGAAAGGAGCGCGGCTGCTTGCGTGGTGCGTTTGAATAAAGAGCCGATGATTGAATACTTGAAATCCAATATCAAGCTGATTGATGAGATGATTGCAAGCGGTTATGAAGATAAAGAGACTTTGAAAAAACGCAAAGATGCGATGCAAGCTTGGGTGGATAATCCGGTATTGTTAGAGCCAGATAGTAACGCTCAATACGCTGCTGTCATTGAAATTGATGTGGCAGAAATCACGGAGCCTATTTTGGCATGCCCTAATGACCCCGATGATGTCGCTACTTTGAGCGAAGTTTTAGCGGATATGACCGGCAAAAGACCGCATGCTATTGATGAAGTATTTATTGGATCTTGCATGACGAATATCGGGCATTTTAGAGCCTTTGGCGAAATCGTTAAAAACGCTCCTCCCAGTCAAGCACGCCTTTGGGTAGTGCCACCCAGTAAAATGGACGAACAAGAGCTTATTAATGAGGGCTATTATGCGATTTTTGGGGCTGCCGGGGCAAGGACTGAAGTCCCAGGCTGTAGCTTGTGCATGGGCAATCAAGCGAGGGTTAGGGATAATGCGGTCGTCTTTTCTACTTCCACACGGAATTTTGATAATCGTATGGGCAGAGGGGCTAAAGTGTATTTAGGCAGCGCGGAGCTTGGGGCGGCGTGTGCTTTACTAGGGAGAATCCCCACTAAAGAAGAATACATGAACTTAGTGAGCGAAAAGCTAGAGAGCCAAAAAGACAAGATTTATCGCTACATGAATTTTAATTTAATGGAGAATTTCAGGCTCTAGTTTTATTTCCATTAAAAGGGGTGATCCCTTTTATTTGGCTATGACTGAGTGTTGAGAGAGGATAAAAAAGGAGAGTGGTGATGAAAAAAATCGTTGTGAGTTGGTGTGTAGTGTTGGCTTTTTTAAGCGCGGATCCAGTGCAAGACAATAAAACGATCAGTAACGCGGATTTGATTAAAGAAATAAGGGATTTAAAAAAAGTCATCAGTGCACAAAACACTGAGATCAACAATTTAAGAAAAGTGCAAGAAGTGTTGTCTGGGCAATTAGGGGACATGCGTAAGGATATATTAAGCACTAGAGATTATTGCATTAGCTTAAGGCCTTATATCTATAATTGGCGCTAGGGGATCATCAAAGCATGAGAGCATGCACCATTTGATCCTTTGATGCAATCCTTTAATGGTTGAAAAATATGGTTGAAAAATTAAAAGTTAGGGGGTTTTGGTTTTCGCTTTGTGCCCTTATAATGGGGATTTTATAGGGTTTGAGTGTTTAAAAGTGCGTTTAACCCACATGCCTTGAAAAAAGCTCTCTTGTTGGATTGTAGGGGTAAAATCAGTCCCCTTATTAAATATTATATAATAAAATTTTAGGAAATTCAGTTTAAAGATATTAAAAAATGCCATACGCCTTAAGAAAAAGATTTTTCAAACGCCTTGTGCTGATTGTTTCCACTTTTTGCGCGATAAGCTTGAACGCTAAAAGCTATCTGTTTTCCCCCTTGCCCCCAGCGCACCAGCAAATCATTAAGACAGAGCCTTGCTCTTTGGAATGCTTGAAAGACTTGATGTTGCAAAATCAAATTTTTTCTTTTGTTTCTCAATACGATAACGACAACCAAGATGAAAGTCTTAAAACTTATTACAAAGACATACTCAATAAACTCAACCCCGTATTCATCGCTTCTCAAACTCCAGCTAAAGAAAGCTATGAACCTAAGATTGAATTAGCGGTTTTACTGCCTAAAAAGGTGGTGGGGCGTTATGCGATTTCGGTGATGAACACCCTTTTAGCGTATTTGAACACCAGAAACAACGATTTCAATATCCAAGTCTTTGACAGCGATGAAGAGAGTCCTGAAAAATTAGAGCAAACCTATAAAGAAATTGAAAAAGAAAAATTCCCTTTTGTGATAGCCTTATTGACTAAAGAGGGCGTGGAAAATTTGATCCAAAACACTACCATTAGCACCCCTACTTATGTGCCTACGGTGAATAAAGCACAATTAGAAAATCATACCGATCGTTCTTTAAGCGAGCGCTTGTATTTTGGGGGGATTGACTATAAAGAGCAATTAGGCATGCTCACGGCTTTCATTAGCCCTAATTCGCCCGTGATTGAATACGATGATGATGGCCTAATAGGCGAACGCTTGAGGCAAATCACGGAGTCTTTAAACATTGCAGTCAAACACCAAGAAAATATTTCTTACAAGCAAGCCACCAGTTTTTCTAAAAATTTTAGAAAAAATGATGCGTTTTTTAAAAATTCTACCTTGATTTTAAACACCCCTACCACTAAAAGCGGTCTAATCCTTTCTCAAATAGGGCTTTTAGAATACAAGCCCTTTAAAATCCTTTCCACACAAATCAACTTCAACCCCTCTTTACTCTTACTCACCCAGCCCAAAGACAGAAAAAATTTATTCATTGTCAATGCCTTACAAAATAGCGATGAAACGCTGATAGAATACGCCTCCTTATTGGAGAGCGATTTAAGGCATGATTGGGTGAATTATTCCAGCGCGATAGGGCTAGAGGTGTTTTTAAACACGCTGGATCCGCATTTTAAAAAATCTTTTCAAGAGAGTTTAGAAGACAATCAGGTCCGTTACCACAATCAAATTTATCAGGCTTTGGGGTATTCTTTTGAGCCGATAAAAAATGGAAGCGGAACCAAAAAAGAATAATATTTAGATAATTATTTGAATACTTTCATTTTTAATAGGTTTTTTAATAAAATTGGATTACGATGCGAGCGAAAATTAAACAAAGGTTATTCTATGTTAAAATTTCAAAAATTATCTCTATTGTTTGTTTCCATTCTTTATAATCAAAGCCCTTTATTGGCTTTTGATTATAAGTTTAGCGGGGTAGCAGAATCCTTTTCTAAAGTGGGGTTTAACCATTCCAAACTCAATTCCAAAGAAGGCATTTTCCCTACAGCCACTTTTGTAACCGCCACAATCAAGCTTCAAGTCGATTCCAATCTGCTCCCTAAAAGCATTGAAAAACACAGCCTAAAAATAGGCGTTGGCGGGATTTTAGGAGCGCTCGCTTACGATTCCACAAAAACGCTCATAGACCAAGCCACGCATCAAGTCTATGGCTCAGAACTTTATTACTTCATAGGGCGTTGGTGGGGGTATTTAGGCAACGCTCCTTGGAAAGACTCTCGCATAGAATCTGACGCTCACACCCGTAATTATGTCTTATATAATTCCTATTTATTTTATTCTTATGGCGATAAATTCCACATCAAATTAGGGCGTTACCTTTCTAACATGGATTTTATGAGCGGTTATACAGAGGGTTTTGAAGTAGAATATAAAATCAAACCTAAAGTGGCGTTAAAATGGTTCAGCTCTTTTGGGAGGGCTTTGGCTATGGGGCAATGGATACGAGATTGGTATGCCCCTATTGTTACTGAAGACGGCAGAAAAGATGTTAATGATGGCATTCATGCGGTGCAACTCTATTTTTCTAGCAAACATGTTAAAGCCACGCCCTTTTTTTATTTTTCACCTAAGACTTACGAAGCGCCCGGGATTAAAATCCATATTGATAGCAACCCAAAATTTAGAGGTTTAGGGTTACGATCTCAAACCCTTATCAATGTAATTTTCCCCGTTTATGCTAAAGATTTATACGATGTGTATTGGCGTAACTCTAAGATTGGCGAGTGGGGTTCATCGCTTTTAATCCACCAACGCTTTGACTACAACGAATTTAACTTTGGCTTTGGTTATTACCAAAATTTTGGCAACGCTAACGCAAGGATTGGCTGGTATGGTAACCCAATCCCTTTTGACATAAGAAGTAACAGCGTTTATGGTTTGGTTTTTAGTAACGCTGTTACCGCAGACTCTGTTAGCGGATATGTCTTTGGTGGGGGCGTGTATAGAGAGTTTTTATGGGGTATTTTAGGCAGATACACTTACGCCACCAGAGCGAGCGAAAGATCCATTGACTTGCACTTGGGTTATAAATGGGGTTTTTTTGCTAGCGTTGATGTGAATTTACAATACTATGCGGTGAGCATGCACACTGGCTATAAGACTAATGATCTCACTAGCCCTTTTGATAAAGCCTTTAAGGCGAACACACAAGACAGGAGCAATCTCATAGTGAGTTTGAAATTCTTTTTTTAAACCCTATCAATTAGGCTTGGTGGAATTGAGCCATTGTTTTTGGAAATCAATGGCTTTTCTCAATTCGGCTTCTAGTTGGGCTAAAATATCTTTTAAGGGCTTAACATCAACCAAATTGTCTTGCTTGAAAGAATCCAGCTGTTTGTCAATTTGCAAAGCGGCGTCTAGCGCGTCTTGGGGGAATACCGGCTCGCCTAAAGCCTTTTTAATCGCTTCGCCGATTTCAATCGTTTCAGAGCCTTGATGATCTTTTAAGTTAGGATTATTTTCTTTGTCCTTAGGCTTAGGCTCTAAGATCAAGTGCAAATGTTTGATTTTTTCATGCAAATCGTTAAGATCTTTTAAGTGATCGGTATTGCGCCCCCTATCCACCGCTTTTTCTAAAAGCTTATCGCTCAGGCTTACTAACTGATCGCTTAATTTAACGCTGTTAGCTTGAGCTTCTGTTACTTCATCAATATCAATCGCTGCTAAAGCACTCACAAAATAAAAGGGCAACGCCCACCTTCTAAAACGAGAGAAAAACTTCTGCATTTACCTTCCTTAAATACGCTTAAAAATGATACTTTTTAATATGGTGGAGCTGTGGGGAATCGAACCCCAGTCCAAAAATCTTGTCCTAAACACAAACTTCTACAATGCTTAGAAAATTGGTTAGTTTTTTAGCCTTAAAACTAGCTCTGGTCCAACTTTCTAAAACCTTGAGATAGTTTCAAGAGTTCTTGTTTCTTAGTTTAAAAGGCGAACCACCTTTTAAAAGCGTCTAGCTTAAGGTTATGGAGTGATTAAAACGCTAGAAATTCTAATCAGTCCAGCTCCAAAAGGAGATTAACTCACGCAGCTTTAGCGTAAGCTGGAGCGTAATCTGTGTTGTTTACAGTTATTTTTGTTGCTGTTTTACAAGCAGCACTTGGCATGCTGTCTGTGCGACAAGAAATCTGTCGAAATCCAAGTCAGCCCCATAATTTTAAAAGCTTGTCTATTTTAGCCAACTTTTGCTAACAAAATGCAATGAATCATTAAAAATCATTGGCGCACAATATCAATGTTTTCATCTTTAGGCTTAAAAACAAAGATTTCATCAGCAATGGTGGGGTTAATTTCTGTTTGAGAAAAAGTGATCGTTACAAGATTGTTCATTTCATCTTTAAATTCCAGCGAAAAAGGCTTGCCGTCTTTGAAAACCAAACGATAAGTGGTTTTGTTGATAGTCGTTTTAAAAGAGCCGTCATCTTGCTTTTTTAAGCGCTTGAGAATGGTGAAAAAATCCGTCTTGTCTTTTAAGGGCGTGATGGTCGCTTGAAACAAATTAGGCTCATAAATTACCACTTCTTTATCGTTCATGTAAATTTCTTTTTTTAAAGGCTTTTCATAAACCCATAAAGCCCAATTAGGGGCTTTAGCCTTTAAAACCCCATAATAAACTAAAGGCTTTTCATTTTTTAAAACCTGCTTGAAATTCGCGCTAAAACTTTGCAAATGCTGCAAAACCTCTTCTTCTTTAGAAAGCGTTGAAGGATTTTTAGCATAAGCAACGCTCATAAAAATCAAAACCATTAAAATCTTTAAAAAAGCTTTCATCATTCAAACCTTAAAATCATCTCTTACCTCAATAAAACTCTCTATTTTACAAGACTTTTATTTTATCCATGCTAAAATGGGATTAAAAACTGACGCTTTAATAAAATAAATGGGATTAAAGCACTCTTAATAAGGTTATTACTACTATGATAAAAGCAATAATTGGAAAAATCATTGGCACCAGAAACGATCGCTGGATCAAACAATACAAAAAAAAAGTCCTAGCCATCAACGCCTTAGAGCCTACTTATGAAAAAATGAGCGATGATGAGCTGCAAAACGCTTTTGAAGAATTAAAAAAACGAGTGCGATCCACAGAAAAAGATTTACAAGAAAAAACCCTTTTAGAAGTTTTACCAGAAAGCTTTGCTATCACTAGAGAAGCGAGCAAAAGGATCTTAAAGATGCGCCATTTTGACGTGCAACTCATTGGGGGCATGGTCTTAAACGATGGCAAAATCGCTGAAATGAAAACTGGAGAGGGTAAAACTTTAGTCGCTACTTTAGCGGTGGCTTTGAACGCTTTAAAGGGCGAGAGCGTGTATGTGGTAACCGTTAATGATTACCTAGCGCATAGGGATTCTAAAGAAATGGAGCCGTTGTATCATTTCTTAGGTTATAGTGTAGGCACGATCACCGCAAGCGTGCGAGATGATGATGAGCGTTTAGAAATTTATTCTAAAGACATTGTTTATGGTACTAATAATGAATTTGGCTTTGACTATCTAAGGGATAACATGAAATATTCTTTAGAGCATAAAGTGCAAAAATCGCATGCGTTCGCTATTGTTGATGAGGTAGATTCCATTTTAATTGATGAAGCGAGAACCCCTTTAATCATTTCAGGGCCTGTGGATAGGCGCATGGAAAATTACAACAAGGCTGATGAAGTCGCTAAAAGCATGCAAGTGGAAACCGATTTCACCATAGACGAAAAAAACCGTGCGATTTTAATCACTGAAGAGGGGATTAAAAAAGCCGAAAACCTCTTTGGCGTGGATAATTTATACAAGATTGAAAACGCCGCCTTATCGCACCATTTAGATCAAGCCTTGAAAGCGAATTACCTCTTTTTTATTGATAAAGATTATATTGTAGCCAATAATGAAGTGGTGATTGTAGATGAATTTACCGGCCGTTTGTCTGAGGGGAGGCGCTTTAGTGAGGGCTTGCATCAGGCTTTAGAGGCTAAAGAGGGCGTGAGCATTAAAGAAGAGAGCCAAACCTTAGCCGATATTACTTTCCAAAATTATTTCAGGATGTTTTCTAAACTCGCTGGCATGACAGGCACGGCTCAAACCGAAGCCACAGAATTTTTAGAAATCTATAATTTAGAAGTGGTGTCTATCCCTACTAATCTAGCGATCAAGCGAAAAGATTTGAACGATCTAATCTATAAGAGTGAAAAAGAAAAATTTGACGCTGTGATCCTTAAGATTAAAGAATTACACGATAAGGGACAGCCTGTTTTAGTTGGCACGGCCAGCATTGAAAAGAGTGAAACCTTGCACGCTTTACTCAAGAAAGAACGCATCCCTCACACCGTTTTAAACGCCAAGCAGCACACCAAAGAAGCTGAAATCATCAAAGACGCCGGGCTTAAAGGAGCGGTTACGATTGCGACTAACATGGCAGGCAGAGGCGTTGATATTAAGCTCACTGATGAAATTAAAGAGCTTGGGGGGCTGTATATCATTGGCACTGAAAGGCATGAGAGCCGTAGGATTGACAACCAATTAAGGGGGCGAAGCGGGCGCCAAGGCGATCCGGGAACAAGCCAATTTTATTTGAGTTTAGAAGACAATCTGTTGCGCATTTTTGGGAGCGATAGGATTAAGGGGGTGATGGAAAAATTAGGGCTTAAAGACGGCGAACACATTGAATCAAAGCTTGTAACAAGAGCGGTGGAAAACGCGCAAAAAAAAGTGGAGAACTTGCATTTTGAAAGCCGTAAGCATTTGTTGGAATATGATGATGTCGCTAATGAGCAACGAAAAAGCGTGTATAAATTTAGAGATGAGTTATTAGATGCCAATTACGATATTGGCGCTAAAATCGCTGAAAACAGAGAATACGCACTCAATCAAATCTTTTCTAAACTCAAAGCCTTTGACCATCAAAACCTGTCTAAAGAGGAACTTTTAGGGCTTAAAAACATCTTAAAAGAAGATTTTAATGCTCATGTTGGATTAGAAGATTTAGAAAAAGCCTCTCCTATTGAAAATTTTGTCGCTGAAAAATTAAAAAGCGATTATGAAAACAAAATGAAAGTTTTAGATAGCGAACAAAGAAGCCGGATTGAACGAATCGTGTATTTGCAGATTTTAGACAACGCATGGCGAGAGCACCTTTATACGATGGATAATCTCAAAACTGGTATTAATTTAAGAGGCTATAACCAAAAAGACCCCCTTGTAGAATACAAAAAAGAGAGTTACAACCTTTTCTTAGAACTCATTGAAGACATTAAAATGGAAGCGATCAAAACCTTTTCTAAGATCCAGTTTGAAAATGAGCAAGATTCTAGCGATGCGGAGCGTTATTTGGATAACTTTAGCGAAGAAAGAGAGCATGAGAGCATAACCTACCGCCATGAAGAAGCCTTAGATGAAGATTTGAATGCGACCATGAAAGCTTTCGCTAAAACCCCTAAAAGGAACGAGCCTTGCCCTTGTGGGAGCGGCAAAAAATATAAAGATTGTTGCGCTAAAAGCGGGCCTAAAAAGGGCTTATTTGCCAAATAGATCGTTGATTTTTTTCCTTATCAAGCGTTATTTGCGTTTTGATAAAAGCCAACCTTTTATTAGCATCACCGCCCTGTTGGCTTTCTTTGGCGTGGCGGTTGGCGTGATGGTTTTAATTGTGGCTATGGCGATCATGAACGGCATGAGTAAGGAATTTGAAAAAAAGCTTTTTGTGATGAACTACCCCTTAACGCTCTATACCACAAGCCCTTATGGGATCAGCGAAGAGGTGGTGCAAGCTTTAGAAAAAAAGTTCCCTAATTTGCTTTTTAGCCCCTATTTGCAAACTCAAAGCCTGATTAAAAGCGCGCATTCCATGAATGGTGGCGTGGTGTTTGGGGTTGATTTTTCTAAAGAAAGGCGTATTAATGAAGTTTTAAACGACGCTTTAAAAAACACCAATGAAAACGATCTTTTTAAAAACCCTTTTAATTTGATCGTGGGGAAAAGCTTGAGATACAGCTTGAATTTAGATCTCAATCAAAAAGCCGATTTGTTTTTCACCGAATTAGAGCCAACAGGCCTCACGCTCTCCCCTATCATGAAGCGTTTTACCATCAAAGGCGATTTTGATTCAGGACTAAAATCTTATGACATGAGCTACATGTATTCTAGCCTTCAAGCCATAAGTGCGATCAGGAGGTTGCCCTTAGGGCTTTATGATGGGGTGCATGTGTATTCTAAAACGCCCATGAAGGATATTGAAATTTTACGCAACGCTTTAAAAACCATCAACCACCATGGCATAGGCATTGAAGGGTGGTGGCAACAAAATGGGAATTTTTTCTCGGCCATGGAATTAGAAAAAAGAGCGTTATTCATTGTGCTCATGCTCATTATTTTAATGGCGTCTTTGAATATCATCAGCTCGCTTTTAATGGTGGTGATGAACAGGCGTAAAGAAATCGCCCTACTCTTTAGCATGGGGAGCAGCCAAAAAGAAATCCAAAAAACCTTTTTTTATTTGGGGAATATCATTGGTTTAGGCGGTGTGGCGCTTGGGGTAATTTTAGCGTTTTTAAGCATGTATCTTTTAAGCGTGTTCCCTATCATCTCGCTTCCAGCGGATGTTTATGGCATTAACACCTTGCCTTTGGATTTGTCTTTAATGGATTTTACGCTCACTTTAATAGGCTCTATCATTATCGTAGCGCTTTCTTCTTATTACCCGTCTAAAAAAGCTTCTCATATTGACGCTTTAAGCGTGTTAAGGAATGAATAAATTAAAAAATTAAATCATATTGAGATTAAATAAGGCTTTGAATGTCTGTATTTGATTAACAAAGAAAAATTTTATCCTCAAAATTAAAAAAAACAATAATATTATGCTAATATAAGGAACGACTTAGTTAAGAATTAACTTTGTAAGTCGGACTTCGTAGAAAAAAGGACGAAAGATGAACAGACTGATTAGACTCTCAAGATCTGTAAGAAAAAATTTTCTTTGAATGGTGTTGGCTTACTCTATTTTTTGTTTATACTAAGGGTTAAACATGAACTATAAAGTTGCATCTGCTAAAAATATCGCAACGCTTCTTTTTTTATTCTCTTCTCAAAGTCAAGCTTTTGATTTGGGTAAAATCGCTAAAATTAAAGCGGGTGCTGAAAGTTTCTCTAAAGTCGGTTTCAATAACAAACCTATTAACACTAATAAAGGGCTTTACCCTACCGAAACCTTTATGACGATCATGGCTTACATGCAAGTAGATTTTACGGAACTCTTGCCCAAAAGTGCTACGGCTAATGGGCATCATTTAGACGGGAGTCTTGGGGGTTGGGGGGGTGCTGTTATTTATGATACCACTAAGGATTTTATTAACGAAGTTACAGGAAAACCCTATGGGGCTATGACTTGGAACTATGTGGGCTATTGGGGCGGTCTTGTGGGGCAAAAACCATGGGCTAGTTGCGGGTTAGCCACAGGGAATTTGACCCAAGGCCAATACGATAAGATGACTCAAGCTGAAATGACGCAGTTGTCTAATCAAGAAGCTTTAGAGGCTTCCACTTGCGCAAAAAGTTATGCCGATCACACCAGGAACTATGTGATTTATAACGCTTACTTGCACTACAACTACAGAGATATTTTTGAAATTAGGGGCGGGAGATACGAATCCCCAGCGGATTATATGAGTGGTTACAACCAAGGCTTGGATATGACCTTAAACTTAGGGAATTTCAAATTCTGGTGGTTTAGCTCTTTTGGCCGTGGCTTTGCCTATAATGAGTGGCTTTATAATTTCTATTCGCCTAAAACCTACACTCTTAAAAATGGGCAAACCATAAACCCTGGGGTGCATGCCTTTTATATCATTTGGAATTACAAGGGTTTTAGCATTCAGCCTTTTGTCTATTTTTCACCCTTTAACGAATACGACCCTAACTTTACGATCACTTATGATAGTAACCCCACTTTTACTGGCTTAGGGTTTCGCTCTCAAACCGATATTACCGTGCTTAATCCCTTTTACGCTAAAAGATTTTGGGACACCTATCAATTTGGCATGCCAGCCGGTAAGAACGCGCACAGCTTGATGATCAAACAAAAGTTTGAATGGAATGAATACAATTTCGGTTTTGGGATTTATAAATCCTTTGGGAACGCTAACTGGATGATAGGCTACCATGGTAACCGCTTGGGCTTTGACTTTTGGACGAACACCGTTTATGCAAACACCCTTAACTCTTTGTCTTACATGATGGACGCGAACGCTTTCACCGTGTTTGCCTTTGGCGGTGGGGTGCATAGGAAATTCCTTTGGGGTTTATTGGGGCGTTTGACTTATGGGCCTAGGGCGAACGAACAAGTCCTATCGCTCAACTTGGGCTATAAATTCACTAAAAATTTCTCAGCCGACATCAAATTTGAATATTATAATGTGTTGATGCATCAAGGCTATAAAATGGGGTGGAACGGGCCAAAATTAGACAGCCAACCCGCCACCGATCAAGACAGGAGCCATATTTTCACCGAAATCGTGTGGAAGCTTTAAACCCTCTTTAAATAACAACCCTTTAAGGGTTTGTTAAAACGCCTAGCAAAAAATAGCCATTAAAAACGCTTTATCGCCTATTTTAGGGCTTGTTTTTAAAAAGCGTTAGAATTTTTAAATTTTTTTATTATGCTATTTTTGGCTCTGTGATACTAAAACTTTTATTTTTAAAATGGGCTTTTGGTTGCTTTGTTTTGTCATTTTAAAATTTGTTTTATTAAACTTATCACAAAACTCAAAAACTCATTTTAAACTTTTATCTAAAACTCATTTTATAAGGGGATAGGGGGGTATTTTGAAATCATTCTCCCCCTTAACCCCCAACTAGATCCCCCTAACCCCAAGAAGACCGCCTTAAGAAATTATCGCTTGATTAAAATCAAGCTCTTTTATTATTTGATTGTAAAAAATACTTTTTAGCATTTTTTAGGTTTTATTTTTGTTGTAAAACTTATTTTTTTAAAACCCTGATTTTAGCGCTCATTAAATCGTGGTTTAAAGCTTTTTTGATGTTTTCAAATTGGCTTTTTTTGTTTTTAAGGCTTGTGATTTCATGATCCAAAGTGCTTAAAACGTTAGCGATAGCGATTTGTTCGTTTAGAGGGGGTAAAAGGATTTCAAAATCTTTTAAAGTTGCCATTACGATATAAGGGGTATTACCTTCATTTCTATTTGTTTGAATATGAGATTGCAAAAACATTGTTAAAAAATATTTTACAAATATAATATGTTCACTAAAATTATCCAACACATAGGTTCTTTGATAGGCGTTAAATTTGCCCTTATAGTAATGCACATACCCTACATACGCACCATTTCCAGAAATTAAAATTGCTTCTGTGTCAAAAGCGTACTTATCTATAAAATAATATTCTTTTGCACATGTATAAAATCTATATTTTCCATAATGAACCATTTCATTTGCATCTAATGAACCGGTTGTGATTTCGCATATATCCCCAAGCCTCACTCTTTGCCAGGCTTGATTGAAGCCTTTCAAGCGTTTTCTTTGACTCAATAGTTCAAAGCTTAAAGCTTTTTTAACGCCCTCTTTTTTAAGAATGAGGGCTCTCAAAGAGCAAAGATAACGATTCAAACCGCTTAAAATGTTAGCGATAGCGATTTGTTCGTTTAGAGGGGGCAAAAGGATTTCAATGTTTGAAATTGTCATTTTAGTTAAACTAGGAACACCGGTCGCTTCGTTATAGTTTGACCATTTTATGATAGAAAAAGCATAAAATATAAATTTTGGAATGGATTTTTTAAATAAATAGCTATAAAATAGTGTATCTACTACCCAAAATTTACCATTTAGATAAATAGGCTTATCAATAGTCCCTTTTCTCCCTATGCAAACACTTTCACCATTATGAAGGAAATTATTAATTGATAGCATATAGCCACCGCTTCCATAAACAGGAATATTTCCTAATTTAAAATTTTTGTAATCTCTACCATGCTTTAATGTTAATATATCCCCAAGCCTTACTCTTTGCCAATTTAAGGGCAGCATTAATGCGTCCATGCGTTCTTTTGAATGGTTTTAAAAAAGACAATGTGCTCTAATTTGTTCATTTTGCCCCCTTTAAACTTCTAAAACGCTAGCGATAAAAAGGCTCTTTTTTAAGCCCTCATCGCGCGCATGGAGTTGGCTAAGGCTAAAAGCGTGACCCCCACATCGCCAAAGACCGCTTCCCACAAGCTCGCTACCCCTATAAGCCCCAGCACGATAAAAACCGCTTTAATCCCCAAAGCGAACAAGATATTTTGCCAAATGATGCTTTTAGTTTTTTTAGCGATCGCCAAAACTTTCACTAACGAATTTAAGGAGTCATTAGTGATCACAATGTCTGCGCTTTGCTTGCTCAATTCTGAGCCTTTCCCCATGCCAATCCCCACATCAGCGCTCGCTAGAGTCGGAGCGTCATTGATGCCATCGCCTACAAAAATCGCCGGGGCTTTATAGCGTTCTTTAAAAGTTTTAAACACGCTCGTTTTTTCTTCAGGCAACAAGCTCGCATAATATTCACAGCCTAGAGTTTGAGCGATGCTCTCAGTTGCGCTTTTTCTGTCCCCGCTCAAAATGCAAAAATTCTCTATCCCTTGTGCTTTTAAATCCCTTAAGCATTCTATGGCGTCATCTTTAATCTCATCGCTAATGACGATATAGCCCACATAAGCCTGATTGAAAGCCACATGCACGATCGTGCCGTTTTCTTTGGAAGGGCTGTGCGCGATATTGAATTGATCGAGCATTTTTTCATTCCCTGCGATGATTAAATCCGTATTGCATTGTGCTTTAACCCCCATTCCGCTCACTTCTTCGTAATTTTTAATGTCATGCTGGTGCTTATCGTCCTTTAACATTTCTTCGCATGCTTTTTGAATGGATAAAGCGATCGGGTGCGTGGATAAAAGCTGCGAACAAGAAGCGTAATGCAAAACTTCTTCTTTAGAATGCCCATTTTGCGGCACAATATCTACCACTTTAAAAACGCCTTTAGTCAAAGTGCCGGTTTTATCAAAAGCGATGCTTTTAGCTTGGGTAAGCACCTCTAAAACATGCACGCCTTTCATTAAAATGCCCTTTCTGCTCGCCGCTCCCACGCCCCCAAAATACCCTAAAGGCACAGAAATCACTAACGCGCAAGGACAGCTCACCATTAAAGCCACAAGCCCCCTATAAATCCACTCATCAAAGCTCCCCATAGAAAACAAGGGCGGTAATATAGCGATCATTAGCGCAATGAATAAAACGCTTGGGGTGTAGTAGCGTGAAAATTTAGTGATAAATTTCTCGGTTTCGCTCTTTTCATTCGTGGCTTGTTGGACTAAATCCACCACTTTAGCGATAGAAGAATCTTTATACATTTTTTCTACTTTAATTTCAAGGACCGCTTTTAAATTCAAGCTCCCCCCTAAAACTTTAGAGCGTTCGCTGACATTAACAGGCATAGACTCCCCACTCAACGCCCTTTCATCTAGCAAACTTTCGCCCTTAACTACCACGCCATCCACAGGCACTTTTTCGCCGACTTTCACCACCACAATGTCATTGACTCTTAAATCTTCAGGCGCAACGCTCACTAATGCATCGCCCTTTTTCAAATAAGCCAGATTAGGAGCGACATCCACCAAAGCCTTAAGGGATTTTTTAGAGCGAGAGACAGCGAGTTTTTGCAAAAATTCGCCCGCTGAATAAAACACCATAATAGACACGCTCTCTTCATAAGCCCCCACGCAAAAAGCTGCAATAGTCGCAATGAGCATCAAAGCGTTTTCATCAAAAAATTGCCCTTTTCTAAGCCCACGAAACGCCCCTAAAATCACATCTTTACCGCTCACTAGATACACTAAAGCGAGCACCACAAACACCGCTTTTTCAATAAAGGGGCTAGGATTTAGGTGTAAGATTAAGATCGCGCCCAAAAAGACAGCGATCGTAATGATGAGTGGGGTAAAACTCAAGGGCTTTTCTGTAGCCTCTTTAAAAGACAGGCTCAAATGCGGTTCATTCTGCTTGATAAAAGCCTTAACCTTTTCAAAATCGCTCGTATCCAAAAACAACTTACTGGTGCTGAAATTGATTTGAGCTTTTTTCACATAATCTAATTTGTTTAAATCCCTTTCCAATTTAGACGCGCAATCAGGGCAATCCAAATTATGAATGTGGTATTCTTGCATTTTCTCTCCCTTATAAAAATCCTTTTAAGAAATCTTTCTAAAACTCAGCGCTTTAAGCATGTGAGATTTTTCTATATTCTCGCAAGCGTTTAAATCCGCAATCGTCCTAGCGACCTTTTTGACCTTATTAATAGAGCGCATGGACAGATTAAACCTTTCAACCGCCTGCTCTAACAACTTTTTTGCTTCAGCGTTTAAAGGGCAAAATCGTTCTATCTGTTCTTCATTAAGCTTACCATTAAAAGCGCTCTGTTTCCTTAACTTTTGCTGTTTGAAAGCTAATAATACCAATTCATGCATCTCTTTTGAAGTCCAAGAATGCGACGGCGTGTCTTTATAATTCCCCTCTTCCATTTGCACGAACAGATCAATCCTATCCAAAAAAGGCTCGCTCAAGCGGTTTTTATACTGCGTGATTTCTCTATCTTGGCAACGGCATGCTTTGGTTGAGCTGAGTAAATTCCCGCACAAGCAAGGGTTTTGAGCCCCTACAAATAAAAAAGAAGTTTCGTATTCAATCTTGCTGTGCACTCGTGAGATCACTAATTTATTGTTTTCTAAAGGCTCTCTTAAAGCTTCCAAAATATCCTTTTTAAAATGGGGCAATTCATCAAAAAAAAGCATGCCGTTATGCGCTAGCGCGATTTCGCCGGGTTTTGGCTCTCTTAAAGAGCTTGAGCCTAAAATACTGGATTTTGAAGCGCTCTGGTGAGGGTTTCTAAAGCTCCTTAAGGGGTAATAGGCACTGTCTTGCTCGCTTAAAATGCGTAATTTTGTCGCTTCTAAGATTTCATTCAGGCTCAATGGAGGCAAGATATAGCGCATGCGATTAATGATCATGCTTTTCCCACACCCTGGACTCCCCTCTAAAATCAAATTATGAAACCCAGCGCTAGCGATCAAAGCGGCTTCTTTAGCGACAGCTTGCCCCTTAACTTCTTTAAAATCTAAGGCATAGGCGTCTGAAAAATAATACTCTTTATCGTTCAATTCTATCGTTTTAAAGGGTAGTTTTTTCGTGTGGGTGTCTGCTTTGATTTCAGGGTTTTGCAAGATTTCTAACGCTTCTTTAAAATGCTCCACAAAAAAGCATTGCAAATTAGGGATGAGCGAAAAAAGCTCTTCATTCGCCTTAGGCGCAATGATTTTGGCATGGGGGCGCTTAATGGCAATGTCTAAAAGCATGGGGAAAATGTTAGGATTGGGTTTGATCTTGCCATCAAGCCCTAACTCCCCAAAAGCAAACCACTCTTTAAAAGCCAACTCTTGTTTTTGCAAAGCGATTAAAAGAGCGATAGGCAAATCAAAATGGCTCCCGGATTTAGGCAAATCTGAGGGGGAAAGGTTGATGGTGATTTTTAAAGGCGGGAAAGTGAAATCGTTATTTTGTAAAGCCGATTGGACCCGCTGCTTGGCTTCTTGGATAGAATTATTAGCCAAGCCTGAAATCACAAACGCCGGCAAAGCCCTTGTGAAAGTCGCTTCCACAGCCACGATTTCTGCCACCCCCCTTTGCATGGTTGCGCAAAATATCGTGTTAATCATGGTTGTTACTTGTGTTTTTGTTTTTTTTGCAGCTCTTTGAGTTCTTTTTCAAATTTCTTACGCTTCAAAATGGATAATTTATCCACGAATAACACGCCATTGAGGTGATCGATCTCATGCTGAATGGCTACCGCTAAAAGCTCGCTCGCTTCTAAAATTTTCACTTCAGCGAAGCGGTTTTGATACTCTATCTTAACCTTTTCAAAGCGCTCCACTTCTTCATAAAATCCCGGCACAGACAAGCACCCCTCTTTATATATTATCGTCCCTTTAGTTTCTATAAACTTAGGGTTAATGATTTCTAAGCAGTCTTCTTTGTGTTGCACGCCGTCTTCTTGCGGGAGATTGATAATGAGCATTCTTAAAGGCAAGCCCACTTGAATAGCGGCTAACCCTATCCCCTCACTAGCGATCATAGTCTCATGCATGTCATCTAGCTGTTGGTGGAGTTTTGCATCAAAAGAAACGACCTCTTTAGAAATCGTTCTTAAAATTTTAGAAGGGTAATGGATAATCTCTAATAACGCCATGCAATCACTTCACATTTTTCTGTAACACTTTATCAATCAAGCCATACTCTTTAGCTTCTTTAGCGCTCATATAAAAATCCCTGTCCGTGTCTTTAGCGATTTGTTCCAAACTCTGCCCTGAGTTTTGAGCCAAAATAGAATTCATCAAACCCTTAAGCCTGAGAATCTCATTAGAAATGATTTCAATATCGCTCGCTTGCCCTTGAGCCCCCCCTAAAGGCTGGTGTATCATAATCCTTGAATGGGGTAGTGAAAAGCGCTTGCCCTTAGCCCCACAGCTCAGTAAAAACGCCCCCATAGAAGCCGCTTGACCGATGCAAATCGTGGAAACATCAGGGCGGATAAAATTCATGGTGTCATAGATGCTAAGACCGCTTGTTATCACCCCACCGGGAGAATTGATATACAAGCCAATGTCTTTTTCAGGGTCTTCAGCTTCCAAAAACAAGAGTTGGGCCACGATAGAAGACGCCACGCTATCATTGATCTCACCGCTCAATAAAACAATGCGATCCTTTAAAAGGCGCGAGTAAATATCATAGCTGCGCTCCCCACGATCGGTATTCTCTATTACATAAGGAATGTATCCCATCATCTCTCCTTTTTAGCCGTTTAACCCGCTTGAATTTTTTGAGCGTTGGGCCTCATTTTTTCCAAAATTTCTTGTTGCTCTTTAGGCAGGTTTTTATCCAACAAATAAGCCAACACCCTATCTTCAATCATCGCCATTTTCACCGCCGCTAACATGTTGTTTTTGCGGTATTGTTCAATGAGGCTTTCTGGGTTTTGCCCTGTCATCATCGCTTCATAATACAGAGTTTGAAAGACTTCATTGTCATGCACGCCAATTTTTTCTTCCTTCGCTAAAGCGTCAATGATAAAAGTGATTTTCACGCTTTTTGTCGCATCATTCCTAAAGCTCTCACGCTTTTCTTTGGCTTTTTCTTGACTTTCTTGTAAGGATTTGACTTCCTCAGCTTGCATGGAATAAAGAGCGTTCCTGAATAACAAATCCATTTCTTGCTCTATGATCGTTTTAGGCAAATCAAAAACAATCTTTTCATCTAAATTTTCAATCAATTTTTCTTTCAACTCTTCATTATAGAGCCTGGCTTTATTTTCTAAAAACAACTGCCCTTCAACCCTTTCTTTTAAAAGCTTTAAAGTCGCATCCTCTTCATTGGCTAGCACGATTTTAGCGAGTTCGTCATTGATTTCTAACACTTCACGCGCTTGAATCTGGTGCAATTTCACTTTAAAAAGGGCTTCTTTGCCGGCTAAATGCTCTGCGTGGTATCCGCTAGGGAAAGTCAAAGAGAATTCTTTTTCTTCGCCCGCTTGCATGCCTAAAAGAGCCTTTTCAAAATCTTCTAGCATTTGCTTACTGCCTAAAATCAAATTGAAATTCTCAGCCTTGCCCCCTTCAAAAGGCACATTATCTATAAAGCCTTCAAAATCAATCGTTAATTTATCGTCATTTTGAACTTTTCTTTGAGCGTCAGTATCCACAAATTTCGCATAGTCTTTAGCGAGCTGTTTCAAACGCTCATTAATTTTTTCTTCATTGGGGATTTCCACCCCCACGCTAGGCACGCACTCTTTGATCTTGTCTAAAACAATCGTGGGTTTTAAGCCGATGTCCGCTTCTATTTCAAAATGCGTGTCTTTTTTTTCAAATTTAGTGAGGTTGGGGCTGCCGATTAAATCCTTATTTTCAATCCCTAATTCCTTAAAAGCGTTTTTTAAAACCTCTTGAATCATTTCTTCTTGAGCGTCTTGTTCAATTTGGGCTTGATAACGGGTTTTCACTAAACTAAGGGGGACTTTACCTCTTCTAAAGCCATCAATTTTAACTTTTTGGGCGATTTTTTGAGCGATTTTATCATAACGCTTTTCTAAATCTTCAATGGAAGGTTTAGCGCTCAAATGGGCGTTAGCGGTGTCAATCTTTTTCACTTCAAGATTCATTTTTTTCCTTAATGGCTAAAAAATTAAATTTTTGTATCATTATAGCTTAATTTGTTTTAATTCCGGTTTATAAAAAGCGGTTTTAATTCTAGTTTTCAAAAATTTAAAAAACTAAAAGTCATAAGTTGAAGTGAGATAGACAGAAATATTGCGTTTGAAATGAAGGGTGTATAAAGGGGTTTTAAAATAATCATTGGTTAAAAAGGGGATACGCGCGCCCAATTCTATCGCCCAATTCTTATACCTTGAAAAGCGGTAACGATACCCCACATCCAACATCACTTGAAACATGTAAGGGTGATAAACGCTCAAAGGATCTTTAGCCCACTTTTTAAAAATCTTTGTTTCATAAAACCAGGTTTCGCCCACGAAATTCATCCCTAAAATCAGCGTTCCAAAAGCGCGTTTGTATAAAAAATCAGCTCCCGTGCCATAAAAAATAGCGTTAATAAAAGTCTCTTTTCTTTGCAACTTTTCTCTATAGCTTTTAGGAATTTGCGAACTCTCCCTCAAACTATCGCCCAACACGCCTTTATTTTTAAGAAAAAACCCATAAGCATAGTCCAAAGAAATATAAAAACGAAAGCCATAGCGCTCTTTTTTAGGAAAAAATTGTTTATAGCCATAAATCAAACTGACTTCAGCAAAAGGAATGTCTCGGTATTTTGAATGGTTTTCAAATTTTTCCCTGCTCTGTAGCCATGACATTTGCACCACGCTTGTGCCATAATAATGGGAGCTTTTGTCTATGTTAAAAAGTTTTTTTTTGGGCTTTTTAGGCTCAGCAAAACATGGAGGGTGGGTCTTGCCTCTTAAACACTTCTTTGCTAAAAACCGCTGGAATCCTAGATCTTCTTTTTTGATGATGGTGTAAGTAACCAGATCATCAGCCCTTAAATACACGCTCAAAAAGAACGCTAAAAACCCCTTTTTAAGCAGTTTATTCAAGCGCTCTTTTCTTATGCGTTATTTGTTTTTATCGGTTTCTCTTGTTTTTCAATTCCTTGGCGTCTTTTTGATAAGATTCTAAATTCTTTTGAGTGAGTTTTTTGTCTATTTCTTGCATGATATTTGCAAAAATCTTATTCAAAGCACTCTTGATCGCATCATTAGAATTATCCGTTCCCTTAACCATAGTGCTAACTAACCCCCCGCTATGGCTTGAATGGGTGGTTTTTAAGAATTTTTCTTGGATGTCCAACTCGCTCAAATCCATCGTAAAAGAATCCAAAGATTCCCCACTCATAGGTTCTAGTATGGTAACCTTGACAAACCCGGCCGGGATTAAAACCCCTTCCATTTTATCCAAACCAGTGGAGAATAATAACCCGGGTTCTGATTTTTTCTGTATGGTCCTTTTAGGATCAGGGCGTAAAACAATTTCGCCGTTCATAGCGACGGCCAAATACCCTTCTTTTTTTTGCGAAAAAGAAAGATCGTCTTTATCGCTGCTATCTACGCTAATAACCTTATAGCCCTGATTTTGCAAAATCTGTTCAACCTTGATTGCGGTTTGATTCTTGAATTTGTTTTCATACTCTTTAGCAATATTATCGCTGTATTGAAAAGCCGGCCTTAAAAGTAGAATCTTTTCGTCTAACGCTTGAACTTTCTCGCTAGCTGGATGGTAATTCAACTTCAAAGAGACTTCATTGGTTTCAATAATATGCGGGCTGCATCCCACTAACAAAGCCACCACGCTCGCACCTAAAAGGCATTTTTTCCATGCAAAATCTTTAAAATGATTATTTGCTTTCATCGTTCTATCCTTGATTGTAACATTTTAGACTTCTATAACAACAAACCCGAAGCAACCAACACGCTTTTGTTGTCAAAATGTTATTTTACCCTAACATCTTTAGATTATCAGTCTTTTTCTATTTTTTAGCGTTATAATCCCCACTTTTGCCTCCACTCTTATGCTCCAACATCACACCGCTAATTGTCATGCTCTTATCAATGGCTTTCACCATGTCATAAATGGTTAAAAGCCCTATGCTCACACTCATTAGCGCTTCCATTTCTACGCCCGTTTTAGCTTGAGTTTTGACTCTCGCATAGAGTTTAAAACTACAAGTTTCTTTTTCTTCTAAAATATCAATATCCACCCCATTGAGCATGATTGAATGGCACATGGGAATGAGCTCGCTTGTCTTTTTAGCCCCCATAATCCCAGCAATAATAGCAGTCTGTAACACCGGACCCTTTTTGACGCAATGATTGATAATAGCGTCATAAGCCTCTTTATTCATGCTGATACGACCGCTTGCTAAAGCGATTCTTTCAGTGGTTTCTTTATCCCCTATATCCACCATTTTAGGCTGATTTTCTCCATTCAAATGAGTGAGCGGCATTTTTTACCTTATTGTTTGGGGCGAAACGCTTGAATGTTTTTTTCATTCACTTGCATATAATTCCCTAAAATCAAATCCACGCAATAAGGAATCGCTGGAAAAACCGCCTCTAAGCATTCTCTAATGCTTTTTGGCTTACCAGGGAGATTGACAATCAAACTCTTATTCCTAATACCAGCGCTTTGGCGCGACAGAATCGCTGTAGGCACATATTTTAAACTAGTTATTCGCATAAGCTCTCCAAAACCAGGAAGCATTTTTTGGCACACTCTTTCTGTGGCTTCTGGGGTTATGTCTCTTAAAGCAGGGCCTGTGCCTCCTGTAGTAACGACTAGATCGCATTGGTATTCATCGCACATTTTAATCAGCGATTTTTCAATTAAATCCCTTTCATCAGCGACAATTTCGTAATAAAATTCTAAAGGATTGAGCAGGTATTCGCTCAACACTTCTTGTATCGCCTTACCGCTTAAATCTTCATAAATCCCTTTTGACGCCCTATCGCTCGCGCTCAAAACGCCTATATGAATCGTTTGCATTTGAACTCCTTTTTAAGCTAAAAGCCCACTCCCTTTTAAAAGGTGGCTTCTTTCTTTAGCGTAGATGCGTTTATTGTGGATTAAATCGTATTTCCAAATAGGGGCGTTATGCTTAAAATCTTCAATAAAATCTTGGTATAGTTCTAAGGCGTTTTTTCTGTTCTTTCCCATTAAAACGCATAAAAATGAGCTTTGTCCTATCAAAACATCGCCCAAGCTGTGCGCCATTTTTAACACCACGCCCAAATCTTTGGCTTTATGGTGCCATTTTTCAAACCAAGTCTTTAATAGTGCTTCATGAATATCAAAACTCAAGCCTTGAATGTTATCCTCCCCTCTCACAATCCCCACAAACACACAAAACGCTCCAAAGTTTTTCGTGCAAGCTTCCTCTTGGTAGGCTTTCAAAAGCTCACTAGTATCCAATGCCCCTTGAATGATTTTTAACACCTAGCCCCCACAAACCGGTGGCAACAAACTTACCACATCGCCATCTTTTAAAGGTGTGTTTAAATTGTCTATTAAGTGATCATTAAGGGCTATCGCGCAAACGCCCAACCACTCTTTTAAGCCCTCTTTTTCTTGTAAAATCGCTCTTAATTCCTTTAAATCACCCGCTTTGACGAAAAAATTTTCTTCTTTTATGGGTCCAAAAAATCGCACTTCCACCATCATTTACCCTTATATTAAATCTTTTAAAAGCATGATTTTATATTTTTAAAACCTCTTTAAAGCGCTCATAATTTTCACAATAAATGCCCCATTTTGAGCTTTTTGACTTCCAAATACCCTTGATTGTGCTCATTAGCGCACACGATCAAGCTCTCTCTTGTTACCTCAGCGTATTTTTCTAAAGCGGCGATTTTTAGAGGGTTGTTTGTGAGTAAGCGCATTTTTTTAATATGGTAATATTCTAAAATTTCACCCGCAACACTATAATCCCTTTCATCGTCTTTAAACCCTATCATTTCATTGGCTTGAATGGTATCATAGCCTTTATCCTGTAAAGCGTAGGCATTGACTTTGTTAAATAGCCCTATCCCACGCCCTTCTTGGCGCAAATAAATCACTAGCCCCCCTTCTTTAGAAATCCTTTCTAACGCCATTTGCAACGCCCCTCCGCAATCGCATTTTTGAGAGCCTAGAGCATCACCCGTTAAGCATTCTGAATGCAAACGCACTAAGGGGTTTTGAGAAAAATTAGGGGTGAAAATGACTAAATGATCTTTAGAGCCATTAGAACCCTTTTCTCTAAAACACTGGATATAAAACTCCCCAAATTGAGTGGGTAATTTGGCTTGGTTAGAGACTTCTAATCGTTTCAAGGATACTCCTAAAATTAGTTTTAAAACGCGTCTTTTAAAAAAAGGTATTCTATCAAAACTCTTTATAATTTTCTTAAATTTTAAGCTCTTAAAATTTGTAAGTCAAATTCAAACCATTAGGGCTTAAATTAGAACGGATTTCATGTTTATTATAAATCCCTAAAGCTTCCCCAAGCCCTAAATCTCTAATGATAAAACCGATAGGATCCATAAGAGCGATGACTAAACGCCCTAAAAACAAAGAGCCAAAAAGCTTGCCTTCGTTGCGTTGGATATAGCGCGTGAGCTGATAAAACCCCTCCCCTAAAATGGAGCCTAATAAAGGGGTGATCACCAAATCCTGCCAGCTAGGCACTTCCACAAACGCTTCCAAACCATATTCCCAAAAAAGCGTGGAAGTGATAAAAGAAAAAAACGCTGATGCCATCCAACTAAACCCAGCCATGCGCGGTTGCATATAATACATAGCCCCAAAATAAGGGTGCAAAATTTCATTGAAAATAAAACTATCATTGTCTAGTTTTGGCCCCATGCGGACATTTTCAAACCAACTTTTGATCCCAAACTTTTCTCTATCCCAATTCGTTACGCTCTCTGGCATGAGATACAACCCCACAATCCCTATCACCAAAGACACGCCTAAAATCCCTATGCTCGTGCCTAAATATTTCCAACGGCTATTTGGGGCATAAGGGATCGTGTTGCTCTTTTTAAACTTCTTTTTAAAATGTTGCCAAATAAGATTTTTAGGGCTTCGTTTGAGCGTTTCTTCTAATTGAATGCTGTTAGCGTTTAAAAAACTACAGCCCAACCCCCAAGTCACCACGCAAACTACCCAAATCTTTTGGAAGGTTTTTAGGACTATTTTCAATAATATTTTTAGGAATGTTTTTAATGAAATCAGCATAAACTCTATTATTACTCTCATCAGGTTGCAAACTTTATTGCTTGACTTAAAAAGAGTTTATTATACCTTAAAAACATTACAACACATTCAATAAAACTTAACAAGCCTCTTAAAGGCTAATCGTTTCTACAAGCTTAAGCCCAAACCCGCTCAAAGCCTTATACTGCCTGTCTTCACAAGAGCTTAACAGCCTAAAATCCTTTATCCCCAAATTTTTTAACACTAACGCCCCAATCCCAAAATCTTTAACGATATTGTTTTCTTTGGAATGCGTGTTCATAAAGATCAAATAACCCCCTTCGCGCTTTAAATATTCTAACGCTTTAAAAAACACTTCAAACGCATCAGTCGTCAAAAAATCAAAATCCTCTTTGATAGGGTGGAAACGCACTAAAGGGGCCAAATCATGGGTTTTTGCGCCTTTAAATTTAAAAGCGTAATGGTTTTTTTGCTGGTGGTCTAAAAAAGTGTAGCATTGCGTTTGGTGTTTTAAAAATTCTCTTTCTTCTTGGCAAAACATTTTCAGCAAACTTTCATTTTCCAAACGATAGCTAATCAAATCAGAAACATAGAGAGTTTTAAGATCATGTTTAAGGGCAAAGTCGCTCAAAAATTTATCCCCTCTCCTCGCCATAGATCCATCTTCTTTCATGATTTCACAAATCACGCTCACGGGCTTTAATCCAGCTAATTTGCATAAATCCACGCTCGCTTCAGTATGGCCCGTGCGCGCTAACACGCCTCCATCTTTTGCGATTAAAGGGAAAATATGCCCCGGGCGCACAAAATCGCTCGGTTTGGTGGTGTCCTTACACAATAATTCAATCGTCAAATGCCTTTCAAAAGCAGAAATCCCGGTTTTGGCTTCTTTAGCGTCAATAGAAACCGTGAAAGCGGTCTCATGATTAGAATCATTCACGCTAACCATAGGAGGCAATTCAAATTTTTTCGCTAAATCTTTGGTCAAAGACACGCAAATCAACCCCCTAGCATGCGTGGCCATGAAATTGATTTTCTCAGGGGTAGAAAAAATCCCGGCTAAAACCAAATCCCCCTCATTTTCCCTGTCTTCATCGTCCATGACAATGAGCATTTCGCCATTTTTATACGCTTCTAAAGCTTCAGTAACTCGTTTTAAGATCATTCTAACTCCCTAGTTTTATTCAATAATATTTAGTTTTATAGAAAAAAGAAATATAGCATGTTTAATAACGATGATTACTTTATTGCTTCATTTAGCAAACCGCTAAAGCCTTTAAATCAATTGAATGAAACTTCCCCTATCATGCAAGAAATGCTCAAAGACTTATTCTAATGTTTGCAAAGCCTAATGATTAGTTTTTTCTAATGATTAATTTTGGGCTATACCTAAAAACTTTATCTAAGATTTTAACCGCGCTTTTATGCAAAGAACGGCCAATCCTAATGCTTAAAGGTAATTTTTTAGGCCTTTGTTTTTCTGTGTTGGAGTTTTGAGTATTCATTCCATCGCAAGCAATCGCAAATTCTTCTAACACATAGTTTTTGACCCCATGCCAATAATGCCTATCCATCACGCAATCTATAGGCATCACCCATTCTTTCGCGCTGTATTTCAATAATTTTTGTGCGGCTTTTGGGGCTAAACATACCCTTGAGTGCCAATACCATCTTTAAAATTTAAGATTTGAGAAACCCCTTTAATAAGAGTTTTTTGTTTAGCCACATTTTCTTCTAAATGCATCAAGCGGATATAGCCTAATTCGTTGATGTGTTTATGACAAAACTCTAGGCTTTCTTTAAAACGCTCTTTTACAATAATATCATCTTCTAAAATACAGATCGCTTCATTGAGTTCTATGCATTTTTGCCACAATGAATAATGGCTCGCATAGCACCCAAGCTCCCCAAACCCCATCCTCTTCCCGCAATGCTTGAGCGCGTAAAAGAAATTTTTTAACGCACAAGGGGGGTGTTTTTCGTTTTTACAAAAAGCCCATAAATCTTCAACCATAAAAGAAGGGTGCAAATGCTCTAAAATCAAGGGGTGTAATTGAGTGGGAGAGATTTTAGAATAGATCGCATCAAAAATTTCATAAGAGATCCCCTGAAGTTTAAGGCTCTCTAAAAGGGGGGTTATATGAGTTTCTTTTAAAGAAAAATTTTGACAGGTTTTGGGGCTTAAATGAATAATAAAAACACGCATGTTAGCCTTAATTCTTAATATAAATAAAATCAATATTAAACAGACTTACATTCTAGCGCAAATTTTAGTAAAATACGCACCATGTTAGATGATATTCCTATTACCATTCAAAAAAGTAAAAAAATCAAAACCCTGAGCTTGAATATCACGCCATCTTTAGAAGTGATTCTCAAAATGCCCAATTCTTGCTCTCAAGCCAGAGCGAACGCTTTTTTAAAAGAACAAGAAGCTTGGCTAAAAAAAACCCTTTCAGCCATGCAAGAAAAACACTCCCTTTTACACTCGTGCCTAGAAACCTATCAAAATAAAATCCTTGTGTTTGATGAGGTGAAAAACGCCAACGATTACACCCTAACAGATCTTAAAAAAATCTTAAAAACTTATTTGGAGCAACAACTCCACTTAATCGCTCAAAAAATGCAAACTTCATACACCCATTTTAGCATTAGAAACAACGCTAAAGTTTTAGGGAGTTGCTCTTATCATAACCGCTTGAGTTTCGCCCTTTTATTGGTTTGCGCCCAAAAAGAAGCGATTGATTATGTCATTATCCATGAACTCGCCCACACGATCCACAAAAACCATTCCAAAAATTTCTGGCGTTGCGTTCAAATCTTTTGCCCTAATTACCGCGCTCTAAGAGAGTATTTAAAACAAAGGGTTGTTTTTTATACCCAACTGCTCAAAACATTACAACCCTAAAATTAAAAATTATAGCTCACATACGCCGTGATGCTCCTAGGAGGTGCGGCTTCTTTCCCGTTAGGGCTAGTGCCTATCCCGCTAAACCAATATTTCATGTTAAAAATGTTATTGATTTGCAAGCTCGCATTAACGCTTTGCTTTTTGCGTTCCCACAAAGTGCTAGAAATTTGTAAATTCCACACCCAATAGTACGGCGTCATGCCCGCTGTTTTGGTGGTGATGGCCCCATTTTTAATCGTGGGCGCGTATTGAATGAAAGGCACGGTGTTTAACACATCGCTATAAGTGCGGCTATAAAAGAAAGAGCTCAACCCGATCGTGGTTTTAGCGTAAGTGTAGCTCGCGTCTAAAATGAATTGGTGTGGGCTTACAAAAGGGAGTTTTTTGCCAAAAATATCTTTTTTAGGCCCTTTAGGATTAGCAGGGTTAGTAACCATCGTGTGGCTTGTGATATTAGCGTCTATGAAAGTGTAAGCCGCATGGAAATTAAGCCCTCTAATTGGCGTGTAATACAACTCTAGCTCCACGCCTTGCGACCTCGCATTGACTGGTTCTCTGTTATCCCCATAGCGCCCAGTAAAATAGTGGTTCGCAAAAATCACAAAATAATTCGCGTTAAAACTCACTTGATTGTTGAAATAATATCTTGAGCCACCTTCCATGACATTAAAGATTTGAAAATAATCCGTGCTTGTGCCTACAAAACTACCGATATTGCTGAATTGGGGCGGAATGTAGCTTCTTTGATAATTGAAATAAAACAACAATTCTTTAATGGGTTTATAGCCGACATTTAGCGCCGGATTCCATTGGTTGTAACGATCTTTAATGGTTTTTCCTGTTTGACCTGCTTTAAAAGGGGGAGCGTCTTTTTTTTCGTAATTTAAAAAAGTGTATCTCAAGCCCGGCGTGATCGTTAGCATGCCGTTATTGAAATTGATTTCATCGCTGGCATACACGGCGGTATAATTGTTGAAATTATTAAGTGAAGTTCCTGCATCAAACCCACTGCCATTATTAGGCATGCTAGGGTTTTTCCTGGTAGTGGATCGGCGGTATAAATCTTCGGTTAAAAACCGCATTCCCATGTTAAAAGTTTGTTTGACTTTACCGGTATTGACAACGAGATTGAGTTTTGGTTCAAAAGCATTCACCACGAAGCGGCGGATATTATCAAAAAATTGCCAACAAGGGCTATTCGTATCGCTATAAGAATACAGACCGCAATTAGGGTTAGTCGCGCTAATTTCCCCCTTGCCTTTAAAGGGTAAAATCTTATTTTGACTGCTCATATACACGCTTTGGTATTGGTTGGAAAAGCCAAAATCCCTGCTCATGTCATGCGTGAAATAAGTGAATTTAAAATCTCCCCCCACTTTCCTATCCGGATCGCCAAAATAATTTTGATACACGATCCCAAAGCGCTTGGCTCGCCCTCCATCTTGATTGTCAGGGCGTTCATTAATAAAGCGGTTATAGGCGTAATCTTGCGCGCTCAAAGTGCCTGGATGGTAAGAGTTGTATTGATAATACTGGTAATAAGCTTTAAAAGTATTGGTCGCATTAATCTTATAGATCGCATCAAGCAAGTAGTTTTGCACCTTTGTGGGGCTGTTTTGCCTGAAACCTTGCCCATTAATCCAATTGCCTTGAGCGCTAATTCCTATATACTTACCCAACATTCCAGCCGTTCGCCCGTAAGTGTTAAACAGCATCTGATTGCCTAAGGTTTGGGCTAAAGGCTTGCCTTTTTCTTCAGGATCGACAAAATTCCCATTAGAGGATCGCCCCCAAAAAGTGATCCTTTCAGCCGCTTGATTTTCCCACTCTTTTGGGATTTCTTTAGTGATGACATTCACCACGCCTCCAAAAGTGTTAGGGCCGTATTGGACGCTTGTGCCCCCTTTAATCACATCAATCCTATCCACTGACTGGAAAGTTACAGGGAAAATCGCCAGTTCAATATTGGAATACGGCGCGCCATAAATGGGGATACCATTGACTAAAATCATGCCCGTATTGCTATGCCCGTTACCGCCCCCACCAAAACCGCGCACCGAAATTTTAGGCAACACGCCTGTGCCTGTAGCGTCTCTGATTTGAATCCCTGGCACATTTTGCAAAGCGTTTTCAATATTCAAATTACCCGTTTTTTTGAGTTCTTTGTTGGAAATCACCGTGCGAGAGCTTGTGGAATTGTGCACCTCTTCGCTTTGCCATGAAAGCGGCGCGCTGGAATTGAATTTTTGCTCGGTGGTTGTAACTTTTTTTAAAAAATGGTGCTTATCTTTCGCACTCATAAAAGAACTAAAAGTCCAAAAAGTCAAAGTGTATAACGCTAAAAAATACGGGGTTTTTACCCTCAAATAACCATTCATTATGATAACCTTTCTCATTTAATTCAAACCGATGCATACTATAAAAATAATTATTATAATTAACTTAAATTTTGAAATTTGATTTTTTATTTGCAATTTGTTATCAAAACGATTTGAAAAAGGTTTTTTGCGTTTTTTAAACAGTTAGCGTTTTTTAAAAACAGAGTGTTATGGGAGTTTTGAATGCGTTATTTATCAATTTGACGAAGAAACCATCACAACCGCTATCGCAAAACCAGCGTCATGGCTGATGCTCGCGCTCAAGCTTTGGATGTTAAAATAATCCATTTTTTCTTTAGAAAGGGTGATTAAGGGGGCGTTTTTAGGGCTTTTAGAAATGCGTATATCCAAAAAGCTCAATTCCTTACCAATGCCTACTTGAAGGGCTTTAGAGCAAGCCTCTTTAAGCGCGAAAAACCCGGCGATGCTGCTAGATTTATCCTTGCATAAAACAATCTCACTCGGCGATAAAAAACGCTCTAAAAACCTCATTTCAAAGCGTTTCACGCACTTTTCTATCCTAGCAATAGAGACAATATCTATGCCAATCATTTAAAATTATTGAATAATGAAATCAGTGAAAAAGACATTTTTAATAAAGCCATCAATCAAAAACGAATTCAAATGGCTCTTAATTTCATCTTTAAGCTTGTTTTTGCCTTTATTAGTAACCACTTCTTCCACGCTTTTAGACGATAGAATTTCTATAATCGTGTCTTTAATCGCTGTGTCTTTAACCTTGACTTCATTTAAAAGCTTTTCATTACTCAATTCTAACGAAATAGAAGCCTTAAGGTAGCGTCTGCCATTTTGAGAGACCAGATTCACCGCAAAAGGCGCATCAATCGCATACAAAGGCCCAAGCACCAGATATTGCTGGATATTAGAGCCTTCTTTAGCCTCTTGATTCTTGTTCGCCATAGGATTAGCTTGAACTTCTTGGGTGTTTTTAGAAGCGTTTTCTTTAGATTCTTCCTTATTCCCCATAAGCAGCATGATAATCACCCCTACTAATAAAAGCATCACTAACACGCTTCCAATAATGACAAATAAAAGAGCTTTGCTTTTTTTTTGGGGTTGTTGCGCGGTATTTTCTTGTTCTTCTGCCATGCCTATTCCTATTGAAAATAAGTTAAAGTGGTTTTCCCAAATTTTTTCTGTTTGATTATAGCTAAAGTTACAAGACTTTTAGGCATTTCATGCAGGCTTTCATGCTCAAAAACCACTAAAAGATTTTTTGGATTAAAGCGTTTCAATAACCTTTCTAAAGCTTGAAAACACTTTTCATAAATCCCTAAAAACCCGCTCGTTTCAAAAGGAGGATCCAAATAAAGGATATTCAAAACACCATTTTTTAAACGCAGCGTGGGCAAAAGCTTGAAAGCGTCATCTAAAAAGGTTTGAATTTCAATTTCCTTTTTCAAGCGGTTTTTAAAGAGGGAAATATTTTCTAAGAGCGTGGCATAAGCGCTTTTGTTTTGTTCAAAAAACACCGCGCTTGTTGCCCCCCTACTCAAAGCCTCTAACCCCATAGAAGCGCTGCCTGAAAACACTTCTATAAAGTGCGCTCCATTAATTTCTGCTTGCAAGGTGTTAAAAAACGACTCTCTTACGATCGCTTTGGTGGGGCGCGTGTTAGAGATGTTAGGCAAATTCAAACCCAATCCCTTGCAAGCCCCCCCAATAATCTTAAATTTTTTTACTGGCTGATGATTTGGCATAATTTTTGGGTGTATTCTTCTAGTAATTGCTTAATCTTTTGCTCTTTAGAAATTTTCATTTCTTCGCAAGGTTTTTCACTCGTCTTTAAAGCGCAATAAAAATTTTTTATATCTTCTTTCACGCTCTGTTTAGTGAAAGGCTTTCTTAAGCGCTCTTCTATAAAGCATAGGGGCTTATTGGTTTCTAGCTTTTCATCATCGCTTAAAACAAAGTCGCAAACTTCCATAGGAGAAAGACAACCGCTCAAATAAAATTCCAAACTCCTTTGAATCAACAAAGACTTGCAAGAAAGAAAAATTTTCAAGAAACCCCTTTTATCCCATCAATAATAAAGTTAAATTGTTTCAAATTATAGCAATTCTTTCTTTTAAGCGCCAATACTAAATAAATTCAAAAAGTGTTTCATTTTGTAAAAAAGAAAAAAAGAATGTTAAAAATAAAGCTCAAATAACATCGTTTTTTTTTTTTTTTGTATAATGCTCGGCGAAGGTAAGAGCAAAAGGCGTTTTATATTCCTTCCTTCTTTACTATAACTTAGCATTTTAATAAACTTTTTCATTAAAATGTCCTAACGCTCTTACCTTTAATTGAGAAAGCGAGTTAGCCTCTCTCAACTTTTCACACAAACTGATCTTGAAGGCGTAGTGTTTAATATTCTAAAATCCAATATACTAATCCCCCCTTTAAGAATACGCAAATTCTTTATTATTTAGATTGTAAAATACTTTTAATTTACATTTTATTTTTTTTCACAAACTCTAACGCTTTGAAACGCTCCCCTAAACCCCCAGGGCTAATTAGGGGCTTGATTTTAGCCACTTCTTTCAAATACCTTTCATAACTCACGCTCTTTGAAAATGTTTCTAATAATTCCATAAGCCCCATATCCAATAAAGCGTTAGCCTGCGATTTGAAGAACGAAAATTGTGCATGGTGTTTTTCAAACAAAAAGCGCATCAGAGAAAAATTGACATCATAAGTCAGATCGCTCTTTTGATACAAAGAATCCAGATGGTTTAAAATATCCTTAAAATCCAGCGCTTGGTGGTTTTTAAAAGCCCTTAAATGCATGTCTTTCCTCTCTATTTCATCGCCATAATCAAAGCTCAAAAACACCCAAGAAGAAGCCTCATCCAATTTTTCTAACAAATCCTTAATGAAAGCCTCTAAAAATAACGGTGCGCACCCTTGTTTTAAATCCAAATTTTTAAGAAGTTCTTTAGTGGGTCCATCAATAGCGCCCCAAACGCCCTTATGATCATGGGTAATAAAAAGCATTTTGTTATCTTTAATGATCTCGCAAGCGAATGCGTCAAACAATTCATTAGAAACAACAAATGCACTTTTTTCTTTAAAATCAAGCTCTTCTAAATTGCAACTATTCAAATCCAATTGCGTGGCTTGTTTAAAAATAGTTCGTTGGAGTTTTTGCAATTCCTTTAAAGGCTCACAGCTGACAAACTCGCATTTTTCCATTACGCCCACGCTCAAAGCGTTTAAAAAATTCGCTATATCGCTCAAAAAATGCCCATGATGAGCGCCAATTTCTACAATTTTTAAAGGCAAAAATAATTTTTCTTCTTCTAAAAGCTTAATGATATAAAACGCAACAGCACCCCCAAAAAACTTACTCAAAGACACCGAAGTGTAAAAATCCCCTTTTTGACCGATTAGTGCTTTTTTGTAATACCCCTTTTCGCCATAAAGCCACTCTTGCATGTAATTCCCAAACGATCGCATGATTTTCCTTTCATTAAACCCATCTCAACCAACAGTAATAGAAGCGCTATTCTAGTCAAAATCGCCTTATTTTTGCGCTATGATATTCAATAATAATGACTTTTTAAGCTAAGTTTGAAGGGAGTTTAGAGTTTGGAAATTTTAAGGCGAGAATGCGGGGCAGTTGAAGAAAACGCTTATATTGTGAAGCTTTCTAGTGGGATAGATTTTATTATTGATCCCGGATTTTCTAGCAGCGAATGGGTGTTAGAAAACGCTAAAAACCCTAAGGCGATTTTAATCACGCATGGGCATTATGATCATGTATGGGATAGTGCTCAATTGTCAAAACTCCTTAAAAACACCCCCATTTACGCCCCCAAAGACGATGTGTTCATGCTAGAAAATGATATTTTCCATTTAGGCATGCCGGTTTTTAGCCCCAATTTCAGTGTGCCTTGCAATAAGGGTTGCACCACTTTAGAGATAGAAAACACCACCATTAAATACTGGCATTTTCCCGGTCACACGCCCGGTTGCTCTATCATAGAAATAGAAGGGGTGATTTTTAGCGGGGATTTTATTTTTTATCGCAGCATTGGCCGTTATGATTTCCCTTATTCTAATGAAAAAGACATGAAAGAGTCCCTGTTAAGGTTTCAAAATTTAGATTTCCCTAAAGACATAGAGATCTATCCAGGGCATGGGGATAAGACGAGTTTTTTTGCTGAAAGAAAGCACTCTAAAATTTGGGTTTCAAGGATGGCTTAATTGTTAAGCCGGCTAGAAAAAGAGCGTTATTTGCGCCATATCATGCTAGAAGATGTGGGCGAAGAAGGCCAATTGAAGCTTTTAAAATCTAGCGTTTTAGTCGTTGGGGCTGGGGGTCTTGGATCAGCGGTTTTGATGTATTTGTGTGCTGCTGGGATAGGAAAAATCGGTATTGTGGATTTTGATGTGGTGGATATGAGTAATTTGCAACGCCAAATTATCCATTCACAGGATTTTTTAAACCAATCTAAAGCCTCTAGTGCGAAAGCGCGCTTAAAACAACTCAATGCTGGTATTGAAATAGAGGCTTTTGAAGAACGCTTTAAGGCTCATAACGCTCTTTCTCTCATAGAGCCTTATGATTTTATCATAGACGCTACAGACAATTTCAACGCTAAATTTTTGATCAATGACGCTTGCGTGTTAGCCCAAAAACCCTATTCGCATGCCGGGGTTTTAAAATACAGGGGGCAAAGCATGAGCGTTTTACCCAATAGCGCATGCTTATCGTGTGTTTTTGATAAGCCCCCTAAAAAGGGATTGAATCCTATTTCAGGGCTTTTTGGGGTCTTACCCGGAATTTTAGGGTGCATCCAAGCGAGCGAATGCCTTAAATATTTTTTAGGGTTTGAAACTTTACTTATAAATACTTTACTTATAGCCGATATTAAAACGATGGATTTTAAAAAAATTCAAGCACCCAAAAACCCTGAATGTAGGGTTTGTGGCACGCATAAAATCATGCATTTACAAGATTATGAAATTTAGATTAAGGGGTAAGTTTTGGATTTATCAACCATACTAGGCTTGGTATTGGCGGTCGCTTCTATTTCGCTGGGCGATATTTTAGAAGATGGTAACCCGTTGCACATTATCCATTTGAGTTCAGTCATCATCATCGTGCCTACTTCGCTTTTTGCCGCCATGACAGGCACGCATGCTCGCTACGTGAAAGCCGCTTACAAAGAGATAAAAATTGTTTTTTTAAACCCTAAAATCAATTTAAACGAAACCATTAAAAATTTAGTGGAATTAGCCACTCTGGCTAGAAAAGATGGGGTGTTGAGTTTAGAGGGGCGGGTGGCGCAAATTGAAGACGATTTCACCCGTAATGGCTTGTCTATGATCATAGATGGCAAGGATTTAAAATCCGTTAAGGAAAGTTTAGAAATCAGCATTGAAGAAATGGAAGAGTATTACCACGGCGCCGCTCATTATTGGGAAACGGCCGGCGAGACCGCTCCTACTATGGGGTTAGTGGGGGCGGTTATGGGGCTTATGCTAGCCTTGCAAAAACTGGACAACCCGGCTGAAATGGCAGCAGGGATCGCTGGGGCTTTTACGGCTACTGTTACAGGGATTATGTGTTCTTATGCGATTTTTGGCCCTTTTGGGCATAAGCTCAAGGCTAAATCTAAAGACATTATCAAAGAAAAAACCGTTCTTTTAGAGGGGATTTTAGGCATCGCTAACGGGGAAAACCCAAGGGATTTAGAAAACAAACTCTTAAACTACATCGCTCCCGGTGAGCCTAAAAAATCTCAATTTGAGGGCTAAACATGGCTAAGAAAAACAAACCCACCGAATGCCCCGCCGGCGAAAAATGGGCGGTTCCTTATGCGGACTTTTTGTCGTTGTTGCTTGCGCTTTTTATCGCTCTTTATGCCATTTCAGCGGTCAATAAATCCAAAGTGGAAGCCTTAAAAACCGAATTTATTAAGATTTTTAATTACGCTCCCAAGCCAGAGGCGATGCAGCCGGTTGTAGTGATCCCGCCTGATTCAGGGAAAGAAGAAGAGCAAATGGCGAGCGAAAGCTCCAAACCGGCTTCGCAAAATACCGAAACAAAAGCCACTATCGCTCGCAAAGGCGAAGGCAGTGTTTTAGAGCAAATTGATCAAGGATCTATCTTAAAGCTCCCCTCTAATTTGTTGTTTGAAAACGCTACTTCAGACGCCATCAATCAAGACATGATGCTCTATATTGAACGGATCGCTAAAATCATTCAAAAACTCCCTAAAAGGGTGCATATTAATGTGAGAGGTTTTACGGATAACACGCCTTTAGTTAAAACCCGTTTTAAAAGCCATTATGAATTAGCCGCCAATCGCGCTTATAGGGTGATGAAAGTTCTTATACAATACGGCGTGGATCCTAACCAATTGTCTTTTTCTTCTTACGGCTCTACAAACCCTATCGCGCCTAATGATTCTTTAGAAAACAGAATGAAAAACAATCGTGTGGAAATCTTTTTTTCAACCGATGCAAACGATTTGAGTAAAATCCATTCTATTTTAGATAATGAGTTCAACCCCCACCAAGAATGAGCCATGAATAAATTTTTTCTCTTCATCTTTCTCTTTTTAGCGAGCCTTATTGCTAGAGAAAAGGACGCTTCTTCAAACCTTTTTGATTTGATTGATAAAGGGATCAACAGAGAACAAGAATTAAAAGAGCAGGAGCAAAAAACGCGCTTAAAACTGGCTCAAAGCCCTTTAGTGGCTTTAGAAATTGTCCCCCAAGAAACGCCCTATTTAGAATGGCAAGGGGCTAGGGAGTCGTATTATTTAAAGGTGAGTGCTGTCGTGGAGAGCGTGGTTATCTTAAAAATTGACATCAATCAAGGGCGTTCTTGCTCGCTCTACCCCACGCCTAAAAGCGTTTCTTTAGTGAGGAATCAAAGCGTAGCCTATGAAATTTTATGCGAAAACCAACCCCTATGGATAGAAGTGAGCACGAATTTAGGCAAACGCACCTTTCAGTTTTAACCTGCAACCAACATTAAAGAATGCCTTTAACATTTTAAAACCCCTTTATTCAAATAAGTTTGGTTATAATGCTAGGCATGGGCGTTTTTAAACAATTGATCAAAGAATTGTATGAATGGTTGCTCCATTCTATAGATGTGGCTACGCAGCATTTAGTTGCTATGGTGTTAAAAATAAGCATGGTAAAATATTTGGTAAAAGAATTTCATGATCGCTTTATTTATTTTATAGACTTACTCGCACAGCATTTTATCATCGCTGTGCTTTCTGGTTTTCTCGTGCTGGTGTTTGGGGTTTTGATATTCCTTAATCTTTTAAGATTTCTGGAAACCACCTTTTGTATTAGTATTTTTGACTCCATATTCCGCATTTGCTTTCATCAAGTTGTAAGCTCCTGTAGAAAATGTATTGGTTAAAAATTGCACAAAGCCAGACTTAATGTCTTTTACAGCATTGTTCAACTTGGTGGAAAACTTGAACGAATCAGAATAATCTTTCATATTCTTTTGGTTGAATCCAATTTTATCATACGCTGACAAAGGAGCGCTTCCCACATTATGCGCAACTATCTTATCATTCACGAGCTTGAGCCACTCAGGGTTTTTTTGCGTTAGCATGCCGATCGCTTTTTCATTGATCGTTCCATTGTGGACATTGCTATTAATGCGTGTGTGGCTGTTAGTAGCGTAATTGTCTAGTTTCGCTGACAAACTAGCAGGCACTTGTTTCGTGCTTTCAACCCATAGATTCACAGCATTCTTTTTTGTAGAATCTTTGAGCTCGTCTATCATTTGATCTAGGTTGCCAAAACGACATGCTTTAGCTTCTGATACCGCCTGATTGAGATTGTCAATCTTTTGTTTCAATTCTTGCTCCCTTGAAAGCCCTACCTTACCGAGATCATCAA
>NZ_JAHXLB010000004.1:0-41771 GCF_021062735.1 Helicobacter pylori | reverse complement strand
CCTTATCATGCCTTTTCAAAGGGAAAGGTCCGCCGAGTTCATCAATCGTAGCGTAAATGGGTTCAGGGCTAGCTGAAAGCCCTACTTTACTGAGATCATCAACCTTATCATGCCTTTTCAAAGGGAAAGGTCCGCCGAGTTCATCAATCGTAGCGTAAATGGGTTCAGGGCTAGCTGAAAGCCCTACTTTACTGAGATCATCAACCTTATCATGCCTTTTCAAAGGGAAGCCCGTTGCTTGCCCTACATCACCCAAACCACTTGCTATTTGATTGAGTCGGTCAATTTTTGCTTTTACATTTTTAGCAACTTGAGTATAAATGGGTTCTTCAAGGCTAGCTACTTCTCCTGTTTTCTTTTTATTAACTTTAGCATAAATGGGTTCGTTTTTGAGTCCATTATTGTTATTGTTGTTGAAATTTTTAAATTTCTCATTCAATTCTTTCTTGATATCCGAAAAGTTTTTAGAAAGAGTTGTGGCTTCTGCTTGAGATAACCCGTTACCGACTAGGGTTCCATTTACACCATTCTTAACGGATTGGTATAGTTCAGAATTTTTTCCAGTATTGAAATCTTCATTTTTTTGAGCTTGTTGAGCCAATTGTCCTTTTGAGAAATTCTTGAGATCGGCTAGCGCTTGCTCTACCCCACTGAAATCGCCTGTTGCCTTAGCTATTGATACCGCTTGATTGAGATTGTCAACTTTATCCGTTATCTTTTGATTGATGATCACATCTTTAATGGAATTTTCAAGGTCGCTTTTTGCTTGCGTTACCTTGCTGAAATCCTTATTTTTGCCATTTTTGAATTCATTCAAAGCTGTATTAAGGTTTTCAACTTTTGAAATCCATTCTGGATTGATACCTAAATCTTTCACCGAGTCTTTAAGGGCTTTTAGCGTTTCTTCTGTCTTGCTGAAATCCTTATTTTTGCCATTTTTGAATTCATCAAAAGATTTATCAAAGTCTTTCAAATTCTTGTTGATGTTTTCAAGCTTATCAGACAATTCCATTCTGATAATTTTAAGATCCTGAGTGTAAGCGGCCGCTCTTGCTTCCTTACTAGCCTCTTCATTGATAATTGCAAAAATCTTATCTTTTTGGCTGTTAGCTTGAGCTTTTGCTTCCATTCTATTTTTGTTGTCGTTTCTGTTCTCCAATTTTTTCATTACTTCTTTCTCTAAATGCTCTCGTTTCCTTAGAGATTTTTCAAGATCTTTCTGAGCTTTTTTCACTTCGTCATAATTGCCTGTGTTTTTAGCTTCAGCTACAGCTTTATTGAAGTTTGAAGCTTTTCCAACCATTTCTTTGTTGCTGTTCAAAAAGTCTTTGATGAGCTTATTAGCTTCTTGTGGGGACAATCCTTTAGCGACTAGTTTATCTTCTAAATCTCGCCTTATATAATTAGTGATAGCGAGATTATTTAAATTAGGCAAATTAAAGACAGCTACCTTGCTAAAATTTGCTTCCAAATGGGAAACGCCATTCGTAGCACCTACACCCTTATCAGGACTCTTGGAGGCGTTGGTGTATTTGAAATTGGAATAATTGACAAACATCACGCCATCATATTTTAGGCTACCTTGAAGAGTGGTTTTTGTTTCTCCATCTAAAGCTTTATCTTGTTTTTTCCCATAATCTTTGAGAGTATAGCTCAATTCCCCATTACCAATACCAAACTCAGTAACCAAAGCTAAATGTTTTGGGTCTTTTTTAGAAACAAAAGCAATGTGATCATTCCCTAGAGCGTCCAAATAAGCCTTACGGTCTTTTTGGAAATTTTCAATCTCAGTTTGGAATTGTTCTTTCTCTTTCTCGCTCAAGTTATCTAATTTAGCGTTGTTTTTTGCAAGAAATTCCATGAAATCCACTTTGTTTTGGATCTCTTCTTGACTCAACGCTTGTTTCAAGCCTGTGAGTTGATCTTCTTTGTAAAGGCTGTTGCGGATTGTTTGGCTATGGCTAAAACCGATGAAGAAAAAAGGAAATGCCAAAACCTTTATAGCGATTTGATCCAAGAAATCCAAAATAAAAGGACACAAAACAAACAAAATCAATTGAGTAAAACAGAAAGGTTGCATCAAGCAAGCGAGTGCTTGGATAACTTAGATGACCCCACTGATCAAGAGGCCATAGAGCAATGTTTAGAGGGCTTGAGCGATAGTGAAAGGGCACTAATTCTGGGAATCAAACGACAAGCTGATGAAGTGGATCTGATTTATAGCGAACTAAGAAACCGCAAAACCTTTGATAACATGGCGGCTAAAGGTTATCCGTTGTTGCCAATGGATTTCAAAAATGGCGGCGATATTGCCACTATTAACGCTACTAATGTTGATGCGGACAAAATAGCTAGCGATAATCCTATTTATGCTTCCATAGAGCCTGATATTACCAAGCAATACGAAACAGAAAAAACCATTAAGGATAAGAATTTAGAAGCTAAATTGGCTAAGGCTTTAGGTGGTAATAAAAAAGATGACGATAAAGAAAAAAGTGAAAAATCCACAGCAAAAGCTAAAGCAGAAAGCAATAAGATAGACAAAGATGTCGCAGAAACTGCCAAGAATATCAGTGAAATCGCTCTTAAGAACAAAAACGAAAAGAGTGGGGACTTTGTAGATGAAAATGGTAATCCCATTGACGATAAAAAGAAAGCAGAAAAACAAGATGAAACAAGCCCTGTCAAACAGGCCTTTATAGGCAAGAGTGATCCCACATTTGTTTTAGCGCAATACACCCCTATTGAAATCACTCTGACTTCTAAAGTAGATGCCACTCTCACAGGTATAGTGAGTGGGGTTGTAGCCAAAGATGTATGGAACATGAACGGCACTATGATCTTACTAGATAAAGGCACTAAGGTGTATGGGAATTATCAAAGCGTGAAAGGTGGCACACCCATTATGACTCGTTTAATGATAGTCTTTACTAAAGCCATTACGCCTGATGGTGTGATAATACCTCTAGCAAACGCTCAAGCAGCAGGCATGTTGGGTGAAGCAGGGGTAGATGGCTATGTGAATAACCACTTTATGAAGCGCATAGGCTTTGCTGTGATAGCAAGCGTGGTTAATAGCTTCTTGCAAACTGCGCCTATCATAGCTCTAGATAAACTCATAGGTCTTGGCAAAGGTAGAAGTGAAAGGATACCTGAATTTAATTACGCTTTGGGTCAAGCTATCAATGGTAGTATGCAAAGTTCAGCTCAGATGTCTAATCAAATTCTAGGGCAACTGATGAATATCCCCCCAAGTTTTTACAAAAACGAGGGCGATAGTATTAAGATTCTCACAATGGACGATATTGATTTTAGTGGCGTGTATGATGTTAAAATTACCAACAAATCTGTGGTAGATGAAATTATCAAACAAAGCACTAAAACTTTGTCTAGAGAGCATGAAGAAATCACCACAAGCCCCAAAGGTGGCAATTAATTCAAAAGAAAGGATAAAATATATCTATGTTACCAAACTTGGTTCTTTACAAAATAAAAGACAAAACCAACAACAGGCTCTTCTAGAGGGTGTAATGGCGGAAAAAACCAAGCAAAAACAATGAAAGGAAACAGCAATGGAACTCGGTTTCAATGAAGCAGAAAGACAAAAGATCTTAGATAGCAACAGATCTCTTATGGGAAATGCAAATGAAGTAAGGGATAAGTTTATTCAAAATTACGCCATTTCTTTAAAAGATAGCAACGATCCGCAAGATTTTTTGAGAAGAGTTCAAGAGTTAAGAATCAATATGCAAAAGAATTTTATTAGTTTTGATGCTTATTACAACTATTTGAACAACCTTGTGTTAGCCAGCTACAATCGTTGCAAACAAGAAAAGACTTTTGCAGAAAGCACGATCAAAAATGAACTAACGCTTGGGGAGTTTGTTGTAGAAATTTCTGACAACTTCAATAATTTTATGTGTGATGAAGTAGCAAGAATTTCAGACCTAGTGGCTTCTTATCTGCCAAGAGAGTATTTACCGCCATTCATAGATGGCAATATGATGGGCGTGGCGTTTCAGATTCTAGGGATAGATGATTTTGGAAGGAAGCTCAATGAGATTGTCCAAGATATAGGGACTAAATATATTATTTTGAGCAAAAATAAGACTTATCTCACTTCTTTAGAAAGAGCTAAATTGATAACCCAATTAAAATTAAATTTGGAATGAGAACATGACTGAAGACAGATTGAGTGCAGAAGATAAAAAATTTCTAGAAGTAGAAAGAGCTTTAAAAGAAGCGGCATTAAATCCTCTAAGGCATGCTACTGAAGAACTTTTTGGTGATTTTTTAAAAATGGAAAATATCACTGAGATTTGTTACAATGGGAACAAGGTTGTATGGGTTTTAAAAAATAATGGCGAATGGCAACCATTTGATGTGAGAGACAAGAAAGCCTTTAGTCTATCTCGTTTAATGCATTTTGCTCGGTGTTGTGCGAGTTTTAAGAAAAAAACAATAGACAACTATGAAAATCCTATTTTGAGCAGCAATTTAGCGAATGGTGAAAGGGTGCAAATTGTCCTTTCCCCTGTTACAGTTAATGATGAAACCATTTCCATATCCATAAGGATACCTAGCAAAACAACCTATCCTCATAGCTTCTTTGAAGAGCAAGGTTTTTATAATCTACTAGACAACAAAGAACAAGCGATCAGTGCGATTAAAGATGGTATTGCTATTGGTAAAAATGTGATTGTTTGTGGTGGCACAGGAAGCGGTAAAACGACTTATATCAAAAGCATCATGGAGTTTATCCCCAAAGAAGAAAGGATCATATCCATTGAAGACACCGAAGAGATTGTATTCAAACACCACAAGAACTACACACAGCTTTTTTTTGGTGGGAATATCACCTCTGCTGATTGCTTAAAGTCATGTTTGAGAATGCGGCCTGATAGAATCATTTTAGGGGAACTCAGAAGCAGTGAGGCATACGATTTTTATAATGTGCTTTGTAGCGGTCATAAAGGCACGCTAACCACTCTGCATGCAGGGAGCAGTGAAGAAGCGTTTATTCGTTTAGCCAACATGAGTTCATCTAATAGTGCAGCAAGGAATATCAAGTTTGAAAGTCTCATTGAGGGCTTTAAAGATTTGATTGATATGATTGTCCATATCAACCACCACAAACAGTGTGATGAATTTTATATCAAACATAGGTAGTAGGTACAATGGAAGACTTGTCGTATAACACCTTATATTTCATAGAGGATTATAAGTTGGTTGTTATTTTTAGTTTCATAGGGGTAATAGCGTTATTTTTTCTCTACAAATTCATAAAAGCTCAAAAAAAAGCTTTTAAAGATAAAGCTAACCAACCTCAAAAGAAAAAAAACTTTAAAGAAATCATTATAGAGGGGCTGAAAGAAAGAGTTAAAACTTTTGGCTTTTGGTTACAAGCGACACTATTACTATCCTATTCTTTTATCACATCAGGGTTATTTTTCTTGATTCTATTAGGTAATTTTTATGATGATAATAAATTGCCTGAGAGCGATGATGATCTTTTTGATATATGGATCTATGCGATACAAGATTTTCCTGCATACTATTTTAAGGCGCTTTGTTTTAGTTCACTCAAGATTTATGGGTTCAATATATCCTTAGTCGTATATAGTTCTATTTTATGCTCTTATATATTCATTACCTTTTTTGTGTGGTTCTTAAAATACTTAACTCGGACTAGAGACATAGGAGCGAATAAAAAAGTTGATGATCTCTTTGGTAGCGCGAGTTGGGAGAGCGAAGAAAAAATGATCAAAGCTAAACTTATCACACCCAATAATAAAAAACGCGCCTTTGACAAACGAGAGGTTATTGTAGGCAGGCGTGGTTTGGGGGATTTTATCGCTTACGCAGGACAGGCGTTCATTGGCTTGATTGCTCCTACCAGAAGCGGTAAGGGGGTGGGTTTCATCATGCCTAATATGATCAATTATCCTCAGAATATCGTTGTGTTTGACCCTAAGGCTGACACTATGGAAACTTGCGGAAAAATCAGAGAAAAACGCTTCAACCAAAAAGTGTTCATCTATGAACCTTTCTCCTTAAAAACACACCGATTTAATCCTTTCGCTTATGTGGATTTTGGTAATGATGTGGTTTTAACTGAAGACATACTCTCTCAAATTGACATACGCCTAAAAGGTCATGGGATGGTGGCTAGTGGGGGGGATTTTTCCACTCAAATCTTTGGATTGGCAAAGCTCGTGTTCCCTGAAAGACCTAATGAAAAAGATCCTTTTTTTAGCAATCAAGCGCGAAATCTTTTTGTCATCAATTGCAATATTTATAGGGATCTCATGTGGACTAAAAAGGGGCTTGAGTTTGTCAAAAGAAAAAAAATCATCATGCCTGAAACTCCCACGATGTTTTTCATAGGTTCTATGGCAAGCGGTATCAACTTGATTGATGAAGACACAAACATGGAAAAAGTCGTGTCTCTGATGGAATTTTTTGGAGGTGAAGAAGATAAGAGTGGCGATAATATAAGAGTGCTTAGTCCTGCCACTAGAAACATGTGGAATAATTTCAAGACAATGGGCGGTGCTAAAGAAACTTACAGCTCTGTTCAAGGGGTCTATACTTCAGCGTTTGCCCCCTACAATAACGCCATGATCAGAAATTTCACGAGCGCTAATGATTTTGATTTCAGGCGTTTAAGGATTGACGAAGTGAGTATTGGCGTGATCGCTAATCCTAAAGAAAGCACTATTGTTGGGCCGATATTAGAGCTGTTTTTCAATGTGATGATTTATAGCAATTTGATTCTGCCAATCCATGATCCACAATGCAAAAGAAGTTGCTTGATGCTCATGGACGAATTCACTTTGTGTGGCTATTTAGAGACCTTTGTTAAAGCGGTAGGGATTATGGCAGAATACAACATGCGCCCCGCTTTTGTGTTTCAAAGTAAAGCGCAACTAGAGAATGACCCCCCACTTGGTTATGGTAGGAATGGCGCTAAGACTATTTTAGACAACCTTTCTTTGAATATGTATTATGGGATTAACAACGATAACTACTATGAACATTTTGAAAAACTTTCTAAGGTGTTAGGGAAATACACTAGACAAGACGTGAGCCGAAGCATTGATGATAATACCGGTAAGACCAATACTTCTATCAGCAACAAAGAGCGCTTTTTGATGACCCCTGATGAATTGATGACTATGGGCGATGAGCTTATCATTCTAGAAAACACGCTCAAACCCATCAAGTGCCACAAGGCGCTTTACTATGATGATCCATTCTTCACTGATGAGCTTATTAAGGTAAGTCCAAGCTTGAGCAAGAAATACAAATTGGGGAAAGTACCAAATCAAGCAACTTTTTATGATGATTTGCAAGCCGCTAAAACCAGAGGTGAATTGAGCTATGACAAGTCTTTAGTGCCTGTGGGTTCAAGCGAACTGTGATTTTAGTTTCTGATCATTAGTTTCGTTTTAAAAATCCTTCAAAATCAGATCAAACGCTTCTTTGCTAAAAAAATAATCTTTGTCTTGCATGAAGCGTTTGAGTTTTCCTATATCTTTAGTGAAATTTTCACTCATCAAAAGCTTGTGTGTTCTTTGATTTGCTAGCCATCGCTTTTATTGGATTGCTGCATGCGCTAGATTAAAATTCATCAATCCATTTTTACAGCACCTATGCCCAGAGAAAATGGCATGAATTGGAAGAATTCTTACGCTATATGTCTTTATAAGGAAAGCAAAAGCCTATTCCAAAAAATAAAAAGACAAAATATCTTAATAAAAAGAAGCAAAATATATTTTAGAAAAATTAAAAGATAATGATGTAAATGATATTATTATAAATTCATAAGATAGGAGAAGTGTATCACCAAGATTGCTTGTAAAAATTACAAAGATTCAAAAATAGTTAGTATGCTCTACTCGTTGTAACGCACTTGAGAATAAATGCAGCGAAACTTCTTCACATAAGCACCATTAGGGTTGTGTTTCATTCCCCCATTATAAGCGCCTATTGCCATTTCCACTAATTGATACACGCTTTTGTTGGGATATTTTTGTTTGTAGTAGTCAAAATTTTCTTTCAAAATTTGTTTGGCTAATTGGATCGCAAAACCCACATCGTTTAGCAATTTGAATTTGAGAAGCGTTTTAGAGTAGGTAGGATAGAATTTTTTAGCGGTGTTTAAAGTGATATGAAACATGGAATAAGAAGTGTCTTTTGTGGAAATTTCGCGCTTGTTGTTCAACCCTAGAGAGCTTTCTAACAAAGCGATAGAAATAAGCGTTCTGCACACCACTTCATTGTTGCAACCTTTTTGATGGATATGGATAAGATTTTCATACTGCTCGAAACTAATGGTTACCTTTTGGCATGGATAGGCTAAGGAATTAAGAAGCAAAGTCAGACCAATCCATTTCTCAAACAAAACTTTAACTTACTTTGAATCTTTCAGTAACGCTTTTTGTAACTTTTGCTTGTCGTACTTGAGCTTGTCCTTTAGAGGTGAGAGCAGATTTTGAATGCTCTCATAGCCACACAGCATTCCCTCTTTATAGGGGTCGTTTTTGATTTTGACATAGAGACTAATGCCATTAGCATAACACAAGCCATTAGACTTAATATAGTAGCTCTTAATTTCTTCTTCTAAGCTTCTCAAGTCATTAGGATTGAGAGGTGTTTTTTTGCTGTAAGAATTTTCACTAATCAAAGTCCCTTGATAGCTTCGTTTGATCGTGGTTTCTTTATCCACTAACAATCCATTATAATTTTCTTTTTCCTTGACAACTCTCATTGTTTCATCAGGATTACTTGTTCTAGGAGAAATAGGCACTTCCACTACTCTAGGTTTCTTAGCATTTTTCTTTTTCAACTCTGCTTCTAAAGCTTTTAGTTTCTTTTGATTTTCTAAGTCTTTGAGCTTGTATTTAGCCAATTCAGCCTCTTGTTTTTCTTTTTCTGCTAAGAGTTTCTTTTCCCTCTCTTCTTCATTGGCTATGAGTTGGGAGTTAGCGATTAGCTCTTCTATGAGCTTCTCTTTGTTGTTTTCAGGAGCGGTTTGAGTGGCATAAGGTGATGGTTGAGTCTCATTGGCGTTATTTGTCTCTTTTAGTCTATACAAGCTATAAGGAGCAATGATATTAGGTTTTTGAGTAGCGCTATCGCTAGTGGGCATAGCTACCATTTCATCTCTTAGAGGCGAACACACTTCATCATTGGGTCTGCAGATCACATCGTTGGCGTAGTTGAAATACGCGCGTTTTTGTTGTTCAAAAAGCTTATTCTCATCAATTGACGCTCCCTTATCAAGCGTATGGGCATTGGGATCGCTTCTTTTTGGCACTCTCAAAAAAGTCGCTTGGGCATAAGGCAGGTTTTCATTGATTTTTAAGACAAACTTAGCGTTTCGTTTGTTGAGCGCTTTTAAAATGTTGTAATACCCATTGACTTGTTCTAGTGAGCCTGTGATGATGATGAGATCCGCATAGGTTCCCATTGCTCTTGTTTTGATAATGGGGTTTTCTATGGATAGATAGTTGTTGTAATCCAATAGATCCATAGCGTAGAGATAGGTTTTGTCTTTCAAAGCGCTATTACCAAACCAATCCCCAAAGCTTTTGTCATTCACATTCAAGGTGTCGTATATATCAAAAAGCGCTTGAGTTTTTGTGTCATCAACAGAAACATATTGAGGTTTCTTATGATCAGGGATCTGTTGGCGCTGTCTGGCTTCTTTTTTGAGTCGTTTAGCTTCTTTCTTGGTCTCTTTAGTTTCTTTAGTGGCCTTAATGACCCTATCGGCTTCACTTATTTCTTTAGCATAAAGAGTGTTAGAGGTTAGTAAGCCTATGAGCGATACAGCGGTTGCTAGTTTTCTAAACATTAGTTTCCTTTTTTTCAGAATTGATATAGAGACAAAATTCCATTGCATTTAAGATAAGTGATATAGCTGTAAAAAACTCATTGGGAGTGAATTTTCTGTTAAGAAACCCTAAAAGAACTTTTTCTTCATCAGCCACATTTTTGTTGAAGCAATCATTCTCTGAGTCCTTGTAAATCTTATATAAGTTTTTTTTGAAAGTCTCTTCAAACAAATATTCAGTAGGATAGCTTATATGCCCTTTCATGTATAGTTTTTGGACTAATTCTAATATCTGATTGGGGCTGATTTTTAACAGAGAGATTGCCTTTTTTTGTAGGGTGCTCAAGTTGTAGCCTAGAGACTCTTGAAAGTTGATCCCTACCCCTTGATCCAATTTAGCCCTTAAAAACCCCCTATTGGACAAATTCTCATACTCTTTGTTGTTTTTAGCTTCTTTGATACTTTCTAGCGTTTCTGAAACGACCCCTTTAGATTTCAAACTTGTCTCTAATGCGTTAATGACATTCTCATCAATCTTTTCTTTGGGTTTGATATTGAACTTATTTGAATCGTCAGTGTGTCTTGAAGCCACTTTTTGCATGATTTCTTTTTGTGCGTGTTCGCAGATAAAAATAGAGAATCCTATGATATTAGAAGTCTTTAGAGAAAAAGAATTTATAGGTTGCTTGTGTAGGTCATGCAGTGAGTAATAAACCACTAGAACACCTAAATTTTTGAAATTTTCTTTTATTCTTTCTTCAGTCAAAATCGTTGTTTTACCTCAATCTTTATTCTCTTTAGCTTCAGTTGGTCCGTTAGTAACGCTTGTTGCTTGAGATTTTTGGGTTTCGTTATTGACAGTTGTTGCCGCTTTAGGTTGTTTTTTGGACAATTTTTCAACTAATTTCACTAAGTTGATATTAGAAAAAGACAAAAAGATTCCTATTGCGACAAAAATTATCCCAACAATCCCCATAGCACCGCTCAAGACACAACATAAAACCCCTGCTCCAATGAGACCTAATGCATCATAACGCTTGTCAGTCAAACTGTTTTTGAAAAAATTTACAAAGGCGTTTGGTTTCTTTGTTTCATGGGTTGTTTCAGTTGTATTGATTGTGTCAGCCATAGTGTTACCTCCATAAGGTATATTCTCAATTTGTCACTATGAAACAAATTCATGTTATTATAGCAAAAAATATAAAACCATCTCCCTATTGCTTGTCGCCATTATGCTGTTGTTTGTAGTCTAAAAAAGAGATGATTTGATAGAATGAAGCGTTTAAGTTAGATCGATTAAGCTTGCTGCTATCCATTCAAATTGCTTTGAAAGTTCGCTTGTGATCTGGCTAGAAAAACAGGCTAAAGAATGGCTCAAATTGTAAAAGGACTTGACATGTTTAAAGATTTTTATCGCACCACCCTCTCTTTTTTAAAGCCTTTATTGCTTTTACTAGTTTTATTGTTGCCGTTTTCACTTTGTATAGCTGATGAATATATTAGCATAAGTGATGATTGGGATGAAAGGGCGCGAAATCAGTGGGATGAAATTGCACGAAATCATAAGACATATTATTTTGAAAATGGTTTAGACCATTTTAATCAAGGCCAATACAAACAAGCCTTTAAAGATTTTAAAACGGCGCAAGAATACAGCATTGGGCTTGGCAGCGTTTATTTAGCCAAAATGTATTTGGAGGGAAAGGGCGTGAAAGTGGATTATAAAAAAGCACAATTCTATGCACAAAACGCTATCAAAGGGTATGGGAGCGGGTTGTTAGGGGGTGCTCTTATTTTAGGACGCATGCAAGCGCAAGGCTTAGGGATGAAAAAGGATTTGAAACAAGCGCTTAAGACTTACAGGCATGTGGTTCGCATGTTTTCTAATAAAAGCACAAATTATTTTGCTAACAATTTTAGATTACCAAACCTTGCGTTCACTAGTATGCTTATTGGATCGCGATTCATTGATCTTTCAGGTTTGAGTGCGAATCCTATAAAATTTGGAAAGAAGTTTGGAATACTTGTTATGAAATCCACTCAAATCAAAGATAAGACACTTCTTTGGGAAGACATTGCTGAAATTTCAAGCAATATTATTTTACTCAAACAACAAATGGGGGAGATCCTTTATAGAATTGGAATCGCTTATAAAGAAGGGCTTGGCACTAGAAAGAAAAAGGAGAAGGCTAAAAAATTCTTGCAAAAATCCGCAGAATTTGGCTATGAAAAAGCCATGGAAGCTCTATAGTTTTAATCAAACTTGTATCAAAGCTTAAGGATTAGAAAAATCCGCTTAGATTACCCTCATTAAAACAGAGCCTTATTTTTCTTATTTTTCCATTATAATAGACACTTGATTGTTTTCAATCTCTATATAGAGTTCTTTTTGAGAATTGGAGCTATAAGAGAGCTTGTTATGCTGGTAGGCTTTGTAATCTTGGTCAAACACCACATAAAACAAGCGTTTGTTTTGAGAGTTGGGGTAAGGGATCACATTGATAGAAGAAAAAGCGATATTCTTTTTTTCATTTTTTGCAAACACCCTTTTTTTATACTCTTTAAAAGCGTTGAATTTCATGCCGTCATAGCGAGTGAAATTGGGGTTATAAAAACGCATGTAGCGTTCAAAATCGCCCCTAGCCCAGGCTTCTTTCCATTGAAAAAGGGAGCTTAAAATCATGCTCAATTCTTCTTTAGTGCTAGGGAAAAACTTGTCTTCATAGGTGATGAGGAACGCTTTTTCGCCTTTTAACACCTTATCATAAGAGCTTAGAATAGGGTTTTCAATCGCAATGCAGCCCTTGGTGTTCAATTCATTCCGATCGCCATTTAAAGGCATTCCATGCACCCAAATGCCATGCCCGGTGCGTTTTTTCAAGGTATCATACAAATTAGGGTAATTCGTTACAAAAGCCAAAACGCCATAATATTGATCCAAGTGCTCTAATTTCTGCGTGATACGATACACTCCAATGGGCGTGGCCAAATCGCCCTCTAAAGTTTTATCGCCCTTTTTAGAGCCTACAAGAGCTTTAGAGCTGTTGATTTTTTTAAGCATGTTATTTTCTATCTCATAAAACTCCAAACTGGGCTTGGATTTATCCGCTACAAATAAAAACTGCTTGTTTTGATAATAGCCAAAATCCGTATCTTTATTTTGAATCTCTTCTGCCCAAAAAGATTTATCCGCTAAATAAGAATCCAGCTTTTGACCCACCACTTCCAAGCCTTGTTTTTGATAAAGGCGCATGATTTCTAACAAACGATCACTAGCATTCAATCCCACAAACCCCATTAACAGAGCCGGTAATATTTTTTTCAATCCCTTTTCCTTTGATGGATATAACCCAGTTTTTGCAAGCTCTTTTCTTCCTTACTCCATGATTTTTGAGCGATCACTTGCAAGTTTAAAAAAACCTTTTTTTCGCCCACTTCTTGCATTTTTAATCGCGCGTTAGTCCCGATGCGTTTGATATTCACCCCGTTTTTGCCTATCACGATTTTTTTTTGGCTTTCTTTTTCTACGATAATGTGCACATACACCTTGTCTATGCGTTCTTCTTCTATAAATTTATCAATCATCACATCGCTTTCATAAGGGATTTCATCGCTCAAAAAATCAAACAAACTCTCCCTAATGATTTCCTTATAAATATCGCGCATTTTTTCATCGCTCATCAAATCCTTTTCAAAAAGCCATGCACTAGGGCTTAAATGCTGGCTGATGCATTCTAAAAGCGCGTTTAAATTTTGAGATTTTTTCGCACTCAAAGGCACTAGATCTACAAATTGCGAAGCGTATTTTTGATACTCTTGTAATTTTTGTAAAACCTGCTTATGCGTGGCTGTGTCAATCTTGCTCAAAGCCAAGATATGGGGTTTTTGGCACAAATTTAAAAACTCTTCATAGCCTTTTAAATCATCATGCACAGAAGCTAAAAAAACGCACAATTCAGCATCGCCCATCGCTTTTAAAGCCTGTGAGAGCATGCACTGGTTGAGTAATTTTTCTTGATGATGGAGCCCTGGTGTGTCTAAAAAAATGATTTGGCTCTCATACCCTTCTTTATCTTTAAAAGGCACGATGCATTTCATCAATTTTCTGGTCGCATTAGCCTTATGCGAAACAAGGGCTAAATGAGCGTTTAATAAAGTGTTTAAAAGAGTGCTTTTTCCAGCGTTTGGTTTGCCTATAAGAGCTACAAAGCCTGCCTTAGTCTTCATTATAAAATATACTTCACTAAATTTTCATCAGCCACTAAATCCTCTAGCTTTGATTGGACCAACTCTTTAGTGATAGTAACGCTTTGCCCCAAATAATCCTCCGCTTCAAAGCTAATGTCTTCTAGCACTTTTTCAATGGTGGTGTGCAACCTTCTAGCGCCTATATCTTCGCTTTTTTGATTGGCGTTATAAGAAAGTTTGGCTAACTCTTTGATCGCATCGTCTTCAAACGCAATTTCTACGCCTTCCACTTTTAAAAGGGCTTGGTATTGCTTGATGATAGAGTTTTTAGTTTGGGTTAAAATCATATACATGATTTCTTCGGTTAAATTCTCTAACTCCACCCTTAAAGGGAAACGCCCCTGCAATTCAGGGATCAAATCGCTTGGTTTAGAAAGATGAAAAGCCCCGGCTGCAATGAATAGAATATGCTCCGTTTTAATAGAACCATACTTCGTATTCACCACACTCCCCTCTACAATCGGCAATAAATCCCTTTGAACCCCTTCTTTACTGGGATCTTGACGGCTTCCTTCTTTAGAGCTTACAGCGATTTTATCAATTTCATCAATAAAAATCACCCCTGAACTTTCCGCGCGCTTCAAACCTTCCATTTTAATGGCTTCGCCATCTAAAAGCGTGTCGCTAATTTCTGCTTTTAGGGCTTCTTTAGCCTCTTTAACGCTTAAAGTTTTTTTGACTTTATCCTGTTCTTTATGGAAAACTTTAATCAAGTTTTCTTGAACCCTTAAAATTTCAGGCGGCACATTAGAATCAATCTCTATGCTTTTTTTACGCACTTCAATTTCAATTTCTCTACTATCCAACTCGCCTTGCGCGATTCTTTGTTGCATTTTTAAAAGGCTGTTAGCGTATTCTTGTTTTTTTTCTTCGCTCACACCACTAGGCAAGGGGGGTAGGAGTTTTTTAGCGATTTTTTCTATAACCGCCTCTTCAATCTTGTCTTTTAATCTTTCTTTATGCTCATTTTCCACTAAAAGCACGCTGTTATTGACCAAATCCCTCACCATAGACTCCACATCACGCCCCACAAAACCCACTTCTGTGTATTTGCTCGCTTCCACTTTCACAAAGGGGAGTTCCATGATTTTTGCTATTCTTCTTGCGATTTCCGTTTTACCCACGCCAGTAGAACCAATCATTAAAATGTTTTTAGGCGTGATTTCTTCTTGTAAGGATTTTTCCAGTTGCAAACGCCTGTAACGATTCCTAAAAGCGATAGCGATAGACTTTTTAGCTTCCTTTTGCCCAATGATGTATTCATCCAAATAAGCGACAATTTCTCTTGGGGTCATATTCAATTTAGACATTAAAGCTCCAAAATTTTAATATTCGTGTTGGTGTAAATGCAAAGATCCCCTGCGATTTTTAAGGACTCTTCTACAAGTTTTTTAGGCTCTAAATGAGCGAAATGATCTAAAGCCCTAGCCGCGCTTAAGGCGTAATTCCCACCACTCCCAATAGCAGCGATCTTATTGTCTTCAGCCTCTAAAACATCGCCCGTGCCACTCAAAATAAAAATGTGATCCAAATTTAAAACGATCATCATCGCTTCCAATCGGCGTAAATACTTATCTTTGCGCCATTCTTTGCTGAAATCCACTACGCTTTTAAACAAATCCCCCTTTTTGCTCTCTAAAATGCGTTCAAACATATCAAACAAACTAAAAGCGTCCGCGGTGCTTCCGGCAAACCCGCTTAAAACCTGGTTGTGATACAAGCTTCTGATTTTTGTCGCATTGGCTTTGACTACGCAATTACCCAAAGTTACCTGCCCATCGCCTCCAATGAGCGCAAACTTCTTACCCCCCATCTCCCCTCTATAGCCTAGAATCGTTGTCGCTTCAAACATTTTCTACTCAGCCACCACATCAATTTTAAACGCGCCCACAACCCCCGATCCAAGCTTGACTTCAATCTCATAAATCCCTGTGCTTTTAATCGGGTGTTTGAGTTCAATGTCTTTTTTATCTAAATTTAAACTCGCATGCTGTTCTTTCAAACGCTCCGTGATCTCTTCTTTAGTGATCGCTCCAAATAAAGAGCCGTTCGCGCCGACTTTTTTATGGATAGTCAGCGTGATGGTCTGTAAAGTTTCTACCATTTGCAATTTTTGCGCCTTTTCTAGGGCTTCTTTTTCCGCTTTCTTTTTGACTTCGGCTTTGTATTTGTTGATCACTTCGTTAGTGGCGAGTTTGGCTTTTTTGTTAGCGATTAAAAAGTTATTCCCATAGCCATCTTTAACCTCACACACTTCACCCGCTTTGCCTAAATTTTTCACATCTTCTAATAATAGAACTTTCATCATATCCCCTTTAAGTTGTAAGTAATTTGTAATTATACTCTTTATTTTAATAAGTTGGGTTTTTATTGCCTGTTCCTACCACCTATCTGTTTTTCTAAAGCCTGTTTGATCAATCCCAAACAATAAGGGATATTCTCTTTTGTTTCTAGTTTGATTTCTATGTCCCCATTCCCAAAATGACCTTTATTAATATCCCTTGCCAGATTTTTTTCGTCTTGCAGTTCATTAAATGGCATATTTAAATACAATTTTAAATCCTTGTTTTGCACAACAATATCCACAAAATTTTTGTCAAACATACAAGAGATATACTCTTGATTAAATTTTTCAGTTATCTTTTCATCAAAAGCTTTAATCTCTTTGCTTAAAATATCAAACAATTCCCTTGAATGGGGGCTAAACTTATAAGAGCTTAAATCATAAGCCTTTTTTTCTCTTTTTCCTTTCTGTTTATCTTCCTCTAATGTTTCTGCCTCTAGATTGGGGTAAGTCCAAATCTTTAAAGCCCAATCCGCTAAATCATTAGCTCTTTTTTCAATCTCTTTTTCGCCAAAAGATTCCAAATCTTTTAAACTTTGATTGAGTTTCAACGGGCTTTGTTTGAAGCCCTTCTCCATATCTCTTTTTTCTTGGAAAGAATTGTTACTATACTCAGAGTTATAACCGGTTAGAGTGAGATTCCCTATTGTGTGGAGGTATTTATCGTGTATTGCTTGAAAATTTTCACCCAAATCCCTTTTCCATTCTTCCGTGAGTGTTTGAGGCATGATATGCTCAATAGTGCATTCTTGAGTATTGACCGGCTCTTTTGTGTTAAAATTTTCTAGCCTTTCAAGAAAGTATTCCCTTTTTTGAAAATGATAAAAATCTATTGTAATAAAAAGCTTTTTAAACTCGTCATTGTTTGGAAATCTTTGTTTTTCTGTCAGACAGACAAAATGCGCTTCTATACTTTCAAGATATTGATCTTTATTGATTTTTTTTGTAAAAGAGGGAAAGACTTTATTGAGACTATTTGTGCTAAGCCCGCACACCGCCCTTCTGCAAATATAGCTCTCTATCAAAGCGACAATAGGGATAAAATCCTGCTTGGATAAAACGCCATCCTTATAATCGCCATAAAGCTCTAATAGTAGCGGATAGATCACATCCATTTCCAAATCTACAAGAAAACTTAAAGCCTTGTTTAAATTTTTATCGGCTTCTTTTTTGAATACGATCCGGCAAAAATACCCGCAATATTTTTGCAAATCTTTTAATAAATCCTCTATTTCTATCCCTTCTTTTTGCTGATAATCCTTGAAAGCCTCATAAACTCTTTTCTCATTGGGAGTCTTTCCTATTTTGATCGTGAGATAATGACGGACAAACCGATTAAATAATTTTTCATTTTGTTTAAAATCCTCCTCCATAGCCCTCCAATATTGATTATAAAAGCCTTCTTGCTTTTCAATCTCTGTTTCCATTATGATATAGTTTCTGATCAAATCCGTTTGCGTGAGTTCAATACCTTTTGAGTTCATGCTCTCAAAAATAAGTTGAGGATCATCTTTCCCTTTTTCTAAAGCAATCCAAACTATCATGAGTTTTTTAAATCCTTTAAAAATCGTTTCTAGTTTGTCGGTGTTTTTACGGATCCATTCTTCAAATAATTTAAAATTTTCCATTATTTTTAACGAAGGTTCGTTCGGTTTTCTTCTATTTTCATCAATCAAAGACAGCAAGGTGTCTTTATCAGACTCTGATAAGATGAGTCTGAATTTCTTATCGCCGTCCTTATTGCTGTTGATAAGATAGCTCTCTATTTTTTCACGCGAAAATTTTTCTAAAAATTCATCTTCATCGTTTAAATAATCCCTCAAAGCGATGAATAAAAGCGTGATGGTGGTGAGCCTTTGTTGGCCATCAATAATGAGTAATGCATTGTCAGAGTGCGTAATGCCATCTAGCACATACAAAATAGAACCGATAAAATGCCCGTCCATCTTATCATCTCCACCAACTTTTATAATATCATCCCATAATTCTTTGCATTGTTCCTTTTCCCAACTATACACCCTCTGATAGATGGGAATGACCAATTGATTCTTTTGATTGTCTTTAATAAATTTTAATAGTGGGGTTGCGTCTGCTTTCATAAATAACACTCCTTAATTTAGCGGATTTTAGTGCATGCATCTTAATAAAACTTGATACTTGATACAGATTTTACTTTTTTTACCCCATAAATGCTATAATCACCCCTATCAATCAAACTCAATTCATAACAATTAAAGGTGGTTAATGGTAGTAAGAACTCAAAATAGTGAAAGCAAGATCAAAGAGTTTTTTGAATTTTGCAAAGAAAATGAAGTGGAATTTGTGGATTTTAGATTCAGCGATATTAAAGGCACTTGGAATCACATCGCTTATTCTTTTGGGGCTTTAACGCATGGCATGTTTAAAGAGGGGATTCCTTTTGATGCGAGTTGTTTTAAAGGCTGGCAAAGCATTGAACACTCCGATATGATTTTAACCCCTGATTTGGTGCGTTATTTCATTGATCCTTTTAGCGCGGATGTGAGCGTGGTCGTGTTTTGCGATGTGTATGATGTGTATAAAAACCAGCCTTATGAGAAATGCCCTAGAAGTATCGCTAAAAAAGCCTTAAAACATTTAAGAGATTCAGGTTTGGGCGATGTGGCTTATTTTGGTGCGGAGAGCGAATTTTTCATCTTTGATTCCATTAAAATTAAAGACGCTTCCAATTCCCAATACTACGAAGTGGATAGCGAAGAGGGCGAATGGAATCGGGATAAGAGCTTTGAAAATGGCGTGAATTTTGGGCATAGACCGGGCAAGCAAGGGGGCTATATGCCTGTGCCGCCAACGGATACGATGATGGATATTCGCACTGAAATTGTGAAAGTCTTAAACCAAGTGGGGTTAGAAACTTTTGTCGTCCATCATGAAGTCGCGCAAGCGCAAGGCGAAGTGGGCGTGAAATTTGGGGATTTAGTGGAAGCCGCCGACAATGTCCAAAAACTCAAATACGTGGTTAAAATGGTCGCTCATTTAAATGGGAAAACCGCCACTTTCATGCCAAAACCTTTATACGGGGATAACGGGAGCGGGATGCACACCCATGTGAGCGTTTGGAAAAACAACGAAAACCTTTTTAGCGGCGAAACTTACAAGGGCTTGAGTGAGTTGGCGTTGCATTTTTTAGGGGGCGTGTTGCGCCACGCTAGAGGGTTAGCCGCTTTCACTAACGCTTCCACTAATTCTTATAAACGCCTAATTCCAGGCTATGAAGCCCCATCTATTTTGACTTATTCGGCTAACAACAGGAGCGCGAGCGTGCGCATCCCTTATGGGATTTCTAAAAATAGTGCTAGGTTTGAATTCAGATTTCCGGACAGCTCATCAAACCCCTACTTGGCTTTTGCAGCGATTTTAATGGCAGGCATGGATGGCGTTAAAAATAAGATTGATCCCGGCGAAGCGATGGATATTAACCTTTTCAAATTGACTTTAGATGAAATCAGAGAAAAGGGTATCAAACAAATGCCCCACACTTTAAGGCGATCGTTAGAAGAAATGCTAGCCGATAAGCAGTATTTAAAAGAGAGTCAGGTCTTTAGCGAAGAATTTATTCAAGCTTATCAGTCTCTTAAATTCAACGCTGAAGTGTTCCCATGGGAGAGCAAACCCCATCCTTTTGAATTTATCACCACTTATTCATGCTAAAACAATGAGCGAATCAATAATCCCACTTTAACAATTTAGAATAGGGCAAAAATACCTTATTCTTAAAAAAAGTGGTTGGAAAAATTGATTTTCTTTGCTTTTTGGATAAGCCTTACTTAAGGCTCTTTGATCTTTAACAATGGGGTTTTTAACTTTATTTTTTATGCAAAACTCATTTTTTAAGGGGACAGAGAGCATTTGAAATAACACCCCTAAAACCCCCAACTAAACCCGCCTAAAACCCAGTGCCGGTTTAGTCAGTGTGGTAAGGACTACTAAAATCTTTGGGTGTGTGGCGTGCTTCTTTCTCTATAACAGCGTTTTTAACGCAAGCAACACGCAAAGCGTCAAAACGAGTTTCAACGCTAGCACAACCGCCAAGTAAAGACGCTCCAATGAACACGCTATTTCTAATGGTTTTCATTTTATATCCTTTTGTTTTAAAATTTTTAATAACTTACATACTTTAATCATGCGTCTATGATAGTTAAGATTTATTATGAAACAAAAAGTAAATGAAACTCAAAACAATCAAAATAACGCCCTAAATCCCAACCAGAAACGCTACCCTTTGTAATCCTTGATAATTTTTGCTATAATAAAGCCCTAACTAAAATTTCTCCTTTTATTTTAGTTAGGCTCCTTGAATTGAAATTGTAGTAGGGTTTACCACACTTGCCTTGTGTTACTAATCACACAAGGCAAGATTAATTCTTGCAAAATAAACTCTTCCAATACAGCTTAATCGTTAGCAATATCCCTTATAGTATAGTAAAAACCTTTTAGCAAGGCTAAAAAGGGGAAATATTTCATCGTAAAAGCGTGAATTATTTATACAAAAAGAATTAAAACATTCAACCAAACATCTCGTTGATTTCATATTTTTTAGCGGCTTTATCCTTAAGCCACAGGGCCACTTCTAAAGCCCCTTTAGCAAAAATAGATCGGTTAGTCGCCGTATGGCTAAGCTCTATGTATTCACCCTCTAAATAAAACCCTATCGTGTGCTTCCCGGCGACATCGCCCCCCCTTAAAGCAGCTATGCCAATGCTTTCTTTAGAGCGCAAACCTTCTCTGTGAGTGATTAGGGCATTTTTTTCATCATACCCCCTAGCCTTAGTGCAAGTTTCATACAAACTCAACGCCGTGCCGCTTGGGGCATCTTTTTTAAGATTGTGGTGCGTTTCTACAATTTCAATATCCGCATCTTTTAATTTCAAAGAAGCTAAAAAGGCTAATTGGTTGAGCATCATAATCCCAATAGACATGTTGTGTGCGTGCAAAAGTGGCGCTTTTAAAGCTAATTTTTGCATTTTTTCTAGCGTTTCTTTTTCTAAACCGGTCGTGCCAGAAACTAAAATTTTAGGGCATTCTAAAAGAGCCTCTAGCAAATGATCCACGCCTTTAGGTAAAGAAAAATCAATCACGCATTCGCATGCCCTCACAAACGCTTTTAAATCGTTGGTTACTAAAGGGGCGTGTGAAAAAGAGCTGAAATCCGTTTCGCATTTTTGCCTGACAAACACGCTAGACAGCACTAATCCCTTATACCCCCCTTTTAATTCTTCTAAGAGCAGTTTCCCTATACGACCGCTCGCTCCATAAACACCGATTTTCATGCGCTTTCCTTGCTTTTAAATTTTATAGCCCCATTTTAAAAGGGTTTAAAATATTATTAGGATCAAGGGCTTTTTTAATGTTCCTAAAAAGCTCCATTTCACTATGATTAAACGCTAAAGGCATGAATTTGGCTTTAGACAAGCCTATGCCATGCTCCCCGCTTAAAGTCCCCTCCAAACTAATAGCAGCCTGAAAAATCTCTTCCATAGCCTGATGCCCTTTTTCTAAATCCCTTTTAGGATCTTCTAGCATGATATTCACATGCACATTGCCATCGCCCGTATGCCCAAAGCAAGGGATTTTAAAGCCGTATTTTTGGCTTATTTTGGCGACTTCTTGCAACAAACTCGGCAAACTCGCCCTAGGAACGGTCACATCTTCATTCAATTTCTTTTTACCATAAACGCTAATACTTTGAGAAGCGTTACGCCTTGAAAACCACAAATCCTGCTCTTCCTGCTCGTTTTGAGCGATCTTAAAACCAACGCAACCATTGGCTTTAAAATGCTTTTCTATCTCATTGAGTTGCCATGCAATCTGCTCTTTAACCACACCATCCACTTGAGTGATGAGTATCGCTCCAGCGTCTTTGGGTAAGCCTTTAGAAAACCTCTCTTCAACCGCTTTAATACTCAAATTATCCAAAAATTCCATCGCCACAGGCGTAACGCCGCTGCTCATTGTCTTATAAACGGCGTTCATGGCGTCTTCAATATGGTTAAAAACCCCCATCGCGCTCTGTTTTAGGGGCGGTTTGGCTAAAAGCTTTAAAGTGATTTCAGAAATCACGCCCAAACACCCCTCACTAGCGATCATCAGCCCTGCAACATTAAAACCGGCGACATCTTTGATCGTTTTTTTACCTGCCCTTATGATTTCACCATTCGCTAAAACCACCCTTAAAGCCATGACATAATCTTTAGTGATGCCGTATTTAGCCGCGCGCATGCCACCGGCATTTTCAGCGACATTCCCCCCCAAAGTGCTTTGATTTTCACTCGCTGGATCTGGGGGGTAGAAGAGATTCAATTTTTCCACTTCGTTTTGGAAATGCTTGTTAATCACGCCCGGTTCTACTCTAGCGATTAAATTTTTAGTGTCAATCTCTAAAATCTTATCCAAATGCTTTTCTACGCTTAAAACTAGCCCCCCGCTCACGCTCAACGCCCCCCCTGTAAAACCGCTCCCAGCCCCCCTAGGCACAACGATGATGCGGTGCTCGTTGCAATATTTTAAAATCTGGCTGATTTCTTGCTCGTTTTTAGGGAAAATCACGCCGCTAGGCAAATGCCTTTCTTTAGTAGCGTCATAGCAATAAGCGTTCAAATGCGCTAAATCGGTGAAAAAATCCTCTCCCCCTACTAGGTTTTTAAAGTATTTGAGGTGTTGTTTCTCTAACATGTTATTTTTTACCCGCTTCTAGCGCCTTTCTTCGCTCTTCAAGTTCTTTTTCATCTCTTTCTTGATGCTCTCTCGCTCTTTGTTCAAATTCTCTCGCTCTTTGTTCGGCTTTGGCTTTTTTCTTTTCTTCTTTCAAGCGGCGTTTTTCTTCTTTAGAGCTTGGTTTATTCTCTTCTTTTTGAGCCTTATTCTTTTTAGGAGCGTTTTTGTTTTCGCCTTGTTGGGTAGCGTTATTTTCGTTACTTGGCTCTTTAGTGGCTTCTTGCTTGATTTCTTGATCATTTTCTTTGGCATTGACTTTTTCATTGCCTTGATCCATGCCTAGAGCCTTCCTCCTCTCTTCAAGTTCTTTTTCATCTCTTTCTTGATGCTCTCTCGCTCTTTGTTCAAATTCTCTCGCTCTTTGTTCGGCATTGGCTTTTTTCTTTTCATCTCTTAAACGACGCCTTTCTTCTGTGGCGTCAAGTTTTCGCTCTGCTTTTTGGTAGTTTTTCTCTTCTAAAGTGGGAGCGTTTTCTGTGCCTTGATTGGCTTTTTTAGGCTCTTTAATGGCTTCTTGCTTGATTTCTCGTTTAATTTCTCTAGCATCAACCTTTTCTTCTCTCTTTTTAATCCTTACTTCTTTGCGTTTTTCTTTTTTCACCAAAGCGTCATAGTAAGCAAAGTAATTTTTAGATTGACTGCCTGAAAAAAGTTTCCCTAGCGTGCCTGCATCAATACCCTCAACTCTAGAAAAAAACGGCGTAGAAGTTTTAGTAACGCCGCTTGTATCTAGCTCTCTTTTTTCTAAAATTTCAAAACTCTCACAGCTTAAAATATTGAGCGTGTTCGTGGTTACAATATAAATCACCCCCACGCTATAAACATTGCACGCTTTTCTTAAATTAGCGATTTTTGGGTCAAACCCGTTCAAAAAAGTCACCAACAAATCAGAACTAATAAAATTAATATCGGTGTTAGTCGCTCTGATTTGCTCATAGATTTCATCATTAGGAGCGATTAAAAACGCTTGGTTGTTGAATTGCCTAAAATAGACTAAATCGCCCTTTCTAGCGACCATTCTTGGAGTGGGTAAATGGCTTTGTTTCATGGACTCAAACGCTCTGAATTTAGCCGTTGCGACACCATTTTCAACGGCAATAATGACCACTTCAGAATTAACGATTTCATAATCTGAAAGTTTAGTAACGACAAAACCAAACTCCCCCACTTGCAAATCATGGGCTGGAAAACGAATGATTCTTTTAGGCAAATCCACAAATTCTATACTCACTCTTAAGGGTTCTTGCCAAGAGGCTGATTGCAAGCTTATAAAACTCATTAGAAGAAGTCCTATCAAAAGCCTTAACATAAAATTCCTTTTAAACATTTTTAAACTTTTTTAAATGCCATAAAATGGCTAAAGACAATCCGGTGGTTTTAGCGTATTGAAAATCCATTATAAAATCAAGAGCTTTTGATCGCTCTAAAAACAGCACTTCAATCTTTTCTGTATCAATCCCCCCACCCTTTGAAACTCTCAAACTCTCGCGCACTTCAGCGTAATAGAGCGTTTGCAAACTCCCACTCAGCCCAGTCGCGCTATAAAATTGGCCTATGGTTTCTAAATTTTTAGGGCTAATTTGATAACCGCATTCTTCTAGCGCTTCTTCGCAAGCGATTTCTTCTAAACTCTTATTAGCTTTATCCACAAGTCCCGCGCACAATTCATAAGTGTATCCGTCAATATTTTGATCTTGATTGCGCTTAAAATGAAAATGGCGCGCATAAATGGCTGGGCGGAATTGTTTCACAATCACAAAACAATCGGATTCTTTTTCATAGAGTAAAACCGCCACGCTGTCTAAAGACTTAATAATATCCCATGTTTTCTTAGTATTCTCTTCATTATAATGCATGCGTTTTAATTCTATGAAATTAGAGCTAGAACAAGGCTCTAAATACACACTGGAATCGTCTATTAAAGATTTTTGATTGAAAGCATTCTTAAAATAAGACATTAAAAACCCTCTAAAAGATAAAATGAATTTTTTTCAAAGGAATGGGTTTTAAGAAGTTCTTCTAATTTTTGCTTAGAATGCTGAGCTTTTTCTAAAAAAACCTCTCTTTGCTTGCCGTGTAATTTGCTTTTAGCGGTGCGGATATAGCCTAAAGGATTAATGGGGCGGGAGTTTTTATACACGCCAAAATGCAAATGCGGCCCGGTGCTTAAACCGGTGCTTCCCACTCTTCCTATGATTTGCCCTTTTTTAACGAATGATCCTTTTTTTAACCCCTTAGCAAACATGCTCATGTGAGCATACACCAGGCGCAATTCGTTCAAATGGATTTCAACCACATTCCCATACCCCACCTTAACCCCTATAAAACCCACACGCCCGTCTGAAGCAGAATGGATCAAACTGCCATGTTTAGCCGCATAATCCACGCCGTAATGAGGCCGTCTGACTTTTAAGACAGGATGGAATCTCCCATACGAAAAAGGCGAAGAAATGCGGGTGTATTTCACCGGGGTTTCTAGTAAAAACCCTGCCACTTCTTGTGCCTTTGAATCGTAATAGCGCCCGTTTGAATGGGAAAAAAGATAGTATTGGTGCAAACGAGAGCTAATCATGGCTATTTTAATGGTTGGTTGGCCAAACGCTTGCCCCACACGATAATCCCTTGTATAAACGATAGCGATCTTATCGTTTTTTGCCAGGCGTTTAAAAGGCACGCTTTTTTTATACGCGTTCATCAATTGGTTGGCTAAAAGGGGGTCATTGGTGGCTTTGACAATATCTTGATAGGGCGAAGTTTGCAAAGAAAGAAGCAAAGTTTTTTCTTTACGAGTGAAGATAATGGGGATAAAGTCTAAAAAATAATCCTCTCCTTTTTTATAAATATGGATTTGTAAATCCTGACTTATAGGGATAAGGGCTTGAATGAGCGTGTTGTTAGCATCTCTTAAGGTGTAGTAGGTAACATTGCTTTGAATTTCAGCGCTCAATTCTTTATCTTGAGAGCTTAGGTTGTAGTAGAGTTTTTGAGAGATATGGTTTTTTTCTAAAAACCCTAACAGCGTTAGCTTATCCCACACAAGCCTTTCACCTACCAATAAAGTTTGCTTTTTCATCTCATCGGCTTTTAAAAAAACCCCATGGGATAAAAAAGCAACCATTAAAAAATAAATAAAATTTAAAATAATTTTCTTATGAAAAAATACCATGCAGTTGTTTAATGCCTTCAATTGAATCTGTATTTTATTAGTATAACATAAGCCGTTAAAGAAAAACGATACAAGTTTGAAGCCTAGCCTTGTTTTTATAGCTTTATGGAGCGCGTTTTATTGATGCATGGTGTTTCTCATAAATGGTTTTATCTCGCCTTATAGCGTTGGGTATTCCCTTTTTAATCAATCCGTATTATTGTTAAAATTTTGAAGTATTTTTTCTAAAATCTTTAACACATCGTCATGGTGCGCTTGGCTTAAAAGTCCAAAAATTTTAAGCATTTCTAAGAACATGGGAGCGTTGGCTTTATGGATAATCAAAAGAGCATGTTCTTTAAGTGCAGCCGTTCTGTTTAATAAGGGAGTAGCGGTTTTTAATTCCAAAATAGAAAAGCAAAAATACAGCATAGCTTGGGTTTTAGAACCATATTGTTGCTCTCTAATAACAATTTCGCTCAATTGATTATCATTAAAAGAATGAATGAGTAAAGGATAAGAAATGCGTGAAAGTTCAAAATCCATGCCACCAAATTGATGCGATCTAAATCTTTCTCTTGTAATCATAAAATTATCTTCTATAAATTGTTTTTGTTTTTCTAAATATTTTAAAGTATTTTCTAAATTTTCTAAACTGATTAAATCTAATTGCTTAGCGTAATAAATCATTTCGCTCAATTCATAAAGAGTTTTTACTTTATTATTAGCCCCTAAAAAATGATATTTTTTATCTTTTAAAGTAGTGAGTTCAAATTTTTCTTTATCTTTAATGGGGACATCATAACCGATTTGCCACTCTACATAATGCTTTAAACTAAAAGGGATTGTTCTAGTCGCTGTTGAAACACCATAATCGCTAAAGGCATGTCTGATTTTCACACGCACTTTGCCTGAAATTGAAGTTAAAGGAATAAAAATCCCAATCACTTTTTCATCATGGTTAATTTTAATCAAACTCACAAGCGTGTCCTTGAAACAATTTTTTAAAATATTCTAAACGCACTCTTTTATCTTTTAAAAAAGCGTCTTTAATTTCTAAAAAAGCGGAATTTTCAATAATAATATCCAAATTACCAAAATAATAAGGGATTTTAGGAGCGATTTCCTTAAAATAATGGACATATTGGTAATAGATCAATTTATCTTGACTGATTCGCACCGCATTTTCGCTTGGCGCGTTTAAAAAAGTTTTGTTGCGTTTAAGAGCGTTAATGTCTCGCATGGGGAAAAAATAGCCCACGCATGCATCAACCTTTTTAGCGTTAGGATATTTATCCACATAATTGGCTATATAGTCAAAATCGTTTAAGCATAGCGTCGTATCGCAATCAGTTGGAAAAATAAAACGCCTAATACCTGCATAGTCCATTCGCCCTCGCTCATATAAAGCTATCACAATAGGAAATTCGTTACTTTTAGTGAAAGATTTAGAAGAAACAACAAAAGCGTCTAAAAGCCTGTAATGATCCTTAAATAGCTTTAATTGCTTAAAATTAGCTTCTTTGATGAGATAAGATAAAGGGTGTAGCACGCAAATAAACGCCGGCTTTAAAATTGCAAAAGATCTTAAAAAACTTATCCCTAAATCCCTAGATTTCAAATCGTTGTCTATCTCAAAAATGAAATCTTTATTTTTAATATTTTGTTTGATAAAGGAAGTTCTATCGTTATAGGGGGGATTGCCCACGATGATTAAAGGCTCATCTTGGTTAATACCATAATTTTCTCTTTTAGGATTAGCTAGAGCGTTTATTATTAAAGCACCACACTTAGGGTCAATATCCGCTCCTATTTTTTTAGGGTGGTGGAGTTTTAAAAACTCTTTATTGCCACATGCGGTGTCTAAAAGCGTGTAGTCTTCAATACCAACATGCTTTTTTAAAAGCCTGTAAGCACAATCCACTAAATAAGGGGGCGTGTAATAAGCCCCTAAATTCACGCTCTCTCGCTTATTTAAATGTTTAGGGGTTCTAATCAAAATCCCTTACACATCTAGCTGCTTCACATCTTTAGCATGCGCTTGGATAAAGGCTCTTCTGGGCTCTACCTCATCGCCCATGCAAAGCGAAAAGACTGCATCGGTTTTTTCTAAATCTTCAATCTTGAGTTTGATTAAGCTACGGTTTTCTTTATGCATGGTCGTTTCCCACAAATCATTAGGGTTCATCTCGCCTAGCCCCTTATAGCGCTGGATATTCGCTCCCTTTTTAGCGTGATTTTCCACTTCTTCTAAAAACCCCAAAATATCCTTATTTTCTAAAAAATCTAAATTATACTCCATAAGCTTTTGGTAAGTGTAATGCGCTTCTTCAAACAACACTTCTTTAAAGAGGTTGTCATCTAGGTTAAATTCCACCAAGCCTTTAGGGGTTTGCGTGTGCAAATGCAAGCTTTCTTCAGTAGCAAAAGAGCGTAAGATCTGATAATTCAAGCCCTCTAATTTTTCCAAAATGCTTTTTTCTAAAATTTTCATATCAAAGCTTAAGGCGTCCTTAGTTTCAATCAAAAAGCGTAAAATTTCTAGCAAATTGTAGCGTTTTTCTAATTCCAAAAGCGCGTAGCGGTAATGGCGCGCCACTTTTAACAAATTCATCAAATCGTTCTTACCAATCCCTTCAATATCCACCGAATTGATGCCATGCTCAATTAAGAAATGATCCAAAGCGACGCTGTCTTTAAGATAGATTTCTGTCTTGCCTTTCTTGTATTTGTAAAGAGGGGCTTGAGCGATATAAACATGCCCTTGTTCAATCAGCGGGCGTAAATAACGATAGAAAAAAGTCATCAGCAAGGTTTGGATATGGCTCCCATCCACATCAGCATCGGTCATGATAATGATTTTATGATAGCGCAATCTTTCTATATCAAAACTCTCTTGAATACCGCACCCAAAAGCCGTGATCATGTTTTTAATCTCTTCTGATTTTAGGATTTTTGACAAATGGCTTTTTTCCACATTTAAAATCTTACCTTTTAAGGGCAAAATCGCTTGGAAAACCCTATCGCGCCCTTGTTTAGCGCTCCCGCCCGCGCTATCGCCCTCCACTAAAAAGATTTCGCTCTCTAAGGGGTCTTTACTCTGGCAATCGGCTAATTTTCCAGGCAAAGTGCCGACACTCAAATTATCTTTTTTCCTTGTAAGCTCTCTGGCTTTCTTACTGGCTTCTCTGGCTTTTGCAGCTAGTAGGGCTTTATTAGCGATGATTTTAGCTTCGTTAGGGTTTTCTTCTAAAAATTGGTGGATTTTATCATAGACTAATTTTGAAACCAACGCGCGCGCATACGAACTACCGAGTTTGGATTTAGTCTGCCCTTCAAATAAAGGCTCGCTCATTTTCAAGCTCACGACCGCAATCAAGCCCTCTTTAATGTCCTCAGAAATGGGGCGGGATTCTCTTGTCTTAATGTTTTCATCAATATATTGTAAAATCGCCTTAGACAAGCCCATCTTAAAGCCCGCTTCATGCGTGCCACCCTCAGAAGTTTTAATGTTATTCACAAAGCTTAAAGTGTTTTCATTGTAATCATCAGCATACGCTAGAGCGACTTCTATAGAAGTGTGCGTTTCTTCATCCATGCTTTTAAACGAAATAATGGGGGTGAGCAGTTCTTTTTTAGCGCTGTCTTTAACGAATTGTTTCAAGCCGTCTTCATAGAAATAAGTCTCTTGCAGTTGGGTTTTTTCTTCTTTGAAAGAAATTTTTAAGCCGTCATTAAGATACGCCATTTCTTTGAAGCGCTTTTGCAGAATACCCGCTTGAAATTCAACGACTTCCATCACGCTTTCATCAGGGAAAAATTCAATAGTCGTGCCGCTTTCTTTAGCGCTTTTGGTTTTGCCAATGATTTCAAGCTCACTAATGGGGATACCCTTTTCAAACTCCTGGCGATAGATTTGACCCTCTTTTTTAATGGTCATAATCAAGCGTTTGCTTAAAGCGTTCACAACCGAAACGCCCACGCCATGCAAACCGCCTGAAACTTTATAAGTATCGTTATCAAACTTGCCCCCCGCATGCAAAATCGTTAAAACCACGGTGCAAGCGGGGATTTTTTCCGTGGGGTGAATATCTACAGGAATACCTCGCCCGTTATCTTCTACAATGCATGACCCCTCACTAGTCAAAGTGATATTAATCGTATCGCAAAAACCCGCCATGCTCTCATCTACAGCGTTATCCACGACTTCATACACCATGTGGTGCAACCCACCCACATTGGTATCGCCAATATACATTCCAGGGCGTTTCCTAACCCCCTCTAAGCCTTTTAAAACCTTAATACTATGGCTCTGGTAATTTTGCATTCAATCAAGCCTTTATAATGTGATTGGCATCATCAAAGTAGAAATTTTAGCGCTCAAGTGGCTTTGCTTTTCATCAAGAGACTCTTGGATCAAAAAAGGCGATGAAGGTTCATTGCATTTTAAAACAAATTGCGTTGTCCCTAAAGCGTTTAAGGCTTCAAGGAAAAATTTAGCGTTCACGCCCAAATGAAAGGCTTTTTCAATGTCCAAACCTTTTTCAATCTCAACAGAGGTTTTAGCCGTTTCGCTGTGTTCAGAATCCAAAGATTCAAACAAAGCGTTGTTTTTTTCTAAAGTGAGTTTAATGGTGGAGCTTAAAGAACTGCACAATTTAATACTCTCTTTAAATTCTTCCTTGCCTAAAGTGAAAGAAGAAGTGTATTCTTTGGGGAGGATTTTTTGATAATCAGGGTAATTCCCATCAATGAGCTTGGTGAAAAAAGTGTGCGTTTCGTTTTCAATCACCGCTAGCATGCCATCGCTTTTAAAACTGAAATTTTCATAAAAAAGCTTAAGGATTTCTAATAAAGCCCTTTTAGGTAAAATGCAAGAGATGTCTTCTTCAGTGGAATGGATAGAAATTTTTTCTAACTGCGTGTAAGAAAGCCGCTTGGTATCCGTGCCTACTACTGAAAGGGTTTGATGTTTTTGATCAAATTGTATTAAAATACCGGCTAATTCTCTTTTATGGCTGGTTTGCTCAATCACAGGAGCGATCTTTTTAAACGCATCTGTTAAAAAGGGGGCATTGACTTCTAAACTCACTTTGGGATCAATAACAGGGAATTCAGGGAACTCATCAGCGTCAAACATGGGGAGTTTGAAAGAGCTTTTATTTTGTTTGATCACCAAGCTGTCATCTTTAGTCTCTAAAATAATATTAGAGTCTTTTAAACATGAAATAATATCCAAAAACTTTTTCCCGTTGATCGTGCCAACGCCCTCTTTATCGCTAGATTGCGTAAAAATATAGCTTTTTAGCCCAATATCGGAATCGCTGGCTTTCAAAAAAAGCTTTTCTTTAATGACTTCTAAATGGATGTGTGAAGCGATAGAAGAAGCGTCCTTTTTATCCAAAAAAGCTTGCAAGTAGCGCAAAGTATTTTCTAAATCGTTTTTACTAACACTGATTTTCATAGCTAAAATAATCCCCTTGAATTTTTGGTCTTAATTATAGCATAAAAGAACGCTTTTTAAGGGTTTAAGCGTATTCCTACCCCTATACGATTGGAAAAAACATCGTATTCATACAAGCCATCGCCATAGCCGTTAAACCACTGCGCATAAATCCCCACAAAAGGGTTAATGCGGTAGGTATAGCCTAAGCGGAAAGCTCCATGCCAGCGATCATAACGCCAGTATTGCGTGAAAATATCATAAAGTTGCAATTCAAAATGATGGCGCCCTCTCCTGTAATCAATTTTAGCGTTACCATACCCCATGTAATCAATCAAATTAGGGTTGGATTGATCATAAGGGACATAGGGCCAATAAGCGACCATGATTTTCAAGCCTCCCTTTTCCCACACCAAACGAAACACAGGGCGTTGCCCCGCGCTCACCGAACGACACCCCCCCCAGCGCACATCTTTTTGCCCGTTATAATCTTTAACGATTACAGGTTGTCCTGGAAACTGGTTTTCAGGATTGCCTTCTTTATTAAAAGGCTGGTAACATTGCGCGCCCCCCACGCCATTAGAAATGTGCTGCCAACCTATCCAAATTTCAGAAAATTTCCCTATTTTACCCCCAAAAGGTTCAAAATTAATAGGATAAACATAAATGAGTTCAGGCATGAAATTCATCATTCGCATGGGAGCGGATTGGGGATTATTGTAAATTTGAAACCAGTCAGTTTGGGTATAAGCCAAATAAAGCGTGCCTTTAGTCCAAAGAATATGCCTAAATACAGGCACTCTAAAACTAATTTGGAACTTAAACTCATTGCGTTGATACGGGTTGATATTGGGGTGGTACCATTGAAAAATGGGGGTGAAACTATGATAAAGAGGCAGAAAATAAGTGCCTAGATAATCCATCATGTTTAAATATTTTTTAGCAAAATCCGCCCAAGAATGTTCTTTGGGGGCTTTTTGTGGAGGGAGATACCAAGAATTGGACAAATCGTTTTGCGTTTTAATGATGTGCAAATCCTGTTTGCGCAAATAGTAGTTATAATCCACCTTAAAATTATCTTGTGAAAATTTTTTGCCTTCTAACTGACAAACTACAAAAATCATAAAGAGCAAAATGCTTTTCATCAAGCATCCTTATTTCACTTAAATTGCAAGATGAAAATCGCTAAAATCACTACAGGCGCGATAAAACGAACGCTAAAATGCCACGCTTTAAAAGCGTTTGTGTTAAAGAAATGCTTCGTGGCTAAAAAAGAGCGCTTTTTATTTAAAATCCATCCTACAAACAAGACTGAAAACAAGCCTCCCAAAGGCATTAAAAATGAAGAAGTGATGAAATCCAGCCACCCAAACACGCTCTTATGAGCAAAACTCAAAAACTTAGCGTATCGTTCATTCATAGAAAGAATGACTAAAACGCCTAAAACATACACAACAACCCCTATCCATAGCGACGCTTGAATGCGCGAGAAATTAAAACGATTGATGAGATAAAGCGCTAAAGGCTCTATCAAAGAAACCGTAGAAGTGATCCCGGCAAAAACAAGCGCCATAAAGAAAAAAAGCGAAACGATCTGCCCGCTCATGCCCATTTTAGCGAAAGTCAAAGGCAAGGAAATAAAAACAAGCCCTGGCCCTTGAGACACATCTGCATGGTATTCAAACACAAAGGTGAAAATCATCACCCCGGCAATCAAAGAGATTAAAATACCGGGCAAGACAATCAATAAAGAGCTTTTGAATAGATTTTCTTTTTTGGGCGTGAAAGCTGAATAAGTAATAATCGTGCCTACCCCCAAACTCAAAGAAAAGAACATCTGCCCTAAAGCGTCCATAACAACCTTAAAATCAATCTTTTGAATCTCAAAATTAAATAAAAATCGCAAAGCTTTAGGCATGCTTTCTAAAGTCATCGCATAGATTAAAAGCCCTATGAAAATCACAAACAATAAGGGCATCAGCACTACATTTAATTTTTCAATCCCCTCTTCAATCCCCCTAGAAACAAACCATATTGTCGGCAATAAGCATGCGCTAAAGCCAATAACAGGCCAGATTAAACTGCCATTTTGGAGCATGCTAAATTGCATTTTAGCTTGCTCTAAATCTTTAGGCAAATCAAAAGTTACTACAAAAAGATAGTAAAGCACCCAGCCTAACACCACCGCATAAAAGGATAAAATGAGAGGGCCGCCTAAAATAAAAAAAGAAGTGAAAGGGTAATATTTTTTCCTTTTAGGATCTAAGATTTGATAATTAGAAACAACATCTTTTTTACCCAAATTCCCAATCAGCATTTCCACTAAAAGCATAGCAATGCCTAAACTCAAGGTTAGCACCAGATATAAAAGCACAAACGCACTCCCCCCATTATGACCTACCATATAGGGAAAGCGCCAAATATGCCCTAAACCGATAGAGCTACCCAAAGTGGCTAAAATAAAGCCTAATTTAGAAAATTTTCCCATGCCAAATATTTTAATAAATCTTGCTCAACCAAATGGAAAACACAATTAAAGGGGTGATGTATTTAAGCAAGAAATACCAAGTTGCAAACAATTTAGGGCCTAAAAAGTGCGTGCTTAAAAGACGCAATTTTTCTTTTTTCAAAACCCAGCCCATAAAAATAAAGGTTGCCATCCCGCCTAAAGGCATGATAATGGTGCTTGAGGCAAAATCCAACCAATCAAAAAGACTTTTTTCAAAGAAAGTGAGATAGTCTTTATAATCCTTATGGAGCGAGAAAATCAACACCACGCCTACCACAAAAATTAGCGCTACAAGACCCCAAGTAACCTTAAAACGAGAGTATTGATACTTTTCGGTAAGATACATCACACTTGGCTCTAATAAAGCCACCGTAGAAGTGATGCCAGCAAAAGCGAGCGCGAGCAAGAAAAGAATTGAAACAAGAACGCCTATCGCTCCCATTTGGCCAAAAACCACCGGTAAAGAAGTGAAAATTAACCCTGTGCCTTGTGAGACATTAGCCCCATATTCAAACACAAAAGTGAAAATCATAAGCCCTGCCACAAGAGAAATTAAAATCCCTGATAAAACCACCCAAATCGTGCTTTTAAGCAAATTCTGCGTTTTATCCGTAACCGCAGCGTAAGTGATATTGATCCCTAAACCGATGCTTAAAGAAAAGAAAACCTGCCCCAAGGAATAAGTGAACACTTGAGAAGTCAAATCTTTTGGTTTGAAATCAAACATGAAATGGAAAGCTTTAGAAAAAGAATCCATGCTCATCGCATAGAAAAGCAAACCAAAAAAAGTGGCAAAGAGTAAGGGCATTAAGACTAGATTGAGTTTTTCAATCCCTTCTTTAATCCCTCTAGAAACAATCCATCCGGTTATGAATAAAACGCTAAAAAGCCCAATGGATTGTAACCTTATAGACTGCAAAGTTTGAGTAAAAATTTGTTCAGATTCTTGGATATTGTTAGGCAAGTTAAAACTAACACTCACCAAATAATAAAGCACCCAGCCTAAAATCGTGCCGTAAAAAGTCAGTATTAAAGGCCCAGAAATAAGCAAAAGCCCTGCGTATTTCCAGCGTTTTTTGGGGTTAATGTCAAGCTCTTTAAAAGCTTCTATTACATTTTTTTGAGTGCTTTGCCCTAATAGCATTTCAGCGATAAACATCGCCGCGCCAACGCTTAAGGATAAAAATAAAAACAATAAAACAAAAGCACCCCCACCACTCACCCCAGTCATGTAAGGAAAGCGCCAAATATGCCCTAAACCTATCGCACTCCCTAAAGCCGCTAAAACAAATCCTAATTTAGAAAAATGATTACCCATATCTTAACTACCAAACTCCTTGTAAATGATTAGAATTAAAGAGCGATGTCCTTAATCGCCCAACTATTGCTGTATTAATTTTTTGAAATCTTTAAAGATCTTAAGATTTAAGAAAAAACCCACTTCAAAAATACCTAAAAATTATAAAGCAACGCCCCTAGATTATACTATAGTTAAGTTACATATTGTATAATTTTAAGAAAGTTTCATTATTTAAGTAAGGGGAATCAATGCGCTGTAGGGTATATTACGAAGATACCGACTCTGAAGGCGTGGTCTATCATGCGAATTATTTGAAATATTGCGAAAGGGCTAGGAGCGAGTTTTTTTTTAAACAAAATGTCTTGCCAGAAAATGAAGAAGGCGTGTTTGTTATCCGCTCTATCAAAGCGGATTTTTTCACCCCCGCAAGCCTTGGGCAGGTCTTAGAAATAAGAACGCAAATTAAAGAATTAAGAAAGGTTTTTGTGGTGCTTTTTCAAGAAATTTATTGTATCCAAAACGCTTCTTTAGAGCCTATGAAGCCTTTTAAAGTCTTTGCTTCAGAAATCAAATTTGGCTTTGTCAATCGCTCCACATACAGCCCTATTGCCATTCCTAAATTGTTTAAGGAGCTGTTCAATGCCGTCTGATTCAAAAAAACCCACCATTATTTACCCTTGCCTTTGGGATTATAGGGTGATTATGACCACTAAAGATACAAGCACATTAAAAAAGCTTTTAGAAACCTACCAACGCCCCTTTAAATTGGAATTTAAAAACACTTCTAAAAACGCTAAATTTTATAGCTTTAATGTTTCTATGGAAGTTTCAAACGAAGCAGAACGGAACGAGATTTTTCAAAAAATTTCACAATTAGATGTTGTGGCGCATGCGCTTTAATCCTTTAAAACAAACGCTTTAAATTTTTCACCCCTTTCTTTATATGAAGAAAATTGATCCAAACTGGCCGCGCTGGGTGAAAGCAAAGCGATTTCATTTTGCGATAAAACGCTTTTAATTTCTTGAACCGCTTTTTCTAACTCCAAACAAACCTGACAAGAAACATTAAATTCTAACGCTAAGGCTTGGATGATAAAAGCGCTTGATCCTATGGCATAAAGGCTTATTTTATAGTTTTTAAACTCTTCAAAAAGGGGGGTTAAATTGACCCCTTTAATATCGCCCCCTAAAATCAAATGGATTTTTTGGTTTTTAAAGGTTTTTAGGGCTTGTAAGGTGGCATCAATGTTTGTGGCTTTGCTGTCATCTACCCACAAACGCCCTTGTTTATCCCTAAATTCTTCCATTTTATGCGATCCGATTTTAAAAGCGTTCAGTCTTTTAAGGGCGTTTTCTCTATAATCTTGCCATTTTAAATTCTTTATTTTTAAAAATTGCTCATAAACTAAAAGGGCTAAGGCAGCGTCTAATAAAAACGCTCCCTTAAAAGAAAGAGCGTTAGAAGGGATTTTTAAACACTCTAAAACCTCTTCGCTTTTGTCAAAAAAGATTTTTTGCGCTTGCGAGTTTTGAATAATGGGGTGTTCTTTGAATTTTAAAGGGAGGATAGCGAGCGAAGTTTCAGGCATCAATGTTAAAACCTTGAGTTTAGCGTTCAAATAATTTTCAAAATTGCAATGCCAAGTCAAATGATCGGCTTCTACATTGATGAGCAAGTAGATTAAAGGGTAAGCCTTATTAGTGTAATGCAAAGAAAAGGAGCTTGTTTCTAGCACCCACAAGGGCGATTGTTTTTCAAACAATTCAATCAAGGGCGTGCCGATATTCCCCCCACTCACAGCCTTAAAATCTTCTAAAAGCATGGTGAGCATTTCTGTCGTGGTGGTTTTACCATTAGTGCCGCTAATACTTATTATAGTAGGCGTGAAAACCAAATCAAACAAGCTATTAATATAATCGTATTCGCTCACTAAATGCTTGGCTTTTATGACTAAAGGGTGCGTGAAACTAATGCCAGGGCTGACTATCTCTAGTTGGGAATCATTAGGGTTGAAATCCTTACTGGGATAGCAAACAAAACCCTCTCTATCTTTAAAAGATGAAGTGAATTGGTCGTCAAAAAATTTGACTTCGTTATGGTTTTTTCTAAAAAAACGCCCTAAGGCTAGAGTGGTTTTGCCATGCCCAAATAAAGAGATTTTCATTTTAACGCACCTTCAAGCTTAAAAGAGCGACTAAATTACTCAGCATAGAAATGATCCAAAAACGCACGATCACCTTGTTTTCTGCCCAGCCCTTTTGCTCAAAATGATGGTGGATAGGCGCCATTAAAAAAAGGCGTTTTTTACGGGTTTTATAGCTCCCTACTTGCAAGATCACAGACAAAGTTTCTACCACAAAAATCGATCCCATTAAAACCAATAAGATTTCATTATGCGAAACAATAGCGTTATAAGCGATAAACCCCCCTAAGGCCAAACTCCCGCTATCGCCCATAAACACGCTTGCCGGGTTGCAGTTATACCACAAAAAGCCAAAGAGCGATCCCACTAACGCCAGCGAGATAACAAACAATTCCCCCACATCTATGACTTTAGGATAGAGCAAGTATTTAGAAAATTCCGCATTCCCTGCCACATACACAAAGATAGAAAGGCTTAAGAGGGTGAAAATGCTAGGCACGCTCGCTAAGCCGTCTAACCCGTCGGTTAAATTCACCGCATTGCTTGTGGATAAAAAAACCAACACCCAAAAACCAACCGCCAAAATCGTGGGCATTTCAAACAAGGGGTTTTTCAAAAAAGGCGCGTATAAAAAAGTGTCTAACCCCTTAAGATTCAACAAAACAGACACCACAAGCGAAAGGACAAAAAGCATGCCAAATTTCATTTTCGCGCTCATTCCGGCGTTATTTTGTTGGTTGATTTTAGTGTAATCGTCTCTAAAACCCACAAAACTAAAGCCCACTAACACGATTATCCCTAACAACACATAAAGATTGCCCAAAGACGCGCACAACACGCTCGCAACAATGGTTGCAAAAACAAACACAATCCCCCCCATCGTAGGGGTATCCTTTTTATTCTGGTGGCTTGGCACAAAGCTTGAAATGGGCTGGTTAGCCTTTTTAGCCTTGGCCCATAGAATGAATTTAGGCATTAAAAAAAGCGTGAGGAAAAAGGCTATGAAAAACCCTAACCCTGCTCTAAAAGTCAAATACTGGAAAAGATTGATATTGAAATAGCCATATAGTAAAGAATAGAGCATAAAATCCCCTAAAATCGCCATGCTTGAATTTAGAAAAAAGAAAATTGTAGCGCAAATTGATTTACTTAAAAATAGCATGAATAGGGTAGAATAGAAGTTTGTTTTAATTTTTAGGAGTCTTTTATGGAGCGTTCGCTTATTTTTAAAAAAGTTAGAATTTATTCTAAAATGTTAGTGGCTTTAGGGCTTTCAAGCGTGTTGATTGGTTGTGCGATGAATCCAAGCGCTGAAACAAAAACACCAAATGGCGCCAAAAATCAAGTTCAAACTCATGAAAGAATGAAAACAAGCTCTGAACATGTTACGCCGCTAGATTTTAATTATCCGATACATATCGTTCAAGCCCCACAAAACCACCATGTTGTAGGTATTTTAGCGCCACACATTCAAGTGAGCGATAATCTAAAACCCTATATTGATAAGTTTCAAGACGCTTTAGCCAATCAAATCCAAACTATTTTTGAAAAAAGAGGCTATCAAGTGTTGCGTTTTCAAGATGAAAAAGCTTTAAATGCGCAAGATAAAAGAAAGATTTTTTCCGTTTTGGATTTGAAAGGGTGGGTAGGAATCTTAGAAGATTTAAAAATGAATGTAAAAGATCCCAATAATCCTAATTTAGACGCGCTAGTGGATCAAAGCTCAGGCTCTGTGTGGTTTAATTTTTATGAGCCAGAAAGCAATCGTGTAGTCCATGATTTTGCTGTGGAAGTAGGAACTTTTCAGGCAATGACTTATACTTACAAACACAGTAATTCTGGAGGGCTTAATTCTTCAAACAGCATTATCCATGAAAATTTAGAAAAGAATAAAGAAGATGCGATACATAAAATCTTAAACAGAATGTATGCGGTTGTCATGAAAAAAGCTGTAACAGAACTTACAAAAGAAAATATTGCCAAATACCGAGACGCTATTGATAGAATGAAAGGCTTTAAAAGTTCTATGCCTCAAAAAAAGTAGTTCTTAAACGAACCATTTAAAAATTAGCCTTAAAATCAGTCTCTTTAAAGACTATTTTAAGTATAATGTCAAATTTATTTCAATAATTAAGGATATACAATGGCAAAAAGATGCGCTTTAACTTTTAAAGGGCCTATGATAGGCAATCATGTCAGTCATGCCAACAACAAAAACAAACGCCGCTTACTCCCTAACTTGCGATCGATTAAGATCCAATTAGACGACGGCACGACTAAACGCATTAAAGTGGCTGCTTCCACTTTAAGAACCATGCGTAAAGGGGCTTAGTTTTTAGAATTTCTGTCCGTTTTGATTGTAGGGGTGGTTTTGATGTTTTTGATAACCTTTTTAAAACTCCCCTTAAAACTAAACTTCTTTATTAAATATCAATTTGGTGCGATTGGGCTTGATATTTTAAGGGAGTTTAAAAATGAAACGCTTTCAAAAGAATTTATTTTGATCTAGGAATTGGTTTTGTTTGAAAAGTTGAAATTTTTTAAAATCAAAAAAGACGATGAAATTCAGCCAGAAGTCAATTTAAATTCTGAAATCTATGAGCAATTTAAGGTCTTTAGACTCCCGCTTATTTTAATCCAATTGCTTGTGCTTTTAGGCACTCTGGGATACTTCGCCCTAGAAAATTATAGCCTTATGCAAGCTTTCTTTCAAACGACTTACACCATGACAGCTACAGGGTTTGGCACTTTAAATGAAAGCCAGTTTGGGCCTATAAGTATTTTTTTAACTTCCATTTTAATGTTTTTTGGGGCAGGAATCATTGCCTTTAGCGTGGCTATTTTAGTTAGCGTGGTCAATAAAGGCACGCTTACCAGATTGATTAAGGAGAAAGGTATGATTTATAAAATCGCGCGCCTTAAGGATCATTATGTGATTTGTTACCACAACGAATACACCATTGAATTGAGCAAGCAATTCCGCTCCGCTCAGATCCCTTTTGTGGTCGTGGATAATGACCCTAGTTTTGAAGAAGAAGCCATTAAGCACAAATACCCCTACTATATCATAGGCGATCCGCACACCAATTTAGCCATGCTAAAAACCCACTTAAGCAGCGCTAGGGGTGTTGTGGCTTTGTCTAAGATTTTACCGGTGAATGTGGCGTTAATGGTGAGCGTGCGCTTGTTTGAAAAGGAATTAAAGCGCAAACCTTATTACATCATTGCAAGTGCGCATAGCGATGAAGGCTTAGAAAAATTAAAAAAATTAGGGGCTGATATGGTGGTTTCCCCTACAAAACTCATGGCGCAGAGAGTGAGTGCTATGGCGGTGCGTCCGGATATGGAAAATATCTTAGAGCGCTTTATCAATAAAAAAGACACGCTTTTAGACTTAGAGGAAGTGATTGTCCCCAAAACCAGCTGGCTTGTGTTAAGGAAATTAAAAGAAGCCCATTTTAGAGAGATCGCTAAAGCGTTTGTGATTGGTATCACTCAAAAAGATGGCAAATACATCCCCATGCCTGATGGAGAAACGATTATTGCAAGCGAATCCAAGCTATTAATGGTTGGCACTTCAGAAGGCGTTGCGACCTGTAAGCAACTCATTGCCAACCATCAAAGACCCAAAGAAGTGGATTACATTTCCTTGTGATTGATACAGCCCTTTTTAAATAAAAAAGGCTTGACTCTCATCAGATATGGGTAATAAAATCTAAAAAATGCTAAAAACATTTTTTACAATCCATAGCAAAGAGCTTGGCGTTAGTCAAAAAATTAGCCATTCATGTTTGATGAGAACAGATCCAAGATTTAAAATGGATTTTAGGCTTATTTTTCTCACACCCATACGCTCAATGAGAGTTAATTATAACCCTTTTAAAGCCTTCTTTGTTGATATGATCGTTATAATCGCTTCATTAAAATAATTGATATTCCCGTAAAAATACCCATGATACAAGCCTAAAACACCGCTCGCATTCTCCACTAAAAGCTTTTTATAATAAACTTGCGATACATACTTATGTGTGATCTGTTGGATGC
>NZ_JAHXLB010000032.1:0-5643 GCF_021062735.1 Helicobacter pylori | reverse complement strand
AACTACCACGCACACATGATATTTGACTGGACAGACGGACACACCGGAAAGACTATCAAACTGAACCAGCACGACATGGCGGAAATGCAGACCATAACGGCACAATACCTGAACATGGAGAGAGGTGTTTCCTCCGACCGGAAGCACCTCTCAGCCATACAATATAAGAACCAGGTCGAAGCCGAAAAGGCTGCCCAGCTCCAAAAGGAGTGCCGGGAACTGGAGCAAACCAAACAAGAGGGAATAGAAAAAATAGGCAAAGTCCGGGAGGAACTTGAACAGACAAAAGGAAAGCTGAAGGAAGTAAGAACGGACATCAAGGTTCAGAAACTGAAAGGAGCCGCAGCCGATACCGGGACAGCCTTGATGAAAGCCGGAACTACCGTGTTTGATGCCACCACAAGCCTTTTCAATGCCGGAAAGGTAAAACGGCAGGAGCATGAAATAAAAGGGCTGAAATCCGAAAACTACACACTTCAGACAAAGGTTCAGAACCTCGAGGGACATATCAGAACCGCAAACACAGAACTGGCAAGGGAAAGGGAAACACACCGCATGGCAATCAGGAACGGGGAAGCCCGGATGAAAGCCATTACCGAAATGTTCCCGAGTATGGAAAACGCAAAGGAGAACATCGAGGAACTCCGGTCAATGGGAGTGGAGAACAGCGATATCCGGCAACTCCTTACCGGGAAAGAAATAACATACACCGGAAACCTTTATGATAGGGAAAAAAGAAAATCCTATCCGGTCAAGAACGTAAAGATAGACATAGCCAAAAGTCGGAATGGAATTACCACCATTTGGATGAATGATACACACTTCAGGACTTTCTTCAGAGAACTATGGAACAAGCTACAAAAAATACTGGGGCTCGACATCGGCAGAGGTATGCATTTATAAAAAAGAGGAAGATATACAACCATCCTCCTCTTCTTTATAAGAAAGCTCCTTATTTACTAAAAGTACAATCAGCTATAAAACCTGATGAAGGAGTTGTTCCCTTACCTTTAAACTCCCATTTAAATCCTTTACCTGGTTCGTTTGCATCCCAATAAGAAGTCCAAGTAAACCTTGTACACCATAAAGGACCAGTTCCACTAAAAGCAACACTTTCAGGTGTAGTTATACTGTCATCCGGATTAGGTTTAGCATTCGGGTTTAATACCTCAAAGAAATAGTAATTAAATGTTATATTATTATTAACAGCCACATCCATATTCATAGTTCTACTCGAATCATAAAAGACTCCAGTAGTAGAATTAGGAGAACCTCCAAATATACTTAACTTCGGATAATTAGCCTTAGACTTCTCTACAATTCCCTCTGCAGCAGCAAAACCAAATCCAACGTTTTCCTTCACTTTCTTCACAATTGTTTTTCCATTCACAGAAAATACCATATAAGCAGTACTCGGATTTGAAATAGCTGCCGCTACTTGAGCATTAAGCACTGCTAAATTCCCTTTAAACTTTTCAACACTTAATGGACTAACTTTCTCCAATGCTTCCCAATCCGAACCAGTAACATAAGACAAAGCTCTTGTCCTTTTGTTTTCATTGATATAATATTCGTTTGTTGCTTCATTCACATCAACAAAACGAGAAAGAACTTCCATGTCCGTTTGAGTATCACTCACCACAGGTTCCATCACTTCTTCATCGTTACATGAGCAAATCGCAAATGCAGCAAAAATGCCCAATACTATTGACGAAAACTTCTTCATAAAGCCTCCTTTTTTAAAAGTTAATAAATAAACACACTACCAAAGTTAATGAATCTTTTTTGTAATTTTGTATGATTGTCAATTTTTTATAGTCATGAAAACAAAAAATATACTATTTACAATAATAGCAATTATACTAACTTCAAGTTGTATAGAAAAAAGCGGTTATTATAATCACGGAGAAAAAACAATTATATCACTGATTTGTGATACAACTTGGGCTACAAATGTATATGAAACCGAAAACGGAACCGGACAAACCACCTATAATTTCAGCAAAAGTGGAACTTACAAAAGAACAGATATTATAACGGATAAAAGCGAAGAAGAAAAGAAATCCGAATATAAAGGAAACTGGTCTTTTGGCGATCCAAGTTTCAGTACCATATACTTTGGTGGAAACCATTTTTGGGAAATAAAAGAACTAACTAAAAGTAAATTCTCCTTTTATAGTATACATGGTGATTGGACAGACCCCTCCGTTTATAAAGAATATATAGAGCTAACCCCCTACAATCCACCCAAATACTAACAATCAGGAGGACTTTTTTCTTCTTCAAGATATATTTCTTGAAGAAGTTCGTCCTTACTCGTTACCTCATAACGACACAAGGCTTCTCCAGTTTCCATATTGAACCAATCTGCAACACGGTCTTTTACAGACATATACCATGTATAAACGCCGTCCTCCACGTTCAGACCTTCCACATTCAACTCCAAATCCTCGTCCCGGAACTCATTCAACGCTTCATCCCCTATCATTTCCCGGAACTTGCCAAAACTGCTCATACGCTGCATACCGTGCATGGCAGTATATATCACGTCTAATGCCTGATAGTTGATTTCCACTTTCTCTATCTTAGTTTTCTTCCCCTTATGTTTCTTTGATTTCGTTACAGAAACAGAAGCCTTTGAAGAATACTTGAAAAGCTCCAGTGCGCTGTTCTCCAAGTCCTGAACCTTGACATACTTTTGAAAACGTGAATCCGATTCAGTGCCCTGCAACTTCTTCCATTGAGCCACTATGTATTTTGCAGCTTCCAACGAATCCACTATCACGTGAAAATGATAATGGAAAGAATACACACCCTTCTTCTTGTCCTTCACATGGTAAGTACACTCCTTCTTCATTACACCAGAACACTTCAAAGAACGAAAAGCGTGTCTTGTCCTTATCCCCTCAGACCATATTTTATTGTTCTTCTTTATAAATGAACGCAGTTCATCCACATTGTCCGTTACACAATTCCTGCAAGTAAGCGTAACAAAATAGAATTCTCTTCCCTCACTTCGCAAAAACTTCATAATAGGAAGGAACTTCTCCACGTTTTGTGCCGTTTGAATACGCTGACAAATAGGACAAAAAGGTCTATGACAATAGTGTGAATGGGCTTTTCCACCCTCTACAACATAAGTATTGGAACAATAATGGGATTCTTCATAAGCCTTGAGAAGCTTGCTTTCCGGATTTTTTTCCGCAAGTTTCCAGCTTACATTATGAGCTATGATTTTAGCCTTAGCCTTTTTTTTAAGACTTTCTTCACCCTTTTTTATCAGGTTTTCTTTGCAGTTGGCTTTATTTGTAGTATCTTTGTCCATGTTAAAAGATTTTTGGTTTCGCTCCCACCGGCCAAAGTAAGAAGCGAAGCCGATTAAACAATACAAAGCCCATTGGTAGCAAGCCGATGGGCTTCGTGTTTTTATCACTCCAAAAGTAGGCAAAACCTTTCAAACCGCCAAATATCCCTTTGAAAAACCTTCAAAACAGCAACTGACACGAAACTTTCTGATTTATCAAGTATGGGGGTTCACCCCCATTCCCCCACCATTCGGATCTGCCGAAGAATGTTTCCATACTTTCGGAAAAATAGCTATATTTGCCGTACCCAAACAGCAGCACACTGCGATATGCGGAGAGAGCTGCAAAATAAAAAGCCACTGGAGTGAATTGACGGAAGTTCCGACATCTCCAGCGGCTTGATTTCTTTAAATCATATGATTTGTTTTGAGCCATTTTCTCCCTTTCGGCGTCAAGAACCAAAGAAGAAACAACGCACATGGTATTCCAACCATACCCAAGATAATTAAGCTTCCCATTATTTACCCTCCTTTTTATTTGTCAAAATTAAACCTAATAATAACAGAATAGCTGCGACAGTTCCGCTAAGCGCATAGATAAGCCATCGCATATCCTCCAAATCCTTGACAAGTGATGCTACAAAAACACCTGTCAAAAAATACTTGGAAACGTCTATCAGATAGTTTCCCAACTTTTCTTTCCACATAGTGCAAATATATTAAAATTAATCGGTTTTACGTGTACATACCCCCCCCTCCCGTCCCCAAGGGGGAAGCACCCAAACAGCAAACTCCTGCTCTGTCGTAGAGTGTTGCCCGTTACTGGGAGCTATCGTCAAACAAGTGCATCTGCCTTTTGTCATCATCATTCCTGGTACGTTCCGCAATCCGTTCCCTCTCATGCTGGACAAGACGTTCTATGATGTTTATAGCCTGCAACCGCTCTCCGACAGTGGTGCGCTCCTTTATATATTTTTTCATTTCATCGTTATTCATCCAGTCTACATATATGTCTATCATGGAGAGAATGTACTTCTTCAGACAGGAAGGGACACGCATGACAACCGTCCCATATCCGCTCAGCGGTTTGCGTCCGGCTCCTTCACGTTTGCCACCCCTCTTTGATTTCGTTACGCTTTCAGTACTCATAAACCCACCTCCTTTCTTACATAAATCCAGTTGCCGGAAAAATCCTTCATGCAAATAAAAGGACACGTGCCGGAACGGTAAGCCATACACGATGTATCACACTCCAACGTACACACCCTGCCTATTATCTTGCAGCCATGTCCGATTTCTGACACTTCGGAATCACTCTTGACGAACACCTCACCGTCAATATCCACCGCATAATAAATGTTATTGCACTCCATAACTCATTGATTTATGTTACGAAATCAAAAATACGAAATAGTTGATTACGTTACAAAAATCAAGTATTAAAAATTGAATAGCGTTACAATAATCAAAAAAATAGTTTTTTTGATTTTGTTACAGAAACCAAAAGCCACCAACGAAAAGAAAAATACCCATGCAAATGGCTGCACTCGTCGGGAGTGTTGGTACACCCCCTTGCCGTGCCGGCGCTCCCCGACCGATGAGTTTTTGTGCCATGCGGTATCTAAGAAAAGCCTGAGAGGTTCCTGAAAACTTCCTGAGAACTCAAACAATTTCACACCGCTTGCAAATGCCGTCCGAATGGCTTAACTTTGCAAAAGGTTATAGCACACTATAACCCCTAAAGGGGTTGTGTGCGATGGGAAACCCCTCGACCCCGTGTAAAGCAGTACTCCGTACCGCTTTACTTTACAATACAGAAACCTAAATCGCATACAATATGGCAAAGACGAGTATCAATGTAAGAGCATGTAATATCGGCAGTGCGGAACGACACAACCTCCGCAGTAAGGAACTGGACTACATTCGCCCGGAGCTGACCCACCGAAACGAACAATGGGTAGAACGCTCTATCCCGGAAGTACATCAGGATATAGCAGAAAAGTACAAGGCTGCAACCGGACAAGGATTGCAGAAAAAGGCAACCCCAATCCGTGAAGGTGTTGTCGTGATCCAAGAGGACACGACAATAAACCAGCTTCGGGAACTGGCAGACAGACTGGAGAAACGCTTCGGCATACATACGTTTCAAATCTACACCCACAAGGATGAGGGTGCAGCCGTATGGAACGGACTGGCAAACGAATGGAAACCGAACTACCACGCACACATGATATTTGACTGGACAGACGGACACACCGGAAAGACTATCAAACTGAACCAGCACGACATGGCGGAAATGCAGACCATAACGGCACAATACCTGAACATGGAGAGAGGTG
>NZ_JAHXLB010000031.1:0-6787 GCF_021062735.1 Helicobacter pylori | reverse complement strand
AATCCTTAATGGGCGGCTGACCAAGGCCCCCGAACTGAAGCAGACCAACAACGGTAAGAGCGTTTGCGGCTTTACCATCGCCGTAGACCGAAGCCGTGACCGGGAGAAAACAGACTTCATCCCCATCGTAGCATGGGGCAAGACCGCCGAATTCGTGAACCAGTGGTTCGGCAAGGGTGACCTTATCACCATTGTAGGCCGCATCGAAGTTCGCAACTACGAGGACAAGAACGGCAATAAGCGCATAGCCACAGAGGTTATCGCAGAGGAGGTTCTGTTTGGCGGCAGCAAATCTACCGGCAAGGCAGAGGAAAAGCCCGCAGAGAGCAAAAACGGCGGGTTTGAACAAATCGAGGACGAGAACGACCTCCCTTTTAATTAAGGGTTACGCTTCCCAGTAAAAAGCGACAGGAGGACAACCCATGAAGTACCTTAAAGTCTTTACAGACTTTGCAGATGCCATGGAGGAACTCGGAGATGCGGAGAGAGGGCGGCTGTTCACGGCTATGCTGAAATATGCAGAGACGGGCGCAGCCCCCGATTTCCGGGGAAACGAGCGTTTTATATGGCCGGTAGCAAAGTTGCAAATAGACCGGATGGCTGCTGAATGCGAAGGAAGAGCCAAAACAAGCAGGGAAAACGGTTCCAAGGGCGGTAGGCCGAAGAAAACCCAAGGTAACCCAAAAAACCCAGCGGGTTTTTCTAAAACCCAGAAAAGCCAAGACAAAGACAATGACAAAGACAAAGACAAAGAAAATATTCCCTCCGGGAATAATACCCCCCCTACCCCCCCAAGGGGGCGTGTGGATGTCCCGGAAGCCTTGATGGAGAACTGGAACGGCTTTTGTGAGATGCGCAAGAAAATCAAAAAGCCCCTCACTGATCGGGCCGCAAAGATGATCCTGAATGAGCTGGAACGGCTGGCACCGGGGGACAACCACACCAAGGGACTTATTCTCGATCAGAGCGTTAAGCGCTGCTGGCAGGATGTTTACCCGTTGAAAGGCGCCAAGTCTGCTGGTGGGACCGACAATGTATTTTTGCAGATGCTGCAGGAGGAGGGACAACATGAACCGTACTGAAACATTGGCTGTTATGTCCATCCTCAAGGCCGCTTATCCAGCGTACTACAGGGACATGAAACGGCAGGATGCGGAAGCGGTGGTAAATCTGTGGGCGGAGATGCTGGCAGACTACCCGGCTGACCTTGTAGCGGCTGCGGTTAAGTCCCACATCGCCAGCGACCGCAAGGGGTTCCCTCCACACATCGGGGCTATCATAGCCGCTATTGGGGAGATCAGCAGACCGGCGGAACTCTCCGAGGGGGAAGCATGGGCGCTGATTGCAAAGGCCCTGCGGAACAGCGGCTACAACAGCGAGAAAGAGTTTGCAGCCCTGCCGGAGAACCTACAACGGTTGGTAGGACACCCCTCCCAGCTGCGGGAATGGGCCAGCATGGACACCGGGACAGTGCAGAGCGTGGTGCAGTCCAACTTTATGCGCAGCTACCGGGCAAGGCAGGAGAGCGAGCGCAAAATGCAAGCCCTGCCTGCAGATATCCGGGCAAAGCTGGCCGGTATGGCAGATGTAAAGCAGCTGCCCAGCTATGACCTGGCGCTGGCGGAGCGGATGATGGAGGAGAATGTGTGAAAATAACAATTCCCGAAATCCCGCCATCGCTGAACAAGTACGCTGGTCGGGCAAATACCTGGGACTACCGGGCAGAAAAGCAGCGGTGGATTGGCCTGATGCGAGCGTACTGCAAAAAGCAAAAGCCGATGGACAAGGCCATAGTGACCATCACCTACTACTTTCCCACACGCCATCGGCACGACCCTGACAATTACAATGGCAAGATGCTGATGGATGGCCTGACCGACCGAGGCGTGATTGCAGACGACAGCTTTGACCATGTAGAACTGCGGCTGCGTGGGGCATATGACCCCAAAAACCCAAGAACAGAAATTGACATAGAGGAGGTACCCTGATGGGACAGAAGGATGTAGAGCGGGAGAAGCCGCTTTTTGAGGGACAAAGTGCCGAGGAATTTATCAAGCGCTGGAACGCTATCACCAAAGCCATAAAAATGCGCGCAGAGATGGCCGAGCAGGAAAAGGTGGTGAGTTATGATGTCATACGATAAAGCGTCTCCTAACGCCAAAATCGGCTGTTCTAATTCAAATGACCCGGAGTTCCTGGAGCAGCTGGTGCGGGAGGGCAAGACCAACAGGGAGATTTCCTTAATTCTCGATCTTGATTACGGCTATGTGGCCCAAATCTTGTCTCGCTATGGAATCAAGAGAGACACCAACCGGCCATGTAAGAGATGCGGAGGGCCGATAGGCAGCACCAACCCCAGGCAGCTGTATTGCAAGGAGTGCCAAAAGGCCATGGACAGCATCCGGGCCCGCAAAAGCAGTATGAAAAAAGCCGAGCCGAAGAAATGCGAATACTGCGGGAAGGAATATTTCGGCCAGCCGGGACAAAAGTACTGCTCCAAACAATGCTACAAGGATGCAGCGGCATCCGGTAAGTATAAGCGTCCCAAGAATTGGATAAAGCGCCGGGATGGGAAAATCGACATCGAGATAAGGGTTTGCGGCAAAACCACAGAGCGCCGGGAGAGCGTGGACTACTACGAGGCCCGGGAGATTTGGCACGATGGCTGGATAGGCCGGGGCTACGCAGCGCTGATAACGGTAGATGGCCACAGGCTGGAGACCCTGCCGCAAATAAAGACATTCTTCGGATTTAGGAGGGATTCGTTATGAGGAACTGGACGGCAGCGGCAGTTACGATAATCTTAGCTGCTTTCTGCATAATGGTTCTATCGGCTATTTCGGCCGAAAGGTGGAACCATGTGGATGAAGTGGCCCAGGCGGAGATCACCGCAGAGGAACAGGAACGCCGGGAGCAGGCAGCCTATTACAAGGGTTGGCAGGACGGCAAGCAATATTATCTTGAGAATTTTGGAGGGTGAGCCAATGACCGTAAAGGACTACTACGAAGTAATCCGGGACATAGACCGGCTGGCTGCTGCCGTTGACGCAGAGGGTGCAGTCAACCTCGACCATGACGATGCGGAGCAGATATGGGCGCTGCTGCTGGACTACAAGGATTTGCTGATGGCTAAGGAGGTAGAATGATGTGTAAATGGCTGAAAGATGAAGTCTGTGTAAACAGCGATTGCCCGGCGGTTGCAGATTTTTGCCCTGTAGTAAACCATCCGGGCGTGTGCCGGTACGAGGAAATGAACGAAAACAAAATAGAATGTCGGCAATGTCAGCATCTTATGTTTTCCGACACGGAAAAAGAACTTGCACAGATTGCCAAGCGGGAATATGCCCGCAAGTGGAGAGCGGAGAACCGTGACAAGGTAAAAGCAGCAAACGAACGCTATTGGCTGCGCCGAGCTGTAAAAACCATGGCGGCAGCGGACGAGCGAGAAAAGGAGGTGTTTTGATGCCTGATGCAATGCCCCGCCTGTTATGGAGAGTGTTCCAAGGGGAACATCTCCGGGGCTGTCAAACCGCATTTTTCCTGTGGTAAAGGCGTGGTTAGAAACGACACTTTGTCGGTAAAGGAGGGATAACATGGATGCTGTGAAGTTTATTAAGGAACGCAACCGAATGTGCAAGAGTTTTGATGCTGGATGTAATGGGTGCCCTGCTTTTAATGCTTGCGAGGATGAGATATGTTGCGCAGTTGGTCAAGAGTCAACGCTGGACGCTACGGATCAGGTTGCTATGATCGAGGATTGGTCTGCTGCTCATCCACGCAAGACGAGGCAGAGCGTGTTTTTAGAGCACTACCCGGAGGCGAGGCTTGATGAGTACGAAGTACTGCGGCTTTGTCCGTCTGATATTTCTGCTGCTCACCGAGATAGCGAAGGGTGTGGATACCCAGAACAAAGGTGTACAGACTGCCGTCGTAAGTTCTGGATGCAGGAGGTAGAGTGATGGAACGACTGACAGAATATGAAAGCATTGGAGGAACAAGATGGCAATCAGCGATAAGAAAGCCGTGGAAGCGATAAAAACGCTTACAGAGTATTGCGGTGAGCAGCGAGGGTGTCAAAACTGCATCTTGCATTTGTACAGCCCGAGCAAGTGGAAATGCAGCCTTGATGCATTCGATTTGCGGGACATTTTAAGTAACATTGAGGCGAAGAGGAAACATCGCGGGTATTTGCAGTAAAGGAGGGCCGACAATGGCTGACCAAATGCAGTTATATGACACATCGGAGAAACAATCAAGTAACAACACAGGTAAAGCTAAACGGAAGTGGGAAAATGGTTTCCAGAGATGGAGCGACCGGCACAGTGCAGATGGTGGTAGCTCTTTTGGGTGCTGTGGATTCGGCAGTATGTGTGACTATTGTGAGGATAATTCATATGGACGCTCGTGTGTCAGGGCGCTGAACGCCATGATCCGCGAAAAGCGTCTGAAAATCGATTACGAAAAGACTGGTTATGAAGAAGTATGGGAGGGGATTTTTGACAATGGCTGAATACATAGACAGGGAAGCGTTTAAGAAAAGCGTCGAGGAGCGTTATTGCAAGCCGTGCAAGGCGAAGGGAAAAGACCACAACGGATGCTGGTGGCGTGCCTGTTGGGTTGACGATATGCTCGATGAGGTAGATTGTTTCCAGCCCGCTGATGTTTCCCCGGTGGTGCGGTGTAAGGACTGCAAGTACAGAGATGGCACGCCGGGGCAGCCGAATATACTTTGTGCGCAGATGCACGAGGACGATTTCTGCAGCTATGGAGAAAGGCGGGCGGAAAAGGAACCGCCGGAGGAGGGAGAAATATGATTGACTACAAGCGCATCTGCATTGACGAGCTGAAATGCCATAGCTATAAGCTCCGGTCGTTGGAAAGCCTGCCGGAAGAAATCCGCCGCTACAATGAGCAGATGGACGGCATCCGGTCCGCTACCAGCGATGCTACACCAGTAAAGGGCGGTGGCTGCGGCCGGGAAGATCATTTGATTAACGCAATCTCCCGCCGGGATGCGCTCTCGGCAAACCTTGTGGTAGTCAAGTGGCAGACCTCCCAAGTTGAGAAAGGACTGGCCTGCCTGACGGAAAAGCAGCGGCGCATCCTTGAGTTGTTCTACATCCGCCGGGAATACGGCTACATACAACGGCTTTGCCAGGAGTTCAACGAGAGCGAGCGGCAAATCTACTACGATAAGGACGAAGCCCTCCGGAGATATGCCCTTTGCCGGTATGGGTTGACAGAACTGTAAAGTTTGCAGAAACATTGCAGAAATAAGATACATATACAGTGTATACTGATAGTGTGGTAAAACACAGACTTCCCTTGACATTCCTCCTGGTGGGGAGCCGGGCCCCTAATCCCGGCGATCTGCTCCCGTAGCTCAATGGTAGAGCGGCTGCCTTGTAAGCAGCGGGTTATAGGTTCAAGCCCTATCGGGTGCTCCACCTTCATGTTTTACCTCCTTCTTACGGGGCCGCCGATGCCCCGTTATCCCATCGGCCGAAGATACATGACCTTCGTAAAAAAGGTGCCGCGCTGGCAGGCCGCAAGTTCGCAATAGTCTGCCTTACAAAAAAGCAGTCAGAGAGTACCGAAAGGCGCTCTCTTTCTTTATGCCATAAAGGAGGGGATACCTATGGATTTAATAGTCCGAAAAATCCCGCAGAGCGACACCATCAAGGTATATCCGGTATCTGATGTGCATTTGGGCAGCATCCTACACGATAAAGAGGGCTGGCAAGCATTCTGCCGCCGGGTAGAGCGGGAGGATGCTTATCTCATCCTTGGCGGCGATCTCATCAACAACAATACCCGGAACGCGGTGGGAAGCCCCTTTGAGGATTATATCCGCCCGCGGGAGCAGAAAAAGATGATGGTGGAAATGCTAACGCCCATCAAGGATAAGATACTCTGCGCGGTATCCGGTAACCACGAAGCGAGGACGGCCAAGGACACCGACCAAGACATTATGGGCGATATCATGTGCAAACTGGACATGGAGGACTACTACGCCGAGGACATAGCATTCCTCAAACTGGAGATTGGGCGCAGGGTAACAAGAGATATCCCTATCACCAGCTATACGATGGCTGTTACCCATGGCTCCGGCGGCGGCATTTACACCGGTGCAACGGTCAACCGCAATGAGCGCTTCGGCTACACCATAGAGGGCATTGACGCTCTGATTGTTGGCCATACCCACAAAGGCACCATCAGTAAGCCCAAAAAGATCGTGGTGGACAGTAACAACAATGTTATCCGTACCAAGCAGCTGGTAGTGGTTAGCTGTACCGCATGGCAGCAGTACGGAGGCTACGCAGCCCGGAAGATGCTGCTTCCCAGCAGCGAGAGCGACCATGAGCAGCCGCAGACGCTCCTGCTGTGCGGGAACAAGAAAGGCACTAAGCGGATAACCACGGTTTGGTAACAATAATTGGTAGCCCGGCATAGTAGACACCGGGAGGGATAGGGCGGGTAATGAACATTGTATTTGATTATAATTCTCCCAGGTGGCGGAGGAAGCGCCAACAGATATTAAGGCGTGACGGATATATGTGCCAGCACTGCAAGAGGTACGGAAAGGCGGTACAGGCTACAACGGTGCATCATATCAAACACGCAGATGAGTACCCGGAGCTGGCTTACGAAGATAAAAATTTAGTAAGCCTGTGTGAGGGCTGCCATAACAAGCAGCACCCGGAAAAAGCAACAGCAGCAAGGGGCCGTTACTGATACCCCCCCTATCCGTTGCGCCTTCCGCCGGTCCCCATAGACAGGCGGAAGG